>CAZBXE010000031.1:0-1627 GCA_964496125.1 uncultured bacterium | reverse complement strand
CTCTCCCGCGTTTTTGTCCGGGCAGACGGCATGCACTTCATGCCCCACCATCAACAACATCTGAAACGGGACCATGACTTCATAGTCCTCGACAAAGTCTCCCACGATCATCAGGATTCGTTTCTGTGCCATGGCTTGGTCTCCCCGTTTTTCGGCTGGTACTGATTACGTCAACAACTATCGCGCCGGCATCCGGCCGTTGATCGTATCGTTCAAACGAGGATCAACTATGGGCGCTCAATGCCCGGCGCCGCGGGCCAGAGAGACGGTCACGCCGGCCGCCTCGGTCAGGCGATCGAGCACGTCCGAGCGGAGCGTTCGCTCTCCCTCGAGGAAATCGCAAAGTATCCTCGTCGAAATTCCGGCGTGCCGGGCAATCTCGCTCAGTGGCTGGCGACTACGATGGATCGCTTGTCGCAGGTGCCCTGAAAGCGTCTGCTCCGAGGCCGCCTCGTGCATTCGCGCATCGCGCTCTGTCAGTTCTGACAATTCCTGCTCAATAGCTTTACGGTCTTCCGGAAGTTGTAGCAGTAATTGGTCGGGAATGGAGTATTCACTCATGGTTTATCCTCGCAATGAGAGCTACCGGCTGGGGCGAGAAGCCTCGTAGGCCGTGATCGGAACTAACGTCAATGCGTCAATGTGTTCGTAAACGCAAAGCAGGTAACGCCCGTCGGCTGTCTCACCCCAGCAGCACGGCCTGCCCGTGGAGCGGCTTTGACCACGACGCTCCGGTTGGTTTACGACACGTTCGAAGTCATCCTGGCTTACACCATGTTCAAGCAAATGAGCAATGGTGTTGTCAGTCCAAAGAAAGTGGAAGTACGCCATACTATTCTAATCTTCACGCCGCCAAGAGACGAACATCGCCTCACGTCCACAACTGCCGATCCAGCATCCGGTAGTTGATCGCTTCGCTGAGATGGTGCGTCTGGATCACGTCGCTTGCCTCCAGATCGGCGATCGTGCGGGCGACGCGGAGGATTTTGTCATGCGCCCGGGCGGAGAGGCCCAGTTCGGCCATCGAGGCTTTGAGCATGTTCATGCAAGCCGTGTCGAGTTTGCAGTGTTCGCGGATTTGCCGGTGGCTCATCTGGCCATTCTGACGGGTGCGCGTGCCGGCAAAACGCTGCTGCTGGCGGCGGCGAGCGGCCACGACCTGCTCCCGCATCGCGGCGCTCGAGGTGCCAGGGGGGCCTTCGGCCAAGTCCTTGAACGGAACGGCGGGGACTTCAATATGCAGATCGATCCGGTCCACCAACGGGCCGCTGATCTTGTTCATGTACTTTTCGATCTGCGGCACGCTGCAGTTGCACTGGCGGCGCGGATCGCTCCGATAGCCGCACGGGCACGGATTGAGCGCGGCAATGAGCATGAACTCGGCCGGAAACGTCGTGGTCGCCAGGGCACGGCTGATGGTCACATGGCCGTCCTCCAGCGGCTGCCGCAACACCTCCAACGTGCGGCGATTGAACTCCGGAAGCTCATCCAAAAAAAGCACGCCATTATGGGCGAGGCTGATCTCGCCGGGGCCAGGTGGCGAGCCGCCGCCGACCAGGCCAGGGTCGCTGATCGTGTGGTGCGGCGCGCGATAGGGGCGCGTGGCCAAAAGCGGTTGGCCGGGTTC
>CAZBXE010000030.1:1170-1741 GCA_964496125.1 uncultured bacterium | reverse complement strand
CAAACAAGCCGCCCTGCAAAGCCCGAAGGCTGATGAAGCCACGAATTAAGATCGGAGTTTCCTCTTCAAAATCCCCGCGGGCCCTTGCGGCTCTCGGGGATTCTTTGTCTCTGCCCCCGGGTCTGGCGGGCGCGGGACCTTACCCTGACCCGGGGGGTCCGGGCGGGATGTCCGCTGAAGCGCGGGCCGAACGGCTGACATCGTCGGGAGGGCCCGCTACAAGCGGGCCAGGAGCAGCTCGCGCTGGAAGATCAGTTCCTTCGGTAAGCGTGAATTCAGTTTGATGAACATCTCTTCCTGCAACATGATCTCGCGCCGCCATTCCTCTTCGTGAATCGCCTGGACCTGCTCGAATCGCGCGGGTGAGAAGTTGGCCAGGCCGGTCAGATCCAGGCTGTCGGGCTTGGGCACCCAGCCCAGCGCGCTTTCCTCAGCATCCGCGCGGGCTTGGCAGCGGTCCACAATCCACTTGAGCACGCGCATGTTCTCGCCAAAGCCGGGCCAGAGGAAGGTTCCCTCCCCGCTCTTGCGGAACCAGTTGACATGGAAGATGCGCGGGGGGTGCTTGATG
>CAZBXE010000030.1:0-1160 GCA_964496125.1 uncultured bacterium | reverse complement strand
ATGACCTTGTGCATGTTGATCCAGTGCCGGAAATAGTCGCCCATGTGGTAGCCGCAGAACGGCAGCATGGCCATCGGATCGCGGCGCACCTGGCCGGCGCCGCCCAACGCCGCGGCAGTCATTTCCGAGCCCAGGGTCGCGCCAACATACACCCCGTGCACCCAGTTGAACGCCTGGTAAACCAGTGGCATGGTGTCGCTCCGCCGCCCCCCGAAGATAATCGCGCTGATCGGCACCCCCTTGGGATCGTTGACCTCCGGGGCCAGCAGAGGATTGTTCTGCATCGGGGCCGTGAAGCGGCTGTTGGGGTGCGCGGCCTTGTCCCGGCAATCCGGCCTCCACTTGTTGCCCTTCCAGTCCAGGCACTCCTTGGGCGGAGGACCATCCTTGCCTTCCCACCACACATCCATCTCGGGCGTGAGCGCGACGTTCGTGAAAACGGTATCCCGGGAGATCGTTTCGACCGCTGCCGGGTTGGACTGCGAGTTCGTGCCGGGCACGACGCCGAAGTAGCCCGCCTCGGGATTGATGGCGTAAAGACGGCCGTCGGCCCCCGGCTTCATCCAGGCGATGTCATCGCCAATGGTCCAGATTCTCCAGCCCTTAAGGGGGGGGGGAGGCTTCATCATGGCGAAATTGGTCTTGCCGCAGGCGCTAGGGAAGGCCGCCGCGACGTAGGTCTTTTCACCTGTGGGCGACTCCACCCCCAGAATCAGCATGTGCTCGGCCAGCCAGCCTTCCTCGCGCGCCGCCGCCGACGCGATGCGCAAGGCCAGGCACTTCTTGCCCAGGAGCGCGTTGCCGCCGTAGCCCGAGCCGTAGGACCAGATCGAGAACTCCTCCGGGAAATGGACGATATGTTTGCGGGACACATCCGGTTCACAAGGCCAGGGCACATCCTGCTGGCCGGGCTGCAGCGGCGCGCCCACCGAATGCATGCAGGGAATGAACTCGCCGTCCGCGCCGAGCTTCTCCAGCACCGCCCCGCCCATGCGCGTCATGATGCGCATGTTGATGACAACGTAAGCCGAGTCAGTCAGCTCGATGCCGATCTTGCACAGCGGCGAATCCAGCGCTCCCATCGCGAACGGGATGACATAAAGCGTGCGCCCTTTCATGCCCCCGCTGAACAAGCCCTTGAGCTTCTGTTTCATCTCGGC
>CAZBXE010000029.1:1150-1778 GCA_964496125.1 uncultured bacterium | reverse complement strand
ATGCTGGAAGAGATCGGCGACATCTCGCGCATCGGCGAGTTCGTCAACCGCGCCAAGGACAAGTCTTCCAGTTTTCGGCTCATGGGCTTCGGCCACCGCGTCTACAAGAACATGGACCCGCGCGCATCGATCATGCGCCAGACCTGCCACGAAGTGCTCGACGAACTCGGCCTGCACGACGACCCGCTGTTCAAGATCGCGCTGAAGCTGGAGAAGATCGCGCTGGAAGACGAGTACTTCATCCAGAAGCGCCTGTACCCGAATGTCGATTTCTATTCCGGCATCGTGCTGCGCGCGCTCGGCATCCCCACCTCCATGTTCACCGCCATCTTCGCCCTCGCGCGCACCGCCGGCTGGATCGCGCAATGGAACGAAATGATCGAAAGCCCCGGCCACAAGATCGCGCGCCCACGGCAGTTGTACACCGGACCGCAGCGGCGGGAGTTTGTGGGGATTGGGGAGCGGTGAGGCGGGGGTAATCGTAGTCAGGGTTGAAGCACGACAAGAATGCCGGCGTCAGGTAGGCGGAGGCAGGATATTAGTTTTTACTCGGACCCGAAATATCCTTTGCGCTGGCCCAAAATATCCGCAAAATATCCGGGCAATTTATTTCTGTTCAAGCAAACAA
>CAZBXE010000029.1:0-1140 GCA_964496125.1 uncultured bacterium | reverse complement strand
GGGACCGCAGCGGCGGGAGTTTGTGGGGATTGGGGGGCGGTGAGGTGGGGGGTGATCGTGGTCGGGGTGAAAGCCCAGGAATAGTGCAGGTGCTGAACAACTTGGTAACGCGTTGTAGAAAATAAATCTGTCCCAGTTTTCGGAAAATAAATCTGTCCCAGTTTTCGCAGTTTTCGCAATAGATTCGTCAAGAGTTAGGCAACAACCGTTTTGGGGGAGAGATGGCGAAGCTTAGTGATACGGAAATCGGCAGCGAAGACATGCTGGAATATCTCGACGGGTATTCCGACTTGCATTTCGAACTCGACACATTGCAAATGCTTCGCGGCTGCGATTTTGAATGCGAGCACGGAGGTTTGTATCAAGACCCTATTACCAGTACTTTGCGTGAGTTTGACATTCGAGCACTCAAGCAAGCGGCTGGGTATACGGTGCATTTGGCAATCGAATGCAAAAACGTAAAGCCCAACTTCCCGTTACTAGTTACTTGCGTTCCACGCCATAAGAGCGAGAGCTTTCACAATATTATTGCGAAACACTTGCCTATGGACGTATTCACACGCTCGATGGCTGAATTTCAATCAGAGAGGAAAGTTTTCGAGGTATTAGACGGTTTCAGTCTGTACAGGGCGGGGGGGCTTGTCGTCAAAGATATTGCGCAGATCGGTCGTGATAAAAGTGGAGCAATCGTAGCAAATGACTCGGACGTGTTTTCGAAATGGGGTCAATGCCTCGCTTCCGCGCATGCTCTTGTTAAACGCGCATATGATGACTGTCGCGCAATGACATCCATAACGCGCTCAATGGTTATTCCGATCCTTGTTGTCCCGGATCAACGGTTGTGGGCAGTCGCGTACAGTGAGGATGGAAAGAGGAAATCGGAGCCAGAACCGCTGGATCGGTGCAATATGTTTGTCAATCGTCGCTATAATCTCGGAGGATTGTCCGGTGATTATTTCGTGTCACACATGGAGATAATGACAAGAAGCGGGCTCATCAAATTCATTCGTGAGCATCTTCAAGACGAGAGGTTTATGAATCAACTATTCCCGCCGAGCTAAGCGCAAAAACCGGGACCGCAAAAACCGAAAAACCGATAAAAACCAATCAGTAAAACGATTAAACTCAAAACGACGATTC
>CAZBXE010000028.1:0-1825 GCA_964496125.1 uncultured bacterium | reverse complement strand
TGATACCGCCAGAATCAAAGGTCACGCCTTTGCCGACTAAAACAACTGGTTTGCTAGAATTGCCTGCGCCCCAATACTCCATGATAATAAATTGCGCCTCTTCACTGGAACCTTTAGAAACGCCAACAAGCCCGCCCATGCCCATGACTTCGGCTTTTTTCTGTCCGATTACTGTTGTTTTTACTTTTTTATAAGCGCGCGAAATGGCTCTGGCATGATCAGCTAAAGACTTTGGCGTAAGCTCGCCTCCAGGTGTGTTTACTAAATCTCGGCAACCATTAACCGATTGCCCAACAATAACGCCATCAGCAAAGCCCTTGCGCGCCTCCTTGCTGACTTCGTCCCCGATATAAACTTCTTTCATCAGCGTAAAGCCGCTTTTGTCAGTCTTATATTTAATAAACTCGTAATTAGCAATCACAAAGTTTTCCGCCAGGATTCTGCCAGTATCGTAAGGGGTTAAATCTAAATTAGGAAACTTAAAGTCCCCAAAATCAAGATATAGAAACTTAACGCGATTTTGCTTGCAGAACGAAACGATCTTGCGCGCCAACAAGTGGAAGCCACGCAAGTTGACTCTCTCGCGATCCGGCACACCAATGGAAACAACTTTTTCTCCATAGCGGGAAACGAAAACAAAATTTTCCTTTTGGGCGCCTAATTGCAAAAGCGCGATTTCCTTTTTTTGCGGCTTTTTTGCCAAAAACGATATTTTCATACACTTTTAATATCTAAACATAAAAATTAAAAGATGGCAAACGTAATTCCTGGATTCCCTCTTTCGCGGGAATGACAAGTTAGGTGGGCGAGGACGACACCTCTTTTTCTATCATTATCGGGCTTGACCCGATAATCCATGGATTCTTTGACCCCGTATAACTCATTACATTCGCACGGGGTTGCTATAAAATCTAAGCCTATTCAGGCTTGATTTTATTAGCAACTTCGTTGATTGACTTTTTAAGAATTATATGCTATAATATAAGTATACTTAACAGTTAAATACGGAGGTAAAAATGGAAAATGTCTACTTGTTTGCAGTTGGCCTAAAGGCAGCAAGCAATTCCCCGATAAGCATTCGCCAGATTGAATATTTTACCACTACGCAGGAGTCGCAAGACTATGCTAGGGAAAATGTCAAAAAGGCTTATATTACACGCTATCACCTCGGGGACAAAGATGACGCGGAAAACTTGGCAAGGCTTACAACGCATGAAATTATTTCCCTGCCACACAACACGGATTGCGACGAAGCCTACACCAAGCTCCAGGAAAATCTCAACAGCTACTTTGACAAGTTCCTCAAAACGAGCGACATGCTCTATGGGGCAATCAGCACTGACTTCCGCGCCGGCCGCATCGACAAGGCCATCGCCCAATTCAGAAAGAGAATGGCTGCTGGCAAAGGCCGCAGACCAAAACATCAGGAGGAAAGATGAAACCATTTGCAACAGCAGAAAACCAGAATGCCATCGACAACCATTGCACAAACCTTGCCCTTTCTAAAAAAATTGAAAACAGGTCAAGGTTCAATGAGAACGCCAACTGGCACGAAACCAACAAGCGCAAACAAGAAACACACTCAAACTCCTCCAAACACGATATCCACTAACCTCCAAAAACACAAAGCCCCGAAGCAATTCGGGGCTCAACTTTTTTATAACACTTCAATTCTTTTTGAAGTAGGCCAAATAATACGGCACATGCCATAAAAAATGCGCAATCGATGCCCCTATCATTACTGAACCAGACAAAAGATGCAATTGAAAAACATTTTGAATGCCTAAATTTATTCCATTTTCAGAGCGCAACAAATAAGCAAGGC
>CAZBXE010000027.1:1115-1829 GCA_964496125.1 uncultured bacterium | reverse complement strand
CCACGCCCATCTGATCGCCCTGTTCAAGTCGGGCGACGGGGCGGTTTGTCACTGGAAAGGGCAAACGCTGCAATCCGCGGAGCCGTTATGGCAGCTTGATGATTTCCTGAAGAAATTCCTGGAGTGAGGCGGCGATGAGTATTTTCAATTTCACCGAAGAACAATCCTTGGGCGAAGTCCGCAGTGTCGAAACCTCACGAATCACCGTGCGCGTGACCGACGGGCAGCGTCTGCAAAAGGCGCGCGTCGGTCGCTTGGTCGCTATCCAGTCGATGGGGGACGAGTGGCTCATCGGCATCATCGAGCGCGTTTGGCGTCACCCGGTCGAGTTGCCAATCCTTTCGGAGGGCGAAGGAATTCCCGATCTGGCGGGCGTGTCCCAAGAGGAAAATGGCGTGTCGATCAGCTTGGTCGGTACCTATCGTGCCCGTGACGGGCAGCGCAAAGACACCTTCACACGGGCCGTTTTCATCCTGCCCGAAATCAACCGGCCCGTGTTCCCTATCGAGGAGAAATCCCTCGAAGACTTTATGGGCATCTTGAGCACATCGTCCAAGACGGATGCGGTCGCCCCGCTCAAGGTCGGAACCTACACGCTGGACGGCAAGGCCAGCGCCTATATCGACGGAGACAAGCTGTTCCAGCGGCACGCAGCGCTGCTTGGTAGCACGGGGTCGGGAAAATCCTTCACCGTGGCTTCCATTCTGGAGCAGT
>CAZBXE010000027.1:0-1105 GCA_964496125.1 uncultured bacterium | reverse complement strand
CGCGAACATTGTTGTGCTCGACCTGCATGGCGAATATTCGAGCATGAAGTTCGCTTCGCATTACCGCATCGCAGGCATTGGTGACATCAAGGCCAAGAATGACGGCGCAATCTTCTTGCCCTTCTGGCTGCTGACCTACGACGAGATGCAGTCGGTGTTTGTGGATCGTTCCGGTGACAATGCCCCGAATCAGGCGCTGGCACTGATGGATTCAGTCATTGAAATGAAACGCGCTGCCATTTCCGCGATTGGCAAGCCAGAACTGCTTGAAGGATTTACGGTCGATACACCTGTTCCTTATCGGCTTGGCGACCTTGTCAAATCGTTGGACGACAAGAACGATGAAGCCATCGACACCGGGGAAACGTATGCAAGCGGTCCTCGCAAGGGACAGCCAAAAACCGAAAAAGGCCCGTTGAACGGCAAGCTCTCGCGCTTTCTCATCCGCTTAAAGACCAAGATGAACGACCGTCGTTATGCGTTCATGTATCAAGCGCCTGAGGAATACGAGGCTTACGAAGCGTTGCACGTCTTGGCTAACAAGTTGCTCGGCACAGGCAACGTCAAGGATGACGTCAATCCCGGCATCAAGATCATCGACTTCTCCGAGGTTCCCTCCGACATTCTGCCGGTAGTGGTGGGCTTGGTTGGGCGGTTGATCTACCAGATTCAGTTCTGGAGCAGTCCGGGAGAAGACGGTGATGCACGGCATCCCATCGTGATCGTTTGTGACGAGGCTCATCTTTACTTGCCCAGTAGCGCGGCATCTACCGGCCCGCTGGAAAAGCGAGCCTTGGAGAACTTCGAGCGCATCGCCAAAGAAGGACGCAAATACGGTGTCGGCCTGATGGTAGTCAGCCAACGCCCCTCGGATGTCAGCACGACCATTCTCAGCCAATGCAGCAACATTATCAGCTTGCGTCTTGCCAACAAGACCGACCAATCGGTCGTGAAGCAGCTCTTGCCAGAAAGCCTTGAAGGGCTGATGGAAGTGTTGCCGACGCTCGATGTGGGCGAAGCCGTTGTGGTGGGCGATGCCACCTTGCTGCCTACCCGAATCAAGATGTCGAAGCCCATGCATGAGCCACGCAGCGCGACGATCCCA
>CAZBXE010000026.1:0-1978 GCA_964496125.1 uncultured bacterium | reverse complement strand
CGCACCATGGCGGGTCTCGCCTCCGCGAGAGCGCGCGGTCGCAAGGGCGGACGAAAATTCGCGCTCACCAAAGCTCAGGTGCGTCTCGCGCAAGCCGCCATGGCCCAGCGCGATACTTCAGTTTCCGATCTCTGCAAGGAACTCGGCATCGAGCGCGTCACTCTCTACCGATATGTCGGTCCCAAAGGCGAGCTCAGAGACCATGGAAAGCATGTTCTCGGACTTACGTCGCAACTCGTTTCTTTTCGCAAGTTGAGCCACCTCCGCGCTTCATCAGAAAACTGAAGGAACCTCCATTGAATCGAACTAATATTTTTTTTGGTGAATCGCATTCTGACTGGTTGCCTGTCAGAGGCGGAGAATCTGGTGATTTTGTTTTTCGACGTGGTGACGGGCATGCCTTCGCGAAAATCGCACCTGCTTCCCGCCGCGGTGAGCTCGCTGGAGAGCGTGACCGCCTCATTTGGCTCAAAGGTCGAGGTGTGGCTTGCCCCGAGGTCATCAACTGGCAGGAGGAACAGGAGGGTGCATGCTTGGTGATAACGGCAATTCCGGGAGTACCGGCGGCTGATCTGTCTGGAGCGGATTTGCTCAAAGCGTGGCCGTCAATGGGGCAGCAACTTGGCGCTGTTCACAGCCTATCGGTTGATCAATGTCCGTTTGAGCGCAGGCTGTCGCGAATGTTCGGACGCGCCGTTGATGTGGTGTCCCGCAATGCCGTCAATCCCGACTTCTTACCGGACGAGGACAAGAGTACGCCGCAGCTCGATCTTTTGGCTCGTGTCGAACGAGAGCTACCGGTGCGGCTCGACCAAGAGCGCACCGATATGGTTGTTTGCCATGGTGATCCCTGCATGCCGAACTTCATGGTGGACCCTAAAACTCTTCAATGCACGGGTCTGATCGACCTTGGGCGGCTCGGAACAGCAGATCGCTATGCCGATTTGGCACTCATGATTGCTAACGCCGAAGAGAACTGGGCAGCGCCAGATGAAGCAGAGCGCGCCTTCGCTGTCCTATTCAATGTATTGGGGATCGAAGCCCCCGACCGCGAACGCCTTGCCTTCTATCTGCGATTGGACCCTCTGACTTGGGGTTGATGTTCATGCCGCCTGTTTTTCCTGCTCATTGGCACGTTTCGCAACCTGTTCTCATTGCGGACACCTTTTCCAGCCTCGTTTGGAAAGTTTCATTGCCAGACGGGACTCCTGCAATCGTCAAGGGATTGAAACCTATAGAAGACATTGCTGATGAACTGCGCGGGGCCGACTATCTGGTATGGCGCAATGGGAGGGGAGCAGTCCGGTTGCTCGGTCGTGAGAACAATCTGATGTTGCTCGAATATGCCGGGGAGCGAATGCTCTCTCACATCGTTGCCGAGCACGGCGACTACCAGGCGACCGAAATTGCAGCGGAACTAATGGCGAAGCTGTATGCCGCATCTGAGGAACCCCTGCCTTCTGCCCTTCTCCCGATCCGGGATCGCTTTGCAGCTTTGTTTCAGCGGGCGCGCGATGATCAAAACGCAGGTTGTCAAACTGACTACGTCCACGCGGCGATTATAGCCGATCAAATGATGAGCAATGCCTCGGAACTGCGTGGGCTACATGGCGATCTGCATCATGAAAACATCATGTTCTCCAGTCGCGGCTGGCTGGTGATAGATCCCGTCGGTCTGGTCGGTGAAGTGGGCTTTGGCGCCGCCAATATGTTCTACGATCCGGCTGACAGAGACGACCTTTGTCTCGATCCTAGACGCATTGCACAGATGGCGGACGCATTCTCTCGTGCGCTGGACGTCGATCCGCGTCGCCTGCTCGACCAGGCGTACGCTTATGGGTGCCTTTCCGCAGCTTGGAACGCGGATGGAGAAGAGGAGCAACGCGATCTAGCTATCGCGGCCGCGATCAAGCAGGTGCGACAGACGTCATACTAGATATCAAGCGACTTCTCCTATCCCCTGGGAACACATCAATCT
>CAZBXE010000025.1:0-2054 GCA_964496125.1 uncultured bacterium | reverse complement strand
AATCAAAGAAGAAGTTGTAGAGAAGCTTGTCACTTACCCAGCTCGTATGGTGATTCGAGAAGAGAGGACCAAGAAGTACGTTTCTAGTTGCTGCGAGACTGCTCCAAAGAAAGCTCGCGTTGTATCTATTTTGCCTAAAACAATTGCTACACCAGAGCTTTTATCTTTTATTGTTTTTTCTAAGTTTTTTCAGGCTCTACCTCTATACCGATTAGAAGAGCTTTTTACTCTTCACGGAGTCACTATCTCACGAGGTACTATGGCAAGATGGTTGATTTCAGTAAGCGAAAAACTTAGGCCCTTGTGGAATTCCCTAGAGGAAAGGCTATTTGAGAGTGGTTATATGGGCATTGATGCCACTACCGTACAAGTTCTTAAAGAAGAAGGCAGAGATGCTTCTACAAAATCATTTATGTGGGTGAGGGGATCTCAAGAAAAGGGCATTGTACTTTTAGATTACAACATTAGTGGTGCTGGTCGCATTGCTAAAAACTTAGTAGCAGGCTTTAACGGGGCATTACAGGCGGATGCACACCGAGGTTACTACCAACTCGACGAAGATGGGCTTACTCGCCTTGGTTGTATGATGCACGCCAGGCGAAAGTTTTATGATGCGGTTAAGGCGTCATCCAAAAGCACAGGTCTTGCACAACATGCTCTTATTCTTTTTCAAGTTCTATACGACCTAGATGAATTGTACAAACAGCAAGAACTATTGCCAGAGCAACGTTATTTGAGAAGAAAAAAAGAGCATGTTCCAATACTAGAGCAACTAAAAACTTGGGCGCAAAAGCACAAGCCACAAGTGCCACCTAGTAGCCAAATTGGGATTGCGCTTAGGTATTTACTTGGAGAATGGGAATACCTTACTCGGTACTTAGAAAATGGGCGCAACGTATGGATAATGGTCGGGTGGAGAGAGTGATCAGAACATTTGCTATTGGACGTAACAATTGGCTTTTTTGTAATACGACAGAGGGGGCAGATTCTTCTGCTCTCTTGTATAGCCTTACTCTTACAGCCAAGCTCAATGGCAAGGACCCTTTTGCTGTGATGGTGGAGATCTTTAAGAGATTGCCTGAAGCACATACTATCGATGATTTTGAAGCCTTAACAAATTTATTGCTCTGTGAACAGAAGGTGCCTTTTGGAAGAGACGGAAAACCTTTCCATTACCAAAAAACAGTACGATGCGCTTAACGATATTAGTGGTTTAAGCCATGACTCTTTCCATATGATAGTAGCGGCTGAAAGAACTCCACAGGGCCGCTATATACTTACTGGTACAACAAACACCTTCGATGAGTTAGCCACTGATATAGCGGACGAAATTTCATGCGAACTCTCATCTAAAGCAAACCTAGCGCATCTAAAAACTCTTTATTACAAACTCGTCCCAGAAGGCTTGTTTTAGGCTTAAGTCAACCCTGCCTTTGATAGACCGCTTACGCAACTACTTGTTATTTTTACCGATTAAACCGGACAGCAGTGAATCCTTCGGCTAAAAGCCGAAAGATTTCCTCTATTTACTATTCTCGATTTTCCCCTCGCAAGCATTTGCAAGCAACGCGGTCTTCTTTTCCCAGTAACCGAGCACGACTTTCGTCAGTGCTGACGCTTGCGTTTCGCATGTCAAGTCACGAGGGCTTTCACGAAAAGACGTGGGATACGAAATTAAGTAGGCGACCTGTCTCGACCTCTACAGCTTTCTTTCCTCGGCTCTCAGCGCTTTCAGGCGCGTTCATACGAGGTTCGCGTTCTGGCTTACCCAGCCAAATCCAGCTCCAATCCCGAATATTTTGCTACCGGAACGACTGCTTCTCGCTTTTTCCCCGAATATTTTAAATCCAAAAGTCCAATCTCAGTCAGGAACCTCACATCGGTGTGAACATTTTTGGAATCCCTGTCCAATAATCTGGCGAGCACATAGATCGACTTCGGCCGGTCTTCGGGAACCGTCGACAGAATTTCCAGACTCGGGTTTAGAGAATACTTTTGCGACCGTCTTCATATTCAGAAGGGTGATCGTTTCATTCTTTTCTCTGCTCCGAACC
>CAZBXE010000024.1:0-2485 GCA_964496125.1 uncultured bacterium | reverse complement strand
CCGAGGAAGCCAAGAGCGCCGCCGAGAACCTTGCTGCCGTGGTCGAAGGTGTCAGTAATCCGAACCTCAATGCTTCGCCGACCTCTCCTTCCGTCCCGAATGTCGACTCCGCTCCAAACCGCATCGAATCCAAAGCAGCTCCTGACAATCAATCCTTTCTGTACACCTTCGACATCAAGTTCTATGGTGGCAACGTTGAGCGCCGCATTGGTAATTTGGCCGGTTGGGTGGCAGTTCGGGAGCGGTGGATCTGCCAGCCGGACCATTTTGATCGTTTTCCCGTTCTGGTGATCAAGCTGGTTCGAGAAGCATTGCAGCAGCTGCACGATGCTGGATATGCTCATCAGGACGTCCGACTGCCGAATATTTGCTTCTTCAAGGATAGCGGACGCCTTCGTGCTGGATTCATTGACTTCGATCGTTTGGAGTCATCAGCAGCCCGATTCAAGACGAAATTTGTGTCGGAGCTTTACGATCGGGGAGCTCCGGGTGTTCGGTGGACATTTGCCCACCAGGACATGAAGCAGCTGGCGATGATGGGGCTGGATGTGAAAGAGAAACTGACCACTGAGCAGATTAGCGAGCTGGAGGGAGTGAAGGAAAAAGGAGTCTTTCCCAAGGGTGGAATCTTCACCAAGCCGGTGGGCAATGCTGACAATCTCGACAGCTTCATGAATGAGTACGGCAAGAGTATTCCTACGAATGATGAGGATACTTTGCGTTGGGGCGATGTGTAGTATCTTGATGTTGTGTTTTGTTCGATGCATGGAAGGTGCACGGCCACTATTGTCGTTCGTTTGCCGTGTTCGGATCTGTTTTCTTTTGGTATGTGGCTGTTTCCATTGCATCCAGTCTGCTAGCTTTTGTTTGTTTCGTTGATTCCCTTATGTTTTAGAGGGTTAGGGGCCCTCAATTAATCGAAGAATGTTATTGAGCTTGTTATGATAGATAAAAGGAAAATCAAGCCATCGAACCACTTCAGAGCTTCTTTCCATCTTCACAGGGATTGTCTCCGCCGAGTGCCGACACACAAAGAAAGTGGTGGTGGAATGAAGAATAGGAGAGTGGATAGAATACGGTTTATTGCCGAAATTGAACAATTCGAAACTACGACTCAACGTTGAGGGGCTCCAGGTGGTGCTGACAAATGGGCACGAGCGAAGAGTGCTTGAAGCCCAGATCGTCTCGAAGCTTGAACACTTGGCACCTTCTGCCTCAGAGCGGCCTCAAAGTCGTTCAGGACCGTCAGGCGCTGCTGAGCTAAATATCGGCTTCGGCTCTCTTGACATCGATGAGGCGAGGGATCCGACATAGGGATTCGTCTTAATGGTGCTGAAGAAGGAGGCTGGCCTGTGTAGAGTCTCAACACGAAGCGGAGAAGAAGAAGCTGAAGAACTACCTCGCCAAGAAGCTGTGAGTCCCGTCGAATACCACGTGCCAGCAAGTTTGCGTGGTTAATTCTCCCTTTGAGAATGAATGAGGCTAAATGGCTGTTTGGTGTGAGGTTGAAATCCACACAGAACACTACAGGTATCCTCGATGAGCGAGGGAACTCGCCGATCCAGCAGTAGACCTCTGCGAACATCATCTGCAGCTGACCCAGCTTGATGTCTCCACGTTTGAAGTTGAAGAGAATGTGCGTGTTGACCACACATATCCTCTCCTTCTGCTCACCCCTCTGCTGTAGCAACACACCTTGCACACACCGATAAGCCCTCATGCAAGCAATGAGCCAACAACAACCTTGAAGACCATGGCAGAGTTGGGAGTGGATGAAAAGTGGATGTGCTTTTTGTCTTCAGGAATGCGATCGGTTTGAGGGATTCTATCAGCCGAAGCTGAGGGAATATGGATATAGAGGAGATCTCCTCATTCCCCATCTTACACAACACTCAACAACACTCAATGTCAGGCGTCTTCAAGAAGCGCAGACTCTGTGCTGATGGCTGCGCCATCTTCTTCGATGAGAGGAGGTGAACAAACAACAACAGAATCAGCATCAAGTGGATAAGAAGGAAAGCAGATCTCAGAGGACCTCTTCTCAATGTCGATGAGATTGGGGTTTATCTCTCCAAGTATGGAAGTGTAGTCATCAGCCAGCACATTGAACGAGGCCACTGAGATGCCGCTGGAGGAGGAGGAGGAGGAGGAGGTTGCAGTTGGCCCAGTGGTCAGGCGGTGGTTGTTGTGATTGGCGTTGTTAGTTCGGGTAGGAGCCGGGTTCAGTTTCTGCTTCTCATTGACCTTTTTTCGCGTCTTCTTCACCTCCTCCTCCTCCTCATCATCATCATCATCATCATCATCATCATCATCATCTTCCACTCTCAGCACCTTCGACAACTCAAATTCTAACAGCGGATAAATTTATTCGGGCTTCGATAAATTTATTGGTGCTTCGATAAATTTATGGAGATGATGCGCGGAGAAAAAAAGAAGAAGATGAAGAAGATGATGATGAAGAGCAACAGCAATAAGAAGAGCAATC
>CAZBXE010000023.1:3018-3284 GCA_964496125.1 uncultured bacterium | reverse complement strand
CGGTCTTGTCAGGATTTTATTTTTATCATGAACGCTTCATGCGCGGATTCCCCGGTATGGTCATTCGAAATATAGAGCTGAATTCGCCCGCTCATATCCTGTATGGCTGCAAAGCTGGCCTTGCCCATCACGCGCTTGAACAACATCCGCCCGGCAACTTTCACATCTACCTGATTGCTTTCCAGTTCTTCTCTGGAAGAGCCATCATATTTTTCATGCAGGTCACGCGCCAGGGTATACCGGCGATAGTGATTCGGGAATGTATT
>CAZBXE010000023.1:0-3008 GCA_964496125.1 uncultured bacterium | reverse complement strand
ACCATAGACGAAGGGAACCATTATTTGGTTCCCCTGTTAAGTTATTATCTATTTCTTTTATTATGAATGACATTTCGGTCAAAAAAAGGGGCAATCCAATAACAAGTAGTAAAAAATAATGAAAACATTATCTTTAGTAACGGTTCTATTCAATCTGATGATGCTCTATCTAATACTTCGGTTTTAATCGAGAATTCATCACAATTAGTCTTTGATAATATTACTTTTATTGGTATATAATTTTTTTGTTACGGTATTGAGCAGTACCCGGACTTTGGGCCGCTGCCAGACTACCGATCAGCGTGTATTATATCGTTACTTTACCTGCATCATTCCAGCGGACTGAGGAAAAACCACTTGATGGGAAATCTGCGATGCAGCAGTGTTTTCAGGCAGGACATGCACTCACCCCGGCTAAAAACACCAACATTCACTCCAACAAAACCAATAGATAATTATTTGTGAACACACCTTCTATATCGACTCACTTTATTCGCAACATCATTGAAGAAGACAACCGCACCGGCAAATGGAACGGTCGCGTGGAAACACGTTTCCCTCCCGAACCCAACGGTTATCTGCATATTGGCCATGCAAAAAGCATTTGTCTGAACTTTGGCCTTGCCCTTGAATACAACGGCATCTGCCATCTACGATTTGACGACACAAACCCTGAAAAAGAAGCCCAGGAATACGTCGATGCCATCATCGAATCAGTACGCTGGCTGGGTTTTGACTGGAAGGAACATCTTTACTATGCCTCCGATTACTTCGACCGATTATACGAATTTGCAGAATATCTGATCATGCGGGACAAGGCGTATGTGGACAGCCTGCCTGCTGACGAAATCAGAAAATTGCGCGGTACCCTGACCGAAGCAGGCACGAACAGCCCCTATCGGAATCGCCCGGCAGAAGAAAATCTTGATCTGTTCCGGCGTATGCGGGCCGGGGAATTCGCCGATGGCGCGCATGTACTACGTACCAAAATCGATATGGCCTCACCCAATATCAATCTACGCGACCCGGTCATTTACCGCATCCGCCATATCCATCACCAGCGCACGGGGGATAAATGGTGCATCTACCCCATGTACGATTACACACACTGCATTTCCGATGCACTGGAGCACATTACCCATTCGCTTTGCACACTGGAGTTCGAAGATCATCGGCCGCTGTATGACTGGGTGCTAGATCAGCTGACTGAAAAGGTTCCTTGTCACCCGCAGCAAATAGAATTTGCCCGTCTTAATCTCACCTATAGCGTGATGAGCAAGCGCAAGCTGATTGATCTGGTGGAAAACAAACTGGTGGATGGCTGGGATGATCCGCGCATGAATACACTGGCTGGCTTGCGCCGACGGGGCTACACACCTGCCGCAATCCGGTTATTCGCCGAGCGCATCGGTATTAGCAAGGCAGATTCCTGGATTGACATGGCCATTCTGGAAGATTGTCTGCGCGAGGATCTCAACGAGCACGCCCTGCGTCGCATTGCCGTGCTTGATCCGGTATTGCTGGTTATCGATAATTTTGCGGAAGGTCATGAAGAAATTTGTCATGCACCTAATCACCCGCAAAAACCCGAGCTCGGCACACGCGAGCTACTTCTGACAAAACGGCTTTATATCGATCGCGAAGATTTCATGGAAATCCCGGAAAAAGGCTTTTTCCGCCTGACACCCGGGACGGAAGTACGGTTGCGCTATGCATTCATCGTAAAATGCACCCATCTCGTCAAGGATGATCAGGGAAAAATCCTGGAAATACACTGCATGTATGATCCGGATACCAAAAGCGGCACCGCCGGAGCTGAAACACGGAAAGTACGCGGCAATATCCACTGGTTATCCACCATACACGCCAAAGCAGTTGAAATCAGATTGTATGATCGCCTGTTTACTGATCCACACCCCGATGCGGAAGGCAAGGATTTCAAAACTTCATTGAATCCAGATTCAAAACGAATTATTACCGGTTATGTCGAACCCGCGTTATGCAACGCACTACCGGAACAACAATTCCAATTCGAACGTCATGGCTATTTCGTGGCAGATCCGATAGATACCAAACCAGAAAAACCAGTATTCAACCGCACCGCATCACTGCGCAACACCTGGGAAAAAATATCCAACAAATCAACAACAAACAAATAAAAAATAACAACTACAAATACATTTGCATACCAACAAAATCCCAAAATAAACTCTGGAAATACCCTTACTTGTTCCACAAACCGGTTATTTTCTTGTTATACTCGACCTCCGTTTTTAACAACACGAATTGAAAAAATGTCCTTAAAACACATTGTCATTCTGTTGCTCAGCGTTGGCATGATAGTGGGATGCAACACCGTACCAAGAGAAAAAAATCAGGAAAAAATTTCACGTCATTGGCATAAATCACGATTCAACCCTTCAGAAGAGACTCCAAAACACAATCCATATTCTTATTTTGTACGGGATCGTCTGTACAGCCAATACGAAGAATGGCGCGGAGTTCGTTATCGACTGGGTGGATCGGATCATTCTGGAATTGATTGCTCGGCACTCGTCAAGATTATTTACGAGCAAGAATTTGGCATGACACTCCCCAGGACAGCTCTTTCACAAGCCAATCTGGGTAATGAAATCAGCCAAAATGGATTGATGCCAGGCGACCTTGTATTCTTCAGAACGGGTAGAAATTCCCAGCATGTAGGGATTTATGTTGAAAACAGACAATTTCTACATGTCTCAACCAGCCAGGGCGTGACGATATCCCAACTGGACGATTCCTACTGGAAATCCAGATACTGGAAGTCGGTCAGAATTTAAAGCCCGGTATTATCACGGTGTCACCAGCCGCTAAAACCAGCCTTTGTACAAATCAGGTTCCATGCTGCCGTCGTTCCAAATGGAACTGATCGATAATTGAAGCACTGATCTCTTCTATTGATACACCCGTCGTGTCTATAGAAGGAATGCCAAATCGTTTGTATAACTCATTCTGCCAGTTAAGCTCGC
>CAZBXE010000022.1:0-3568 GCA_964496125.1 uncultured bacterium | reverse complement strand
GCAGAAATAGGCAAAGTCAGACGATTTTTCGTCTGCATGGCGTATTGCATCAGGTGTTTAATTTCATCCATCAAGTGAATGAAAGAAGGGTCAAGGTGACCGATTGTTGGTCTAGCCATCGCCTCTAATACGCGCGGGCTGACATCGGAGGGGCCTGGACCTAGGAGTGTTCTTACCGGTGGGTGAAAAGATTTCATGGCAAGCACCTCCTAGGTAACTTCAAATAAACAGGAGTTTGGAACAACAAAGAATAGAAAATTTATTCTGCTGCGTCTTCAGTGTTGACGATGTCGCTCGCTTTAATTTTTTCTGGGCGATTGACTAACTCAACATACGCCATAGGCGCTTTATCCCCAGTGCGAAAACCGCATTTCACAATACGCAAATAGCCACCAGGGCGCGCGTTGTAACGAGGACCGATCTCAGTAAACAATTTTCCGACCACCGCTTTGCTGCGCAAACGGCTGAACGCCAAACGGCGATTGGCTACGCTGTCTTGCTTACCCAAAGTAATCAAAGGCTCTGCTACGCGGCGCAGCTCTTTGGCTTTAGGCAGTGTGGTCTTGATGATTTCGTGTTCCAGCAACGATGCCGCCATGTTACGAAACATAGCTGAACGATGAGAGCTCGTGCGATTAAGTTGTCTGCCGCTGAGTCTGTGACGCATGATTATTACCTTCTAGTGCGCAGTACTACTAACTAAGTTCAAAAAATTAAGCGCTTGCTCTGTCTTCACTGCGAAGACCCGCTGGCGGCCAGTTCTCAAGGCGCATACCCAATGACAAGCCGCGCGAGGCGAGAATGTCTTTAATTTCTGTGAGTGACTTCTTGCCCAAATTAGGTGTTTTGAGCAGCTCCACTTCTGTGCGCTGAATCAAATCACCAATGTAATAAATATTTTCCGCTTTGAGGCAGTTAGCTGAACGAACCGTCAACTCTAAATCATCAACAGGGCGCAACAATACGGGATCCACTTCATCTTGCTGCTTAGCCGGTCTTGCCGTTCTTTCACTTTCCAAATCGACAAAAACAGCCAACTGCTGTTGCAAAATAGTAGCCGCACGACGAATAGCTTCCTCAGGGTTAATTGTCCCGTTGGTTTCCATATCGATAATCAATTTATCGAGATCCGTGCGCTGTTCAACACGTGCGCTTTCAACTGTGTACGCAATTCTGACAACCGGGCTAAACGATGCATCCAACTGCAAACGACCAATAGTGCGGTTTTCTTCGTCACCTGCAACATGGCTATCCGCCGGCTGATAGCCTTTGCCACGCGCAACAATCAAACGCATATTGACAGCAGCAGAAGCGCTATTGATATGGCAAATAACATGCTCTGGATTTCTAATTTCAATATCAGAATCCACCTGAATATCTGCAGCCGTTACTGCGCCAGCGCCTTTTTTGTTGAGCGTAATCACCGCGCGATCTTTATTGCCATGCATAACCACGGCAACACCTTTTAAGTTCAGCAGTATTTCAATCACATCTTCTTGAATACCAGCAATCGTGCTGAACTCATGCAATACGCCATCAATTTCCACTTCAACAATGGCGCAGCCAGGCATAGATGAGAGCAGTATGCGACGCAACGCATTGCCCAAAGTGTGCCCAAAACCACGCTCTAGCGGTTCAAGTACCACTTTTGCGCGCGTTGCAGAAACTTGTTGAACGTCGATGTGTCTGGGAGTCAACAATTCAGTAGCAGAGCTTTGCATGCAGTATTCCCGGAGATTATTTCGAGTAAAGTTCGATGATTAAGCTTTCGTTGATTTCTGAAGAAAGGTCACCGCGATCTGGAACCCGCTTGAACTGACCTTCCATTTTTGCAGCGTTCAATTCGATCCACTCTGACTGACCGCGTTGCGCAGCGATATTCATAGAAGATTGGATACGAAGTTGATTTTTGCTCTTTTCACGCACCGCCACAGTACTGCCAGGCTGGACTTGAAAAGAAGGAATATTCACCGTGCTGCCGTTAACAACGATGGCTTTATGCGACACCAACTGGCGCGCTTCTGCTCTCGTGGAGCCAAAGCCCATGCGATATACAACATTATCCAATCTGCATTCCAACAAACGCAGCAAGTTTTCACCGGTGTTACCTTTGCGACGCGCCGCTTCGGCGTAATATCCGCGGAATTGTTTTTCCAGCACACCGTAGATACGGCGCACTTTTTGCTTTTCGCGCAACTGCACGCCGTAATCTGACAAGCGACCACGTCTCTGACCATGTTGACCAGGCGCTGTCTCAACTTTGCACTTTGCATCCAGTGGCTTAACACCACTTTTCAGCATCAAATCCGTTCCTTCACGGCGTGACAGCTTACACTTAGGTCCAATATATCTTGCCATTCAAACAGCCTCTCAAATTCTCTTGCAAGCTCAACAGTTAAACGCGACGTCTTTTCGGCGGACGGCAGCCATTATGAGGAATAGGTGTCACATCGACGATATTGCCAATTTTGTATCCGCAGTTGTTTAGCGCGCGCACCGCTGATTCTCTTCCAGGACCCGGACCTTTTACTTCAACGTCCAAATTCTTCAAACCATACTCTTGTGCAGCAATGCCGGCGCGCTCTGCTGCAACCTGCGCAGCAAATGGCGTGCTTTTACGCGAACCACGAAAACCCGATCCACCAGAAGTTGCCCAACTCAACGCATTACCTTGGCGATCCGTGATGGTTACAATGGTGTTGTTAAATGACGCATAAATATGCGCCACGCCGTCTACGACTGTTTTCTTAACTTTCTTACGCGTCTTTGCTGCTGCTGATGGCTTGGCCATATCTCTCTCGCCTAACGGTTACGCTTTAAAAAACAATTACTTTTTGATGGCCTTGCGTGGGCCTTTTCTAGTGCGGGCATTGGTCTTGGTGCGCTGACCGCGCACGGGCAGACCTTTGCGATGACGCAGACCGCGATAGCATCCAAGATCCATCAAACGCTTGATGCTCATACTCACTTCGCGACGCAGATCGCCCTCTACAGTCAGCTTGGCGACCTCTGTTCTCAGAGACTCCACCTGCGCTTCGCTCAAACTGCCTATTTTGACTGACTCAGCAATACCTGAGGCTGCACAAATATCTTTAGCTCGCGTGCGTCCGACACCAAAAATATAGGTCAGAGCAATCACTGTGTGTTTGTTATCGGGTACGTTGACACCGGCAATACGCGCCATTACTAAAAAACTCCAATAAATTCAAACAATAAAGAAACACTTACACTCAGCCAGAACAAACCCCCAACTGAAAGGGGCGCTAGGGTACTCTCGGCGAGCGACCAAATCAACCTTGTCTTTGCTTATGGCGAGGTTCTACGCTGCAAATAACACGGATAACGCCTTTACGGCGAACCAACTTGCAGCCTCGACAAACTTTTTTTACAGATGCACGGACTTTCACAATTCTTCTCCTCTCAATCTTTGGTCAAAACCCTTGGGGGGCTTAGCTATTACCGTAATTTTTTAAATTTGCTTTCTTCAGCAATGTGTCGTACTGAGCCGACATCAGGTGTGATTGCACCTGCGCCATAAAATCCATAACCACTACCACGACGATCAACA
>CAZBXE010000021.1:0-5414 GCA_964496125.1 uncultured bacterium | reverse complement strand
TTCTCAAAAGCATTTTCATTAACAATTCTGCCTGAACATCTTACAAAACTTTTACCATTATCAGTATCAATTTTAGCGAAAATCTTTTTAGAGTTAATACAATTTTCTTTTTCAAGAGCTTGAATACATTTATTAATCATTTTTTCAGTTAAACCAGTTGATTTAACTACATCTTTTGCCGTAATTCTTGTATCAAAAGTAGTACATAAAATCTTAATAGAAAGCCATACTTTAAATACATTTTGCCAATCTCTAATACTATGTTTAGTGGCAATCTTTTTACTTTTAGAAACTATATCAGTTTTTAATTCTAAATCTAACTCAAATTGTCTTTTAATAGTAATAATTAAAATATCTTTATCTTCAATTTTAAGAATATAATCTTTTTTAACCATACTATCAATAGCTTCTTTAATTTTCTTTCTGTTAGAAGTTTGAACACTTACATCTAAATATTCTAAGAATTCTTTTTCAGTGCCACGAAAAATTCTCATTGGTGTTAATAAAGTTGCCAATAAAATATTCAATTCCCAGTTATCTAGACTTAAGCTTTCTTTGTCTAAATTCATATCTTTACTTTCCTCCTCAAATAATGTTTTAGCTCTTGGGGCAAGAGATTCTAAGTAATACTTAGTATTAGCACCTCTACCTTCTTTGGTTAGCTTATAACCCTTTTTCTCTGCTTTTGCCGCCATTCTTTTAAACTGTCCTTTTAGTGTACTCACACTGATATCAAGTAAATCACAAATTTGCTCAGGTGTCATTGTTGTTTCAAGTCCTTTCATTTTAAATCTCTCCTTTTTCTCCTATTGGAAATTTTTAATTTCCTAAATATATTATAATATAATTTCGACAACTTGTCAAGAATTTAAAATTGAAATTTTAAAAAATTTAATATATAATATTTATATAAAATAAAGGAGATGATAAAAAATGTCTTATAAGAGAGTTGTTTTAAAATGGGAAAATCGTTTTGGTAAGCACAGAAGAATAATGAAACCATATAAAGCACAAAAATGGGCTAAGGAATTTAAAGCAAGAGGATTTGAGAAAGTGAAAATAACTGATTGGGGAAATTAATAAGCCGCAGATAATAAAGAATAATTCACTATCTATTACTCAATTCCTTTTGAAAAATTTAAAAAATTATTATATAATATATACATAAGGAAAGGAGAGATATAAAATGTTATTACTTATTATTTTAATTATTATGATTGTGATTGCTTTAACAGATGTTAGTTTATAGGAGGAGTTGATGTAAATGTTTTTTGGTTTCTTATGTGTAATTGCCGGAATTGTAGTTGGAGTTGGAATTGGAGTTGGAATTGGATTTGTAGCGAATAAAATTTTAGATACAAATTCATATAAAAAGAAAGCCGAAAAAGCAGAAAAACGGTATAAATATTTACTTGAAAAAATAAAAGATCTTGAAGAAGAATTAGACTATTACGAATATCAATATTATGTTGCCCGAAATCAAGCTATTGAATATAAAGAACAATATGAAAAACTAAAAAATAAAAAAGCTAATGGAATAGTTTTCACATCAAAAGAGGCTAAAGAAATGATTAAATTTGCTATGACTCAAGCTCATCCAGATAAACCAAATGGTAGTAATGAAAGATTTGTTAGATATAGAGAAATTTATGAAAAGGTATGTAAGTAAAGGAGGATTTATATATGAGATATTTAGTATTATTATTGGTTTTAGCAGTTTTATTATATTTTGCCGCATTTCTACTAGAGTCTTTAGTTTTTACAGCTTTCATTTATGTTATTTTTCTTTTGTTTAACATTCATCTTTATTTCTGGCGACTTTATCTTTGTGCTATTGTAGTTCTAGGAGTAAAGAAATTAATCTTCAAATAAAAAATACTTTCTATTGAAAATTTTAAAAAATTATATTATAATATATATGTAAGTTAAGGAAATAATAAAATTTAGGAGCTGATAATTATGGTAAACAATAAAGACATTCAACGTGTAATCTTAGAGAAAGCTAAAATGGATGCTGAAAATCAAAGAGAAACAACAGTAACAATCGAAGGAAATGGTGTAATTTCTATTGGAGGTAAAGCTGTTACCAAAAAACCTAATAAACCTTTCCGTAATACTTTTAAAGCATCACAAGACTTTGTAGCAAACTCTTTAAGAGCAGTATTAAAAGACCATTTTGAAAAAACTTACGAAGGTTCTTTTGCCCGAAAAGGTAATTTAGTTGTGAATGAAAAAGATAATGATTATGTTATCTCTGTATCAAAGTTAAAATTCAATGTTGAAGAAAATATTCTTAATTATAAGAGTGAAATCATGAATGAAGTTGTAAGTTTAATTAAAAGTTTAAATGGACTTTCTATTGTTCAAACTTCTAATAATATCTTAATCGTTCAGACTTTAAATTTCCAACAGTATCAAATTAAAATCACGAAAAAACGAGACCGTATTTCGCGAGAAGTTCCGACAGAAGTTATGTAATTTATATTAAATTTTACTTCTCACGGTTTCGTATTTAACGTTAAAATCGCAATTTCAAAATTTTTCTGAAAATTCTAAAAAAATATTGTCTGAAGGGCTAAATTTACAGTAATACTAAGGGGAAATTACAAAGTTGACAGTATTGACAAGTAGAGATAAATACACTATAATATTAATAGATAAAGAAACTATTTAAAAACTTTTTATTATTTATTCCTTTCAACCTGTAAAATGATTTTTCTTATCCCTTCCTAAATCATTTTACTACTTTTCAAATCCTTTTTTTGTAAAAGAGTAAGTTTTCCCCTTCCCTCTTACTCTTTTACATCCTTTTTATTTTGTAAGCCATTTCTTACTCCAAAAGGGGTAAAGAATTTTATGAGAAATAAACACCTTATTGCTCTTGCCACTAAAGAAATTGAGGCAGGAAGAAATAGTTTATCGAAATTGATGAACAAACAAAAGATGGAAGACTATTTAGTAGTTCATTATTCTGAAAGAATTCTTAACTGTCCTGAAATTGAGAAATATCATTTTGTTTTAAATCATTGCCCGATCTCTGGTGAAAAACATTTATATATTGATAAATGTTATAATTTAGAGTGTATCAATGAAGAATTACATGATGAATATCTTGCTAAATTTGTGAAGGACGCCACTACTGGAAAACATTCTTTATTATTGAATGTTATGGTAGGTTCTGGCACTGATGCCGCAGAACGAGAAGAATTATTTGAAAAGAATGCTCCTGAAGTAGTTAATGCTATCGTTAATTCTATTGGTAAAATCTTAATTAAGCAAAGCACATTATTAAATACTTGTGCTGTTGAAATTGCTTATTGTGATGAAATGAAAAATGAGAATGTTAAATCTTTAGGAACTATTTCAGAACATTTATCTTTTTAAGAGACACTTATAAAGTGTCTTTTTTTATGTAAAAAGAAGTAATTCTTATATTAAAAAATCTTAAAATTGATAATTTAAAAATTTTATTATATAATATATATGTAAGTTAAGGAAATAAAACTTTTCATATATTTCTTGATTTGGAGGTTGTTATTAATGGATACAGTAATAGGATTAGTAGTTCTTTTCTTAATTTTAATTCTATTGTTATTATTTCAAAAAAAGTAAAATAAGGAGATAATAAATATGAGCAAAATTAATATAGAAGAAACTTTCAATGATAAATGTGCCGCAGAAATTCAAGAGGACAAAGTATTACAAGACATGGAAAATTTTAATCTTGCTGAATATGAAGAAGACTTATGCTATAATTGTGGCTCTATTTTAAATCTTCATAATATGTTTGACTCTTGTTATTGTAATTCTTGTGTTGAAAGTATACTAACAAAAGGAGAATAAAGGAGGAGTTTGTATGTTAAATAAATTTAAAAAGAAACCTATTGTTTATGTAAGTTATAATGAATTAGCTAATGATGTTCAATTTGAATATGAAGATGGGACAAAACGATATATTAATGTAACCTATAAAAATCTTGTAAATATTGATAAAATTCGACAAGAGACAGCAAAGCTAGCACAAGAAGGATATAAAATTAAGATGAAGAAAGATCGTTTAAAAAAATCCAATAATGAAATTGATAAGATTTTGAAACAACAGGTTTATAGATTAAATCCTTATCACACTTTCTATTTAAATACAGTTGCCGTTTTAGCTATTCTTTCTTGTATTTATCTTATTTATATTATCTTACGATTTAATACAGATTGGCATTTTACTGTTGCTATTCTTAATTCTTTGTTTGCTACTTTAATGCATAGTGCTATTGAAAAAAGAAATTAATAAATAAAAAAAGGATGTCAAAAAGGACATCCTTCATTTTACTTTTCTTTTGAAACTAAGTTTACTTTAATATCAAAATTCTTACTAGCTCGTTCTCCTCTAATCCAACGAGAAACACATGATACACTTACTCCTGCCGCTTTTGCTACTTCAGTTTGAGTTTTGAAAGTTCCAATCACTTTGAATGGATATTTTTGAATTAATTCAAATTCTTTTCTTGTTTTTAAAGTTTGTTCTGTCATAAAAATTATACCTCCAATTTAAAAATTTTATATGTAAAAGTCGAGTGAAGTTTTTATTTAATTTGTTTTCCCTTTATATTTATATTATAGTATATTTTTTCACAGTTGTCAACATTTTCATTTGATAAATTTTATGATATAAAAACTTGACATTAGTAAAAAATTATATTATAATATAAATATAAATAATAATCCTATCTTACTTATTAAGTATTATGCCGAATTTCGGCATAATACTTAATAAGACAAATTCCCTTTATATAGTTATTTATATTTAATTTTAAAGACAGGAGGTATTAATATGAAAATAGCTTTAGTTATATCTATTATTTTTAATATTTTCTTTTTATACTTTTGTTTGATTATTACTCATTATTGTAATGTTTTAAAAAAAGAGAATGAATCATTAGTTGATCTTCTTGAAGATGTTTTAGAAAATGATACAGACTATATTAATTAGGAGTGTAGATATGTCTATTAAAAAATATTTATATTTAGCTATTAATTATTTCCTATTCCTTATTTTGATATTTATTTTTTGTATTAATAAATATCTATACACAATTATTTTCACAATCTGGTTTTTAACTTTTATGTGTATAGTTTTGAAGAAGGAGTAAAATACTTTTTATTTGAAATTTTCTAAAAATTATTATATAATATATACATAAAGAGGTGATATTTATAGATCCGCCAATTTTTAATTTTTCACTCTTATACTTTTTATAGTATTATGTCTTACTTTATAGGAACTCTTGGAGTTTATATTAATTCAATAAATTAATTTGAAAATAAATAATAAATTTGTTATAATATAATTAAGATAAGAAATATTAGAATTTGTGGAGATGATAAGATGGTCAATATAACAGATGTAAAACAGATTC
>CAZBXE010000020.1:0-22109 GCA_964496125.1 uncultured bacterium | reverse complement strand
AAATTGAGAGCGCCTCCTTGGCATATTCCCAACTTTTCAGCTTATTTGTGTATATATTCTTTGAAGCCCCCGCCGCGTCTACCTGGCTTTGGTTGGAAGGCTGTAAACTATGCCGAACAGCTTCATTATCAGGGCACATGTGCACACAAATTCTCCTCTCTCTAGTACATATATAATATAAATTATTTTGGAAACTCGTTGATTAAGGTCTGATAAACTGAAAATCTTGGGCAATGAGATTTTCAACACGTTTTAATATTTTATAAAAACTAAGCAGGTGTTTTTAATCATTTTACATAATATACTTTTAATTCTTTTTTATTTATGATAGTAAATAAAACACAGGACAAACAAAATGGAAACTTTTATAAATGAATACTGTAGCTTCGACCCTGTCACACAACTCACGACATGCACCAAGACAACCACTATCAGTGACGGAAAGACCAAAGAAGTATTTACCGAAGTCATCACAAAAGGCGGCAAGGCAGCAGTCGATGTGCCCCCGATTCCCACAATCTCTCGGCCAAAGCAAGCTTCAAAACTAGAAGCCGAAAGCGCCCTTATCTATTCTCTCTACCAGTCAAGAGCAAGCTCCCTCAAGGGTCTTGTTATCGGGATCACGGATGCAAAAGGGCCAAGATTCACCTCATTTGGGGGGGTAGATGAAAATTCCCTCTTCGAAATTGCCTCGATTACAAAAGTCTTTACAGGGCTTCTTCTCCAAAAGTTTTGCGAAGAGAGTCTTGTTCAACTAAGCGATCCCATCCAAATGCACTTGCCCAAAGAGGTTCGAGCTCCTACATGGCAAGGTAGACAAATTACCTTAGAACACCTGGCTACCCACACTTCAGGGCTTCCCCGCATGCCCACAAACTTTGCTCCAAAAGACCCAAAAAACCCCTATAATGACTACGATTCTCAAAAACTCTACAGTTTCTTAAGCTCTTACAAACTCACACGCCCACCAGGAGCTGCTTACGAATATTCCAACCTAGGCTATGGGCTACTTGCCATGATCTTAAGACATAAGACAGGAAAGCTCTATGATGAGCTCATCAAGGAAAGGATTGCAGGGCCCCTTGGAATGCAAAGCACGGCAGTAGCACTCAGCGCAGAACAAAAACAAAAGCTTTCGCCCCCTTTCAATGCTGCCTTGAAGCCTACGTCGAACTGGGATTTTAAGGCGCTTGCTGGCTGTGGCTCCATTAAATCCACTGCGGCCGATATGCTCCGCTTTGCAAATGCCAATCTTGATCCCACAAACCCCTTCTTCAAGAGCCTTTCTGAAACGCATAAGGTCAGGCAACTTAGCCAAATGGGCCTTGGCTGGCACCACAACGAGGAGTCCGTCTGGCATAACGGGGAAACAGGCGGCTACCACAGCTACCTTGGCATCTCTACTCAAAACCAAAAAGCTGTGATCGTCCTCACAAATACACAAAAAAGCATTGACGACATCGGCATTACAATCCTAAATTCTTGAGGATTTAATGTGTCTTGGGTATAAACTGTTGTAATGACAGTTGAACTCACCCACCATAGCCTTACAGGATCTGGCCTTCTTACCGCAAAGGCGCGCCGCGTTCCCCTCAAGAGAACATTTGACCTGTTCTTTAGCGCGGCCTTCCTTATCTTCTCAGCACCTCTCTTTTTCTTCATCGCCCTTCTTCTTCTGATCCCCACACGAGGAAAAGTGCTCTACAGCCATGAGAGAATAGGAAAAAACGGAAAGCCATTTCGCTGCTTTAAATTTCGCACGATGAGGGAAGATGCCGATAGCGGGCTACAGGAGATTCTTAAACAAGACACAGCCCTGCGTGAAGAGTGGGAAACAAAGCGCAAGCTAATTCGCGACCCCAGGGTCACACGTCTCGGCCATTTTCTTCGCAGAACCTGCTTGGATGAGATACCCCAGTTTTGGAATGTGCTCAAGGGGGATTTAAGTGTCGTTGGGCCAAGGCCTGTGACACGTGAAGAGATCACTACCTACTTTGGAGATAAGGCCCAAAAAATTCTCTCCGTAAAACCGGGTATTACAGGCCTTTGGCAAATTGCAAGAGACCCAAACATGTCCTACAAAGACCGCGTCTCTCTAGAAGAGTATTATGTAAAAAAAGCCTCTTTCCTTCTGGATCTCAAGCTCATTTTTCTTACTCTACCCTGCATTATCCGCACGAATGGGGCGTAGTGTGCCACGCGATAAAACCCTAAAAGTCCAAATGGCTCTTGCTATTTCTCTTCTTTCCTTTCTCCTTCTTCCAGGGCTATTTCCAGAAATGCGGCTTTCCTATTTTGCTCCCTTTGCCATCGTTCTTATCTACCGAAAAACTCTTGCTGAAGCCCTTTTCATTACAACACTTGTAGGCGGCTTTCAAGACCTCTTTTCCCCCTACCCTTTTGGCATGATGGCCCTTTGTACAGCGTTGCCTACCCTCTTTCTCTACCCACGAAAAAAACACTTTTTCGCAGACCACTTGGCAACAATGCCGCTCATGACCTTTTTTTTTGTTGTGATAAAGGAAGGGATGCTAGCAGCCATTCTACACGTGCCCTATTCTTTCGCATGGATTTTTACGGATCTTATTGTGATGTCACTTTTCGATGCGCTCTACGCCTTTATTTTTTTTACTCTTCCCTTCCTGCTTTTGGAAAGAGGAGAAATAAACTACCTTTTACAAAACTCCGACTGATCCTGGAAGACGAGCAGAATTTTATCTAAAGGGGGCGCTGCGGGGGAGAAGGCATTTTGATGGCGCCATTTTCAAAGCACTCCGCAAACCTCTTAGCCTTTTCCATTTGGATCTCCTCTAAAATGGAAAAAATCATCTCCTCGTCTTGGATGCCGTTTTTCTGCATGATTGAGGCAAAAACCTCCGCCATCGCATCAAAGAAAACCTGCGCTGCCGCTTGCTGGTTGATCGGAGCCTCAAATGGATTCGGCTTCATTTTCTTGGCCGACTCTTCAATCTTACTGTTCATAAGAGCATCCGCTGCTTTAAGATCGGCAAGAATCGCTGTAATTTTTTCCTGCGCCACCTTATGGTTTTCTAACGCTGTGCGTGCAAAGATCTCCGGAAAATAGGGCAGCAAAAGCTCCTCAGAGCACTCTGTCTTGGGGTCGAGACCGAAGGCCATTTGACCACACAGTATGACTAAAAGAGTAAGAGCAGAAAGAAGCTTACGCATAAAGAACCTCCATAACTGAAAATTACCCTATCACAGAAATAAAAAACACCCTATAATGCAACTGTACTAAGAGATAAGGAACTGTCTGAGGATGAAGCTTTTAGATGGCTACACTATAGCAAAAAAAGTCCAAGACCAGATCAAAAACGAGATAGCAAGGCGCGCAGAAAGAACCCCCTGCCTTGCTGCTGTTCTTGTTGGAGACCACGCGGCCTCAAAGATTTACGTTTCAAGAAAACTGAAAGCATGTCAAGACGTCGGCATGATATCGCTCCGAATCAAACTGGAGGAGACCGTCACGGAAGAAGAACTGCGTGCTACCATCCAGTCTTTAAACGAAGACCCAACCGTTGATGGCATCTTAGTGCAGCTTCCCCTGCCGAGGCAGATCGATCCCCTATCACTCAGTGAATGGATCGATCCACGCAAAGATGTCGACGGCTTCCACCCCCAGAATGTAGGCTACCTAGCCCTGGGCCAAAAATGCGGCTTTATCCCCTGCACACCAAGAGGGGTTATGCATCTTCTTCATGCCTATCAGATCTCTATGGAAAGAAAACATGCCGTTATTATTGGAAGAAGTGCGATTGTGGGAAAACCTATGGCGCAGCTGCTGCTACAAAAGGAAAAAGAAAATCCAAGCTCCGTTACGATAGTAACTAGCACCTCCCCTGACATCAAAGAACACGTCCGCATGGCAGACATCCTCATTTGCGCAGCTGGAAGACCTAATCTTGTCACAGAAGACATGGTAAAAAAAGGTGCTGTCGTTGTCGATGTGGGGATCAATCGCGTTGAAGATAGTAGGGCGCCCAAGGGCTACAAGGTGACAGGTGATGTTGACTTCGAAAAGGTCCAACGAAAGTGCTCTGCGATCACCCCAGTACCTGGAGGTGTAGGCCCTATGACCATTGCCATGCTTCTCCTCAATACCTGGGAAGGGCATGAAAGAAGGCGGTAAAAAAACAAAAGCGCTTATCTTTGATATTGGACAGGTCCTGATCTTCTACGATCTCCACAAAATGGTCAGGCAAATCAGCTGCCTCTCTCGTTTTTCAGAAGAAAGGATATTGACCCTTTTGCAAGAAGAGGGCATTTTTGACCTCTATGGACAAGGACAAATCACCACAAATGAGCTCTACGAGCATGTCCTATTAAGATCAGAGCGAGCCTTTTCCATAGAACAGTTTGCAGAGGCAGTAAATGATGTCTTTAGACCAAATGATCGTATCCTTCCCCTCATCCACAAGCTCAAAGAAAAAAAGATCCCTCTGCTGCTTCTCTCCAATACGTGCGATCTTCACTATAGCTACTTAAAAAAAAACTATCCCTTCCTGCAGCTCTTTGATCATGCGCTTACCTCCCACGAACTGAGGACAAAAAAACCGCATCCTAAAATTTTCCTTGAAGCCATCAATAGAGCAAATGCCCTGCCCGAGGAGTGTTTTTACACAGATGACATCCTGGAATTTATCCAGGCCGCGCAAAAACTCTGCATCGACGCAGAACTCTTTACAAGCACCTCTCTTCTTGAAGAGCAGTTAAAAAAAAGGAAAATCCTTTGAAGCGAAGCTCTTCTCTTAGCCTTTTGCTCGGCAACGTGTTTGAACACTATGATAGCGCTCTCTACGGCTTTCTCTCCCCTCTTTTTGCAGCGCTCTTTTTCCCAGAAAGTGAGTATCTCACAGCGCTGATCATGACCTATGCCATCATTGCCCTTAGCATGCTGGCACGCCCTGTTGGCTCTCTTTTTTTTGGCTATATTGGAGATGGAGCAGGTAGGGGACCTGCACTTTTCCTCTCCCTCTTTGGCATGGCCTTTGTGACAGCCGCCATCGGCTTGATCCCAACCTATCACACCATCGGCCCCTTAGCCCCGCTTCTGTTGCTCTTGGCCCGGGTCCTACAGAACTTTTTTGCTGCTGGGGAAACCATTGGCGGCGCCGTGTCCTACCTGGAGGGAGTGGAAGAGGAAAAAAAAGACCTGGCAAGCGGCATCTACAGCACTTCTACCATCGCCGGCATCCTCTTAGCCTCAGGTGCCGTCTCTTTTCTCTACCACCTCGAAATCGTAGAGCAGTATTGGAGAATGCTCTACCTGGCTGGGTTTATTACAGCTCTTTTTGCGGGTATGATCAGATTGCAAACGCTGCAAGACGCACCGGTGCAAGAGCCTAAAGAGCCTTTTCTTACTCACATCAAGAGGCTTTGGCCACTCCGCAGCATTTTAATCCCGCTTATCCTTGCTTCCGGATTTTCATACGCCTGCTACTCCACAGCTTTTGTACTGATCACAGGCCTCTCTCCCCTTGTATGCTCCGTTACCAAGGCAGAAATGGCTAAGCTGAGTACCTTGATGCTCATTTTTGACTTTGCCACACTTCCCCTTTTTGGCCTTCTTGCGGCCCGCCTAGAAAGGGGGCGGATGATGCAAGTGGCAGCTCTCTTTCCCTTGTTTTTAGGTCTTCCTCTTTTTTGTCTTTTGCAGGATGCGACTTATGCAACCCTGATCCTCATCCGCATTTGCCTTGTAACGATTGGAGTCTCCTTTTCTGCCCCTTTCCACTCCTGGTCTCAAAGCTTTGTAGAAAAGCGCCTTCGCTATACGGCCATTAGCTTCTCCTACGCTATTGGCTCGCAGCTTTTTGGCGGCACTACTTCTGCGATTTCCCTCTGGCTTTACCAGAAAACCGGCCTTGTTGTCCTTGCTGGAGGATACCTTGCCATCCTTGGACTCGCAGCAGCCTATGCCCTTTTCAGACTCGAACAAACAAAGGAATCTAGGGCCTATGAACTTTGATCAAATCGGGCAGGGGCAAGGGCACGAAAACCCATTTCTATATCTTGAGGGTGAAAACTAGTACTTTTTCAATTGTTCAAGTAAGACGTTGTAGCCAGCGAGGAAGCGGAGACGGAAAGCTGCTTCATCTTCAATAACGCGAAGCCGGATCTCTTTTCGATATGATTTTTCGGGATCGATCTTTTTTGTTTCTTCGAGCTGCTTTGCGTCTTTCAAGAAGAGCTGGATGAGAATGTCAAGCGGGGCTTCTTGTTCCTTCAGGGACGAGCCTTTTCTTTCATCCTTTCTCATAAGCCCACCCTAGCATACACCCCTCGTTCTATCAACCTAAAAACGGCGGTTGAAAGAAATAGCTAATCGGATTTAGGCTTGTTACTCCTTTAACACGAGGTGGTTATAATACCTGATCCTCCTTGCACCCACTCGCTCTTGAGTAAGCTAACAAATAAACATCTAACCTCCAAGGTCTTGATAAAAGCCTATATTCCTATTCGAGAGTGGGTTCGGCAAGGGCAGGTGCCCGTGTCAGCCAAGAAACCCCTAGGATCGTGAGGAGACCAACAAAGAAACCAGGGACCATCGGCATAAGGGGCTGGTCAAGAAGAAGAGGATTTATGAAGGGCCACAGGCCGGAGGTCGCGCCTCCTGCTACGATGCCCGCGATCGCACCAAAACGGTTCGACGTCTTCGAATAAAGGGAGAGGATGACAATCGGACCAAACGAGCTGCCGAGGCCCGACCAAGCGTACCCAACAGAATCAAAAATAGAGGCGCTCTTTGTAAGGGAAAGAACCAAGCTAAGCAGCGTAATCGCAAGGACGCCGAGGCGCGATACCGAGAGGAGCTGGCTAGACGTGGCTTGAGGCGCTATAAGTCTCTTATACAAATCTTCTGTAATCACCGTACTGCTGACTAAAATCTGAGAGTCCATGGTAGACATATTGGCAGCCAGCACGCCGCAGAAAATAAAACCACTTAAGTACGGGTTAAATAGCTCCTTAACCATAGTCACAAAGATCAACTGGGGATCAGAAATTCCCTGTTTAAAGTAAGCAAGAGCAATCAGGCCGATAGCTGCTGCTGCAGTAAGTGCAAGAGTTTGCCAGATCATACCCACAACTTTTGACTTCCTAAGCTCTTCAGGCTTCTTAATTCCCATAAACTTAGTCAGCACGTGGGGCAGTCCAAAGTACCCAACTCCCCACCCGATCGCAAGCAGAAGCGCTTCAATAAACCCTTGGAAAGAATTACCTTTAATCAAAGAAAGGGAAACGTTTTTCGCCTGTGCTGCTTCTAGGATGGAATTGAACCCGTCAATCTTTGTGAATGCCACAGCAGGCACAATCGTAATCATTGCAAGAAGGAACACTCCCTGGAAAAGATCAGTCCATGCAACAGTCACAAATCCGCCGAACATCGTATAAACAGCAATAATGGCAGAGGCAATGACAATTCCTACCGTGTAGTCAAAGCCAAAGAGACTCTCAAAAAGCATCCCCATCGCCATTAAACCTGCTGCCAAGTAGTGAGTAAGAAAGACTACAGTTAGAATTGCAGTAGCTGTGCGTAGTATACCGCTTGAATCTTCAAACTTTTTCTCAAAAAAGCTAGAAAGCGTGTAGCAGTTATATTTTTCTGTCTCTACCCGCAGCTTGGTTGCAATATAATGCCAGGTTAAAAACATGCCTACCAAAAGGCCAATTGCGCACCAAAAACCTGAAACACCCGCTAGGTAAAGAGAGGTTGGAAACCCAATAAAGAGCCAGGCGCTCATATCACTAGCATGGGCGGAGAGGGCAGTGACCCAAAAGTTTAAGGACCTATCCCCTAAGGCAAAATCAGATTGCGTCTTACTGCGCTTATGGGAGAAAAGCCCAATGGCAAGCAAGACAAAAAAATACGCAGAAAACGATATGATTACAGGCAAGGATTCCATAGTATGGCCGTAGTATATAATAATATTTCTTAAAAGTCAAACCACTTCTGTTTATGTATAAATTATTTGAATTTAAGGGTTATTGTGGATTTTCAGTTTTTAGCTCGATGTTTAACAAATCTTGATTGGCTTCTTCTAGAACCTTGATTTTTTCTAAAAGAGCCAACTTCCTCTCCTTTGGGACCCACTCTTTGTTTAATTCATCCTTAAACTTTGCAATCATGCCTGTATATTGATTCTGAATCAGTTTTGCCCTTTGTGGCTTCGCTTTTGGTAGTAGTTTCTTGGATTCTGGTATATTTTTTCCGATCTGAGTTAGACAGAGTTCTAATGCTGCAATTTTAGAATCGGCAGGTAGTTCTTTTCCGTATTGTGGTGTGTTAGCGTATGTAGTGTAATCTTCATATTTGTAGTATGTTGTTACATTTTTTCGAAAATCTCTTTCTTCTGGAGAGAAATTGTCAGTGACCGGCTTATAATTGTAGAGCGTGCTCCCTGCTGGAACGTCTAAAGTTTTCAAGGGGGTGGCCTCACCCAAATTCCACCTAACTCTATCTCTTGCAGCAAGCTTTTGATACTCTGTTGCTATGGGTCTTTTACTCATTTCTGAACCGTCTCGTATAGGCACGATGACTCCGCGGATCTGAATCTCAGACTCGTTTGGCTGCCCCTCAGACCTCCAGGAGTCCTTGTCGCCTGTAAAAAAATCGTGTCTTTCTTTCCAATGCTCATGATACCCCTGATACATCTTACTATATTCATTGGCCATAGCCTCTTGGAGTGCTAAAGTTTGATGCATATCCTTCTTGAAAGTTTCAAAATCGTCCTTAGGCCTTGCGTCATAGACATCTCCAGTGATGGGTTTTCCTGTCGCTATTCTCATGAGAATGAAATAAGGAGAATAACGTCCGCATGAAGTACCGTCATACTGTACCCGTTTCTCAAGAGGGGTTGATATTGTGATGTGTTCGTTGCTTCCTTTTAGATTTTCTAAAATCCCGACAGTTCTACTGTTTTTGTAGCCTTCTCTTGTTAATATTGGATCATATAGTTCTATCGAAATCTTGCCGTCATCTTGTTTTTCCACTATGACAGTTACGAAATGACCACCCTCTTGATAGGTAATTGCTAGAAGAGGAGGTAGGTCTTGCCCATTTTGTATGAAGTTTTTAATCTCGTGTTCCAAAGCTGTTGGTTGCGCTCCATATTTATTGCTAAAAATGTTTTTGTAAACGAAACTTTTTGGCGGGAAACGGTCAAGGAAAATCGTCATATATTTGCTAATATCCAACTCATTTAAGTTTGAAGAATAGCGACTGTTAGGTCCACGACCTCCATTTTTCTCGTAGTCCTCGACCCGTTCTTTAAATTCAGGATAGCATCCAAGGTTAGGGCCATCAGGCAGCTTGTCATAAGGTTGCGTGGTTCTTTCTAACCTCGGAGAAGTCGAGGGGGAGGTAATAACGGGTGAAATATTCTGAGATGGAGAAGAGACCCTAAGCGGTGGTACGGGTTTTTGTGATGGGGTTATAAGAGTAGTAATTTGAGGATTTAATATTTGCGGCTCACTACTCTTTGATCTCCAAGGTCGCCAGGTGAACACATGCCCCATACCTTTTCCAAATCTTGGCTTCTCGGCTCCCGCCTTATGAGTTGTAACATTCCAAGAAGAAAAAAAGCTCTTAATCGCATTAAACGGATTCCAACTCATTTCGCCACCTACCCTCAAAAGTTTTTCTTACAACAAAGCAAAAAGCACAGAAGAGAATCTCTATACACCACATAAGGCATTATACCACATCAAAAACAAAAAAAACAAAACACTTTAACTGCTGGTTATCAAGCTTTTCCGACAAAAGAAAAACAAAAGAACCCTAAAGAACTTGGAGAGAAGGCATCTGGAATAAAATTCTGCAAAAAGAAAAACTACAACTTCTTTCGCAAACAAATTATTTGGATGCTATGATCAATGTCCTGGTTTTTGGTAATAAATGAGATCTCGCGACTCAGCATAGCGCAGACAGACTCAAGGCCTTCTGCCGCAAAATGGCGCAAAATTTTCCCAAACCACTCTTGGATCGGCTTTTCTTCACTAAATAACTTGGCAAACTGCGAGTTATACAAGAAAACAAAATCCCCTTTTTCAAGAGGAACCGTATCCCGTATCAGCGGCTGCAGCTTCCCTTCGCGGGACGACCAAATCAGAGGGTGCGGCATCTCATCTAGAGAGCAGGTTAACTTTGTACACTCGGGGTTCATGGCCAGTTGCAGATGAGGAAAACGGGGCGGATCACTGATCAGTGCATACATTCCTGCAAAGCCTTCTTCTAAAGCCTCAAAAAGTTCAATCATATCACCTTGGGTACGAAGCAAGAGCCCTTTTGGGGTTCCTGGGGAAATGACGTTGATCATCTGGAGTTCTAAGTAGGGGTTGCTGTATGTCTCCACAACATTCTTTGTCATGTACTCCTGTAATCTAAGAGCACACTCATAATCGCCAAACATACGCTCTCGCGTCATAGACCCCTCTTGCAAACGATTGATCGTTTCTTTCAGACACTCCCTCATCGTTAAAAAAGCGTTAGAGAGTTCATAGATCTCTTTAGGCCGATCGATTTCAATTTTCTCATCATACTCCCCTGCAGCAATGGCAAGAGCAGAGTTCTTCAGTTTTTCAATCGGTTTACTGATCCGCTCGGCATTAAAGTACACAGTAAAAATCACAAAAAAAATGGCAAGCCCTGCCGTCAACAAAATGATCGAGATCGCCTTTTTTAGCCTGGCGTCCATAAGATCTAAGCTAAGGTCTGCTCCCACAAGCGCTACCACCTTCCCCTGACTGTCAAGGATGGGGGCATAGCCTGTCATCAGACGGTTTTCTGAGCTCTTTCCCTGATAGATCGGGGTCACTTGAGGCCGTTTGGTCTGGTAGATTTTCCACTCTCCACTTTCACTAAAGTCGTAGAGCAAAGAGGAGCGGTTTTGCTCTGAGGGGTCCGCTGTATCTAAAATGTAGATTTGCCTGTACGCAAAAGAGGGGTCTTTTCCGTCGTAGATAGGGTTTTTTGGCCCCACTGGGGAATCAAGAAGTACCGGTTCGCCAATAGCTACGGGTTCAATTTTCACGACGTAAATATTGTGTATGGGCACATGCGACAAAATGGCTTTCAGTTCATCGATCGATTTCTGGTAGACCTGGCTACTCTCGTAGTTTTTCTCTTTGTAGTGATTCAGCATCCACTCTACATCATCACGATCTAAAAGCTCTGATGTGGTATAAACAATCGATTTAAGATGGGAGCGAAAGCTTGTTGAGATCTCGTTTGCCCAGTTGAAATAAAAAAAGAGAGACAATAAGGTCACAAAGGCAATGAGAGTCGGAAGCAGAAGAAGGAGCATTCGCGTTCTGATCGTCATTCGACACCTCCCTTCCTTTTTTCTTTGCCACAGCAAGCAACCGCCTTGGTATACACCTCTAGAAATCCGATGGCAACACTTGGACACTCAGAGAGAATGTTCTGCAGGTGCGACCTAGAAAGAGAGAGCAGCACAGAGTCCTGATCGCAAGTAGCTGAGTATCCACGTGGCTGGCCACTAAAAAGCGATTCGTCTCCAAAAAAATCAGCAGTCGCTAAAACGGCAATATTCACCCCTTCACCATCCTTAAGTTCCACGCTGCCCCGTGCAATGAGGTACATCCTATTGGCCGGTTGCCCCACAGGAAACACCTCGTCTCCTTTTTGGTATGGCAACACATTCAACTTATCAGCAATCGTGAGAAGCAAGTCAAGATCTAGATCTTGAAACAAAACAGATCGCTTCAATAAAAACGCTTTATCTATCAGGGTGATTTTCTTCATGTCTCCAACAACTCAAAGGCAAAATGATGAAATATTTCTTCATTGGAAGAGATTCTCTCCCGCACAGTCTCTCTCCAATCTGGGGTTTGCAGCTGGAATTTCATAGCAACTGCGATAATTTGGTCCGCTTGCGAAGGAGAGTCATCGAGCTTATCGAGCAGCTCTTCTATAGAGAAGCCCACTTTTTTCTTTTTAGCTCCAGATAGGTGGGGAACATCGTGCAAAAATGGCTCTAGCAAGCGAAAAACCCATTCTTCACATGTTCTTTCAAGCATCTCCACTGCCTGGCTTCGCAATTTTACGTTCTTGCCCCGCAGGCATTTAGTTAAAAGTTCAGGATCTTCAAGAGACCCTGCTACTCCAAGCAACTGGATAATAAAATCGAGCACAGACTGATAACCAGTGTAGAGTGCCGCGCGTAAAATCGCAAGATCCTCTTGCGGCTTTTCCATGAGAAGCTGGTAGTTGCTAAAGTAAAAAGATGCCCGCTCAATCTCTTGCTGAACGATCTGGTAGAGGTTTGCCTTGAGCTGTGGAAGAGAGAGCCTACCCAAAATACGGCCAGCAAGAACGCGCGTCTTGTGGGGCTTTTTGATATTTTTTGTGATGGCAAGTAACGTCGGAACCGTCCGAAGCCCTATTTTATAGACAACTTGCTCCACCTTTCTTCTTTCACTAGGGCGAAAATGAAGCGAGGCGTCAAGTAGTGCTTTTACCATCGTAGAATCCCCAATCTTGCCAAGTGCTTCCAAATAGGAAAGGCGCAGCTTATGATCAGCTGTGCTCTCTAGCTCTTGTAAAAGTTTGCTAGAAAGACGAGAACAAGTGGGACTTGCCATTTCAGCGATAGCTATAGCCGCCGCCCTGGCCACTTGAACCGATGTGTTTTTCAAGTAAGGAAACATCCGATCTAGATCATAGGGATTAGCGACAGCACCGAGAATCTTAAGACCCACACAGATCTCTGCTTCCTCTTCTGAGTTGAGAAGTTTTTCGAGCTCGAAAGCCGCACGTACCCTGTCGTCTGAAGCATCTTCTTGTGATTGGTGCGCCCACGATTTCTTCAGGGCTAAGATGGCAGAACCCTTTAAAGTCAGGTTTTCGCTTTCAAGGTCCCCACGTACCTTCTCCGGATGTAGAAGGCCACGGCCCGCCAAGTAAAAGTGTAGCGCTCCTTTAAGCTCTGTTTCACCCTCCTCCAAAAGCCAAGCGTACAAATGGTCGAGCACGATCGGATCGGTAGCATAGTCGCTTTTATTCAAGACTTCCATGCAACGCACCTTCACAGAGGGCGTAGCAACGTCTGCAAAACGAAGGAGATTGCGCAAGATGGTGGGGTCATGAAATTCTAAAAGCCCTTCTAGGGCAAAAAGCTGCGCTTTCTCATCTCCTTGCTTAAAGATAGCAAGAAGGCGATGCTCTGCCGATTCAGCCTCTCTTGGACTAAGCGTTTTCAGCCAGCTACGCACCGATTTTTGGAAATTCATTCCATTTTCAGTAAGATTTTCGAAAATCGCACGAGGATACAAGCTCTTTTGGTAAAACACGATCACAAGCAAAACGATGGAGAGGCAAAGCCCAAGAAACTTTGTATTAAAAGGAAAGTTGGCCAAGATAAGCCCGCTCATGAGCATGCCAAAGGGCTCAAAAAACGATTCTACAATCACCCGGATTTTATTTTTAAGTCCAGCTGGAAGCGCGTTATAGAGGAGGTTAAAATTGCTATCATCAACAACAATGGCAGAGCCTTCGACAATGAAAAAACCAAGTAGAGGAAAGAGGACCATCCGGCTCAGGGGCCATCCTGTAAACAAGATCATCATGAGGCAAGGGGTAAAGAAGAGAAGGCTTGTCACCCCAAATCTGTGCACAAGTCTGCTATAGAAAAGAAGGCCAAAAAGAAGATTTGTACAGCTTACGATGGCAAACCATTTTCCGATAAAGGAGCGAAGTCCAAGTTCAGGGTCAGGCTGATGTTCAAACATCTGCTCAAAGGCTGAGTAGTAATTGAACTCTGTAATGAAATAGAGCGTATAGAGGACAAAGGCCCCTAGCATTAGAAAAGTAGCAAACCTCGATTTTGTAATACCGGCTGTTAGTTTCCAAATGAAATTTGCCGAAATGTTGTCAGTGGCATCAGGCAAGCTCTCATCTACAATCTCATCGAACCTGCGGGAAATGATCCATACAAGAGAAACAGACAAAAGCAAAAGCGCAAAGATAATCCAGACAATCTGTGTTGTAGAAAGCCACTCCATCTGCATCAAAGACCCAGAAAAGATCGCTCCAAGAAAGGAGGCGCTGCAGAAGAAACCATAACACCTTTTGGCATCTTGCAGGTGATGATACTCATCCACAAAGGCCCAATAAAAAGTCGTGATAATCTGGAAGAGCACGTAGGAGAGCACTTTGAAGGAGAACCAAAACGGGGATTGTGTCATCCCTAAATATAAAAATGTGCTGTAGGTTCCGAAAAAGAACACTGCAACAAACAGGCTTGTCAAAAAGATGCGTCCTGCCGTCGTGATATGATACGCATAGAGGATAAAAGCAGAAAGCACAGCTACAGAAAGACCAATCGCTGTGTAGGCAAGAGGCAAGCTCGTGGAACCTACATGGATTAGGAATAGAGCGTCTGAGAGTTTAACGCCCAGGAAAACCGCGGCAGCATAGAGGAACCCGAGCAGAGCAAAATGTAGCGCCTTTTTCCCCTCCCCTGGGTAGAGGTGAAATAACCTATGAAAAAAACCCTCCATCGCCCCTTTGTTTTTTACAGGTTCCAAAGAAGCATTATAGAAATTTTGCCCTTTGATCACTACCTTTTATTTTCAACTTGTGAAAAATCTGCTCAGAAAGTAAAAGTATTCCAACAGCTGGGAGTAAAACACACCATGAAGAGAAAAAAACTGGTCATCATCGGGTCCGGGCCGGCAGGTTATACAGCCGCCATCTACGCAGCAAGGGCCAATTTAGAACCTGTCCTTTACGAGGGATTTTACACAGGTCCAGCAGGCGGGCAGCTTACCACCACCACAGATGTGGAAAACTATCCAGGTTTTCCAGAGGGGGTATCTGGTCCTGAACTTGTCGCTCTTTTCCGCAAACAAGCAAAGCGATTTGGCACTGTGCTTCTTGGGGAAGATGTTGAAAAAATTCATTTACAAAAATATCCTTTTGAAGTTTTGGGTTCCAAAAATTCCTTTACAGCAGACGCTGTGATCCTCGCAACAGGGGCTGTTGCCAAAAGGCTCGATATCCCAGGGACACGTGATGGGGAGTTTTGGCAAAAGGGAGTTACTGCTTGCGCTGTTTGTGATGGTGCCATGCCGATTTTCCGAGATAAAGACCTCTATGTCCTTGGCGGCGGTGACTCTGCCTGTGAAGAAGCCCTTTTCCTGACTAAGTTTGGCAAAAAGGTATACCTCGTCCACAGAAGAGATACCCTCCGGGCATCAAAAATCATGGCACAAAGAGTGCAAACGCATCCAAAGATCGAGATCCTTTGGGATACGGTAGCTACAAAAGTCGAGGGAGACTCCGTTGTCAAAAGCATTACCTTAGAAAACGTAAAGACAAAACAGGAAACAAAAAGAGATGCGAGCGGAGTTTTCTTCGCTATTGGCCACACACCCAACACGGCGTTTCTTGAAGGGCAGATCGAACTGCACGAGAATCAGTACATCAAGGTAGTTCCAGGAACGTGCCAAACTAATGTGACAGGAGTGTTTGCCGCAGGAGATGTCATGGACCATGTCTATAGGCAAGCCATTACCGCTGCTGGCACAGGTTGCATGGCAGCACTAGAAGCGGAGCGTTGGTTATCAAGCCGAGAATAAGTACCCCCCTTTTGCTTCTTTGCCTTCCTCTTGCAAACTTGCTTGCTACGGAGCTTAGTCCTTGGTATGGCAGGTCGTTTGAACTTGTCGCCCGGGCCTCTTATGAAGCGCAGCTCTTCGGCAAGGTAGCTACTGGCGAGGGGACTGAGGATTATTGGCAACACGACCAAATCGCAGGCTTTAGCCTCGGAGCGACCATCTTCGATTTTGCAAGTCTCGAAACAGAGTTCATTCTTTCTAACATGAAAACAGGTCATTTTGACCTGCAACAATTTCAAATCACAGGGAGATATCTCCTCTTTAGCGATACACAAGGAGATTTTAGCAGCGTGTCACTTGGATGCCGCTTTGTTCTTCCTTATCGTCCCGACTTACATAATATTGGAATGCTTGACCATGGGCAATTTGAGCTAGAACCCCACATCGCACTCGGCATAGAAACCCCTTGCGAAAATATCTGGTACGAAAGACATTGGGCTCTTTTTGGAATTAATATAGGAAATGAAGGATCCCCTTGGATACGGGCGCTTATCAATTGGGAAAAAAACCTCTGTGACGTGCAACAAATTCGTATCTACACACAGTTTCTTGCTGGGCTTGGAAATCAAAATCTTTCTTTAGACCGCCCTTTTGAAGGATATTCTAAAATAGGATTTCGCGCTCTCGATGTGGGTGTGAAATACTATCTCAATCTGAGCACAGTTTGGCTCATAGGAGGGGAAGTTGAGGTTGGTTACACATTCCGCGCCTATGCTAAAAACTTTCCGAAAAACGTCTCGCTGATCAAAGCAGAATGGATCTATCCCTTTGGAATTTAGCACCCCCATACGGAGAGGGCTTACCAACAGATGCTCTTTATTCTTCTCTAAAAAGCCTTGATGCCCGAAGAGAAGAAGGAATGTGTGTAACTACGCTGCAGTAGCGAGCAAGCATTGTCATTCCATCCAGATCGCAACAGCTGTCGCATAGCTCTTGCAGTGACTAATCGAAAGCTGTATGGAAGGAGGCTCGTCATAACGCTCCAAAAGTCCCTCGCTAAAGTGCACCCTTGGCACCCCCTCCTCATCGCCTTGTATTTCGATGTCGGTCCATGTAACCCCCTCTCGAAATCCAACCCCAAGCGCTTTAACTACCGCCTCTTTTGCAGCAAACCGGCCGGCAAAGCGTGCAGCGCTCTCCTTAAAACCAAGGCAATACTTTTGCTCCTTCTGCGTGAAAATCTTATTTAAAAATTTTTCAGGGTGGTGCTCCATGGCCCGTGCGATGCGGTCAATTTCAATGATGTCTGTACCAATTCCCTGGCATGTGGCCATGATTTATACTTCCGCGTTGATATAGGCTCTATGGTTTCCAAGGATCTCCTCCGCTGCACGTTCTGCATCACGAACAGACATAGAGCTCCCCTCGATCGCATTACAGAAAATCATCCTTCCTGCCGTTGTGTGCTTTACAGAAAGCACGAGAGCCTTAATCGACTCGCCAATAAACTCAGCTCCACCGTTCACAACCACCATGGTTCCATCATCTAAGTACCCAATCCCCTGCCTTGCTTCCTTTCCATAACGCTGGATCTTAATTTTCAAAAACTCACCTGCTTGCGTGATCGGTTTGATCAGGTTCGCAAGAGCATGAATATTGATGAGGCGCACGCCTTCTGAGGAAGATTCCTGGAGACGATTCATGTCTGCTGTAAGAATCATAGCATCAAGGAGTCTGGCTAGCCGAATCAACTTCACAAGGCCGTCTTTGATATCAGGAAAATCGGTCTCTGAGTAGCGCAAATGAAGAGTAGGGATCGATTCGAGCTTTTTTAAGACATCAAGACAACGTCTGGCTTTTGATTTTTCGGCTTCATCCTCTGATTCAGCCATCTGTTGCAAATCACCAAGGACAAACCTTGGCAAAATCAGATGGTGGTCTAGCAGCCCAGAAGTTGCAAGGTCAATGATGCGGGCATCGGCAAGAAGAGAGCTATCAATTAAAATGTCTCTTTTTTGATCACTCTGCTTCTGGAAGCGAACGAATGGAAAGCAGACATACAGGTCTTCTGCACTTCTAGCGGTGATTGTCATCCCCAGTAGAGCGGAGAGCAAAAAGAGCGCCCCTTTCATAAAAGAAAGAGTCTCTGTCGGCAATCCAAGACCACTGATCTCAAGAAGTGCGCCAAAGAGAGTACTCAAAGCAAGCCCCATCAAATATCCAAGCCCAAGACCCAGCAGAACGACATTGAATGAGAATAAGCTAACTTTTTTGAGCTGATGATCCAGCACAACCAAAATAAAACCTAAGAACAGCCCTAAAATGGCTCCTAGACAACCATCGGCTAGTGAATTGCCCATAAGCGAAAGGTTCAATCCAAAAACAATGCCAAAAAAAATGGAGGTCAGATAAAATATCGTAATTACAAATAATTTAGAAATCTTCACTGTCGCGTTCTCCAGAAGTACAAGTTAAAAAATAGTTTCCATTCCAGCGTAATGCATAAGCTACAAAAATAGCCGTTTTTTGTCTAGACTTCCTTGCATGCAAAAGATACAATATCGGCCATGACAAAGTTAAGCCACAAAAATCTTCTTTTCCTACCCGCGCTTCTCTGGTTCCTTGTTGGAGCTATGCTTCTCCAACTCGGTATTAAATATTTGCTCTCTGGCCTTACTGAAAATCTGCCTCTTTATAGCCTTCTCAGAACGTTTACTGAAAGCGAAGAGGTAAGCGCTACAATCATCCTAACAGTTGCTATCCTTTTGGGATATGCTAAGGCAAAATTCGTGCTGCAGAAAACAATCACACGAATGTACAACATGGTATCTTCTCTTCCGAATCCTGCCCCAATTACAGAAGCCTTTGGAAAAGGAAGCCTTCTTTTTATGGTAGCTATGATGGGTTTAGGAAGACTACTGCATTTTTTGCCAGCTGATATACACGGTGCGATTGACATTGCGGTTGGAGCTGCTCTCTTGCGAAGTAGCGTCCTCCAATTCCGCCTCACACAAACAGTCTAAAGGCCTATTTATGGTAGGGAGAACCCCTCTCGATCATAAAAGCGCGGTAGATTTGTTCTGTCAAGATAAGGCGTGCCATCTGATGCGTAAAAGTCATCTTCGACAAGCTGATCTGCTCTCCTTTCCCTTTCAGTTCTGCAGGAAGCCCATCGACTCCTCCAATCACAAACGACACCCGATCGCCTGAATACTCGCGGCACTGTCTTAGAAACAGAGAAAATTCCTCGCTTGTCATCTGCTTGCCTTCCACTTCAAGAAAAATGCAAAACCGCTCCTTCTCTACAGCTGAAACGAGCTGCTTGTCATCTTGCACCCAAACAAACTCCAAAGACAAGAGCGCTTTCATCCTCTTTTGATATTCAGCGAGGGCCTCTCTCAGCCATGCTTCCTTGCTCTTGCCAACAGAGATAATTTTCACTCTTCGCGCTCCATCATTCTCTTCTGATCTTTTGCTTTGAGAGCCTCTCTCTTATCATGCAGCTTTTTACCTCGTCCGATACCAATTGCGACTTTGACCTTGCCCCTCTTTAGATACATGGCCAAAGGCACGATCGTAAGGCCTTTTTCCTGAATCGCTACCTTGATCTTCTTAATTTCCCTCTTATGCATGAGAAGCTTTCGATCACGCACCTCTTCATGATTATGAATATTGCCAAACCGGTAGGGAGCGATGCGGGAACCAAGTAGCCATAGCTCATTTTCAACAGGTCTTACATAACAGTCGGTAAGCCCTCCACCTCCATCACGTAGGCTCTTGATCTCCGTCCCTTGTAAAACAATGCCCGCTTCAAACGTCTCCAAAATCTCAAAGTCGTGGTACGCCCTGCGGTTCTTGACTAAATCTTTGTGTGCTTCTTGATCCATAGTAAAGCAGTATAAAAAACTCTGACCGAATGAGCAAGGGGAAAGTTTTTGAGTTGACAGAAGCCCGCCTCCTTCGTATTCTTATCACAAGATTAAATCATTCCAAGGGTACTTCTGCTATGAAACTCGTTGTCTCGAAACTAGAACTTATGAAATTGCTCGGCAAAATCCAAAATGTTGTCCCCGTAAAAGCAACAATGCCCATACTATCAAATTTTTTACTTACCGCAAAAAATGGGGAAGTTACCCTTACAGCAACAGATCTTACCGTCGGTATTAAAGCGTGTGCCAGCGCAAAAGTCCTAGAAGAAGGTGCTACAACTCTGCCCGCTCGTAGGTTCATTCAGCTCGTTCGTGAACTAACTGCTGTCAATGTTGAAATCCAAACAGACCCTCGCGATATCACAGAAATTAAAGCAGGGTCTTCGCACTTCAAGCTCAACGGAATGCGCTCATCTGAATTTCCGAATCTTCCCGACTTTGCCGAAGCAAGCCACTGCCAATTCAAAGCTCCGGACTTAAAAGATGTTCTTTCTCGCACAGCCTTTGCTGTTTCTAAAGAAGATACACGGTATGCTCTTACAGGCGTTTTGATGAAACTTGAAGAGCGGATGGGTACGTTTGTAGGAACAGACGGAAAAAAACTTGCGAAAACAAAAATCTCTCTTGCTGCCGAAATAGACAATGAAGTTTCAGGAAACTACATTATCCCCCTCAAAGCCGTTGAAGAAATCACAAAACTCCTACCCGATGAAGGGATCGCCACCCTCTTCTTAGTCGATGACAAGATAGCCGTCCAAGTAGACGACTTCACTCTCATTACCAAGCTTTTAGCAGGCGATTACCCGGATTTTGAGCGGGTGATCCCACAAGACAGCTCTGTTGCTGTGCCTCTCCATAGGGAAGAGTTGATGACATTGCTACGCCAAGTTGTCCTCTTTACAACCGACCTTAGCGACTCTGTCCGTTTCACATTGGAACAGGGAGAGCTTAAGCTCTCAGCCAATAGCTCTGACATCGGAGAAGGACGTGTAAGCATGATTGCAAACTATGAAGGCCCCAAGCTTGAGATTGCCTTTAATCCCACCTATTTTCTCGATATTCTGAAGCACTGCAAACAAGAGAACATCACAGTGAGCATGACCGACTCTTTCAATCCAGGAATCATCACGGATAGCGAAGGGGGGAAAAGCGCTCTTGACGAGTCGGCTCTATTTGTACTGATGCCAATGCGCCTTTCAGAAGAATAGGCTGAAGCATGTGGATTCGAGAGTTACGGCTGCAAAACTTTCGAAATTACGAAAGCGCCCACTTCACGTTTTCAAAATCGATCAATCAGATTGCCGGTCCCAATGGGATCGGCAAATCAACCCTTCTTGAGGCGCTCTACCTTTTGATGACAGGAAGGTCATTTCGCACGCACCGTCTCCACGAACTCATACGCCACGGTGAAAAGTACTTTTCGGTGGAAGCCATCTTCACAAAAAGCGGTGTAGACCAAAAACTTGCCCTCCATGTTACACAAGAGAGTAAAACAGTCCTCTATCACAATACCCGCTACAGCACAACAAGCGCACTCCTTGGACTTCTGCCCGGTGTGGCCTTGACACCAGAAGATCAAGAGATTGTACAAGGAGCTCCGGAAATAAGGAGAAAATTTCTTGATCTACAGCTTGCAAGACTTGATCCGGTCTATCTCCACCACCACCTTCGCTATGCAAAAGCTCTAAAACATCGCAATCTTCTTCTCAAAAGAGAGGGGGTAAAAGGGATCACCCCTTTTGAAAAAGAAATGGCAAAGAGCGCCTCTTACATTACAACCCAAAGAGAATCGATGCTTGGTGCCCTGGAAGTTGCCATTCACCCCTTTTTCCAATCCTTAACCCAGCAGAAAGAATCCCTCAACTTAAGCTATAGAACACTTGCTTTGGGAGTGGGAATGGATGAAAAAACACGTTGCTACGAAAAGGAGTATGGAAGACAGAGGGAAAGAGAATTGCGTTTTGGTACAACACTTTTTGGTCCGCACCGCGACGACTTTGAGCTACGCATCAATGAAAAAAATGCCAAGGTGTTTAGTAGCGAAGGGCAAAAGAGAAGTACGCTTGCTGCTCTTCGCCTCGCAGAATGGCATACTGTGCGTGACTGGACAGGCGAAATCCCCCTCTTTCTGATTGATGATATTCGGATGAGTTTTGATGAGGCAAGAAGGAGCGATATCTTAGCGTTAACAGCTCATCTAGGTCAAGTTTTTATCACAACTACAGAACCGCTTGCCCTCCCAGGTAGCCACCTAACAGAGCTTCAATCGCAAAGTGCTTTTTGCCCATAGGGAGTAATAGAGAGGCAGGTACGGCCTTCATGCTCTCCAACAGCGACAACACCCACTTCGAACATTCGCTCGAGAAGGATAGCAGAAAGAATCGTCTTGTCTCCTGGAGAAAGAACCGGAAGAACGTACTTCCACTTTCTCGAACCAATTTTCTTGAGAATAAGAGGCTCTTCCGGAGTCAGAGACTCCATAAAGCCCTTTAAAAAGTCGTCATAATAAACCCAACCGAGGGACATAATACGCTTCAAACTCTTTTCAACATCGCGGATAGCACGTTCTGAAACTAAAGG
>CAZBXE010000019.1:0-29939 GCA_964496125.1 uncultured bacterium | reverse complement strand
AGCTCTTTTCTATCTGGGAGGGGATGGTGGGAAAAATCAATACCTACTTCCTCAGGTGAAAGGTCGACATCTAGGAAAAGGATAAGACCTGCTGTGCTATTCTCCATCACCTGAGCGCCCCAACCCGCCTCTTGCCCCGCCCAATACCTTTCCCGGCAATGGAAACCAAGCATTTCAAAAAGACGAACAAGATCAGTAAAGTGTTTTCTGGAGGAGCGAAATGTATGGTGGTCGTGGTTTGCCCACCCCATCCCCAAATGGTCCTGCCGGTTTTTCTGAATTTGGCCAGCGTGATTACGCCTTTGCCAGTAGATCCTTTCTCCCTCGAGTACAATCCACGCAGCTAGATCTTTACCCATAAGGTCAATCATTTCTTCCGCAAGGCTTAGAGCCTCGTGGAGATTTTCCTCCTCCTCTTCTAAACCTCGTGGCCTTGTACACCATTTCTCAAGACATGCCATGTAGTTAGCAAGATAGGTACTATCCTGATAGATGGGCTCCATCACCCGTGTCCCCCTCCTTTCGATCACCCAAAGAGATGTATCTCCTTCACATGAGACAAGACATTTACGAAAGCCACTTTTTATCGAGCCTTGAATATCCCCACGAAGACCACGCGCTCCCAAAAAATCTGCAATACTCTCTACAGTAAGCGCAACTCCTGGCACCGTACCATCTTCTGCCGCAAGAACGCGCGGAAGCTGCGCCCCTGGATGATAAAAAACCCGGTAAGAAGGATGCACTACCTCAGAGACAAACCCAAGTTCCAAAAGCTCTTTTTCTAAGGCATCGCCATGTCGTATGGCCACATGGTCAACCCAATCTAAAAGCCTTGTATTAGTTTCTTTTTGCAAAGCAGCGTGCAGCTGCTGAATAGCCGGGTTTGCCGCCTCCGCCTCCCTCAAGCGATCCAGAAAAAATTGCTCCGCCTTTGGGTGGCGCTGCCAGTTAAACTGCTCATTGACCATAGGAGAACTCCTAACTTAAAAGTGCATGCGGGGCATGAAGAGTCTTTAGCTCATCCCCCTCTACAACCAATACATCAGAAGGAGAAATAAGAGAAACAAAATGCTGCAAGCTCTCTGTCTTTAGGATAATAAAGTCTACCTCCCGCAAAGAAGAAAGAAGATGCACAAAAGAGAGGTCGGGATTTTTCTCTCGGATATAGATAAGAAGATCTCCCTTTTTCTTGGAGGCAAGCTTTTGGATGCTTGTATAGATAGCAGACGTTAGCCCCCTTTCAGACGAAACACCCAAAATGGTATACGATCTATCCATGAGCGCCTTTTGCAGAACAAAGAGGTGCTCTTCATCAAAAACCTTGTTATGTGAGTCAATGTACAAAAGACGCCTTGCCAGTTCTGCCAAGGAGATTCTAGCACAGCCAAACCGTTCGATGGCCATCCCTGCGACCACATTACAAAGTAGAGTCGCTTCCTCAATCGGAATACCGCTTGCCACACTATGGGTGAGCATAGCTAGAACGGTGTCGCCTGCACCCGTAACGTCCACGACTTCTCTTGCCTCTACAGGAAAGTCTTTTCTCATTCCACTAGACAAAAAGAGAGAAATCCCAAGCTCAGAGCGTGTAATCATCACAACTGCAGCTTGTGTAATCTCAAGTAACCTCTTTCCGACTTCATCAATAGGACAGTCTGGGTCCTTTCCAGCGGCAGCATAGGCTTCTTTAGCATTTGGTTTTACGATAAAAGCGCCTTGGTATTTCGTGTAGTCGCTACCCTTGGGATCTACAATCACGGGGACGTGTTGCTTTTCCGCCTCATGAAAAAGCGCTGCTAAAAACGACCTCGTTAAGAAGCCTTTGCCGTAGTCGGAAACTGCAATCACCTGTACTTGACTGATCAGCTCAGGCAGCTTTTGTAAAATCTCTTCTTCTAAGAGCTCGGGAAGAGGGGTGATCTCTTCGTGGTCCACCCGCACTACCTGCTGGTTCTCCGCGATGATCCTATTCTTGACGGGGGTTTTGTATCCCTTTTCGAGAAATAGGCCCTCAAGAGATACCCCCTCTTCGAAAAAAGCTCTCTTCAAGCGCTCACCAGCAGCATTCTCTCCGAGCCGCCCCAACGGCATGACATCGGCCCCAAGAGAGCGCAAGTTAAGAAGAGCGTTTCCTGCCCCCCCTGGACGATCTTCTTCCCTCGTTACTTGGACTACCGCGACAGGGGCTTCTGGCGAAATCCGTCTTACTTTTCCGTAGGTATAGGAATCTAATACGAAATCTCCGACAATAAGAACCTTCGTTGGCAAGATCTTGCCCAAGGTCCCAATGAGATTTACCATCGTCTCTCCGGGAGAAGGTACTCCTTCATGTACTCAGCAACACTCTCTTCAAGGGGGATAGCGTAAGAAAGCCCCCCGAGGGCATTTCTTGTCCTCCCCATGTCAGCGCAGGTATAATTTTGATACTTCCCAATCAGATCACCTGGCATAGGAATGTACTCAATACGAGGCGAGAGGTTAACAGCACTAAACATGGCTCCTGCAAGGTCATTCCATGTCCTTGGAGTACCTGAGCCCACATTGAAGAGCCCCCCCACTTTGTTCTGTAAAAAGGCACACGTCATTCTGACTGCATCTTTTACATAGATAAAATCACGCATCTGCCCCCCATCTTTAAACTTAGTGGGTTCCGAGGACGCAAAGAGCTTGACAACGTCACCTTTGGCGACCAGGGGATACTGTTTCAAAATAGCAGAACACATGCGTCCCTTATGATATTCGTTGGGGCCAAATACGTTAAAATACTTCAGTCCTACTACTTTTGAAAAAGCGCCTTTACGTTTGACCCATAGGTCAAAAAGGTGCTTTGAAAAACCGTACATATTGAGGGGTTCTAATTCTTCGATATGCTCATAGCCATCTTCAAACCCTTTGGTCCCATCTCCATACGTTGCTGCAGAAGAAGCATAGATAAAGCGAACATCATTCTGCAGAGCATACTCTGCAAGCTGTACACTGTATTGATAGTTATTCTTCAAAAGATAAGAAGCATCAAGTTCGACTGTGCTAGAGCAGGCGCCGAGGTGGATAATCGCGCCAATTTCTTTTTCTTTGCCCTTTAGCCAATCGAAAAGCTGCTCTCTCTCAAGAACCAAAGAGAGCTTTTTACCGACTAAGTTTTTCCACTTCTCGCTTCTCTCTAAGTGGTCAACGGCAATAACATTTGTGAGTCCACGTTCATTGAGGTGCTTGAGAGTGCAAGAGCCAATGAAACCAGCAGCACCGGTTACGACAATAGCTTTATCAAGATCAAGGTTCATGCCCGCTATCGTAGCAATACTTCTCACTTAATCGCAAATACTTCTTAAATCTTCCCTTTACTCATGAAGCCAATAGCTACTATTTTTATAGCAAAAGGTCGGCAAGGACAGGAAAATGATCGGAAGGGAAGTGACCATCTACCCTTGCTGACACAATCGCATGAGCAAGAACGCTAATTCTTCTAGAAACAAAAATATGGTCTAAAATCACACCAGGTGTTCCTAGCCCTACAAAGGCCTTGCCAAGTGTCTCGGAAAAATTTGTCGATGAAAGTGCCCCTAAATGTCCAAGAGCTGAAATCTCCATGGCATCCCTAAGGTTTGTCCCTTTGATCAAATTCAGAATGTAGTCTCCATCATAGAAGGGAAGTTTGCTTTCTGGTCTAAAGGGAAACGTATTGAAGTCACCTGTCACTATAATCGGAAGTGTCTCCCCTAGTTCTTCCACGAGCTCAACCAAACTTCTCGCTTCATACTCTCTAGATTCGACGTGTCCGTAGGTTAAGTGGGTGTTGATCACCACAAACTCATTTCCTGTGCTATTTTGCCTAAAATGGCATACAACAAACACACAATTTTTTCCAAACGGTGTGGGACTGGGAATGCTTGGTGTAAGAGAGGCGTACATGTGTGCACTACTTAATAGCGTTACTCGATCCTTACGATAAAAGACCGCATCTACATCCCCCTCCCTTTCTCCATTTCGTTTGCCAAAGCCAACATAACCATACAGATTACCGAGCCCTTCCAGAAGGTCTTGTAATTGCGTATATTGAAGCTCCTGTGTCCCCATAACATCAGGTTGCATGTGTTCGACTAACTGAGCAACCCTCTCCTTTCTGTTAACCCAGCGGTTAGGTTCTTCCAGATAGTCATCGTAGTGGTTAAAGAGCATGTTAAAAGAAACAACGCGAAGCTTTGATTCTTTTCTCTCTAAAAGGGAACCAATAACATCTAATTGGTCTGCTGCCAGCATCTTTTTATTTAAAGCGCCCTCTTCTAACTTCTGGAGAAGGGGAAGGGGACTCTCTTGCACTGAAGCAACAAGGAGGAAGGGTACAAAAACAGCTAAACACAAAAATTTTTTCATTAAAACTAAACGGCTCTAAAAAAGGTACAAACAGAGTATCCGAAATCGGATTTTATTTGTACCACTTTCCAGGCTGTTTTGTCAGGAAGCGCACTTGGTAGGTTTTAAACGCCCTAAAAGACTTAGTTGATGGTGTCCCTGTACAGAAAAAACAGGTTCCAGAACCCGACATGGTTACGCTGGAAAAGCCGCAAGCTAGAAGCTCGTTTTTAATGACCTCTAGCTCAGGCCTGAGTGAAAAGGCAGGCACCTCTAAGTCATTAAAAAATTCTAACTTACCACCTTGTATCGCTTCTAGCGCTTTTTCTGGAGCTTTTTTTGAAAGGCTGTTTACGTCTAAGGTCTTATAGACAAGAGGGGTAAGAAGACCAAAATCTGGCTTTATTAAGGTTAGCATTTGTGAAGGAAGGGGTGGTAGAGAGGCTAGCACATCGCCTCGCTCTGTACAGTAGGCAAGACCTTCTGAAAAAAAGAAAGGGACATCCATGCCTATCTGTGACCCCCACTTCTTAAGCGTTAAAACGGGTATGTTCAAACCGCTTACTTCTGATAGGGCATAAAGCGTCGTAGCAGCATTTCCGCTGCCGCCTCCTAGTCCTGCCTCATAAGGAATATTTTTTTGTAAGTGTATGGAAAGGGGGTTTGTCCACCCCGTCTCCTGGCGAAAGATCCGCACCGCTTTCAAAACAAGATTATTGGAATCAGCTTCTAGCTTCGGATCGGTACAGGTAAACAGATCTTTTTCCACATACGCAAAGGTAAGAGTGTCGAAAAGATCAATAGCTTGAAGCAGCGAGGCTATATTGTGATAGCCATCGCTTCTTCGTTCTAAAACTCGCAGAAAAAGATTCACCTTAGCCGGTGAGAGGTAAGACCTCATCGTCTTTCTACTTGAGCTCCAGTTTTGCCTCAGCCGTTACAGTCACTTTGATCTCCGTTTCCACACCTTCATTGAGGTTGAGGCGAACAAAGTGTGTTCCCAATTTTTTAATAGGGTGCTTCAAAGCCACTGCTTTCTTCCCAAGCACAATGCCTGTACCTTTCTCAATAAGAGCAAGAACATCTACGCTGCTTACAGAACCATACATATGGCCATCTGGGTCAACCTTAACAACAATCTCAAACTCTTTACCTTCGAGTTGCTTTGCACAGGCTTCCGCGTCTTTTTTGTCTTCCAGAGCTTTCTTTCTTCGCTCTTCTTGGATTCTTGTCTGCATTCTTAAGGCTCTTGCATCTGCAACAATACCAAATCCTTGCGGAAGAAGGTAATTACGGGCATAGCCTGGTTTTACAGATACGATATCTCCAGATCTACCAAGATCTTCAACATCTTTTGTGAGTAGTAATTTTGTAGCCATGATATCCCCCTTATTCCTTGGAAGCAAATGCCATAAGCGCCATATAACGCGCGCGCTTGATTGCTCTTGTCAAGCCTCTTTGGTGTTTTGCAGAAACCCCTGTAATACGGCGAGGTAAAATCTTGCCTCGGTCTGTAATAAACTTGCTGAGCATTTCAGCATCTTTATAATCAATATTCTTCGCTGCAATCCCTGCACGAATGAAGGGGCAGTTCTTTCTTTTCTTCGAGGTTGCTTCTTGAGATTTTCTTCTGTCGGGTCTTTCCGATCTTTCTGGACGCTCTCCGGAGGCTCCTCTTTCTTGTCTATCACGTCTATCGAACATCTTAAACCTCCTGGCTCACTAATGGTTTAAACTCGAGTTTTTCTTTCACTTCATCTGCAGTGAGCGTCATGAAGCGAATAAGGTCTTCATGGAGGTGGTATTCATTCCAAACTTCCACGATTGCACTTGTGGGAAGCCCGAAATAGATTACGTAGTAATACCCTTCGCGATGACCATCAATTTCGTAGGCGAGGCGCCTTTTGCCCATTTCATGGAGCTTGTGGACGATTCCGCCACGCTTTTCGATCCCGCTCGTAATTTTCTCGAGAGCTCTTTTTCTCGCATCATCACTTAAGGTAGCACTGATGATATACATGCCCTCATAAAGGCCTTGTCTCTTTTTTGTCATCTTGCTGATTCCTTTTTTTATTAACTTCGTTCATAACTTCTTCTAGCGGTCTCTTGAGCAGCTTGTCCAAAACCTCTACCCCTTCCTGGATAAAAGTTGGGAGTCTACCCTTCTCCTCCGCTGTAAATCCACTTAGCACATAGTGCTCAAGTTCTATCTGTCCCTGCTCGGGACTTAAAGTTCTTGGATGCCCGATCCCCATGCGTACACGGATAAAGTCCCCTGTTCCCAAATGGCCCTGCAGACTTTTCAATCCGTTGTGCCCTCCAGATCCTCCACCCTTCTTGAGCCTTACCACCTGAAAATCCACGTCAGCTTCGTCATGTACAACAACAACATCGCATGCCTTCAGGCCATAATAGTCCAAGTACTTTCGCACAGCTACACCGCTGTTATTCATATAGGTTTCAGGAAGAATTAGGTGGACGGCCACTTCTTTTGCCAACCCTCTCCCTGTACGCGACTGGAAAAGAGGATGCTCCTTTACCTGTAGTCCATGCCTTTTGGCAAAAGCCTCAAGAACCTGAAAACCTATATTGTGCCGTGTACCCTCATACCGTCTTCCCGGATTTCCAAGGCCTACAAACAGTGGCACAAAAAACCTCTATCTCTTCGCAATCAGAAGAGCTACTTCTTTCACTGGTGTAAGAGGTGTAATTCCTTCAGGAAATTGCAGATCTCCAATTCTCTTCGACTGATTAATCGCAAGTTCGCGCACATCCACTTGGAACGAATTAGGGATGTCTTTAGGGAGACAACGCACTTTTACGTAGCGAATCACCTGTCTTAAAAAGCCTCCAAGTTTAATCCCAATACACTCTAGCTGCCCAGTACACTCAATCGGCACCTTTACACTCACTTCCTGCCCGTCGATCAGTTCGAGGAAATCCAAATGGATGACATCGTATGTCACAGGATTGTACTGAATGTCTTTTACAAGGGCTGTTTGCTCTGTACCATTCTCTCTTTTCAGAGTGAAAACAGTTGTTGGGAGTTGCCCCTTCTTAATCATACGGAGAATGGCTTGAAAATCCGCATTTTTTACAGCGATATTTTCTTCCTCTTTTCCTTTTCTATAGAGGACAGCAGGAATTGTGCCTTCTCTACGCAGACGCTTTGCATCTCGCTTTTTCTGTATCTCTCTTTTTGTAATATCAAGCTTCATTAACGCCTCCACTATACACCATAAAACTTTAAGCAGATCGCAAACTCTTGGAGAGCTTCTAATCAATGCTGCCATTGCAGATCACCTTACCATCATAAATGGCGGAGATCGATCCCGCTGAAACGATGCAGCGTATGGCGTGTGCGAAGAGGGAAGAGACGGAGACCTCTACAAAGATCTCGTTTTTTTGCACCTTCTCAATAGGTTGTATTGTATTGCTATAATACAGCTTACTGATCGGACTCTTTGAAATCTTCTCTACAGCTTCCCCCACAAAAAGTCCATGGGTGACAACTGCATAGATTTTTTCTGCTCCCTTCTCTTGGCACGCATTCGCTGCTGACAACAAAGTACCGGCTGTTGTGCACATATCGTCAGCGAGAAGTACATTTTTTCCTTTTACATCCCCTATGACAGTGACAGCATCTACTTGTGTAGCAGTCACACGCCGCTTATAGATAATCGCAAACTCCGTCCTGAGATCGTGGGCAAAGTTACTTGCCAACTTAATGCTCCCAATGTCTGGTGTTACGACGACTAGGTCTTCCCCTAGCCCTTTCTTCAACGCGGCAACCAGGTTCGATTGTCCGAACAGGTTATCCACGGGAATATCAAAAAAGCCTTGTAGCTGGTCAGCATGGAGGTCCATGGTAAGGACCCGACTTGCTCCAGCATTCTCGAGCTGATTTGCCACAAGCTTTGCTGTAATCGGCACTCGTGGCTTATCTCTTCGGTCTTGGCGACAGTACCCATAGTAGGGAATCACAACTGATATACTTCTTGCGGATGCCCGCTTGAAGGCGTCAATCATGATAAGCAGTTCCATCAGATAGTAATTCGGATCTCGGGCGATCGTCTGAACAACGAATACGTCCCTTCCCCTTACTGACTCTCTGATCTGAAATGAGGTCTCATTATCGGGAAACCTCCCCAACTCTGCTTTTGCTAACTCAATCCCTAAATGCCCGGCAATTTCCTTAGCCAAGGCTGGATGTGAGGAGCCTGAAAACAGGAGAATATTGGGTTTACTGTCAGCCATCAGCTCCATTCTTCGACCAATTTGGGGCGGTAGGATTCGAACCCACGCGTGGCGGTACCAAAAACCGCTGCCTTACCGCTTGGCTACGCCCCATCAACTATCTTACAAATTGATCAGAACCGTAAAATATTAGTACTAGATACTATAGGCCCTAAGAATTATTTTCAAGAGGAATCCAGCGCGATTGCATTAAATTTATCTTTTGACAAACACCAGTTTGTCTTATGGTGCAAACATGAGGATCATGCACCTGACTGTCGAAATGGCCCCCTTCGCTAAGGTTGGAGGACTTGGGGATGTAATTACGGGCTTAAGTCGCGCACTGCAAGAGCGCGGCCACAAGCTAGAGGTAGTCTTGCCCAAATATGACTGCATCCTTTTGGACAAGCTGAAAAACTTACGCCCCCTTAAGCAAAAACTTACCTTCGAATTCGGCAAAGAAATCCTACATAGCACCCTCTGGCGAGCCGACTTTCAGAACATATCTCTCATCTTGATCGAGGATCGTAGCAAACACCAGTTCTTCAACCGAGGTAGCATCTACGGCTGTAAGGATGACACACGTCGCTTTCTCTACTTCACAAAAGCCTGTTATGCTTACCTCAAGAAAAGACGTCAAAAACCCGATGTCCTCCACATCCATGATTGGCAAGTGGCTGCCGTTGCCCCCCTTTGTGCTATAGATACGTGTAAATTTCCGCCCGTTCTTCTTACCATCCACAACCTTTTCTACCAAGGCGTTTGTAGCAAGGAAGACCTGAATCTCTTACAACTTCCCGAAAAAATCACGACCCTTATGATAGACCCCAAGCATAAAAAATGCTTCAATCTTATGAGAGGAGGTATTGAATTTGCAGACTACATCAATACTGTGTCCCCTACATATGCCAAAGAAATCTTAACAAAAGAGCATGGCGAGGGTCTTGCTCCCCTGCTCAGAAAGCACAAGAAAAAGCTCACAGGTATCCTCAACGGGGTTGACTATTCTTACTGGAGCCCAGAACTTGATCCGATTCTTCCACTTGAGTACTCTAAAACCGATCCTACAAACAAACTGCAACTGAAAAAAAAGCTCCAGAAAAAAAGAAAACTGCATCGCACAGACGCTCCCCTCTTTGGCTGCGTCACAAGGCTTGTTGCCCAAAAAGGACTTCACCTCATCGAAGAGGCTATCCGCTATGCTACAAAGAAAGGGGGTCAGTTTATGCTTCTCGGCTCCACACAAGACCCCAAAATAAAAAAAAGATTCACCAATTTGAAAAAAAAATATGCTCCTAACCACAACGTCTCTTTTTTTCTCAAGCACGACGAACTCCTTGCGCATATGATTTTCGCTGGCTCAGATTATTTCCTTGTACCCTCTCTTTTTGAACCCTGCGGGCTTACGCAGCTCATTGCCCTCAGATACGGCTCTGTTCCCATCGTGAGAAGAACAGGCGGTCTTGCAGACACAATCCACCACGACAGAAATGGACTTGTTTTTAAAAGCCCTACAAAGAAAAATCTCCACTCGGTCCTTGACCGAGCATTCAAATATTGGTATAATCCTTCCAGTGGTTGGAGAAGGCTATCTGAAACAGGAATGTATCAGGACTTCAGTTGGAAAAAGTCTTCCCACCTGTATGAAAAGCTTTACCGGAAGATAAAAAAGTGATCGCTCTGCCCCACGCCATAACTTTTATTCGGATTTTCATCAGCCCCATTTTCCTCCTCGTCTACCTAGAACCTACGTGGTTTGGACTCACAGCTCACAGTCTACCCTACTTTCTCTGCTTTCTCCTTAGTGTCTCTGAGGTTTCAGACCTTGTAGACGGGTACATCGCAAGGAAGTACAATATGGTAAGCGATCTTGGAAAAATCTTAGATCCCATGGCCGATAGCATCGCTCGCACCTCTGTCTTTTTGACATTCACTCTGCCCCCTGTCAATCTCCCCATGCTGCTTATCTTCGTATTTATCTACCGCGACTCTGTTGTGAGCACGCTTCGTACTATCTGTGCCCTCAAAGGGTTTGCCCTAGCTGCAAGAATGAGTGGAAAAAGAAAAGCCATCATTCAGGCAGTAGCAGCATTTATCGTGCTCTTCCTGATGATGGCTCATGCGGGCGGCGTGATTAGTGCGAATGAGTTAAACTATGGCAGCACTTTTGTGGTCGCCATGGCCGCTATCTACACTGTTTACTCAGCTGCAGACTACATTCTTTCAAATGGCCAGTACGTCAAGAAACTACTCCTCCGCGCCCAGCCCTCCGTTACTTAAGACCTCTGCAAAGCAGGCGCCTTCGCATTTGTTTTCACAGCAGGTGCTGCACCTTCTGTTGCCAGCATCTCTAGGTGCTCAGCAAAACTAGCTCCTCCACCTGGCTGATAGCCCGTTTTTGCAATTTTCTCCCCTTTGCTATTTACAATCACAACGCCTGGAAAACCTTTTACACCAAACTTGTCCATAAGCGCTTTGTTCGCTCTGGAATCATTATCTATTTTTGGCTTTTTTGGAAAATCAAGAGATACGAATATGAATTTGTCTCCCACTTTGTCTGCAAACTCTTTTGTTGAAAGAGCCTCTTGCTCGAGTTTCTTGCACCAGATGCACCAATCCGACCCTGTGAAAAATACAACAAGAGGCTTGTTAGACTTACCAGCGTCAGAAAGAGCTTGAGTGTAGTTATTTTGCCATTTGATCTCCTTTGCTGCGAGTTCGAAAGCCGAACTGAAGCAAAGAGCGCACAAAAGAAAAGTCCCGAGGATCTTCTTCATCAAAACCGCCCTACCTTTAAAAGGTTCTCTAGTTTATAATATTGGTAAAAAATCAATCCATCGTGATCCTACCTCAAAAAGACAAAATAACACAACCCCCTCTCAAGACGATTATCATCCGTCACCGCAGGGAAAATCTTAAAAAATGTAGTTTAAGAGGCTTAGAGACACGGTCTGATCTTGTCTTCTTGAAGTACCCCCTCACAGCTCCCCTTAACCTCAGGCATGCCCTTGTTTTGACACTCGATGCGCCCCCCTTAAGCGCTTGCGACAAAGAGTACCCCCTTTGTCTTATCGATGGAACCTGGCGGCTGGCTCAAAAAATGATTGTAAACCTTCCGCTTGACGAAAGCATTATCTACCGAAGTCTACCTAAAGAATTTCGCACGGCTTATCCAAGACGGCAAGAAGATTGCTCCGATCCAGAACATGGCCTTGCGTCGGTAGAAGCCCTCTACATTGCTCACCGCCTTCTCGAAAGAGAGTGTGAAGGGCTTCTAACCCACTACTATTGGAAGGATGCCTTCCTTAAAAAAAACAAGCAACTTTTTGAAAGTTTGAACTTTATCAATTCTTAATTAAACCCTAGTACGATCTTCATTTTTCGAACCAAACTGGAGGTAATCATGACTCAACCAAATGCTGCAAGACTAGACTTTCCCTCTATTTATGCACCCCGATCCATACAAATAGCAAAGCCTGTTAAAAATATTATCCAAACCTGCAAAACCCATGCTGAAAAAGTTCTTTGCACGAAAAAGACAGAAGGCATGAAAGGGGCAGAAACTCCTGTACTCCTTTTCTCCGATCTTTGCGGGCTCCGAGAATTCAATGAATTTTGGACCCTAACTGATACTATTCGCACACTCAAATGTCAAGCCATAGAACTTGACTACAAGCGCGAAAGCGAACTGGCGATTCATTTGCAAAGAACAAACAGAATTGTCAGACTCACTGAAGAGATGTTAATAGAGAAAAGAGGGAGGACACTTCTTATTGGTGCAACTAAAGCCATGGGCATTGCTACAGCCATTCTTTTTGCTAGTTCAAGCTCCCTTTGCGTTCTAACAGCATTGCTTACATTCTATACGGGTCTCTTTGTTGCAGTGCGACATATGACGCACCCCAGGTCCCCACAAGAACTGGCGACAAGAATAACTCTTCTTTCGAATTCGCTCGAAAATATTAGCTTCAAAAGCTATTGGCAGAACGCTTAGCTCGCACATAGGTAACGAAGGAAACGAGGTCTTGGCAGAAAGCCTCAAACTGTGCCCCTTTGCTTGCACCTGTCGGCCTCAGGTGCAAGATCGTGCCCCTTGGTAGTAAATGCTGATGGAGTCGAAACGATTCTCTACAGAGGCGTTTAAAACGATTTCTCTCTGTAGCTTGCCCAAAACGGCGCGTGACCGTAATCCCAAGCTTGGGACAAAGACTCTTTCCTTGATTATAGTCTATGAAGATAACTTTTCCGGTAAAACACCTGCTATGACGCAGGTGATGCCGGAATTCACCCCTATGGCACATTCGAAGGGATTTGGGATAGGAAAAGTTCAAACTGTTAAAACGGCTCTCCCTTTTCTTCTGCGATTGCGCAGAACTTTGCGTCCGCCTGGCGTTGACATGCGTGCTCTAAATCCGTGGACTTTTTTACGCTTAATTTTACTCGGTTGGTAGGTTCTTTTCACAGCATTTCTCCTGAAATAAGGGATATCATAGCTCATAAACTCTTTTATTGCAACTGGATCGCAACAAAAAAGTCAGATAGTTTAAATAATTTTCTTATTTTTTTGTCTTATACACCGTTTCCCACATCTTGCGGAAACCCGGACAAGAAACAAGTAGCTCCTCCTTGGTCCCCTCAGCAACGATTTCGCCCCTCTCAATGTAAATAATTTTATCGGCATCCTCAATCGTGGACAGGCGGTGCGCAACTACAATCTGCGTCAAAAACCCTCGTAGTCCCTCCAGCACTTTCTTGACACGGTCTTCACTGATGGCATCAAGGGCAGAGGTTGCTTCATCTAGCACTAAGATAGGAGCGTCTTTGACAAGGGCCCTTGCAATGGCAAGTCGTTGTTGCTGTCCACCCGACAAGTTTCTCCCAGCCTCAGATAGCATCGTATCGTAGGTTTTGGGAAGGCGTTGAATGAACTCTTCTGCCTGCGCTTTCTTAGCAGCAAGTTCAATAGCCTCTCTAGAAAAGGGTCGCCCAAAAGAGATGTTTTCCGCAACAGTGTCTAAAAAAAGAAATGGCTTTTGAGGGACAAATGCAATTTTTTCTCGGAGAGAGGTTTGCGTATATGACTTCAAAGGCTCACCATCGATACGGATTTGCCCCTTTTGTACATCATAAAGTCTTGGCAAGAGCTGTACAATGGTTGACTTACCGCCGCCCGTAGGACCGACAATGGCAACCGTTTTCCCTTTTTCTACAGTGAAGGTCACACCCCTTAAGACCCATTCTTCTCCATAGCGAAACCAAACGTTATCAAATTCAATGCCCTTTTTAAAGTCTGTAAAAACTGCGGCACCACTTTCATCTTGGATTTTCGGTTCAATACTTAAAACCTCATACATCCTTTCAGCCGCAGCCACCCCTTTTTGGATTAAAGTATTCTCCTCCGAAAACTTCTTAATCGGCTCATACAGAAGAAACAGCATGCCACAATAAAAAAGAACTTCAGAAACACTCATCCCAAAAATATAGAGGCCGACAATAATCGCAGAGGCCAAAAACCCCATGCCGATCATATGTACTATAGGACGTGCTGCAACATCATAGCGAGCGATCCGTGTCTCCAGATCTGCCATCTTATTGTTTTGCTCTTGGTATTTCTTACGTGAAAACTCCTCCATCGCAAACACCTTCACGGTCTGGATGCCCGAAAGAAAATCGATAATCACAGAGGCAAACACCTCTTGGTTTTTTTGAATATGGCGTGATATTCTCTTGATCTGCCGTGCGATAAAGACAATAGGGAAAAGAATGAGGGGTAGGCCCAAAAACACAAAGAGCGAAAGCTTCCACGAAGAGAGAAAGCAAAAAAACAGACTTGTTGCTACAAGAAACGGGGTTTGCAGATAATTTAACAGACAGCTATTAATGGCTTCGGCGACCATTTTCGAATCAGCCACCACCCTTGATGAGAGCGATCCGATGTTGTATTTCTCGTAAAACTCCATGGGTAAAGACTGAATATGATCAAAATAACTCTGACGCAGGTCGCGGCTGATCTTAATAGCCACCATTCTTGTAGAAAAACGGTGCAAAAAAAGGGAAATCGCTTTGAAAAAAGCTACAAAGACAACAAAAAGAGCAAGACTCTTCACGTCATCTGTAAGATTGATATAGGGCGACAGCCATTCGACCCCTTGCTCTACTACGCCATCTCCCTTTCCACCAGAGCTGCCTCTTGTAATCACACCCAAGGAAAACACCTCAAGCTGTGATGCCAAGGCAAGAAGACACATAGAGATAAATGTTAAGGCCAAAAGAGAAAGATGCTTTCTATTTTGGATCGCAGCTCTGAAGAGGTATCTCAAAAAATCTCCTCAAAACGGCCCATCTTACGAAATTTTTGGTATCGATTTTCAAGAAGAACTTCTGCTGAAAGGTCTTTAAGCACCTCCCACTTCTTCAAGATAAAACTTTTGCAAGAGGCGTACGTCTCCTCAGGGTTATTGTGAGCGCCCCCTTCCGGCTCACGGATAATATCATCAACAATGGCAAAAGAGATGAGATCCTCCGCATTTAGCTTAAGAGAAGACGCTGCCTCGGCATTTTTACCCGGATCCTTCCATAGAATTGACGCGCACCCTTCGGGGGAAATGACCGAATAAAAGGAATGCTCTAACATGGCAACAACATCCCCTACTGCAAGCGCAAGTGCCCCTCCAGAGCATCCCTCTCCAATGATCAAGACAATGATCGGGGTCTTGAGACGGGACATCTCTTTTAGATTCTCAGCAATCTGACGCCCAATCCCACGCTGCTCTGCCTGCAGCCCTGGGAAAGCACCCGGAGTGTCAATCAAGCTAACAACGGGTAAGTGGAATTTTTCAGCTAGTTTCATTGCACGAAGGGCTTTTCTAAAACCCTCTGGATAGGCATAGCCAAAGTTTCTTTTCATCCGCGACTCGGTGTCTTTCCCTTTTTCCTGTCCAACAAGAACAAACTTCACTCCTCCAATCCGAGCAAAGCCAGCCACAACAGCAGGATCATCGCCAAAAGTACGGTCGCCTGCAATCTCTTCAAACTCATCGCACATATGCTGGATATAATCTACCGTGCGTGGCCTTTTGGGATGACGTGCAATAAGTACCCGATCCCAGGGAGAGAGTTTCTTTTTTTTCGGATCCATAGTTTTAATAAATAGCCTCTTTTCCAAGCAGCTTAGCCTGCCAAAAATCCTTTACAAGTTGGACTACAGTTCGTTTTGTTATGATGATTGCAAAAAGCTCTTCAATATCATCTGTTGCCATGCGAATGCACCCGTCGCTTTCATACTTGCCAATACTTGCGGTCTGTTGATCAAATTCCCCTGTTTTTTCATTGTAGAGCCAAGGCACACCATGAATACCTAGCCCTCGAGAAGGTGCTGTGCACCCGCTGACTTCTTGATCGAAGGGCAGCCACCTGCTCCCAAAAATCTGCACCATCTCAGTCTTGTGTCCAGCATGGATCCCCATAGATTTTGGCTTGTAGATGCCAACCTTGTCGCCAAGTGTGTACTGACCTAAGGGCGTAAGACATCCAGAAGGGGAGCTGGAATCTAATCGACCAAGACCTACAGGGTAGGTCTTGAGTAAAATCCTTTCATCTGCATCTGCATCATAGCTATAAAACCACATCTTATGCCTACTGACATCAATGACAAGGTGAAACTGAATGTTCTTTTCGGGCTTTAAGATGTTAAAACGAGACCCTTCAGTAATATCTTGCTTAAAATAGTCAGGTGTACCATTTAAGCTTCTTGCAATGAAGTGGCGGGATGTCTTGAAATGCGCAGCGTAGTCAGCAAGCCATGCCTGCCGGCCTTCCATCCACGAAGCGCGGCTCTTGTAGGCAATCGTTTCGACAAACGGCAATCTCGGTTCGCTGCGATTAAAAAGAAGTTCAATGCAATTTCTTTCAGGCGGTTCCAGTTGAGAAATTGGACTCACTTCCTTTTTTTCAAGAACTGGCTTAACCAGGTTTGCAGAAGGGGGGGCTTCCACACTTTTTACAGGCTCTGCCTTTACTTTAGGAAGAACAGATTCAGTCTGAACGGGTAAAGCGACGGGGTTTTTCTCAGTTTTTTTCCACTTCTTAAGCCCTGCAGCAGTTAAAATAATCGCAAAAAGTATAGCTGCTGTAATGATAAATATGCGAGCCGGCGTCCAAGTCATACATCCCCTCCGATGTCTCAATTTTTGCCAGGTTTCCAGGCGCAGGCAGAAACCAACTTTTCAGTGCAGTTGAATACACATACTACCCCCAAAAAGAGATTTTGCCAAGAAAATAAGCGGTCGTATAGAGGGTTGCGAAAATCTGACACACATGGTAAAGTAGATCCAACGAATACTCTTATTATTTTCAGGACGGGCAAGGTGAGTGTCAACTTTTATATTGGGATCTCTTCTCCTACTAACTGTATCAGACAAACCTCTAGCCCCAAGACGGGGGAGAGCTCCGATAAAACAAGAACAGTCCTACAAGGGATTTTTCCTAACACTAAATCCCATCCTCAGGCAAAAAAGGGAATAATTCAGAAACCCTGTCAATACCGCTGGTCACAGGCAGAGATTAGGTGCCTCAACGGACTAGTGCAAGGACAAACACACACAACTGTATCGCAGTGCAAACAATGGCTCTCTAATGGGTTATTTCCATATCCTGGACGAACAGCCAGGTCTCTATACCAAGCGGCGATAAGGCAGAAGTTTTCCAGAAGGACTACAGAAACTGAAAATCCCCTTCTGAGACCTCTTGCAAAAGCATCGGAAAGGTTCCAGACACCAGAGGAAAGAGATTCCCCCCGAGCAAACAAAGAGCCGATCCCCTCCTCTCGCAGAAGCTTTTTCGATGTTGTTCTCAACCCGATAATAGAGTCTGATTCGACAAAGGAAAGTTAGAAAATCCCACGCGCCGATGGAATTCTGTATCAGAGGCCTATCTACCAAGAGCAACTCCCACCTGCTCGACAGACCCACACACAAGCTCTGCCTGGTTTCGCCTGATTTTCCAGTAATCCTTACCATAGTCAAAAGTAAGCTGCTCTCCACTCCGTATGGTCTTTTTAGCAAAGAAGACAAGATGCAAAAGTCCCCTATCAAACAGACACCTTGGCTGCAGATTGGGCCTGTTGGAGTGGTTGAGAAACCGAAGAGAATTTCCCTCATAAAGAGCATCGATATAAGTGTATTGCGCAGAGAAAAAGCGCGTTGGATAGTGAAAGCAGTAGCTATTAAAATTAGGGTGTAGGTAGTCATGGCGCCTTACAGTGCCCGTATACTCCCCCACATACTCTCCTTTGTCTAAATCTTGGTGCGCGAACAGGCCATAACCAATTTGATCATCAATCCACTGAATAGAAACATCTGCCGAGTAACCAGACCAAATAGCATCACGATACTGCATGCCAAGCCTGCGATTCTCTTCTCCTAAAAAAGTCCACCTTATTAAAAGAGGACAAAGACGTATCGTTTCTTTCAATAAAGAATAAGAAGGGAAATTTAAATAAGGGGTATAGGCAAAGTGAAACAGTTTTCCTAAATCCCTCTCTGTATAGGAACTTAGCGTAGCTGCAAACTTTCCGGCTACAGGCACCTTCGTAATGCCTCGGGGACGCAGAAGCTCTTCACACTCTCTCTTCCCAAGCAAACAAGCAAGCTCTAGAGCTGTAAACCCAAGAGAATTCACACTAGAGACATGACAAGGCTCACTTTTCATACGGATGATGCTTTCGTGATCCTCACGCAGCACCGCATCATGCAAGTCCGGCTCTTCTCTCATGGTTATACAATACACAAAAAAGCAAATATTGGAAAAAAAACTTTCCAAGGACGACCAAAAGGTCTACAATCTATGTTTTATAACCAAGGAGGAAAGCATGCATGCAAAACCAAAAATCTTAGCGTTTGCAGGGAGTCTACGAAAAGATTCCTACAATAAAAAGCTTATAAAAATTGCTGCAGATGCAGCACGTAAAGAGGGAGCCGAAGTGACGTTAATCGATCTTAAAGACTATCCCATGCCACTTTACGATGCAGATATTGAAGATGCAAGTGGTCTACCTGAACAAGCAAAGAAGTTTAAAGAGCTTTTGCTAAAGCATGATGGTTTCTTAATTGCCGCGCCGGAGTATAATAGCACTCTATCTGGTGTATTAAAAAACGTAATTGACTGGGCCTCAAGACCTGAAAGCGCTGATGAAGTGCCTCTCCAGTGTTTTAAAGGAAAATGTGCGGCTCTCATGAGCGCCTCTCCCAGTCAACTTGGGGGCCTAAGAGGCTTAACCCATCTCCGCTCCCTTCTCCAGAATATCAACATGTTCGTTGTTCCTGAATTAAAGACTATTCCAAAGGCTGATGCTGCTTTTGCTCCAGATGGAACATTAAACGACGCAAAAAAACAAGAAGCCATCAGAAACCAGGCTATTGCTCTTGTTAGAATTGCTCGAAAGCTTTCAGCTTAAAGAAAGGGCCGACTCAGCCTAAACTGAGTCGGAACTGTCTTCGATCATTTGGCGCATTTTTTTGCCAGGTGTAAACTTCACAGCATTACGCTTTGGAATCACAATAGGTACTGCGGCTTTCTTTGGGTTACGACCAATCTTTTGCTTTCGCTGTACAACCTCGAATACGCCAAAGTCTCTAAACTCAAGACGCTCACCACCTTGTAAGCAAGTTGTCATTTTGTCTAAAAACGCTTGAATCACGTGCCGCACGTCATTTGGATGAATCCCCTTCTCTTGGGAAATCGTATTGATGAGCTTCTTCTTTGTCATGGTACCTTTCTTAGCATCCGTAGCCATACCCTAGAAATCCTCCTTAAACCTTATTGGTAGCATTGCTTTTAAATTGCATTGTCATATGTTATTGATTTTCAAGCAAGTTCTTTTTTTTCAATGCTGCAAGAACTGCTCTATCCAAAAAAACGGGCTGAGAACCTCTTTCCAACTGTTCTCCAGCAAATTCACTATGATAGTGAAATTCTAATTGGTTTCAAGAATATTTTTTTTAGTTGGTATAGATGATCATTTTATTTTTCTTGCCAACCGAGAGCAGAATGAGGCGTCCACCAATCAGATCAGACGCATGGATAAACTTGTTTTCATCGAGAGTCTTTTCATTGTTGATATACGCCCCGCCCCCTTGAATGAGTCGCCGTGCCTGCCCAACGGAATCTTGTAGACCGCTTTTTACAAAAAGATCAAGAAGGCGCATATTCAAAACTTCTTGTTTTGGAATTGTATAAGAGGGCAACGTGCTTGCCAGCGCAAGGAGGGTATCCACATCGAGCACCGTCTCCTGTCCAGGACGGGCGGCTTCCGTAGCAGCCAGCGCTTCAGCTAGACCCCTTTCTCCATGCACAATCCGGGTTACCTCAGCTGCAAGCCTTTTTTGTGCCGTATTGGGAACATACCCCTCTTTTTTCATCTCTTTCTCAAGAGCACGAATCTCATCCATTCCCACAAAAGTTAATAAGCAAAGAAGCTTAATCACATCCGCATCAGGCACTCGTACAAGATATTGATAAAACTCGTAGCAAGAAAGCTTTTCAGAGGAGAGCCAAATCGCACCCTTTTCGCTTTTTCCGAACTTCGAACCATCACTGGAGACAAGTAGAGGAAAAGTGACGCCATAGGAGCTCTTGCTCCTTGTTTTGCGGATCAGATCGACTCCAGCTGTAATATTACCCCATTGATCGCTGCCTCCAAGCTGAATGGTCACGCCATGCGTATCATAAAGGTAGAGAAAATCGTATCCCTGTAAAAGCTGGTAGGTAAATTCAGTGTAGCTCATCCCTTCTTCAGATTCCATGCGCGCGCGCACAGAATCCTTACCCAGCATCACTCCGACGCGAAAAAACTTACCCACATCTCGAAGAAATCGGATAATCGAAAAATCCTTATACCAATCGTAGTTGTTCAAAAAGAGTGCATTTTTTGTGCCTAAAATTGTAGCTAAATTTGCTTGGATTCCCCTTTCGTTATGGCGAATTACAGTCTCGTCGAGTAGCTGCCTTTCACTTGTCTTTCCAGAGGGATCGCCAATTAACCCCGTTGTGCCGCCTACAAGCGCAACCGGTGTGTGCCCAAACCGCTGGAACCAGGCAAGGCCCATGATCGGTACCATGCTTCCAAGATGCAAACTATCTGCTGTGGGATCAAAACCGCAATACACTTTCGCAGGCTTCTCGACAAGCTTGATGACCTCTTCGCTTGTCAGCGCCTCAATAAAACCACGTTCTTGCAAAACCTTGATCACGTTTTCCATAGAAACACTCAAAATGGGTTGTTGGTATCAATAAATGACGCTTTTATAGGGAAATGACTCTCCAAATGGGAAGCAAGAGCCTTTGGTCCTACCCGCTCTGTTGCTGAGTGTCCAAGGGCCATAAAGTGGATACCCCCCTCTCTTGCTTCGTACCATGTAGGCTCATCACATGTGCCTGTAATAAAACAGTCAATACTATTCTCGATAGCCTCTTGTAGAAACTTGTGGGCGCCGCCTGAAATCAGAGCGACTCTTTCAATCATCTTTTTTCCCGCGAGGACAGATCTTGCCTCACTGCCGTAGTAGGCCTCCACTTTTTTTGGGAAGCTAGCTACAGAATCCTGAGCGATCTTTCCCTGCACACCAACTTTAGCAAAAGGTTCAATATTTTGAAGTCCTAGATCGACTGCTGCATTCCAATTGTTGCCAAATTCTGGGTGGGCATCCATCGGAAGATGGTAGCCAAAAAGAGAGATACGATGTTCAAGAAGAAGGCGCAGCTTTTCTTTTTTCACCCCTTTGATCACAAAGCTATCTCCCCGCTTAAACAGCCCGTGATGAACAATCAGGGCTTGTACACCGCTATCGCACGCCTTTTGAATGGTCTCGAGACTTGCAGAGACCGCAGTTGCTAAAAAGGAGATGTGCGCAGCACCCTCTACCTGTAACCCATTTGGACAAACATCCTCCATGGGACACTCCTTGTAGAGCAGATTCAGATAAGCACAAAGTTCTTGTAATGAAATCATATTCTCATAGAATACTATACAAAATGGGGAAATAAAGATGAATGGAAAAGAGGCGGCAGGCCGGAAAGCCGCAGAATTTGTCAAAAAAGGGATGCGTGTAGGCCTAGGAACTGGGTCCACTGTGGCCTACTTTCTTGATGAACTTTCAAAACATCTTAAAAAAGGGCTGACGATAGAAGCTTTTGCCTCCTCTATTGCCACCGCACAAAAGGCAAAAGCATTAGGGCTGCCTCTACAAGACCCTGATCAATTACAAACCCTAGATCTTGTTGTCGACGGTGCAGATGAAGTAGACCCAGAAGGAAATCTCATCAAGGGAGCTGGTGGCGCCCTCCTTAGAGAAAAAATCTTGGCCTTTCATGCAGAAGAGATCATCATTATTGTAGACGAAACAAAACTCTCTGCTTCTCTTGGCAAAACTCCTCTACCCGTAGAAATCCTCCCATTTGGATATAGGGCTACCCTTTCCATCCTTACAGACCTCGGATTTACTACAGAACTAAGACTTCAGAACGACAAAACCCCTTTTGTGTCTGATAACGGCAATTATCTAGCTTTTCTTAGGCTCTCAAAACCGATGATCTCCCCCGAGACGGTAGATGCCACCCTCCATAGCGTCCCAGGTGTTCTCGAAACCGGCCTTTTCTGTGGGCTTAGTCCAAAAATACTAGTTGGAAAAGATTCCGGTTCCACCTACTTTGTTGATTAATTTTAACAACCACAGAATCAATACCTTATAAAACTCAACAAAACGTAGCGGAAATTAAGATCTCAAGTTAGAATGAGGCTATGGGTGAATATAAGCAAACAGAGGGCTCCGAGCTCATTCAACTATCCTTCAATAAAATCATGCAGACGCGCACCTATACGGTCGTGATCCTGGGTGGTGAAGGCAAACAGTTTGCCATCTATACCGACCCAGGAATTGGGAAAACTCTACAAATCCATCTCAGCGGAATTGAAAAGCCAAGACCTTTAACCCACGATCTGATGTCAAACATCCTTATGGGATACGACATCCGTATCAAGCAAGTCGTCATCAACGACCTCCAAGACACTGTTTATTTTGCTCGTCTTTTTCTAGAGCAACAACAAGAAGGATTGCGACATATAGTCGAAATCGATGCAAGACCAAGCGATTGCATTACCTTAGCATTGATGAATAACGTGCCGGTTTATTGCAAGCGTGATGTGCTCAACAAGACAATAGCTGTCGAAGAATGATGAGAAAAAATTAAAACAAGAAATGCGTCAAAAAAAAGTAATACGAGTCTTTCTTTACTGAAACAATCAGTAATGAATATGAAAATTGTCCTGTGCAAGAGCTAAAATCGCACTCACCGCCTCTTCTGCATCAACACCTTCTGCTTCCACATAAATCTTGGAGCCCTTTGTTGCTGCGAGCATGAGTATTCCGAGTAACGATTTTCCATTGACCTGTGTCTTCTTATAGATCAAGGTGACATGCGCCTTAAATTTAGTGGCACACTTTACAAGTTCCGTAGAAGGCCTTGTGTGAAGACCTCTGGCGTTTCGTACGATGAACGATCCGATAGCCTTCGTCTCAGGTTTTCTAACTAATGTTGCTGTCATAAGAATCTTCCTTATATGCGTTTTGTCTCGGCTCATTAAAAAAATCATTTTGCCAAGTATGGACTTCATAACTGAAAGCTCCTTTTATGCGCAAACATTTTTTTCACTCATCGTTTTAAAAAATCTCTTCTTGTCGATTATTGTGATGCTCAGGCATACTAGGGAGGCACAATCAATACGGAAATCTCACATGAAACTACGAAAGCAAATCGCCGCAGAGGACACCTGGGATCTCTCTCCGCTTTACAAAAATAAAATGGAGTGGGAAGAGGAATTTAAAAAATTAGAAACACGTAAATGGCAAGGCCTTCTCCAGTTTCAAGGTCGCCTTGGCGAGTCTGCAGAAATTCTTAAATCCGCATTAGAAGCTTCCTTAGGCTACGAAAGAACTCTTGAAAAACTCTATACGTACATGCACCTTTGCTTTGATGTGGACATCACTGAGGATGGTAATAAAAGCGCTCTTGACCGCATTACGGGGCTTCTTTTTGATTACCAAGAAAGGACCGCTTGGTTTGAACCTGAACTGCTTGGTCTCCCTGACGCAAAGATCCAAACTTATCTCAAAGATAAGGTGCTTTCTCCTTACCATTTTTTGCTCGAGAAAAAATTCCGCCAAAAGCCGCACGTACTCACCGCCCGCGAAGAAGAACTGTTTGCCATGGCTGGGCAGTCACTACAAGCAGCTCGCAAGTCCTTCTCGGCTTTGAATGATGCAGACTTTACTTTCGGCACAGCAAAAGACGAAGAGGGAAAGGAACACCAGATCACACATGCATCCTACAGACAGCACCTAGAAAGCCACGACCGAACGCTGCGTAAAAATGTGTTCCATACCTATCTCCAGGTCTATAAAAAGCACGAAAACACACTGTGCGAGCTCCTTAAAGGTCAAGTCAACAACCACGTCTTTCACGCAAAAGCAAGACGCTACCCAACCTGTCTTGATGCTGCGCTTTTTGGCAACAAAATCCCTACAAAGGTATACCATGCCCTCATCGAAACAGTGCGCGAAAATTTAGAGGCTCATAGAGAGTACATCACGTTAAGAAAAAAACTCCTGGGTAACATAGACCTCCACTTCTACGACCTCTTCGTGCCACTTTCTAAAGAAATCGACTTTCATTTTACCTACCAGCAAGCTGAAGACATGGTGATTGCATCGGTTGCGCCCCTTGGCGCCGAGTATCAAAACATTCTGCGCAAAGGGATGAAGGAACAAAGATGGTCCGACCGCTACGAAAACAAAAACAAAAGATCAGGCGCCTACTCAAGTGGATGCTACGATAGCTACCCATACATGCTCATGAACTTTAAGGGAACGATGCGAGATGTCTTTACTTTAGCACATGAAGCAGGTCATAGCATGCACTCCTACCTTAGCCACAAGACCCAACCCTACCACTACAGCAACTACCCCATTTTCCTAGCGGAGGTCGCATCCACCTTCAACGAAGAGCTTCTGTTGCAACACCTTCTTGCGACAATGACTTCGAAAGAAGAGAAAATCTATCTTGTCTGCGAAAAAATCGATGACTTAAGGGGCACCTTCTTTAGACAAACAGGCTTTGCTGAGTTTGAGCTTTTCCTTCACGAGCAAACAGAGAAAGGCAACCCACTTACACCCAAGTTATTAAGAGATAAATACCAAGAAATCATTACGGCTTCTTTTGGTCCCTCTATTATCTTTGATGAAGAGATCTCTACTGAATGGGCCCGCATCCCTCACTTTTACTATAATTTCTATGTCTACCAGTATGCAACCGGGATTGCGGCAGCACTAGCCCTCAATGAAAGAGTTGTTAAGGGAGGGGCCCAAGAAAGAGATGACTACCTTTCCTTCCTAAAGTCAGGCAGCAGTGCATATCCGATCGACACTCTAAAAAAAGCTGGAGTCGACATGGAATCCAAGGAACCGATTTTGGCCACGATTCGTAAATTCAAAAATTTAGTGGAAACATTAAAAAACCTAACGTACTCAACCTCAAGGAGCAACAATTCTTAGCAGTCGATCAAAGCGTTTGCTAAATTCTGTTTGCTAAAAAAGGGTTCATCATTTATATTTCCCATTGTAATCACAATCATGCAAGGAGAACATCATGACAGAGACTAAGCAAAAAACAAAACTCACGCCTCTTGGCAACCGTGTTCTTGTAAGCCGCCTCGAGCCTGAAGTCGCTCTCAAAGGGGGTATTATCCTACCCGATTCTGCAAAGAAAAAACAGGAAAGAGCAAAGGTTGTAGCCGTAGGCGAGGGCAAAAAAGATAAAGATGGAAAGCTTGTCCCGAACCCTGTCAAGGTCGGTGATATCATCCTAATGGAAAAGTACTCTGGACAAGAAGTAACACTCAATGATGAAGATTTTGTGATTGTACGTGGTGATGACATCATTGCAATCATTCAAGAATAAGAAAGGAGAATCCATTTATGGCAGCCAAAGACATTAAATTTAAAGAAGAAGCAAGAAGCAAAATTTTAAAAGGGGTTAAGACCCTAGCTGATGCCGTGAAGGTAACCCTAGGTCCTAAAGGACGCAACGTTATCCTGGATAAATCGTATGGGTCCCCTCACATCACAAAGGACGGCGTCACAGTCGCAAAAGACATCGAACTCGAAGATAGACACGAGAATCTCGGTGCCCAGATGGTCAAAGAAGTGGCAAGTAAGACAGCAGACAAAGCAGGCGACGGTACAACGACCGCTACAGTCCTTGCAGAAGCGATCTATTCGGAAGGACTCCGAAACATCGCAGCAGGCGCCAATCCCATGGATCTAAAACGTGGTATGGATAAAGCTCTCAAAACAGTTGTGGAAGAGCTTGCCCGCCACAGCAAAAAAGTAGAAACCCGAAAAGAAATCACACAAGTAGCTACAATCTCTGCCAACAACGATGAAGAAATCGGCAACATCATTGCAGAAGCAGTAGAACGTGTCGGTAAAGATGGCACAGTAGCTGTGGAAGAAGGCAAAGGCTTTGAAATCACACTCGATGTCGTAGAAGGAATGAACTTCGATCGCGGCTACCTCTCAGCCTACTTTATCAATCACACAGAATCCCTTGAATGCGTCTTCGAGGAAGCCTACATTCTTCTCTTCGAAAAGAAGATTGCAGCTGTGAAAGACATGATCCCCCTACTCCAGGCTGTAGCAGAAACTGGAAAACCTCTTCTCATTATCGCAGAAGACGTAGAAGGGGAAGCCTTGGCGACACTCGTTGTCAATAGGCTACGTGCCGGTCTCAAAGTATGCGCTGTCAAAGCCCCTGGCTTTGGCGATCGCAGAAAAGCCATGCTTGATGATATTGCCATCTTGACAAACGGGCAAGTCATCAGCGAAGAGCTTGGACAAACACTAGAATCTGTCACGCTCGAAATGCTCGGCCAGGCCAAAAAAATAGTTGTGAGCAAAGAAGAGACTACCATTATCGAAGGGCGTGGAGACAAGAAAAAAATCCAAGGGCGCATTGCGCAACTCAAGACACAAATCGAGGAAAGCACCTCAGATTACGACAAAGAGAAGCTCAAAGAACGCCTTGCAAAACTCTCCGGTGGCGTTGCAATGATCCGTGTAGGCGCTGCGACAGAAGTCGAAATGAAGGAGAAGAAAGACCGCGTTGACGATGCTCATCAAGCGACAATTGCCGCTATCGAAGAAGGCATCCTACCAGGCGGCGGCGTAGCACTTGTCCGCTGCATCCCAGCACTTCGCAAGATGATCGCAACGCTAACTGGCGACATCAAAACAGGGGCTGAGATCATCGCAAAGTCTCTTGCTGCTCCTCTTCGCCAGATCGCAGAAAACGCCGGCCAGGAAGGATCGATCATCTTACAACAGGTTGAAAAACTCAAAGAAAATTTTGGGTATAACGCCCTAAGTGGGGAGTTTGTTGACATGTTCCAAGCTGGGATCATTGACCCTAAGAAGGTTGCTCGCTGTGCGCTTGAAAATGCTGTGTCTATCGCTTCGATGCTGCTGACAACAGAAGCTGTGATCGTAGAAGTACCAGACGAAAAACCAGCACCTGCAAACATGTCTGCAGGAATGGACTACTAGTCCTAAACCCCGCCACTCGAAATGGCGGGGTTTTTTTTCTTGCAAATTATGACCGTTTTTTTTAAAGTGTAGCTTTCCTATTCCGGATTAGCTCAGCGGTAGAGCAGCGGACTGTTAATCCGTTGGTCGCTAGTTCGAATCTAGCATCCGGAGACTTGCTGGTTGATGTGACAGTGCGGTAAGGGTCAAAAACGGCTCACGCAGTGTCACAAGCAGCCTTTTGCCATCCAATTCGAAGTTCGAAAATACAAAATTCAAAAGTTGCTGTTTTTCACCTAGTTTCGAACTCATGAAGAGTTCCTTTGCCCGTTTTGCCAAATCCAAGACTGTTTTTGCTGTGATAATACAAGTTTCGTCTGCATTGACGTGAGCTTCCATTTCCGAGGTAATCTCGCGCTGCCTTTTCTTATACTCGTCAAGCTTGATATGGTAGGTCTCGGAGTCAATACCTCCATCTAGGTGCATATCAACCAATTTGGAGAGCCTATTTTGAATAGAATCAAGCTCTTTGCGGAGTGCTTCTTGAAACGTTTTGAAAAAGGCTTGCTCATGTGCATAAGCTTTCTTTAAATACTCGACAATCTCTTCAATGACAGCATCTGGAAGCTGAATCCGATCTAGATACTCCATCAAAGGCGCGAGTAAGTCCTCTTCCCGCGCCCAGAGATTTTGACATACACGCTTGGAGTTAGCGCAACTATAGTAAATATATTTTTTCTTTTTGATGTCACCAGTCACTCCGCATCCACAATGCTTACATGAGATAAGCCCTCTGAAAAGGATGGGGTTGGCTGCATATTGAAAAGGCTTTTTATTGTGACCAGCCATGACTTCTTGAGCTTGATCAAACAAAACTTCTGAAACAAGAGGAGGATACTTATGAGCGAAAAACTCACCCTTAACTCTCATAACCCCAAAATAAAAAGGGTTTTTGAGAGTGATCTCTACACGGCTTAAGGTAATGGCTTTGCCCTCTTTATTTTTCAAGCCAAGCTTGGTCATTTCATCGGCAATCGTTTGGAAGGAGTGAAGCCCACTTGCATACATCTCAAACATTTTTATGACAAATGGGGCTGCTTCCTGATCAACTTCGATAATCTTCTTTCCTGAGGGTAAAGTGACATTCTTGTAACCATAGGGAGCTTTACCAATCCACTCGCCATTTTTTACACTCTGTTCCTTGCTGCGCTTTACATTGTCGCTAAACTGCCTGACATAACTAGAGGCGAAAAGCACTCCAATATCCCATTGCATTAACTGAGCACTATTGGAGTTGCGGTTGACTATCAAACCCTCTCTAAGGAAGTGAAGCTCTACCTTCCCTAGTTTGCGCATTTCATCTAGAAGAGGTGTTTCTCGAAAGCTTCTTTGCAGGCGATCCACTGTATCCGTAACAAGAGCTATAGGGTCCTTGGATTGCTTTATGTAGGCTAAAATTTGACTAAACTGCTTACGCGTCTCTTTTGTTGAGGATTCTGTAATTTGAAGGGTTTGTACTACCTGCAGATTTTTTCTTAAGGCATATTCTGTCAATCTTCTGACTTGAGAAGGGATGGATTGTCCATCTTCTTGGTCTTTGCTTGAGACCCTTGCTAGTATGATTGTTTTCATTTTGAAACTTCCAAGACGGGTGCAATTTTGTTGAGGAGCTGTTCAAGATCTTCTTTTTTATATAAACGATAACTATTCTGAGGATTGCGATAGACTTTGATTTTATCTTCCTTTTCCCAGTTACGCAGAGTATTCGGCGTGACACCAAGAAATTCAGAGGCCTCTTTGATCCGCATATATTCATCAAACCTTTTCATGATTCATCTCCTAAAGAAAAAAATTGATTAATTATCGGAACTGCCGTGTTCCAGAGTGTTTGAATCGAAACCACAGCCGCAGCAATTTCGCTTAACTCCCTCATGGCAGCTTTAATTAACGACGGCTTTCTGCTTTCCTTGGTGGAACGAGCCTGTTCTGTTAAAGTACTCAGCCATTCCACAACCTCTTCTTTTTGTGCTTCACTTGCCTCGTTAGCATTCACAACAGCTTCTGAAAGATCACGGATGGCTTTTAGAAATTCCTTATGTTGAGGTTGTGTGTTCAAAAGGGTTAAGGTAGCATCGATGCTTTGAAGATTCCCTTTTATAGTGCCCGTATTAATTACCCCGACAGCGCTTTCCTTGATAGTGATGTGGTTAAGCACAAGACCTCCGATTTTTGTTAAATATTTAGGTGGGGGCGGTGCATATCTAGGCATTGATCCTATTGGAAGACCGGAGCACCATTCCATTTCAGCAGAAAGATGATTCATTGCTCGAGCATTTTGTTCTTGCATATTAGAAAGCTTATCTTGAAAGAGCGACCAGCACTGTAAACACACAGGATGAGAATAACCTTGCCACGTGACAATAGCAAAAAAAGCGCCGGAACATTGGGAGCAATTTTTAAGAATTCTATCATCAGTATTTGCAGTCACCATGCTCTCCTTAGTTCATAAATCGATTTTTTAACTAATCACAAAAACATGGCCTTGTAGGATAAGTCACCCTTCGGTCGACTTATCCTAAAATATTGCATCTCTTTTCTCAAACCATACTACCCATAGGCATCCCTTGCTTTGTCATTTCGTTCAATATATATGCCTTGAGATTCAATTCAACACTCTGATTATCAACGAGTTTACTATATAACTTTGGACTAAATATCCCC
>CAZBXE010000018.1:0-32652 GCA_964496125.1 uncultured bacterium | reverse complement strand
GATGCAATATTTTAGGATAAATCGACCGAAGGGTGACTTATCCTACAAGGCCGGATAAGTCTCCGGTAGTGTAACATAGTTTCTGTAAATTCGATAGCTCCTGCTCCGAACCAGATGAAGATCTTAGAAATGAGGAGCAAGTGCCTTTTATTTGTAGGCTTTGGCCTTTTGTGTTACGATCGTAATCAAAGAAATGGCTACCATCAAAGCAACTATTTTCCTCGATAAGCGACTTTGGGTCGGGACGTTTGAGAGAACCGACAGAGAAGGTTATGCCATTGCCAGGCATGTCTTTGGCAGTGAGCCCTCCGATCAGGAGGTGTATGAGTTTGTCTTGAGTCATTACTACACCCTTCGGTTCGGGGAGGCCAAAGAAGTCACCCTCCAAATCCAGAGAATGAACCCAAAGAGAGTGCAGAGAGAAGTCCGCCGAGAGATGGAAAGGTTGAAAGAAACAACAAAGCCGTCTACTTTAGCACAAGACTATATGCGAGAGGAGCTTGAAAAGCAAAAGAAAGAAAAGAAGAGCATCACAAGTGCACAAAAAGAAGCACGCAAGGAAGAACAATTTCTTCTGAGACAGGAAAAAAAGAAACAGCGTCACCGAGGACACTAGAGGATTAAAGGATCCATGAGACCTATTTTCAATTCACTTGTGTATACCAGTCTCGTAAAAGGTGCTGCTCTTTGTCAGAGGGTAACCCTATGTTCTCGCTCTTTTCATCCAGGATGGAACGAAGAGTTTCCTTGAGAGGCCGATGGGTGAGCCCTGCACGTAGAGCTTTGTTGATACTCACATTCAAAAAACCAGGCATATTTCGCTTACTGGAAAGCCACAACGGCAATTCTATCCAATCTTGTACCTGATGTTTGATTAAGAACTCTTCGCTTACCCAGGTTACAAAAGAAGGCTCGCTACTCACCTCTTGGCAAACGTAGAGTAGATCTTCGAATGTCAGAGGAGAGGAGGGTCCTGTCACATTATACGTACCTGTACTTTGCTGTTCAACCATGGCAACAATCCATTTAGCAAGATCGCGGACATCAATAAATTGCACATGTTGTGAGGGGCTACCCGGCGCTAATATTATACCTCCCTTTTTAAAGCGTTTAGGCCAATAGGAAAATCGTTTTGTTGGGTCTAGGGGGCCAACGATTAATCCTGGTCGTACAATCAAAGCGCGGTTTGGAAAATACCTTAAGACCACATCTTCACAAGCTGCTTTCAAAGCCCCGTAATTCTTTTCTGTAATTTCTTCATCTTTCTCATCCTCTAATTTGGCAAGAGGATAAGTTTCATCGATTTCTTGGTGATGGAAGTTCTCATAGACTCCAATCGTGGAGATGAATGTATAATGCTTGGCAGCGCTTGTAAGTATTTGGGATGAGTTTTCTACTAGTCTAGGAAGGTGTCCAGAAGTATCGATGATGATATCCCAGTCTTTCCCTTTTAAGGCTTGTAGATTGCCCTCCCGATCTCCATGAAGTTCTTTGACACCCGGGAAATGAACGTCTTGATTCCCTCTGTTAAACAAAGTGACTTGATGACCATGCAGCTGCAATTCATGGACGAGATGAGGGCCAAGAAAAGTCGTCCCCCCAAGAATGAGAACTTTTAATATGACTCCAACTAAGATGGTTTTAGCTCCCGTAAAAGAGGTTGAAGATGGGTCGCAATCGGTATGATTCTCCTGAAGCCGAAATTGTAGGCAATGTAGCTCTTTTTCTGCTATATAAATTGCCCCTAAAGGGAAATGAGGAAAAGACTACCGTAGAAAAACGCGCCCCAGCATGCCATCTTTCCACGATCCCTCCGCAGGCCCTTTAAGCCTGCTTCGCGATCGCGAAAATCTAGCCCACTGGGGCGCGCTTTTCTACTATCGCTAAAATGGAGGTTCTCACCTCCAATCCCGTAGTTTTATGCCTAAAAAAACAATAGCGCACCATCTTTTCGAGATCGCTCCTTGGCAAGCCATTAGGCTCACCTGCGGAGCGATCTCGGAAATCTGACGCACTCTAGTTTTTTTTAGACATAAAACTACGGGATTGGAGGTGGAGAGAATCGAACTCTCGTCCTAGGCAAACTCTATAGTGACCACTACATGCTTAGCGTCCTAAAGTAGCAACCGGCTCCCATGCAGGACACATCACTAGAACCAGTTCGCCCCATTTAATTCTCGTATTCTGGACTCATAGAGGCTGAAGGGTCCAAAATCCACACCAAGTGTATTACAGCAGATCCTAAAGCCCTTGGTCAAACTCCAGGCTGCCGTACCGCTTATCTGTTAGGATTAAGCAGCAGCTAGCTCTGCTTCGTTAGAAGCAAAATCTAGCTCGACGATTTTGTCGCCATTTATCGTTTGCTCGGTTTTTTTAGGAGGCCAACCGAATCCTCCGCATGCAATCACTACTTCATTCCCCAGTCGAAACCAGTACACCCCCGAAATGTTTTTTCTACACTTCTAGTATACCACGGAAAGATCACTTTTTCAAGGCAAAAGCTGTTTCATAGAAGGCAGATTCAAAGCTTACTGCCTCGTGGGTAGGAAGTTCTAGAGTAAGTGCGTAGGTTTCATCGTCTTTGTAGACAAGGGCCGCAAGAAGCGTCTTTTCCGAGGCAAAGATAGAGTGCGCAGTCGGGGATGCCTTCCCTTTCAGAAGCAGCAGTCCCTCGGTTTCCTGGGTCTCCAAGTCCGGATAGAGGCAGCTGTAGTAGGTAAGGGGGTTAACCTCTTGGAAAAGACGCGCCTCCAGGTAGAGAGGAAGGCCGAAAGAGGAGTCTCCTAGGTAGGCTTTCTGCACTGTCTGGTAAGGCCCCGGCGTTTCCCTGATGTTTAAAATCTGGTAGTAGCGGCCAGGGAAAATAAAGGGGACCCTTTCTTGGATTTTGAGTAGAAGGGCTGTGATTTTCTCGCTTTCCTCAAAGAAACTAGGAGTAATCAACCCCTGCTTTTGCCGCTCTATGGTCAAGTAGTCATAGCCATTTTTTAAAGATTGGATGTCTTGGAGCGTCTCTTCTGAGAAGGGAGCCAAAGGTTGCCTTGTAACCCAGGGGTGACTTCGGATAGAGGCATAAGGGTCCTCGGAGATGAGGGGCCTCGGAAGATTTGGCTTTTTTGGAGGGGAAAGGGAGGCAGGGGGAGAGTCACAAGAAGAGAGGAGAAGAAGCAAGAGAAACCACATACGAGGCCTATACTTAATTTAAAGAATGGAGTATGCTGGTTTTCTATGTTTAAGGAAATTCAAAAAGAATCGATTGCCGAAAGGGAAGAGCGCATCCTTAAGTTTTGGAGTGAGAGACGCATCTTCGAACGCTCTGTGGAAGAGAGGGAAGGGGCTCCAAGCTTTGTTTTTTATGATGGCCCTCCCTTTGCTACAGGCCTACCCCATTATGGCCATATCTTAGCAGGAACCATTAAGGATGTTGTCCCGCGCTACAAGACTATGAAAGGCTTTTGTGTTCCCAGGCGTTTTGGTTGGGATTGCCACGGACTTCCTGTTGAGCAAGAGATTGAAAAGGAGAAAAACCTCTCTGGGGCTAAGTCGATTGAAGAATTTGGGATTGCGAACTTCAACGAAGAATGCCGAAAGATTGTTCTCCGTTATACGAAAGAGTGGGAGCAGATCGTCAAAAGGATGGGGCGGTTTGTCGATTTTAAGAACGTATACCGGACGATGGACATCACTTTCATGGAATCGGTCTGGTGGGTCTTTAAGCAACTCTATGAAAAGGGGCTTGTCTACCAGGGTTATAAGGTGATGCCTTACTCAGCTAAGCTTGGAACACCTCTTTCTAATTTTGAAGCAGGAGAAAACTATAAAGAAGTAGATGATCCTTCGCTAGCAGTTGCCTTTCCTTTGAAAAAAGACCCGAGTACCCGTCTTGTCATCTGGACGACGACCCCCTGGACGCTTGTTTCTAACCTGGCTGTCATGGCAGGCCCTGAAATTGACTATGTAACCCTCCATGACCTCGAAGATGGGAAAAACTACATCATGGCTAAATCGGCCATACCCACCTACTACCCCAATGAGGCAAAATACCGAGTTGTAAAAACAGAGAAGGGCAAGGAGTTAGAAGGGCTTTGCTACACACCTCTTTTCCCCTATTTTCAAGATAGAGACAAAGCCTTTCGAGTGATATTAGAGGAAAACATCGCTACAGATGAAGGGACAGGTCTTGTGCACTGCGCCCCTGCCTTTGGCGAGGTGGATTTCTACGCCGCTAAGAGGGCCGGGATTGAACTTGTTTGCCCTGTAGATGAAAATGGCCACTTTACTGCAGAGATCCCCGAGTATGCCGGCCTTTTTGTTAAAGATGCCGATAAGGCAATCATCAAACGGCTCAAACAAGAGGGCAAAGTTGTCCACTCGGGAACATGCCACCACAGATACCCGTTTTGCTGGAGATCGGACACGCCTCTTATCTATAAGGTAGTAAGCACCTTTTTTGTAGGAGTAGAGCAGTTTAAAGACCGTCTTCTTGAAGCCAATAAGCAAATCTATTGGACTCCTGGCTTTATTAAGGAAGGTCGCTTTGGAAAGTGGTTAGAAGGCGCTAGGGATTGGGCCATAAGCCGCAACCGTCACTGGGGTACTCCTATCCCTATCTGGAAAGCAGAGGACGGGGAGTGGCTTGTCATTGGCAGTATCAAGGAATTAGAAGAGCTCTCCGGTGAAAAGGTGCACGACTTGCACCGCCACTTCCTAGACTCTATTGTAATTCGTAAAGATGGAAAGCAGTTTCGACGCACTTCAGAAGTGTTTGATTGCTGGTTCGAGTCAGGCTCGATGCCCTATGCACAAAATCATTATCCTTTTGAGAATAAAGATAAATTTGAGAAAAACTTTCCTGCGGATTTCATTGGCGAAGGGCTTGACCAGACAAGGTGTTGGTTTTATGTTCTTACCATACTTTCAGTTGCCCTATTCGATAAACCTGCTTTTCGGAATGTGATTGTTAACGGGATTGTCCTTGCAGAAGATGGACAGAAAATGTCCAAGCGGCTTAAAAATTATCCCGATCCCATGAAAGTAGTGTCGCAGTATGGGGCCGATGCTGTTCGCCTCTATCTTTTGCACAGTCCTGCTGTTAGGGCTGAAGACCTGCGCTTTTCAGAGCGGGGGGTAGAGCTTGTTTTGCGACAGATTTTGATTCCCTTCTGGAATGCGTATAGCTTCTTTTTAACCTATGCACGGATTTACAATTGGAAGCCCCTAGGAAAGAAGTTTGTTCCCAAAGAGAGCGTTGATAAGTGGATGCTCTCTAAATTGCATAAGCTGATTCATGATGTGGAAGAGGGAATGGATGCGTTTGTTCTCTCGCAGGCCGTAGAGCCGTTTGTTGATTTTGTCGAAGAACTAACCAATTGGTATATTAGACGTAACCGTAGGAGGTTCTGGTCAGCGGAGGCATCAGAGTCTCGTGATCTGGCATTTGCAACTCTCTACCATGTACTACTCGAACTTACAAAAGTAGCAGCTCCTTTTGTGCCGTTCTTAAGCGATGCAATCTATCAAAATTTGCGATCCCCAGATATGCTAGAGTCTGTGCATTTAGAGCTCTTTCCACAGTATGAGGAAAACTGTAGAGACAAAGAGCTAGAGAGCGCGATGAGTGCAGCGCAAAGAGCTGTTAGTCTAGGACACTCCCTTCGGAAGGAGCACAAAATCAAAGTGAGGCAGCCTTTGGCTACGGCGCATGTTGTTTCTGCAAATAGCGAGCTTCTTGAATTTTTGAAGAGGGAAAAGTATCTCATTGAGGAAGAGCTGAATGTAAAAAATGTGATCTTTTCTTCCCACGAAGAGGAGTTTGTTTCCCTCAAGGCAAAGCCGAATTTCCGTGTTTTGGGTAAGAAAGTGGGAAAAGCCATGCGCGCTGTCCAAAAAGAAGTCGATGCTTTTCCGCGAAGTCATCTTATAAAACTCTTAAATGGCGGTACTGTAACGATCTTGGCAGAGGGAGAGAGCTTTACTCTTTCTTCAGAAGATGTGGAAGTAGAAAGGGCAGTAAAAGAAGGGATGCTTGCGGCCAATGAAGGAGAAATCACGGTTGTTCTCAATACCACACTGACTGAACATCTTCTCCAAGAAGGACTTGCAAGAGAGATTGTGAATAAGATCAACACAATGAGACGAGACGCTGACTTCGATGTCACTGACCGAGTAAAAATCCGAATGGAAACTACAAAGAGGTTAGAAGAGTCTTACCGTCTTTTTCAAGACTACATCGCCGAAGAAGTTCTTGCCCTTGAGGTAGTTTTCGGTCCATGCGAAGGGATAGAGTGGGATCTTAATGGCGAGCCTGCCAAAATCTCTCTAATTCGTGTCCCCAAAGAGTAGAGCCGATCTAAAGTCCGTGGTCTTAGCTTATGGGATCTTCTTAAAGGTTGGTTTCTTTAAGCTCCACCACCGATAGAATGACCAGATTCCGAATAGTATAAGAACCGCTCCCCAGACAACGAGGTTTGGAAGGGTAATCCAGGGTCTATTTGCTTCGTAAGGTATGCCCCAGCGCTCGCCTGGAGGCCAAATCAGAAAGCTTGGAGCTCCGCGTATGTTTTCCTCTGGAACAAAACCAAAAAAGCGTCCGTCGGAACTCATGGCGTAGTTGTCACCTAGAAAGAAATAATGTTTCTCAGGAACTTGTACACCGAAGGTGCGGATAAAATCTGCATCTATTTTTCCATCCGCAAGAAGTGGAGGGCCGTGGTCTTTAAAGGCAAGATAAGGCGTTTGATCTGGGCTCTCTAGCTCTTTTTTCTCTTCATTCTCAACAAATGCCTTTATAGCAGGATCTCCCTTTTGGAGCAAAGGTGCGCCGAGCAGGTAGAGAGCTCCTTTTCTAAAGTATGCATAGCGGTAGGGGAATGCGGTCTGGTTTTCAGAAGTTGGTACAAAGAAATTGAGCCAGTGAATGCCCAGGTTAAAATACTTTTGAACTGTTTCGGGGTCTTCTCTGTAGATTGGGTGGTCATGTGTAAGTTCTGTAGCCCAGCCTCTAAACCCAATTTTATAAGCTTTGCCATGGTAGAATTCATATGTTCCATCGGGCACAAAGGCAAGAGAGGGGCTTGCCGAGCTGTAGGTATCCCCATCTGCTGCATAGCGTTGCACGCGGCCATTTTTCACGACAAATCTTGCCGTGTACATATTCTCCATCAAAGTGTGAAGGTCTTTTTGTTTCAGGGGAAGCAGGGAGACATAGGGATTAAGAAGAAAGCTAATTCGTCCAACATGGTCTGTAAAGAATTTAGGGGCAGGCCAGGAAAGGCTCGGATTATGGCGAAGCTCTAAGTATAAAACCCCGTCACCAAGTGTAGACGGATCTGTTTTGTGAATTTCTTTGACTTGCTGTTTTGTCAAGAGCCTAGCCATAGCGAAGTTGCGAAACCCCCAAAAATCATTATAGGAAAGAATTTTTGAGGGATTCCCTTTGTGAGGCTGCTCTGGAACCCATTCTTTTTCCTGATAAATATCTGCCTGCACTTTTCCGACGTGGGAGATATCGTAGCGCCCTATAGCTTGCCCTAGTTGGCTAAGAACGATCTGTGTTCTTGCTGTTTTTGGATCAGCTACGCGTTTGATTCTGCCTTCAAAATCCATGAAGGGAACATGGTCGATGTCGTTGATATAGGGGCTATCCAGAAGCTCTACAAGCTCCTTGCCCTCTTTGTCGATTCCATAGATCAGGCCCCCATAGAAATAGAGGGTATCGCCTGGCTTGCCAATAAGCCTTTTAATGTATTGCTTTTTCTGCGGGAAGAGCCAAAAATAGAGGGTGTCGTTGTCGGGGATATCAAGATTGTCCCCTGAAAAAATAACAAAGCCGCCTCTTGTTAAACTGTCGCTATCGAAGTGAAGATGCTTTGCGATGAGGGGAACATTGATCCCAAAGGCTGTTTTGGTCACAAGCAGATGGTCCGTCTCCTTAAAGGTAGGTCGCATGCTTCCTGTGGGGATTTGAAGAGGCTCAAACCATATTTGCCGCAGGATGATGGCAAGAGCCAAAATCAAGGCAAAGTAGAGAACTGTGTGGATGGCATGGTAAAAAAAACCTCTTCTGTAGATAAAGCGGCACTCTGTCTCTAATTTTTTGGCTAGATCGCTTGCCTCTTTTTTTTTCTTCTCTAAGATCGCTTGGTCAAGGTCTTCCATGATCTTTTCAATCGCTGACTTTTTATCAGGGTTGATTTTTTTGGCTTCTTTTTTGTACCAGGCGTAGTGATCTTTTAAAATTTTTTGCGAGTTATGGAGAGTATGCGTTTCTTCTTTTCCAAACATGTTTTTTAAGAGACCTTTTTGGGAAGCCCGGGCTTCGGCGATTTGAGACCGCGCCCGGAGTCGATAATTCTGACTTGGGCTTTGAAGACTGAGCCGCTTACTTGGACCCAATAGGGGAAGTAGGAGGGGTATTCTTGCCTGGCTTCTGGCGTGTAGACTTCCACAAGCTTTTCTGACATTTCGGAGCAATCTTTTGGCCACACTGTATACCAGGCATCAAAGGAGGCTCCCTCTACTTTTTTTCCTTGATAAATAAGAGGAGGAGCCCAGAATGTTGCCCGGCGTGGGATACGCTTTCGTTCATGGGCTGGAATTTTTCTAAATCGGAGATTTAAGAGGGTGGTGAAGAAGTTCTCTTCTGGGGAGAGGTTCACCCATTTATTGTGGGTGAAGGAGAACATATTCTCCATTGCAGCCGTTTTGAGGTTAAGATCATAAAGAATCCACGAGCTGTTTCCAGGGGCTCCTTGTTTTACCCAGTCGGCCCATTGGACGGTTTTCGCCTGGACGTTTTTTTCAGGGACAGTAATTTCTTCAATGATAAGGTGGTTTTGATCCCTATCGAAGATGTGCAAAATACTATAGCTGCGGTTTTGCGCTGTAACAATGAAGTCTCCTTTTTTAGCAAGCTGAAGGTTATCTCGGAGCACAAGATAATCATTCCCCAGGAGAGACAGGGGCAAAAAGATAAAAAAGAAGAGATTCCTGAGCATCTGAGCTTGCATGGCTTGATTGTACGGCAGATCCGCATTTCCGTAAAGAAGGCAGGTGCGTTGACAGTTTTCTAGAAGGCCGCTACAGTAAAGAATATGCAGATTTTTGCGCACCGAGGAGCCTCAGCAAGGGCTCCTGAAAACACCTTAGCTGCTATTAAGATGGCCCTTGCCGTAGGGGTAGATGGGATTGAGATTGACCTTCGTCTGACAAAAGATGAAGAGGTCGTAGTCTTCCATGATGACACTCTTGCCAGGATGGCCCCTGAGGCTCCCTTGCCTATTCTTCACAGAGAGATTACCGATCTGACCTTACGCCAGATCCAACAAGCAGATGTGGGGCAGGGGCAGCGCGTGCCCACTTTTGAAGAGGCTCTCTTTTCGATTCCTCGCAAGAAAATTGTCATCCTCGATATCAAACAAAATGGCCCTCTTTTGCAAAAGGTAGAAGAACTTATAGGACGACAAAAAAGAGAAGTGTATTTTGTGTGTTTTGATTTTGAACTCCTTCAAAAAATAAAGCACATGTGCCCGGAGATTCCTGCTTTTTTCTCAGCGCATACAAAGGACTTAGAGGAAGAAAGGCAAGAAGTGATTCGAAAGGCCCTTTTCTTTGAAGGCATCTGCTTAGAAATGGGCCCCCTTGTTACAAAAAAACTTGTAGATCTTTTCCATGCTGTGGGAAAAAAACTGGGGGTATGGGTTCATGAGCACCCTGCAATAAATGATACAGCTGAGACCGTAAGTTATTGTAGGGAAATTGGGGTGGATTACTTTATTTCCAATTTGCCGGAAGGGATTTTGTGATGCAGGCCATGGTTTTAGAGGGGCCAAAAGAGGCGCTGAAGTTAAAAAAGCAACCCATCCCTCATCCGGGTAAGGGACAAGTGCTTGTCCGCGTGCATGCTTGTGGCATCTGTCGAACAGATTTACACATCATAGACGGTGACCTTTCGTTTGCAAAGTATCCCCTTATTCTTGGTCATGAGGTAGTCGGAAGCATCGCTTGCCTAGGCGAGGGCGTCACGCAGTGGCAGGTGGGGGACCGTGTGGGCGTGCCCTGGCTTGGAGGTAGTTGTGGCTGCTGTAAATTTTGTGTAGAGGGGAGGGAAAATCTTTGCAGGCAGGCTCTTTACACAGGTTACCAAATAAATGGCGGCTACGCGGAGTACTCTGTCGCTGATGCTCGTTATATTTTTCCCATTCCTAAGGGGTATCTCGATGTGCAAGCAGCTCCCCTTTTGTGTGCAGGTTTGATTGGTTATAGGGCTTACCGGAAGGCTGGCTCTGCAAAAAAAATTGGGTTTTATGGCTTTGGAGTGGCAGCGCATATCCTCACACAGCTTGCTATCTATGAAGGGAGGGAAGTGTATGCTTTTACAAAACCAAATGATTTTGAAAAACAAGAGTTTGCAAAAGAACTGGGCGCTGTGTGGGTGGGAGGCTCGGATCAAAACCCGTCAATACAGCTCGATGCCGCCATCATCTTTGCCCCAGTTGGCGCCCTTGTTCCCAAGGCACTGAAAGATGTAGGGCCTGGCGCACCTGTTATTCTTGCAGGAATTCATATGAGTGATATACCCTCGTTTCCGTACGAATTCATTTGGGGCGAGAGAATGTTGATGAGTGTTGCAAACCTGACACGTAAAGACGCAGAAGAGTTTTTATCTCTTGCTGCAAAGGTGCCTATACAAACAACGGTTCATGTCTATCCTTTGGAGCAGACAGGTGAGGCGATTGCAGAATTTCGTGCAGGAAAAAAAAGAGGAGCTTTTGTTATCAAGCTATGAGGATATGTGCACAAACCCTTCAATCCGAACTCAATCCAGCAGAACTTGAGTTTCTTACACGCCTTCTTAAGCAAGAGGATCTAAAAGGCAAGCATCTAGAGATTGGGACAGCCGCAGGAGGAACTCTCTGTCAGATGATTTGTGCCTATCCTGAAAATGCGCATCCTCTTTTTTCTGTTGTGGATACCATGACCTACTTTTCCCACCAAAAAGAGGTTGTGAACGCGAATTTACGCAAACATGGAATCGAGCCAGAGAGCATTGACTTCCGCGTGCAAACAAGTCAAAAGGCATATGAGCAAGCAAGTAAAAAAGGGGAGAGGTTTTCCCTCATCTTCTTGGATGCGGGGCATAAATTTCGCAACGTGATGGAAGATCTTCGCTTTGGAGGGCTTTTAGAATTAAACGGCCTTCTTTGTGTCCATGATTACAACAGCAGGTTTCCTGGTGTGACACAAGCTACAAACCGCTTTTTGAAAAGAAACCCTCACTACGAGATTGTTGGAGTAGAACAGTCTCTTCTTGTTTTAAAAAAAAGAAGGGAATCAAAACAAATAGAAGTGAGTCGATTTGATCTTTACTATGCAACTGTCGTATCTTTCATTCAGCAACTACAAAATTCACTCCTAAAAAGAGTCGAAAAAATTTAGTTCTAGAAAAATAATTCATAGTATTCTATCGTGCAGATCCAAATGAATATTACTGTTCCATTACAGTCTGCACTTTTAGATTTATATGCTCTTTCTGAAGAAACGGCAGCAGTTGCCCTTTTGCACAAGGTTGCTCTACAGGAAGCAAAAGAGGAATTTCAAAGGGCAGAAAAACGGCTTGAAGAGGCAAGGGAGAGACTACGACGCATGGTCGCAAGTGCCTTCCTTGTCATGGATCGGCACCGAAGGGAAAGACAAGAGATCACGCAGGCAAACTTCAATTTGCAGGATTGCCTGAGTCATAAAAAAACAATGGAAGAGCGCTTTCTTGTAGAGAGTGTCTATGAAGCGACATATCGAGAGCTTGCAGTGACAACGAAAGCTGTTTGCAGTGTGTTTAGCCACATATTCCAAACAGACCAGCAAGTGGACCCAAAAAAGCTCCTTGCCTCCGTCAGACAAATTACTTTGCAATTAGAAGAGGAGGCAGACTTTCCAAGGGGCTTGCAAGAAACGATAGAAAGCCGTATCCTCAAGCAAACGGTTGCCATCCGGTTTGATGTGCATTCAAGAATCAATAAAACCCTTGCTGTAATCACAAAAGAAGCAGAGCTTCTCTAGAGTCCTATGTTGCAAAGTATCTACCGGACGAACCTTTCTTTGCTTACTGACTTCTATCAGCTTACCATGACCTATGGCTACTGGAAAGCGGGCCTGAAAGACCGTGATGCGGTCTTTCATCTCTTTTTCCGAAAGCCACCTTTCCAAGGAGGTTATACCGTAGCAGCAGGACTAGAGGCTGTCGTTGATTTTCTAAAGGGGTTTTGCTATACAGATGAAGATCTAAGCTATCTTGCCTCCCTTACACTTCCAAACGGTACACCTCGTTTTGAAAAAGCTTTTTTGGAGTATCTAAAGAACCTTCGTTTTACCTGTGATATCGATGCGGTCCCTGAGGGAACGGTTGTCTTTCCCTATGAGCCCTTAATCCGAGTAAAAGGCCCTCTTTTACAGGCGCAGCTTTTAGAGTCGCCCCTTCTTAATTTAGTAAATTTTCCAACGCTTGTGGCAACGAAAGCGTCACGGATTTGTATTGCTGCAGGAGAAGATCCTGTTCTTGAATTTGGCCTGAGAAGGGCGCAGGGGATAGATGGAGCGATTACAGCAAGCAGGTCCTCTTTTATTGGTGGCTGTGTTTCTTCTTCTAATGTGCTTGCTGGAAAGCTTTTTGGAATACCACAGGGGGGAACGCAGGCTCATAGCTGGATTATGGTATTTCAAGAAGAGCTTGAATCCTTCCAGGCATACGCTGAGGCCATGCCTGATAACTCTATCTTCTTAGTAGACACGTACAACACCTTAGATGGGGTGAAAAATGCTATTGTTGTGGGCAAATGGCTTCGTTCCCAAGGAAAGGAGCTGATTGCCGTCCGCTTGGACTCTGGCGACCTTGCTTATTTGAGCCGGCAGAGTCGCTTTCTGCTTGATGAAGCAGGCTTTTACGAAACTAAGATTGTGGCAAGTAATGAACTTGATGAGCACCTGATTGCCGACTTAAAGAGGCAAGGGGCTGCAATTGATATTTGGGCAGTGGGCACAAATCTTGTGACTGCCAAAGATCAGCCGGCCTTAGACGGCGTGTATAAGCTTTCCGCTGTGCAAGATTTGCCTGGAAAGTGGAGTTACAAATTAAAACTTTCTGAGCAGATGATCAAGATTTCGAACCCAGGAATTTTGCAAGTACGTCGCTACCATAAGTCTGGTCATAATGTCATGGATGCCATCTATAATCTCGACGATGATCTCTCGCAAGGGTGTGTTCTTGTTGATCCGATGGACGTCACCAAGCAGAGAAAGATAAGCAAAGATCTCTCTTATACTGACCTTTTAGAACCTATCTTTAGAAACGGAGAGTGTGTTTACACGATTCCTAAGCTATCAGACATTCAAAAACGAACCAAAGAGCAGCTGCAAGGTTTTCCAGAAGGGGTGAAGCGCTTTTTTAATCCACATCAGTATGCAGTGGGGATGGAGGAGAACTTGTACCATCTGAAGATTGATCTGATACGAGGTATCCGTCGAAAGCATTGCGATACGTAGCTTTTAAACACATGCTCTGTTAAGGGAAAGATAGGATGAATAAGTGGATTTTAGGTCTTTTAATTCTCTTGATGGCGCTTCTTGTATTGGTGCACCTTTTGCGTCTGTTTTTTCCTTTTCCGGTGGAAATCGGCGGTGTAGCAATCCCCAGGTGGGCAAGTGGTGTTTTCTTAGCTATCGGATCTCTTTTGCTCTATTACCTTGTTGCGCTTTTTAGAACATATTAGGTTTATGGAAGGTGTGTCAGAAGAGGCGATCCTGGTTGTAGTTAAGCTGACACCTAAGTCATCAAAGAATCGGATACTTGGGTGGGAGATGGGAGTTCTTCGTGTGGCTGTGCAAGCAGCGCCTGAAAAGGGCCTTGCCAATCAGCAGTTGATTGAATTTCTTGCAGAAACCCTTCATGTGGCCAAAAAGAAAATTACCTTAGTGAGGGGAGAAACCTCCCGCCTTAAGACACTACGTATAGAAGGGATAGAAAGAAAGGAATGGGTTGGTTTATGCGCGTTCTAGGACTTGTAAGTTTAATTTGCTTATTTGCAGAAGTAGCTTTAGCTTCTTTACAGGAGACAAAGGTTGTTACCCAGCATTCTTTGGGTGGCCTTGAGTATGAGGCAACGGCTGGAAACCTTGTTATCCAAGATAAGGCTGCCATCTATTATGTGTACTATAGGGCAAAAGGGCTGGAAAAAAATCGTCCCATCACTTTTTGCTTTAATGGGGGCCCTGGCGCTTCTTCTGCTTGGCTTCATCTTTGTGCTCTTGGTCCTAAGAGACTTGTGTTTAACGATCAAGGAGCCCCCCTCTTTCCGCCCCGTCTTGTAGAGAATAAGGAAACGCTTCTTACTGAAACGGATCTTGTTTTTGTGGATCCTATGGGAACAGGGTTTAGCTATGCAGAAACACAGGAATTGGCCAAGCAATTCTATAGCTACAATGAAGATATAAAGTGTCTTTCTGATTTTATTAGGGTTTTTATTGAGAGGGAGCAGCTCTGGCTTTCCCCCAAATACTTGGTAGGGGAGAGCTATGGAACTACGCGCTCTGTAGGAATAGGAGAGCTACTTGAAAAGGAGTTTGAGATATCGCTTGATGGCGTTCTTCTTATCTCTTCGATGATCAATTTCCAAACGATACGGCTTGTTCCTGGGAATGATACCCCAGCACCGCTCTATATTCCCTCGTACGCAGCTGTTGCCTTTTATTACAAAAAAATTCCAGGGAGTAATCTGGAATCTGTTCTAAAAGAGGCGGAAGCCTTTGCAAGTGGGCCCTACCTTGCGGCTCTTTTTCAAGGGGATGCTTTACCGCGGGAAGAGGAAGAGAAAATCGCAAAGCAGATGGAGGTTTTGATTGGACTTCCGGCGGAGGTTATACTCAAACATCATCTTCGCGTGCCATCTCGCCGTTTTATGACAGAACTTCTTAAGGGTGAGAGAGTTGTGGGTAGGTTTGATCCTCGGCAATCAGGCTATGTTTACGATGCTGGACGCACAGATGCTGAATACGATCCTAGTTTGGAGCTTTTTATTGAAGCGCTCTCGCCTGCTATTCAGGATTATTTAGCTCGTGATTTGAACTTTAGAAGCCCTCGTCCCTACTATGTGCTGAATAATGAGGTTTCGAAAGCTTGGAATTTTGATGCGCAGAATGAGTATTTAAATTTAAGTAGCACGCTTGGTCAATTTATGACAAAAAATCCACGATTTCGGGTATTTGTGGGCTCGGGGCTGCATGATTTTGCAACACCTTATTTTTCTTCTACGTATATGTTTACACATTTGGGGCTGTCTGCTCCACTTCAAAAAAACATCTCTTTGCATCGCTACGTTGGAGGCCATCTTTTTTTTAGCCAGAACGAATCGTTTGTTCAGCTTAAGAAAGATATGACACTCTTTTACAAACCTCAGTAACCTTCGCCTTCTTTTATCAGACACTTAAATTCAATTTCGGTGCCAGGCACCGCAATTGGAAAATCCTCTAGGGAGAAAATGCAAACTGGTGCCAGGCACCACATTTAATTAAAGAAATTGATATAATGGCAACAAGGCGTTCAAGGAGGTTTCTATGACTGCTGCTGGCTTCAACCCCCAAGCTTACAGTGCTGCGTTTAACAAAATTGATTCCGCTGACAATGTTTTTAATCTTAATGTGAATGCTAACGGAGAGGTAAAAGACAAATTCTCCTTTGGTGGTTGGTTTCGCAACTTGCTGGCAAACGAGAGTGATATACAGAACAAAAAGGTTGAGCTATTTAGCAAGCTTAACGCCAACTACAAAGATTGCATCGCGAAGAAATTAGACGGTATTACTCCGGCAGGCGCCACCGCAGAGAAGATAAGTCAAATGAAAATGGCGGTGCTTGGGCCTTACGCATTTAAAACTGTCGATGATGCCAGGAGCTTTAGGCAAAATTTGATTTTGCTTTGTCTTATTGATCCAAATGGAGACCCTGGAATAGTGCAGACGTTTACAGCAAAGCGCCACGGAAATCAAGAAGGGTCGTCAAAGGAACCGCCCTCTGACAAAGACAAGAGTACATCGGGCGATGGGGCAGATGTAAGTCACTTAGTTACAACAAAAACTCTGTCAAGTTTTTCACGCAGCCATGGCCCTACACGCCGACCTCCAATGAGAAAACAAGGGCCAACCGTTCAAGAGGAAGCGGCCTCTCACATGGATTCAGCCGATGCCTCAGGGAAAGTGCCAAAGGATGGCATCATGCCTCAAAGCCAAGAATCTTTGAGTCAAGCTTCATCTGTTCAGCCAGAAGTCCAAGGGCCAAAGGAGAAGACTCCAAAAGAGAGAGCAGAAGCCAATATCGAAGTATTTCGGAAGCCTTTTAGTCAAAACAAGAACGAAGCGGTTTATAATGAGATTATAGAGCTCATGTATAAAGAATCAGAAGGAGAAAGAGCTGTGATTGAGTTCTTTACTGGCAGCTTTCTGAAGGGTTTTCATGCCAACATAAAGCAAGTGGGTGAATTTTGTGATCAACGTTTGAAGGACATCGAGAGTGGGAACATGACTCAAAAAACGGCCCAAAAATTTTTAACTGCTCAGGTCAACGCGCTAAATGGGCAATTCTGTAATCAAGAAAATTTAACAAAAGCTCAATATGAATTTGTCAAATTATTGACTTCTGAGTTTCAGAAAAAAATAGAAACGAAGATTGAAAAGAATGTTGCTAAATTTAATGAGAAAAAACCTCTTATCAAGGAAAGCACAGAGCCAGCACCATCGCAAAAAACAGAGCAAGAAGTAACCGTTGCTTTTCTTACGAATTTGAAGCTAAGAGATCTGAACGATCTTCTGGTTACTGGCAACGCTGATAGTAACATCACTTCCCAAGAGGGACGTGCCATGGCAGTCACCTATGTCTCGAACTGTAAAGTTATCAAGTCTGGGTGCCAAAAACTAAAAAGCACAGTACCTGGGTTTATTCATAGTTCTAAACATGTAGCAGTAGAGCCAACCCTGAATGCAGCCAAAGAGATTGGGCAAGCGTACGGTAAGAGGCATCTCGAGAAGTTACTAAAGGATCTCGAAGTTTCAGACAAGATCAATGTGGATAGCTTGGGCCTTCCTGATGAGCCTGATGAGTACGTATGAGGGTCACTCAGAGGGGTAGCAGCAGGGTTGCCAGCCGCCGCCGAGTGCTTTGTTTAAGCTCACAAGGTTGATCAGCGCTGTAGTTTTGCTATCAACCCAAACCAACTTGTCATTCAGAAGCGCCTTCTCCGCTTCAATTACAGAAAGCTTATCACCGAGACCCCCCTTAAAAAGGTCCGTTTGCAGTTTGTAAATCATCATCTGTTTCTCGACAGCGTTGCCTAAGGCAGAGCTTCTTTTTAGCTCCTGCGATGTCGTAAAAAGAGACTGTTCTACTTCCTGCATCGCCGCAAGGACCTTCCCCTCATATTCGTAAAGAGCTTGCCTTGCACGTGCCCTTGCTACATGAATATTGGCAATGTCGCGCCCTCCACGAAAAAGGGGCATGCCAAGGTCAAAAGAGTAGGCATAGAGAAACTTGTCTATGAGTTGGCGTAGAGTCTGCATCGCCTGCTCTCCTGTTTGTGCCCCTAGAATAAAGGAAGGGAAAAGGTTTGCGATCGCAACCCCTATGTCAGCAGTCAGGGCAGCAAGCTCCCTTTCCGCCTTCCGCAGATCAGGACGCCTTCGTAAAAGGTCGGAGGGAAGACCTGTATGTACATCGCAGGGAAAGTTGGGTAGGGGCCTGGGGATAAGCATCTCTTGTAAGAGATGGTCAGGATAGTTTCCAGTAAGGACTGAAAGGCGATAGATCGATTCATGCAAGCCGGCATAGAGCTTGGGTACTGTCGACTGAGCATGTGCGATATCGGCAATAGCCGCATTTACATCAATTTTTGTAGTTAGGCCGGCTCTATGCAATTCTTTGATAAGATCCACCATGGTCTGTAAAGCTGCAATCTTTTGCTCGGCAATCGTGATCCTTTCTTGGAAGCTGCGTGCTTCTACGTAGTTCACAGCGACCTCTCCAAAAATGCTTACCAATACATCGTGATAATTTTCCTCGGCGCTCTCAATACGGGCAGTTGCAGCTTCCACATCTCGCCTCGTTCTTCCAAAGAGATCAATTTCCCATACGGCATCAAAGCCAGCAAAAAAAAGCTCGATGTTTGTATTCGGGATAAACGCAGTTGTGGGACTTACGCCTGCGCCAATGCTACTTGTTAAGAAGCTGCTGAGTGTGTTGAGTCCGTAGGTGGTATCAGCATTGATTGTAGGCAGATACCGAGAGCTTGCCATCGCCCTAAGTCCTCTTGCCGCTGTGATATTTTCGAGTGCTGCGCGTGCATTATAGTTATAGCTTGCGCTTGCTTCAATATAGGAGGAGAGAAGAGGATCTTCAAAGAGATCCCACCAGTTTACAATCGGGTCACCACGGAGAAATTCTGGATTTTGTGCATATTCCGTGGAGACAAATTCATCGGGGACCTCGAGGCAAGGCGCAGCATAGTCTGGACCTACTGTACAACCTGTCAGGAGAAGAGAGCATAACAGAGGGTAGATTTGTTTTTTCATCCCAGTTTCCTACGGAAGTACCAGGAGGCAAGCGATAAATTGACGATCGCAATCAAAGCCATCGGGTACGTTTGATTCCAAACTACATCAAATGGAATTTCTTTCAAGAAAACACCGCGTACAACTACTAAATAAAAACGGAGGGGGTTAGCAAGTGTAAAGGTTTGGAGCCAATCGGGCATGTTCTCAATCGGCGTTGCAAAGCCTGACAGGGCAACTGCTGGCACCATAAACGAAAAGACACCAAGGATTGCCTGCTGCTGCGTCCGAGAGATGGAGGAAATAAAGAGGCCAATTCCCACAACCGAAGAGACAAACACAGCCATACTGAAAAATAGATAGATAAACGAGCCACGAAAGGGAACCTCAAAGACAAAAATCGCCGCAAAGAGAATGATAGCCCCTTCGATCAGGCCAATGATCACGCCAGGTAGCATTTTCCCAAGAAGTATGTCTGTCTGAAGAAGAGGAGAGACAAGCAGCTGCTCAAAGGTTCCGATCTCCCTTTCCCGGGCTACTGAGAGGGCAGTGATGAGTAGAGCCATCAGCATGATTAAGATTCCAGAGAGCCCTGGCACTGTAAACCAGATGTAGATGAGGTTGGGGTTGAACCAGTTACGAGGGATAAGAATGGTTTCAGGTTGTGGCCAGAGAAGAGATTTTCCTATATCATGGTTAAACTGTTCCACAATCTGCGTGGCATAGCCGTAGACGATTTGCGCTGAATTAGATTTCCTTCCATCAAAGATAAGCTGCAAAGGAGCAGGTCTTCCCTCCAAGAGTTTGCGAGAGAACTCCTCGTCAATATGCAAGGCCATGGGGACAAGGGTATTGGTTACCGCTTCTTTCATTTCTGCTTCGCTTTTATAAAATTCCACGTGTCGAAATACACGGGCTCCGATAAAACGTTGCACAAGCTCGAAGCCATACTTGCCACTATCTATGTTGTAGACACCGAGGCGGATATTCTCAACGTCGAGAGTAGCAGCAAAAGAGAATAAAAATAGCTGAACAAGAGGAGGGACAATCAAGATGGTGCGACTTTTCTTGTCTTGCCAGACTGCAAGAAACTCCTTTTGCACAAGGGCTTTTACTTTTCCAAACATTAATCGAGCCTCTTTCTTGAAATTTTCCAGGTCACCGTGAAGAGCACTATAGCAAAAATACTAAGAGCAAAAGAGTTCCAAAAGAGAACATAAAAGACGTTACCAGCAAGAAAAATAGTTTGGAGGGAAGCTACAAAATAGCGAGCCGGTATGAGATAGGTGAAGTATTGGATGATTCTGGGCATGCTTGAAATCTCGAAGATAAATCCCGAGAGGATAAAAGCGGGAAGGTATGCCGAGACAATGGCAGCTTGGGAAGCTGCGAATTGATTTTTTGTGATTGTGGAAATAAAAAGGCCAGAGCCAAGTGCTGCTAGAAGAAAAATGGAGGAGATCAGGGTAAGAAGGAGAAAGGAACCTCGGAAAGGCACTTCATAAATGGTGATGGCAACAAATGTGCAAAGAACCATCGAGCCCATCCCCATGATGAAATAGGCAAGTACTTTGCTGAGGATGATTTCTCCAATCGTTACAGGTGTTGCAAGAAGCGCTTCCATAGTCCCGCGCTCCCACTCTCTTGAGACAACAAAGGAGGTAAGCAAGGTCCCGATCAGGGTCATGATGATCGCAATTGATCCCGGAATGATAAAATTGTGGGAGAGTAGCTCCTGATTAAACCAGAATCTTGGTTCCATCCTAACCCCAGGCACATCTCGTATTCCTTCTCCGATACGGGCAAGATGCACCCAGGTCATCCATGCTCCTTTCACATAGTTTTGGACAAAGCTTGCTGTATTAGGGGAAGATCCGTCTGCAATGACTTGGATGGGTGCTTCCCGAATGGGGTTTTGGAGGAAGGCTGTAAAATAGGAGGGGATAATCACGATGCCATCTAACGATCCCTCTGTGAGTTTTTCGATGAAGGGGCCCCTATCGTCACTGATTTCGACCTTAAAGTACTTTGACTGCTTGAGAGCGTTGATAAAGCTTTGGATAATCGGCCCCTTATCTTCCACAATCACTCCCAGCTTGAGGTTTGTGCTATCAAGAGAAATTCCGGTGCCATAGAGAAAAAGGAGCAAGACGGGAAGGAAAAAGGCAAGGAGAATGCAGCTTGGGTCGCGGATTGATTGGAGGAATTCTTTTTTTACAAGAGCGCTTACGCGTCTTATTTTTTTGTACATTATTTCTCTCCTTGGCAGAGAGCAACGAAGGCATCTTCAAGTGTTGGTTCTAGTATCGCTTCGCAACGTATGCTTTTTTTGATTGCGTCGGGAGAGTCGAGGCGAAGAAGCTTTCCATTAAAGATGAAGCCAATACGATCGCAATATTCCGCTTCATCCATAAAATGGGTTGTGATCATCACTGTAGATCCTTTGTTGACAAGACCATGGATATGGTTCCAAAACTCCCTTCTTGTTACAGGATCAACGCCTGAGGTGGCTTCGTCGAGAAAAAGCACCTGTGGTCTGTGCATGACAGCGCAGGAAAGGGCAAGTCTTTGTTTAAACCCAAGCGGCAGAGTAGCTGCAGGTATATCGAGATAGGGTTCTAGGGTGAAGATGGAAACAATTTCATCAATCACAGCTTGTTGCTTTCTTTCTTGCAGGGGATAGATGCCAGAAAAAAAGCGTAGATTCTGGTAGACGGTCATATTGCCATAGAGAGAAAACTTTTGCGCCATGTACCCAATATGACCGCGCGCCTTACCAGGAGCTACTTCCAGAGATACACCGTTGACAAAGCTTGTGCCGCTTGTTGGTTTGATCAGGCCGCAAAGAAGGCGAAATGTCGTGGACTTTCCAGCACCATTTGGCCCAAGCAGTCCAAAAATTTCGCCCCGTTTCACGGAAAAAGAGAGATGATTGGTAGCGATGAAACTGCCAAAGGCTTTGGTAAGATCTTTTGTGACAATGACGTCGTGGTGATTCTCTTTGATTTCAGGCATTTTTTCTGCGAGGGGAGAAATATGTTTTGGGCCGCCGCCTAGGATATCTACGAAGGCATCTTCAAACTGAGGGGGGGTTGGCCTAATGATGGTACCCTTGCCTGCTTTTAGTTCTTCTGGTGTGATAGGACGGTTTATGTCTTTAAGGATGAATCGGACCTTATCTCCTTTGAATACGCTATCGATAATGTGAGGGTTGCAGATTGCCTCTTGTAAGACGTCGCTTTTTTTCGCAGCTATCTGATCTACGACAAATGTCTTTCCTTCCATTTTTTTCGTAAGCGCCCCTGGAAGTCCAAAGTAGAGAAGTCGGCCTTCATTAAGAAGAAGAACTTCATCGCATCTTTCGGCTTCATCAAGATACGAAGTGCTCCAGATGATAGTAACGCCTTTTTTTACAAGGTCTTGCATCATGCCCCAAAGTTCTCTTCGTGTGAGAGGGTCAATACCAACTGTGGGTTCATCTAGGATTAAGATCTTCGGATTTTTCAAAAGGGCGCAGACAATACCAAGCTTTTGCTGCATCCCTCCAGAGAGATTGCGCGCCAGCCGTTTTGTAAAAGGGGCAAGTCTTGTAAAACGGAGGGTTTCTTCGAGAATTTTATCAGTCGATTCGCTTTCGACCCCTTGAAGTGCAGCATAGAGGTTGATATTCTCAAGAACCGTAAGATCTTCATAGAGACCAAACTTTTGGGGCATGTAACTAAGTATGGCGTGGACTTTTTCTTGCTCTGTAAAGGGGTTTAGCCCAAGGAGGCGCACCTGTCCGTCCGCGGGAAGGAGAAGACCTGTGAGTATGCGGATCAAGGTTGTTTTTCCTGAGCCATCGGGGCCAATGAGCCCGACGATTTTGCCAGGAGAAATTTCAGCTGTGATCTCATGCAGAGCTGGTTTTTTTTCTTTGGGAAACTGTTTTGAGATGTTTCGGATGGAAATCCCTGCTGTTTCCAAGCTGCTTTACTCCTGATTGATCTTAACTGTGACGGGCATTCCTTGCTTGAGGTTGAGGTCTGGATTGTCGACGATGACGCGGATACGGTACACAAGATCTGTTCTGAGTTTGGTTGTTTCTACGTTTTTAGGAGTAAACTCGGCAACAGGTGAGATGAAGCCAATCTGCCCTTTGTAAATCGGCAGTGTATTTGTATCGGTAAACACCTCCGCCTTCATGCCTGGATAGATTTTCCCAAGGTCAGGCTCACTTATGTAAGCTCTTACCCACACGGGTGATAGGATGGAAAGGGTGTAGATCGGCTGGCCTGTGTTAACAACTGCGCCGGGCTCTCGAATCCGTGTGAGGATGGTACCTTTGTTTGGAGCAAACATTTCTGCATCACGCAAGTCGATCAAAGCGCTGTCAAGCGATGCCTCTGCTTCTTTGAGATCGGCTTGCAGTTTCTTGACGTTGAAGTAGGCGTCATCGTAGTTTTCCTTGGAGACAGCACCTTGGTTGATAACGACTTCTCTTCTTTGCAGGTTCGATTCTGCCTGTTTGAGGGAAGCTGTGAGCGAGGCAACTTTTGCCCGTGCACGGTTGACAGTCTCTACGTAGGGCGCCGTATCAAGAGAAGCCATTTTTTTGCCCGCTTCTACAAGGTCTCCTTCTTCAAAGAGCATCTGCTGAACCTTACCCATGACACGAAAGCCGATGTCTACTTGCCTGACATCGACGTTACCGTAAAGAATCAGGGATTTCTCTTGGTGAGAGCGCAGATAATTTCTGTAGGCAATAAAAAAGAATAGGCTTCCAGAAAGAACAACAAGTAGGGCGATAAGTTTGCATATCGTTTTTTTCATAAGAATATTTGTCTTATAAGCATTCGTGTATTTATCAACAAGGTGTTTGGCTTTGACAAATATAAGAGAAGGAGGTATATCGGTTTTAAAATTTGAATTTATCTAGGAGTTAATTTATGAAGTTGCTATTGGCTAGAGGCTCTCTCTTTTTTCTTGCAATGAGTGCATCTTCGCTTCTCTATCCACTTGCTTATGAGGGCTGTTGTCATGATTTTGGCTCCTGTGGAAATGTAGAGTTTGGCGGGGAATATCTGTATTGGAAGGCAGAACAAGATCGGATGACCATCGGCTCTTTTCTTATCACGGAACAAGTAGGTACGACTACGAGTGTCAATGCGTCTGCGATAAAGCCTGTATTTCAAGCAGATAGTGGTTTTCGTATCTTTGCTTCTTACCTTATTCCGTGTAGTGAATGGAAAGTAGGAGCTTCTTTTACTCACATGCCTTCAAGCGCAAGTATCGCTCGGTCAGGAACACTACCCATGATGAGGGTAGCTCCAAATGGTAACAATTTCTTTCTACTCAGCAATTTGGAAACAGCGAATAATTTGGCCCTAGATACAGCAATCTATGATTGGACGTTAAATGCTAACTATTTGGATGTTGATTTTTCCCGTAAATTTTGGATTGATTCTTGCTTGAGTTTTTTCCCTCACATTGGAGTTAGAACTTACTGGATGAAACAACAGAATAAGATGCAGATTTCTGGGGTTTCCACGGAAATTCAACAAAGCACAACGATCACAAGCCCATTTAACGTAGATGTATCTTTGGAAGAAAAAATGATTGCGGCTGGGATTGAAGGGGGGCTCTCGGGAGAGTGGTCACTTGGCTATGGAGTGTCTATGCTTGGCCATGTGGGTGGTTCGATTCTTTACTCCCAATTCAAAAATGGACAGAAAGCTTTAGCTGCCACTTTTAAGGATACAGGGGCGGAATATGTCAAAATAAATGCAACATCCGTCCAGAGAACGGGGACACCAACTCTTGATTATTTCTTAGGTCTTCAGTACGTAGCAAGCCTATGGGGTGCAGAGGTCAATCTGCATGCGGGCTGGGAAGCACAGATTGTTATTGATGCAAACCAGCTTGCGGATGGTGGCAATCTTTCCCTCCAAGGACTTACTGTGGGAGGGAAAATCTCTTATTGAGTATTCCCTTGCTAGATATCCACCCCAGGGATATAGTATTCGTTGTTTATGAATACAAATAAGAAGGTGTTTAAGATGAAGTCATCATCACTCTATTCTCTTTTTTTTGCGACCTTGATGGGATTCAGCTCGATGGCTGTTTCAAGGCCCTATAGTGGCACAAGCTGTCACGATTTTTGCAAACTAGGCAAATTTACAATTGGTGGCGAATATCTTTATTGGAAGGCCGAACAAGACGCTCTTGCGCTTGGGGCTCATGTTCACATTGAACAAGAGGGCGCGATTGTAGATTCCCAGATTATTAACCCGGATTTTAACTACGAAAGCGGTTTTAGGGTTTATGGAGACTATATGATTCCAGGAAGCGATTGGCAGATTGGGATATTTTATACCCACACTCCATCAAGTGGTAGTGTAAGTCAATCAGCGGATATCGAGAACAATAACTTTATTGCGTTGAACACACAAAATTATCCTTTGCTTACAGCCTTCGCGCAAGCAGCAAATTCGGATGAGCTTGCGTTTTCCAGTCTGACAAGCACGTGGACAAATCACATCGATTATTTAGATGTGGAAGTAGCGCGTACGTTCTGTATTGATACATGCTTAACTTTTACTCCCCACATCGGCGTAAGAAATTTCTGGATGCAGCAGAAGATTAAAGCGACACTTACAGGTGAGCAGCGAACTCCGACTGTGCAAGAGGTGCTTGCTGAGGTCAACTTTAAACAGAGGTTTTATGGTGTAGGAGTGGAGGGCGGACTCTGGGGTGATTGGACTCTTGGTTGCGGCTTCTCGATGGTAGGGCATATGGGAGGGTCTATCCTCTGTTCTAAATTCACGATGGATCAAAAGGCTGAAGAAATATCTTCAGCAGACCTATCGAGTCTTTCAGCAAGTGGTGTATTTCATACGGGAACACCGATGGTGGACTATGCATTTGGTCTTGCCTATAACGACTGTGTCTTTGGGATGGATGTGAATGTGCATGCAAACTTTGAGCAGCATATGCTGATTGATGCAAACAGGCAAGCCAACGGGGGCAACCTGATTCTTTCTGGCCTTACTATCGGTGGTAGTATTACATACTAATCGAAACTTTTGGCTCTTCTAAGGGTGGTGTTCGTTAATTCGGGCACCGCTTTTTTTTCTACAGATATTTGCAATTCACGCCAGGCGTACAATTTTGCAATTCGAGCAGGGGTGTTTTTTTTGTTTTGCCGTACAACTGGTGTTTTAACTTCTATCCTTTTATAGATAAGTCATGGAGAAAACGCCGGAACACTTGCGACTAGCCGAGGATTTAGAGAAAAGTTCCTACTGGAAGAAGTGGGGGCCCTACCTCAGCGAGAGGCAGTGGGCTACTGTCCGTGAGGATTATAGCCAAGATGGCGACGCATGGAACTACTTCCCGCACGACCACGCTCCCATGAAAGCCTATAGGTGGGGAGAGGATGGTATTGCAGGCATATCTGATAACCACCAAAGACTCTGCTTTGCCCTTGCTTTTTGGAATGGAAAAGACAGCATGTTGAAAGAGCGTCTTTTTGGAGTGACGCCAGAGCAAGGGAATCATGGCGAAGATGTCAAGGAGTGTTACTACTATTTAGATAATACCCCAACTCACTCCTATATGTCGTATCTCTATAAGTATCCGCAAAGCGCTTTTCCTTATTCTGATCTTATCAATAAAAACAAGACAAGAGGGCTTTGTGATCCCGAGCATGAGCTTTTTGATACGGGGATTTTTGATAACGACCGTTATTTTGATATTCTTGTGGAGTACGCTAAGAAAACAGCCCATAATGTGAAAATAAGAATCACTGTAAAAAACCTGGGCCCCGAAGAAGCAGTGCTTCATGTTCTCCCGACCCTTTGGTTTCGCAACACATGGAGCTACGATGAGAAAGAACAAGTGCCCCGCATTTCTCTTATCCACAAGACAGAAGAGGAAGCTGTTTTTCAAGCAGTGCACGGTAGTCTGGGTACGATGTGGCTTAAGGGAGAGGGAATAACAAAGCCGCTCTTTACCAATAACGAAACAAACCTTGTCCGTTTTGGTGCCCTGGAAAATACAACCCCTTATGTGAAAGACGCCTTCCACACCCTGCTCATCCGTGGTTTAGAAAAAGCGGTCAATCCAAAGCAGGAGGGAACAAAATCAGCACTCCACTACGAACTAGTGATTCCTTCTGGAGAAGAAAGGGTTATTCGTCTTTGTTTGCAAAATGAGAATGTTTTTGTTTCTGACGTGGATGAAATCATTGCGCTTCGCAAGAAAGAAGCAGACCTCTTCTATGATAGCGTTATCCCGAAGAATCTGAATGAGGACCAAAGAAAAATAGAGAGACAAGCCTTTGCGGGGATGCTTTGGAATAAGCAGCGCTACCACTATGTTGTAGAAAGATGGCTTGAGGGGGATCCAGGCCTACCCAAGTCATCTGAGATGAGAAAGCATGGAAGGAATTTCGATTGGAAACACCTTTATAGTGACGACATCCTCTCCCTGCCAGATAAGTGGGAGTATCCATGGTTTGCTTCGTGGGATACTGCTTTCCATTGCCTACCTCTTGCATTAATTGATCTTGAATTTGCAAAAAAGCAGCTTCTTCTTCTGACAAGAGAGTGGTACATGCATCCAAATGGACAAATCCCTGCGTGCGAGTGGAATTTTTGTGATGTAAATCCGCCAGTCCACGCTTGGTCAGCCTGGCGCGTGTATAAAATGGGGGAGAAAAGAGAGGGAAAAAAAGATGTCCTTTTTTTGGAGCGGGTGTTTCAAAAGCTTCTTCTCTATTTTACATGGTGGGTGAATAGAAAGGATGCTGATGGAAGAAACTTGTTCCAAGGGGGATTTCTTGGCCTTGATAACATTAGCCTTTTCGATCGAAGTGCCCCTCTTCCCTCGGGAGGGCACCTGACACAAGCAGATGGAACTAGCTGGATGGGGATGTTTTGCCTAAATATGCTGCAGATTTCCTTGGAACTTGCTCTGCACAACAAAAGTTATGAAGATATAGCTAGTAAGTTCTTTGAACACTTTCTCTATATTGCTGAAGCAATGACTCACATTGGAGATAATGAGATCGGGCTTTGGGATAAGGATGATAACTTCTTTTACGATGTGGTGCACCACCCCGATGGGACACAGTATTCCTTGAAGGTGCGTTCTTTTGTGGGGCTGATTCCTCTTTTTGCGGTGATGACGCTTGATCCTGAGTTGCTTGAAAAACTGCCCGACTTCCGGAGGAGATTTGACTGGTTTGTGGCCAATCGAGCAGATTTGTGCCAGAGGGTGGCCAGCCTAAAGGCGCCAGGTGAAGCAGGCAGACGCCTGCTTTCTATCGTAGATCCGGAGAAGCTTAAGAAAATTCTTGAGAAGGTTTTGGATTCCAAGGAGTTTTTAGGTGATTACGGAGTGAGGAGTGTTTCCCTATTCCATAAGGAGAATCCGTATACCATGCTGATCCGTGGCAAGGAATACAGGGTCGACTACTCACCGGGTGAGTCACCGACCACCCTTTTTGGAGGGAATTCAAACTGGCGGGGTCCCATTTGGTTTCCTTTGAACTACCTTCTTGTTGAATCATTGCAGAAGTTTCACCACTATTTAGGAAGAGATTATAAGGTGGAGTTCCCTACGGGGTCAGGTAAAAAGCTGCATCTTTGGGATGTGGCCTCTGAGATTAGCGACCGATTGATTGCAATTTTTGAGCAAAAGGGCAAGGCGGGTCGGCCTGTTTTTAGAAATTTGCCACAGAAGATGCAGAAGGACCCTCATTTTAAGGATCATCTTCTCTTTTATGAGTTTTTCCATGGAGATACAGGGGCTGGACTTGGGGCAAGCCACCAGACGGGCTGGACAGGACTTGTGGCTAAGCTTCTGCAGCAGCGCGGCGAGTATCACTTCTAGTGTATTTAAATCTGTTGATAAGTTATACTAGGTCATCTAGAAAAAATCTTTTAAAATAGGACCCGGTTCACTCTATGTTTTCCCCTAAGAAAATCCGCAATGTGGCCATCATTGCCCACATCGATCATGGCAAAACAACTCTTCTTGACGTGCTTTTGAAGCAGTCACATGTTTTTCGAGACAATCAGGCGATACCGGAGAGGGTCATGGACTCTTATGACCAGGAGAAAGAGCGGGGGATTACGATCTTTGCAAAACTGACCTCGATTTACTACGGCGACTACAAGATTAACATCGTCGATACCCCAGGACATGCTGACTTCTCGGGCGAGGTAGAGAGAGTGCTCGGTATGGTGGATTCTGTCCTGTTGATCGTAGATGCCCAAGATGGGCCGATGCCGCAGACGCGCTTTGTTCTTTCGAAGTCTTTGAAGATGGGATTAAGACCTCTTGTTGTCTTGAATAAGATTGACCGTCCAAACGCAGACCCAGATCGCGTCTTGAATGAGACGTTTGATTTATTTGTGGAACTGGGTGCACATGATGAGCAACTTGACTTTAAGCACTGCTACGCATCTGCCTTAAAAGGGTATGCGCTAAGGGAACTGACTGATCCGATTGTTGATGTGAAACCGCTTCTTGATATGATAGTGGAAACGGTTCCTTGTCCTAAGGGAGAGCTGGAGAACCCTTTCTTGATCCAAGCTTCTACCATCACACACGATAATTTTCTTGGTCGCCAACTCTGCGGAAAGATTCTACAGGGGGTGGTCAAGAAGGGTATGCCGGTTGTCCACATCAACAAGGAAGGAAAGCAAACAAGGTGCAATATCCAGAAAATTGAAGGCTTCTTAGGTCTTGAGAAAATTGAGGTGGAAGAAGCAGGAGTAGGCGATATTGTCTGTATCTCTGGTATTCCTGAGGTAACGATTGGGGATACTCTTTGCCATCCTAATAAGATTGTAAACTTGCCTCCGATTGTCCTTGAGGAGCCGACGGTTTCGATCGACATTCTTGTAAACGATGGTCCTTTCGTGGGGAAAAGTGGTAAACACGTGACGATGAATAAGATTAGAGAGAGACTCGCACGTGAAAGACGGGTAAACATCTCTTACCACATCCACGAGCCAGAAGGTGACCAATCTAAAATCACTGTAGCCGGCAGGGGAGAGCTTCACCTGGCGATTCTTTTAGAAGCGATGAGAAGGGAAGGGTATGAGTTTTGTGTATCTAAACCACAAGTCATTCTGAAGGAAATCAACGGGCAAAAGCATGAACCGATTTCTAAAGTACACATTGAGCTTCCTGAAACGCATTCTGGCAGTGTGATTGAGCAGCTTTCGAAGAAAAGAGGCGAGATGCAGCACCTGCATACAGACCCTCAGGGGATCACACATATGGACTTTTTGATCCCTACAAGGGGCATCATGGGATACCGCAATGACTTTCTAACGATGACAAGAGGCCTTGGGATCATGACAAGCGTATTTGATTCTTATATGCCCTGGAAAGGGGAAATTCCTGGCCGTACAAGGGGAGTGCTGATTTCTATTTGCGCAGGGAAGGCAAACGCCTATGCGAGCTTTAACTTGGAGAATAGAGGATCGCTCTTTACAAACCCAGGTGATGAGGTGTACGAAGGGATGATTGTAGGGGAACATAGCCGTGAGAACGATCTGATCGTGAACTTGATCAAGGGGAAACAGCTGACAAACGTCCGGGCTTCTGGAAATGATGAGAATATTATCTTAACAACGCCGCGCAAATTCACTCTGGAAGAAGCGATTGGCTATATTAACGATGATGAACTTCTCGAAGTGACGCCTGATGCTTTGCGCCTTCGTAAAAGAGAGCTTACGGAGAACGAGCGCCTGCGTTCGAGCCGGAAGAAATAAGGCTTGCAAACGTTAAAATGATTTGAATTGCCGATCAGTTTGATGTTTCTTCAGCATTTCATCTGTAATGGCTAAGACTTATCTGTCAGTATCAGATAAGTCTTGGCTAGGACATATACTCACTTGGGGGCCTGCCCCCAAGCCCCGAGCAAAAGATTCAGACCGTCGTTAGTTCCAAAAGGGACTACGGTTGGACTGGACAAACATAAACCCAGTGCAGTTGTCATAGTCTAAATTAGACACTCTTGGTCTAAAACTTGGGGTCTACTTCACACTTTCTTCTTTTGCATTTCCACAATACGCTTTGCTTCTTCGTAGTCTTCCACATGGACCGTCTCGTATTTTTTGTATATTAGACTGTAAAAATCATAGAAGATCTTGCCCCTTGCTCCAAAAACAAAATCAACTCTTTGTTTACCCTTCTCTTTCTCCTGGTATTCTTCTTGTGTTGAAGAAAACTCAAGGTAACTAATGGACACCTCAAGATTTTCCTCTGGAAAAGGATAAGATATTAAGTAAGGGCGCAGTTCTTCTGTCGAATCGACATAATGAAGCATCTCTTCCTTAATGGTTACATATGTAAGACCTTGACTAAAAGCATTCTAGAAAGTGGGCTTTTGATCATATTCGTAGGCAGGCGCTCAAACCTACCTTCCTACTAATCTCTTTGCTTGTTCGTAGCTTTCTTCAGTCTCAGACTTATAAACGTTTGGGTTTGCTAAATCTGCGGTTTTGTACTTTATTGTACTACGACGTGCAGCGGCAACACTAATCTCAGGATGAGCAACTTCTTCTCCTTTTGCATCGACAACAAAAAGGGCAATATCTACTCCTTCTTCCGTAAACGGTTCCATTTTTAAGTGCCCCTTTAGCCTTGGTTCCGAGTTAATCCCCTCCAACAGTTCCTCAACACAATCAACAAGAATTTTTCGTAATTTATCCTTAGATAACGGCCCCTTCAACTCAAAATGCAAGCGAAAAACGTTGACGGTATCCATCATATCACCGCCTTCGGCAACCAGAATCATATTATAACGATTGCTGAAAATTCCTGCTTTCTCCTTTTGGATTTTTTCTGCAAGAACAGCGTAGTCAGGCGGAACATATCTTTTATACGCAAAGAGTGTTGTTAATAACACAAAAAACACAACCATTACGATGGATATCGATATATATCTCATGGGCTTTTTCCTTGTTGAATAAACTCAAGACTTGAATCCTTAGTTTTATTTCTATATGTATTGCTTTGAAATGAATGTTCGTGCAGCTTCATGCCAGATTCAGAAGTTAAGGGTGAAGATAAACTCCTCACCGTTAAAGCCGTTTCTCCTTGGTCTAGATCTAGAGAGTCCTGTGCATAGGTCTGGTCTCTCTTGCCAGCTAGGCAACTGTTTTACGTATACTCCTCTGTAAGACGTTGATTAAGAGCATTATAGAAAATGGGCTTTTGATCGTATTCGTAGGCAGGCGCTCAAACCTACCTTCCTACTAATCTCTTTGCTTCTTCGTAGTTTTCTATATATTCGCTCTTATACCCGTTTGGGCGGCTTCGATCGACGGTAAGGTAATTAACAGTCCCAAAACTTGCCCCTGCTACTGTAATATGAGGATCGTAGAGGGGCATGCCATTGCAATCCACCTGAAATATTGCTATGTCCAGTCCTTGTGCGGTAAAAGGTTCCATTTTTAAATGTCCTTTAAGCTTCGGCTCTGAGCTGATTCCTTGCAGCAGCTCATCTACACAGTCCACTAAAATCGCACGCAAACTTTCAAGCGAATACGGACCCTGAATCTGAAAGTCCAAACTGATATAGTTTACACAATGCATCATCCCTCCGCCTTCACCTACAACAACCATGTTATGACGCTTGGCAAGAAGAGCAGCTTTTTGCGTTCTAATTGAACGAGCGACTGTAACGTAGTCATTTAGAATGGGTTTTGTAAAAAACAAAGCGACCGCTAGATTGATCTTAAACAACAAAAACACAAAAAAAATAAAAATTCTGAAAAATCTCATTTTTTTCATTCCTTTTAATATAATTTCTAATCTTGTATCTTAACATTTCATCATACGTTGGGCTACAAAAGGAATGATCATGAATTGAGGTTTCTACAAGCGATGCAACAACCGTTGTATTACCCTCTGACTGTAATAATCCACGAACATCGAAATATGGGATCAAGTCTCTATAAGGCGCTACTCGAACGTGCGCAATCCCTCCGCAAATTTTCTCATCAATATATGCTCCAGGTGCTATTGCAACAACCTTTATTCGCTCACGCAAATCCTCGGGAAAAT
>CAZBXE010000017.1:0-32918 GCA_964496125.1 uncultured bacterium | reverse complement strand
AAAGAGAGCTTACGGAGAACGAGCGCCTGCGTTCGAGCCGGAAGAAATAAGGCTTTTGAGAAGAGCTGTATTCCGGCTTGATGCGACATCGGTAAAGCAAAACAAGTCCACATCGAAAAGCCCTAGATCGCTTAGTTTTAAAGCGGGTATTACAAGAAGGGCAAGAAAGGAAAGGGTCATAAACCCAAGCTCTCCTCCCTTCTTTTTAATCTCTTCAAGAGCCTTGGCTACTTCATAAGCATCCTGGTCACTCATAAGGCCCGCTATCGGCAACGGCAGATGCAACTTTTTTTGATTTTTGATCACGCAGATGCCTCCTTTGGAAGAAATAACCGTGTTAATCGCTTCACAAAGAGCAGCATCCGTACTGCCGACCGCAATGATGTTGTGGCTATCATGCGCAATAGAGGAGGCCATCGCTTCCCCCCTGAAGCCAAGTCCTTTGACAAAGGCAATAGCCGGGGGGGCATCCTTATATCGGTTCACAACAGCTAACTTGAAAAGATCGTTCTTTGGATCTGCAACGTAATTCCCTTTTTCAATTTGGGCTGGCATGTAGAGCTTTTTTGTAATGAGTTCTCCTGGTTGCACTTCGATCACTTGGGTGTAATTTCCTTGAGACTTAAGTACAAAATCTTGAGGTTTTTTATAGGTACAGCAAAAATGATTGATTGGCTTTGAAGTTACATGGGGAAGAAGAGACTTTCCATTCTTAGCAACGAGCTTTCCACGAATATAGGTTTCTTTCACTCTGAAATCTTTTAAGTTATCCACAACAATGAAGTCAGCAGAGTCTCCCGCTTGCAAAAGGCCAACTTCAAGACCATAGTGGATCACAGGGTTCACACAGGCAATTCGGAGCACGTTGAAAATGGGATATTGATGAGCAACTGCTCGCTTTACCATTTCATTGATGTGACCGCGAATCAGATCATCTGTATCCTTATCGTCGTTGCAAAACATCACCTCATTTGGATGGGAGGCAATAAGTGGGTGGAGAGCTTCAAAGTTTTTGGCAGCAGACCCTTCCCGAATCAAAATATGCATTCCATATTGGATTTTATCCAGCGCTTCTTCGAGGGTGTAGGCTTCGTGATCTGTGCTCATCCCTGCTTCGATGTAGCGCTTTGCCTCCTTTCCCATGAGCCCCGGAGCATGACCATCAATTTTCTTGCCAAGTGCTTTTGCAACCTTGATTTTGTCCATTATTTCAGGGTCATTTTGTAAAACACCTGGGTAGTTCATGACTTCGCTTAGGTACTTGAGACCATCTTTCTCAAACAGTTCTTGGATCTCTTTGGTTGTGATCTCTGCACCTGCCGTTTCAAACTTTGTTGCGGGTACACACGAGGGAGCACCAAAAAAAAAGTGAAAGGGTACCTTCTTTCCATTATCGAGCATGTAGCGCACCCCTTCAACACCCAGGACATTGCCGATCTCATGGGGATCTGAGACAGTGGCGACAGTGCCATGAATCGTCGCAATACGGGCAAATTCGGCCGGGGTCAGCAGAGAGCTTTCAATGTGGATATGCGCATCTATAAAGCCAGGTAGAATGAACTGATTCTCTGCTTGATCCGTTTTCTCAATGGAGAGGATCTTGTCTCCCTGGACGACTACGCGCCCAGGAAAGATCTTCTTTTTTATCAGATCTACAATCTGACCAGAAACTGTAAACTGCGTCATTGTGTTATGGAGTTGGCTTTGCTGCATTGCCGCTAAACTGTCCTACTACCTTCTCTGTCAAATCTTTAATGACGTTGAAGACCTTGCTATCGTAGTCGACAAGAGTGTGGAATGTCTCGGGATAAAAGAACCAAAGTGCGTAAAATGCAAGTGCAAAGAAGATAAAATAACCAATGAACCTAAGCATCTGATGCCTCCTTTTTGGACCTTATCTAATAAATCCCCTATTCTTTAAATCCTGTCAATAGATTTATAACTTGATTACTTTGAGGATGTTATGTGTGTTGTTTTTTTAAGCTATGGGTCTCTTAAGAGAGTCAATCCCGTTTGCGGCTCTGCAACTCGGATTCAGGAGCTTCTTAAGATAATACATTGTCGAGTCTTTGTCGTAACCTGTTCTCTCAAATTCAATATGAAAGCCAAGTTTCTGGTAGAAGGGAAGTGCTTCGAAGTCCATTGTAGTTAGAGTAATAAAGCGGCAATTTCTTTCATGGGCGATTTCTTCAGCTTGCTCCATGATCTTCGTTCCAATCCCTAGACCGCGTAGTTCTTCACTTACCCAAAGCAAATTGACATAGAGGTTACCATAAATAGAAACCCCATCAGCGCCCCCCAATACTTTTTCTCTCTCATCTCTGACCAGGACTGCAAAAGAACGTATAGGGGTCATGTCCTTTTTCCTAGCAGCATTTTCGATGATGCCGGACCGAAGAATTTCCTTTTCTTCAGGCTTAAGACCCTCGTTTTTTTCGAATTTGAGATTGTAAGTCTCCCACCAGTTTTTCTTCATGAGGAAAATGTTACACCATTTAAAATTAATTTTCGAGGGATTTAACCTAGAGGCAGTTTTCACTTGAATTTTTTTTTGAAATCACCCATCCTCAAAGTCCTAAGTTTTATAAATGTGTACCTAGGGAGATGTCGTGTTAAAATTTTTCTACGCTTTTACATTGTGGCTAGTAGGCAGGATCCTTAGGCTTAGGTATAAAGTTAAAGTCGTTGGGCTTGAAAATCTCAATCCTAAGAATCTTAGGAAGCCAGGAGGGATCCTTTTTCTTCCTAACCATCCCACGGTATTTATCGACCCCTATCTTGTTCTCGAGGCTGTTCACAGCCGCTACCGTGTGCGACCGCTGATTGTTGAGTATATGTATTACATTCCCGTGGTTGTCAGTTTCATGAAGTATCTACGCGCTCTTCCCGTGCCTAACTTCAATACAACAAGCAATAGCCACAAGAAGATGGTAGGCGAAAGGGCTTTTACGACTGTCATTGATGGTTTGAAGAAAGGGGACAACTTTCTGATCTATCCCGCAGGGCGCCTTAAGCATTCAGGAAAGGAAGTGATTGGAGGTTCATCCGGTGTGCATCGCATCATCACAGAAACTCCTGAAGCCAATATCGTACTCGTAAGAACGACAGGGCTTTGGGGCAGTATCTTTTCGAAAGCCTGGGGGAGCGAGACACCGAACCTACAAAAGACGATCTGGGAAGGGTTGAAGATTGGGCTGAAAAACCTGATCTTTTTCTGCCCCAGGCGTGAAGTGGTCATTGAATTTCAGCCAGCAGGTCCCTATTTTCCTTACAAAGCCTCAAGACTTGAGCTCAATCGCTATTTAGAGAAGTGGTATAATCGCCCCGACGGACTGAGTGAAGTTGTAGAAGAGTATCCGGGGGAGACGCTAAAGCTTGTTTCCCATAGCTTCTGGAAAGAGGATTACCCGAAAGTAAATAAAAGAATCGATGAGAGCTTAGAGAAGATTGATCTCAGTAAGATCCCCTTTGAAACGCAGCAGCGTGTGATTAAGAAGCTTGTCGAACTTTCTGAGGTAGATCCTCTTGAGATGACGCCAGAAAGGAGCATCAATGCGGATCTGGGTCTTGACTCTCTCGATCAAGCAGAGCTCCTTGTTTTTCTAGAAGAGCAGTTTTCTGTCACAAACGTACCTGCTCATGAGCTGACAACGGTTGGCAAGCTTATGGCGATCGCTTCTCGGCAGATTGCCTTTAAAGATGCGGCAGAAGAGGATTTTGACCCCACGAAGGAGTGGAAGAGTGAGGGACCAAGAAAGCGTCTCGAGCTCTCTGTTGGTGACACTATCCCCGAAGTCTTCTTGAATATGTGTGATAAAATGGGTAATAAAGTGCTTTGCGCTGACTCTAGGTCCGGGATTCTAAAAGCAGCTACGTTTAAGCTACGTGTGCTGATTTTAGCGGAATACATTAGGAAAATGCCAGGAAAGCACATTGGTATTTTGCTACCCGCATCAGTTGCAGCTTATGCGACTATTTTAGCTTGCCAGTTGGCTGGAAAGGTTCCTGTTCTTTTGAACTGGACTGTAGGGCCGCGCCATCTGAAGGCAGTTGTGGAAGTGTCAGAACTTCGCGTTGTGTTTAGCTCTTGGGCGTTTTTGGATAAGCTTCCGAATGTCGACTTAAGCTCCATTGATGATTTCCTCGTAATGCTAGAAGATGTCGCGAGAGATTTGACCGCATGGGATAAGATTAAAGCTGCCTTAAGAGCAAAAAGAGGAGCGAAGTCCCTTCTCAGGTTGTTTGCAAATCCGAAATTGCAGGCAAGTGATGAGGCTGTCCTCTTGTTCACAAGCGGCACGGAAAGTCTTCCCAAAGGGGTTCCGCTTTCTCATAAGAATATTTTGAGCAATATGCGCGGTGTCATCAAGGCAGTAGATGTCTATAACGATGATGTGCTTTTCGGGATTCTCCCTCCTTTCCATTCCTTTGGCTTTACTATTAGTGGGCTTCTTCCCTTGATTCTCGGAGTGCGGTCTGCATTCTATCCAAATCCTACGCAGAGTAGGCGCCTTGTGAAAGGGGTAGAAAAATGGGGCATTACGATTGTCTGCGGTGCGCCTACTTTTCTCAAGAATATGCTGAAGCTCGCAACCCCTGAGCAAGTGAAGACGCTTCGCCTTGTGATCACGGGTGCTGAAAAAGCACCTGACGAACTTTTCTCTCTTGCAGAAGAGCTAGGGATTGGTTCATCCGTGCACGAGGGATATGGGATTACCGAATGCGCCCCTGTTCTTACCCTTAACCCTCCTGGCAAAGAGGCAAGAGGGGTGGGCCTGCCGCTTCCCGGCATTGAGCTTTGCATTGTAAACCCAGAAAATCACGTGCAGAAACTGACGCAAGGAGAACAAGGACTCATCCTGGCTAGAGGGCCAAACGTCTTTTCGGGTTACCACAGATCTGATAGAAACCCTTTTATTAAACTAGAGGGGGAGATCTGGTATGACACGGGTGATCTTGGGTACCTTGATCAAGATGGATATTTGACGATCACGGGAAGACAGAAACGATTTATTAAAATTGGTTCTGAAATGGTCAGCCTTGCAGCGATTGAGGATAGCCTGCTCCGCGTGGCAAAAGATAATGATTGGTCTGAAACCGTGAACTGTGACGGCCCCTTACTTGCCGTATGTGGGAGGGAAGAGCCGAATGAAAAACCTAGACTTTATCTCTTCACAAAGTTTATGACAAATGTAGAAGAGGTAAATAAAGCGCTGAAAAAAGCTGGCTTTAGCAACCTTATCCGGATCACGCATGTAAGACATTTAGCTGATATTCCTATCATGGGATCTGGAAAAATCAATTACCGTGAGCTAGAAAGTAAGTATCTGACCAACCAACTGATGTAATATGACAAAACTTCTGTTTTACAACACAAAGATCCGAAAGAAACAGGAGTTTGCTCCTCTGAAAGGCAAGACGGTGCGCCTTTACACCTGCGGGCCTACTGTCTATCATTACGCCCACATTGGCAACTTTCGAACCTATATCTTTGAAGACTTGCTAAGGCGAACCCTTCAGTTTTTTGGTTTTGAAGTTATCCAAGCCATGAACCTAACCGATGTTGATGATAAAACCATTAAAGGGGCAAACGCAAAAGCAGTTCCCTTAAACGACTTTACAAAACCCTTTAAAGAGGCTTTCTTTCAAGATTTAAAAATCTTGAATATTGAATCGGCAGAACACTATCCCCAGGCAACAGACTACATCCAGCCGATGATTGCAATGATCGAAAAACTCCTTGCAAAAGGCTACGCCTATAGAGGCAAGGATGGCAGCATCTATTTTGCGATTCAGAAATTTCCCCATTACGGCTGCCTGTCCCACCTGAATTTAGAAGAACTTAAATCGGGCGCATCTGAAAGGGTAGAAACAGATGAATATGATAAAGAACATGTGTCTGACTTCGCCCTTTGGAAGAGCTACGAGGCAGATCGGGACGGGATGATCTATTGGGAAAGCCCCTTTGGTAAGGGACGCCCTGGTTGGCATTTGGAATGCTCTGTCATGGCCACAGAAATCCTAGGGGAGACATTAGATATCCATTGCGGTGGTGTGGACAATATGTTCCCGCATCATGAAAATGAGATAGCTCAGTCGGAAGCTTGCAGTGGCAAAGAGTTTTCAAGGTTTTGGCTTCACTCGGAGCATCTTTTAGTCGATAATAAAAAGATGTCTAAGAGTTTAGGCAATTTTTACACGCTGCGTGATATCCAAGATTTGGGATACACAGGGCGTGAGATGCGCTATATGCTCTTACAGACACATTACCAGCATCAGTTAAACTTTACCTTTACAGAGCTTCAGGCGGTCAGGACTGCACTGCAGCGTCTTGACGACTTTATCTTCCGCCTGCATGGAGTAAGTGAAGAGGGTGGAGAGAATGACTCTCTTCCTGCCATTCAAAAGGCTCTCACGTCCTTTAAGGAAGCGCTTGGCGACAACTTAAATATTTCGCTTGCTTTAGCTGCTCTTTTTGATTTTGTGCGCGAAGTGAATACTTTGATCGACCAGAAGGCTTTGCGTAAAGAGGGAGCAAAAGCTGTTCTCCAGACACTTGAAAAAATGAATGAGGTTCTGGGCGTTTTGGAAATAGAGAAATCAGTTCTTGAAATCCCTCCTGCTATCCAGGAAATTTTTGACCGCAGACAGCTGGCTCGTAAAAACAAGGATTTCCAAGCGGCCGATCACTACCGACAGGAAATTGCTGCCCTAGGTTATAGTATTGAAGATAGCCCTAAAGGATCGATCCTCAAAAAGTGTTAATTTCACTTTTCTTGGTCAACTGCGCATCGTTTTAGTTTGATCTACCACGGTAAGTAAATAGAGGTTGGCCGTTTCATTGATGGTAATGTTTGAAGCAAGAGTTTCTACCTGATTTTAGGCGCGCCTTTCAAATATTTTTCCTAGTCTACGGCCGGTTTCATCCAAGGGAAATAGAGAACGTCTCGGATGGAGGCGCTGCTCGTAAGAAGCATGACAAGACGATCCACCCCAATCCCCAGGCCACCTGTGGGTGGCATTCCCTGACAGATCGCTTCGATGAATTCTTCATCGAGAGGGCTTGCTTCCTCATCCCCACTTTCTAGCCTCTTTGCTTGTTCTACAAGAAGATCTCTTTGGATCACAGGGTCATTGAGTTCTGTGTAGGAGTTGCAAAGCTCGTGCCCGAGGACAAAGCTTTCAAATCTTTCTACGAGTCCCTCAGCCCTTTGCTTTTCCTTTCTGTGTGGTTTGCAAAGAGGTGTTGTTTCAATCGGATGATCGATGATGTGGTGGGGTTGTACCAAATGGGACTCAGCAACTACTTCAAAAAGAGCTGCAATCAGAAGGCCGCGCGATAGGTAGGGGAGTTTCTTTAGGTCCACGTGGCCACTTTCTCTTAAGTACGAGCGGATCTGTTCATCGTTCATCGCATCGACATCCATGCCGCCAAACTTTTTAATTGCGTCCTTCATGGTTAGCCTGGGCCAGGGGGCTTTCATGTCGAGCTCTATTGTTTCACCATTATGCTCTACAGGGAAGCTTGTTTTACCATGGAGTTTTAAAGCGAGGTGCTGGCAAAGATTTTCCAGCAAGCTCATCATATCGTTATAGTCTAGATAGGCGCCGTAGAGCTCAAGAAGAGTAAATTCTGGGTTGTGATTGCGGTCGATCCCCTCGTTACGGAAGACTTTCCCTATTTCAAAGACGCGTTCCATCCCGCCGACGATCAGCTTTTTTAACGGGATTTCAAGAGAAATCCGAAGAAACATCTCTTGGTTAAGAGCGTTGAGCTTTGTGTTGAAGGGGCGCGCTTCTGCGCCGCCATAGATGCTCTGCAAGACAGGCGTTTCCACCTCCATAAACCCTTCACTGCCTAAGAAAGAGCGGATTTCGCGGAAGATAAGACTTCTTTTTCTAAACGTATCTTTCACATCGGGATTGGTGATGAGATCGAGCCATCTTTTTCTGTAGCGGAGCTCTTTATCGTGCAGACCACTATATTTATCAGCAAGGGGCAAGAGGGTCTTGCAAAGGAGCGTTACTTTTTTGGCATAGAGGGTCAGTTCCCCCTTTTGCGTATAGAAAAGGTTTCCTTCGACACCTAAGATATCTCCCAGGTCAATCTTTTTTTCGATCACTTTATAGGGGGAGGGCTCTGTTCCGTTGTAGCCTTCGAGTGTCGTGTGGTCCCGGTTGAACATGACTTGAATTCGTCCTGTACCATCCTGCAAGTGGGCAAATGTATTCTTGCCCATAGATCTGAAGAGAACAAGACGGCCTGCGACTGTTGCACTAGGGGTCTCTGCTAATTCTGCCTGTTCGCTGTGCCCAAGTGCTGTAGGATCGTTATAAATCTCTTGAAGATTTGTGGTCTCGTGAGTAGGTGTGTACTTATGGGGATAGGGTTCAATGCCGAGCGCTTTGAGCTCGCGCAATTTTTCAGAGCGAATTTGAAAATCTTCTTGTGTATGGTAGGTTGGCAGCATTAACGTACTCTTTCTGTTTTATAGCTTCTTACGGAGTCAAGGCGACCGTAAGCATAGAGAGTTGTGCCAATAATCGCAAGCAGATAAACAAAGGCATTGAAGTAGAAAACCTTCGTTTGCCACTTACTCTCCCACATCTTTTTAATCATAATGGCATCTTATGAGATCCATTAATATTTTGCCAGAATTTACCTAAAAGTTGGTCGTTGCCTCTTTAGGTGGTGCGTTGCTTAGTCTAGCTCTTTGAGGAAAATTTTTCGAGCCATAGAAACATCCTTTTTTCTTGTTCTTTAGGCTCTTCTGGGCGTGAAGTTAAAGTCCCATCTGGATTTGTTGTACTTGTGCTTAGCGGTAATATTATTAATTTTTCCTTTATTTCAAGTTTGCTTGCTTGCCTATTCAATAAGACACCAAGAGTTTCATATGCTAATAGGGCATTGCTGTCATTTTTATGTCTAATTATGAAATTCGCAACAAGTGAATTTATTGCATTTCTGTCGATTGGTTGCTTGTCTATTTCTGCTTTAAGAGGCGTCAACTCGTCTACTAGACGAGCTCGTTCAGGCGACATATGGTATTGCATAATAAAATTACTTTGATTTTTTTCGGTTGTTGGATTGTTTTTGCGGTATCTATCTCTATCCTCTTTAGTTGTATTTAGATAATTTGTAGTAGGATTTCCTTCAGTCGTTACTTTTATGTTTTGAGTTAACAAAAAAAGTTCATTTAATTCTTGTTCGTTTAAATCTTTGAGTTTTTCAATGTTATTTAAATCTATGAATTTTTTGGCTTTGTCAGGGTCATTTGATACTAATGATACTAAATTTAGTAACCCTCTTATTGTGTCTATGTGCTTATCGTGTTGGTTTTCTTTTTTTTCTGAACCGACAAAATACTCTTTAGGATTCATTTTACGTGATGATTTTATAATTAAAGATCTTTGTTCTGGTTCTAGTGTTATGAATTTAATTGTATTCTCAATATTCAACCCATCGAACAATTCACAGGCAATTTTTTGTTCCTTAGGAGAAAGTTTGGCAAACTTGGTCTTTTGGTCAGCATCTAATTTACTGTATGCAGTTTTTTCGTTCTCTGTAAATTTTTCTGTGATATCTTCTTGAGATCTCTCCACTCCGAAGCTTTTTTGAAACACTAGCTTTGCTTTCGTTCTTAAGCTGCCACCTTCACTTCCTTCTGCTTTGGAAGCTTGTGGAATTTTGGCGCTTCCGGGTGATTCTAATGGCTGTTGGAATGCTGTAGTGTGAAAGAGAGTAGGAGGACCTATCTCTTGCAGTTTTTCGCTCTCTTTTGTTTCCTGTCCCCTTTCCGTCGGAGTAAAAAACGTTGCATCAGGTATCTTAGGTTGTAGAGAATCTGGTCCCATAAAACCTCTTTTTTGGACTTCCCTTTAAGCTTGGCCTGTTTGTATTATATAAAATTTAATTTTAAATCTCAAGTTGCCATGGTACACCTAGGCATGGTCTGCGGTTTTATCAACAATTGCTGACGTGTTATGACTCTTGCTTCTTCTTCAAAAGACGTATCTCAAGGAAGTTTGTCTACAATCTTGGTATAAGATTTTTTTAGTTAAAGGTGCTTGTGGGATTGACATCGATTTGGATTTTAATCGACGAGGAATTTTTGGTTTGGGATAGGGTTTTCTCTAGGCCCACAGTAAGGGGGGCCATTTTGCGATCTTTCATTAGGAACTGGAAACGGTAGCGGTCTTTGATCTTGGGATAGCCGCAGGGTGTTAGGGGCAGAACCTGGGCAGATTTAGGAAGGTTGGAAAGGATTTTTTCCCGAAACGCAATCCCTAGCTTTTCAGTTTTGAGCAGATCTGCCCCTGAAATGGTAACTTTAACCATCTGAGAATAAGGTGGATACTCAAAAAGAGCGCGTATTGCCATTTCTTCTTCATAAAAGGTTTTATAATCAAGCTTTGTGGCAAGTTCGATCGTACGGTTTTCTGGAATCGTTGTCTGCAAAATGACCTCTCCCTTCGTCTCGCCGCGGCCAGCTCTTCCTGCTACCTGCGTGATCAACTGGAAGGAAATTTCAGAGGCCTTAAAATCAGGAAGTTGAAGAGAAGGATCGGCATTTAAAATCCCCACAAGCGTAACTTCAGGAAAATGCAACCCCTTGGCAATCATTTGCGTGCCGATGAGAATATCCGCTTTTCCAGAGGCAAAGGAGCGGGCCAGTTTTCCGTGTGCTCCTTTGTGTTTAGTTGTGTCCCTGTCCATACGAAGCACTCTTGCCTCAGGAAAAAGTGCTTGGAGCTGCTTTTCAATTTGTTCTGTTCCCACCCCTTTGAATTTCATGGTCTCCCCCTTTTTGCAGGAGGGGCAGATCGTAGGGGGAGGAGAGAGGGTTGTTGTACAGAGATGGCAGGTGAGCGCCTTTTCGCTCTTATGAAAAGTAAGAGGTACATCGCAATGAGGGCAGATCACCTCCTCTCCACACCCTTTGCAAAGAAGCTGCGTATGATAGCCGCGCCTATTTAAGAAGAGGATGCTTTGTTCCCCGAGAGCAATTCTTGTCTTCAAGGCAGAGAGGAGCTTGTCAGAGAAATTGGTAAACCCCTTTGCCTTTTCAAACTCTTTTTTCATGTCAACGAGGGTGATGAGGGGAGCTTTTTGTGCAGTCGGTCTTTTTGTCAGTGTGCTGAGATGGTATTTTCCTTGCATGGCGTTGTAGTAGCTCTCAAGACTAGGTGTGGCAGAGCCAAGTAGGCATACAGCAGAGCCAAGTTTAGCGCGCATCACCGCAACATCCCTGGCATGGTAGCAGGGCATCTCCTCTTGCTGTTTATACGACGATTCATGCTCTTCGTCTACGATGATCAGCCCTAGGTTGTTAACAGGCGAAAAGACTGCAGATCTAGCTCCAATCACAATGTGGGCTTCCCCCCTTTGTATGCGGTGCCACTCATCATGTCTTTCCCCTTGCGAGAGACGGTGGTGCAGTATGGCAATATTGCCTTCAAAGCGGCTTCTAAAGCGATCAATCGTTTGTTCTGTTAGGGCAATTTCGGGGACGAGCATGATGGCCGTTTTTCCAAGTTCAAGTGCCTTCTGGATGCTTTGAAGATAGATCTCTGTCTTGCCACTACCTGTTACTCCATGCAAGAGGTGCACAGAAAAAATACCATCCACAAGATCTTTTTGGAGGGCATCGAAAGCTGCCTGCTGCTCTTCACTTAAGGTTTTTGGCTGGGTGCGAAAAAATTCTTGATCTTGCAGGGGGGATCTGTCGACTTGTGTGGAGTCGAGGGTTAAAACCCCCTTTTTTGCAAGAGTCATCACAGGGCTTTGGCTTGTTCCCGCTTTTTCTAAAAGCTCTGTGAGTAAAATCCCCTTTGTCACACCGAGCATCACATCGAGAATAGATGCTTGCTCGGCATATTTTTCCCGTAGGTCTACCGCAAGCTCGCGGATCTCCTCTTTGCTTTTTTTGCGCGAGACAAAAAGTTGTTTTTTATGCTCTTGAGAACGGATGCTCGCAGGGACCATAATCTTAAGTACTTGCGAGAGGGGGGTGCAGTAATATTTGCTGATAAAGTGCGCAAGGGGAAAAAGGTCGTGGGAGAGAAGGGGGACTGTTTTATCGACTGCGTGGATAGGAAGAGCGTTTTCGTACGGGGAAGTTTCCTTTACATGGAGGATGATCCCATTTCGCATGTGCCCTCGCACAGGCACTGAGACACGCATGCCGGGACTGACAGTGGGTAGATGTTCTGGTATTTTGTAATCAAGCGTCTTTGAGATAGTCGCTTCTAAGAGGATTTCAGCGTATTTGCTCACGATTTTAAAAGCTCAGAGATCTGCTTCCAGAGCTCTCCCTTTTTCTTTTGGTCATGCATATAGGACGAGGGCTCTTCCATGATAAGGGTGTGGCAAGGGGGTGTTTCTAGAGAGGTTGGTAAACCTGCCCTGATTAGAAGACGTGAGGCTTTGTGATTTACGATCTCCTCATGTGAAATCGCTTCTGCAAGCACAAAGTGTTTTGTAATCGCATCTCCGATTTTCTGAAGGAAAGCAACCTCTTCTGCTCCTAGACCTTGGTAGACAAGAAGCACCTCCGGTAAGTTTTCTTGAAGCTTGATGTTTGGATAGGTGTTTTTATAAAACGACTTGATGTCAGCATAATCTTCTTTGCGTGGAGGGGGAAGTTGCTTAGGCTGTTCTTTGGATGGGAGTTCTTTAATAGGCTTGGGGGGAGTGATCTCTTTTACGGGAAGGGAAGGCCCAATCTGTTTCTGAGGAGGTTTTGGAGCGATTTCTTTGGAGGGTGGAGGAGCCTGAATTTGCTTTGGTTCCTTTCCTTGTGAGGCAAAAAAGCTGGCTATTTCCGGGGTTGTTACTATCTTTCCCCCTGTAGGATAGTTTTGCTCTAGGTAGAGTTTTGTATCCTGAATAAGGTTTCTGTGAGCTTGTCTCATGTTAGGGACTCCTTTAATTCTAGCACTTTCTCTTCAATGGTGGGGATCATATGATCAAATCCCCTTGCTTCATACCTTGTTTTAACAAAGAACAGCATTTCAGGGATACCATCAATAAAGAGACTAGAAAAAATTTCAAAGATGCGATTAGGGCCCAAAATTTTTTCAAAGAGTGCCCGTTTTTTGAGGATGAAAAAAAGAATATTTTCATCCTCACGAAACTGAGGAAGCAGGCAGAAGAGGTGGTAGCCGGCGCATCGGATATGTTTTTCGATTTTTCGAATGTTTAGCTCGAGCCTGGTAGGGAAGAGAAAAAACTTTCTGTCTGTGGGATCTCCCTTGTGCGTTTCAAAGATTTCTACGCTTTGAAGGCAGAACCAGAGGGCTTCTGTGATGTGGTGCTGGAGATAGCGCATCTGGTAATGATCGATGCCTGAGGCTCTGCCGAGCATGTCGACAAAGTTCTTGAGCTTGTTGAGGGCGCCGCCTCCCAGTTGCCAAATTACTCCTGAGGTGGGAAGGGCGCCTAGCTTAAGAAGGCTGCTGCGCAGAAGTGCAAGGCCTTTTCTGTGTCTGTCGTTGAGGTCATTTGAGGAGTTTTGTGTGCGGATCTTCTGCATCAAGTCCTTGAGAATAAGAAGCTCGTAATGCGACCTTAGAAGTTCTTGCAGTGTGAATTGAAAAAGAATGCTTGTGTCGTGAAAGTAAGTGTTAAGGTGATCCGATAGCGCGCCTAAGTGTGTGGGCATTTTTCTCATCGGAATTAATTTAGCAAAGCTTAGCAAAAACAGCAACAAATCAATCGAAGAGAAGCAGCTGATCTTGGCTCTGGAGAACGCCGCGCCTGCGTTCTCGTTTTTTCGCAATACTTGGTTCGAAGGCCGTTTGACGACTCCTATTTTCTTCGAGGTGATCTAGAATTTCGCTTGCTCTTTGGAGGGCAACTAAGGGAAGACCTGCTAGCTTTGCGACATGGATGCCGTAGCTTTTGTCAGCTGAACCTCTTACAATTTTTCGGAGGAAATGGATTTCGCTCTCCACTTCTTGAACGCATACATTGTAGTTGATAGCTCCTGGAACCTTTCCTTCGAGCTTTGTTAATTCGAAATAGTGGGTAGCAAAGAGGGTCTTTGCTCTCTTGCACTCTTCTGTAAGAAGATATTCTGCGACTGCCCAAGCAATCGAAATTCCATCATAAGTGCTCGTCCCGCGGCCGATCTCGTCGAGAATGACAAGGGAGCGGTCTGTGGCGTTGTGGAGAATGTTTGCTGTCTCTGCCATCTCGACCATAAAGGTAGATTGCCCCTTGGCTAGGTCGTCGCTTGCACCAATACGGGTAAACACCTGGTCGATGATGCCAATGTGGGCCTCTTTGGCAGGAACAAAAGAGCCCATTTGGGCCATGATCGCAATGAGCGCTACTTGGCGGATGTAGGTGGATTTTCCTGCCATGTTAGGTCCAGTGATGAGCATCAGCTGATTTTCATCTTGATCCAAAAGAGTGTCATTGGGCACAAATTTTTCTCGGAGGTTAATCTCCTCTACTACAGGGTGTCTTCCCTCTACAATGTGTAGTTTTTTGCTTTTGTCAATTTCTGGTCTGACGTATCCGTTTTTTCTGGCCACAAGGCCAAGAGAGAGAAGACAGTCAATGTAGGCAATGGCTTTTGCGATACTGAGCACATCAGGGGCATATTTCGCTACCTCTTGACGCACTTTAGCAAAAATCTCTGCTTCAAGCGCAAGCATTCTCTCTTCTGCGGTTAAGATTTTCGTCTCATACTCTTTGAGAGCAGGGGTAATGAACCTTTCTGCATTGACAAGCGTTTGTCTTCTTTGGAAGGAGTCTGGCACCTTATCACATTGCCCTCTGCTCACTTCGATAAAATAGCCAAACATTTTATTATAGCCAACTTTTAAGGTCTTGATGCCCGTTTCATCGCGCACCTTGGCTTGGTAATTGGCAATCCATGACTTTCCAGTTTTACTCATACATCGAAGATCATCAAGCTCCCCACAATATCCCTCTCGGATGACGTTCCCATCGGATGCACGCAGCGGAGGGGAGTCTTCGATGGCCTGTTGGATCAGAAGGGTAAGCTCAGGGAGGGGTCGAATGGCTGCTCGAAGCTGTTCTAAAAGAGTGCTTTCAAAAGGAGAGAGAGCTTTCTTAAGCTCTTCGAGGGGCTCGAGAGAAAACCTTAAGGCTGCGATGTCTTTTGGGCCAGCAAATGCAGTTTCGATCTTCATCATGATGCGTTCTAAGTCTTGCACTTGATCAAGAAGACGTTCAATCTCACTTGATTCGTGGGGCTTTAGGAAAAAGCATTTGACTGCTTCTTGCCGGGTTTTAATCTTATCGACAGAAAGAAGGGGCCTTTTGACAAATTGACGCATGAGTCTTCCTCCCATGGGCGTTACTGTCTTATCGAGAATAGAGAGGAGCGTGCGGCTTTTGCCTCTCTCTTGGAGTGACTCAGTGATTTCTAGATTCCTTTCTGTTCCAAAGTCAAGGGACATGAAATCAGAAGAAAAATAGACTCCCATTTCTTTGACATGGTCGATCGATAGAGAGAGATTTTCCTGAATGTAGCGAAGAAGCGCGCCAGCTGCATTGATCCCTCCGACTTTCCCCTGCAGGCCAAAACCATCTAGACTGTGCACTTTAAGGTGTTGGATAAGAAAGGGGTAGGTAACTTGATGGTCAAATCGCCAATCATCCCATGTATTGACAAGCATGGTGTGGGCATCTAAGATATTTTGAAAAAAAGAAGCCTTTTTTTCTTTAAACTTACGTGAGACGAGGATTTCAGCCGGCCTTAAGCGAAGAAGTTCATTATACAGATTTTTTTCCTCTGCAAACTCGGTGACTTTGCACTCTGCTGTAGTAATGTCGATAAACGCGAGCCCATAGATGGAACCTACCTGAGCAATGGCTGCAAAAAAGTTATTATTCTTTTCTTGAAGAAGAGAGGAGTTGACCACAGTTCCCGGGGTGATGATCCGCACAATTTCCCGTCTTACAAGTCCTTTTGTCTTTTTTGGGTCTTCCATCTGTTCAGCGATGGCGACTTTATGCCCCATTTCAACGAGTTTATCGATATAGGCTTCGGCTGTGTGAAAGGGGACACCGCTCATCGGAACTTCTTGCCGCTTTGTGAGCGTTAAGCCAAGCTTTTTGGCAATAAGCGTGGCATCGTCATAAAAAGCTTCATAAAAGTCGCCCATCCGAAAGAGAAGTACAGCTTCCTTTGCCTCATCTTTACATGCTTGCCATTGTGCCATCATGGTTTTCTATTCCTTAGCTTCAGTCGTTTCAGAAGACAGGTTACAATAACTTTTATGAAAAATGCAATGTTCAGTTGAAAAATATCTCCCTAACGGTGTAAAATTCCTTACAGAACAGTCTTTTCTTTACCGAATCCACCTATTTAGGTTGCATTAAAGAGAGAAAGACTAGAAGACAATAAGGAGTGAAAGTATGAAACTTTATATAGGCAACTTGCCCCACAGCTTGACAGAAGACGGTTTACGTGATCTTTTCTCATCCCTTGGGGAGATTAAGAGCGCAAATCTCATTCTAGACCGCTACACAGGGCAGTCCCGTGGATTTGGTTTCGTTGAGTATAAAAATAAGCAAGATGCTGAAAAGGCGATTAAAGAGCTTAATGGTTCTGAGGTTGAAGGACGCAAGATTCTTGTGAACGAAGCAAGACCTCAAGAAAAAAGAGAAGGTGTACGTGGTCCAGGCGGCGGCAGCCGTAATGGTGGCCCCGGAAACTTTCGTCGTTAATTGAAAGTTTATCAGCTCTTCTGCAGCAATGTGGAAGAGCTGATTTTTTTTGCTCACTTCTTAAAAATAAGATTTAACACTGTTCTTGGATATTCTTTCCCATACATGGGACTTACAGACGTTTTCTCTTCTGCTTCAACAAGAGTTAAGACATCTTTAAATTCTTCTACAATTTCTTCTTGCGTATAGAGAAAGGAGGCTATCTTGGATACAGGATCGACAATCATTTTCTTTTGGGGATCTGGGCTAGTTGCTAGAAGGGGACCATAAAAGCCGTCTTTTTCGGAAGCAAGTGATATGAGGTAGAACCCACCTTGTTTAAGTGCTTTGTGCAATTGTCTTCTGTAGCTTTTTTGCTTCGTTTTATCCACGATATGTTTATAGCAGAAGATATCTATTGCAAAAGCAAGAGAATGGGGCTGAACAGGCCACGGATCAGAAACATCTTGAAAATGGGCTTGTATTTGTAGCTGCTTTTTACTCGATTCTCTTTGTATGGCTTCAGCATTTTCCTGGAGCAGATCGAGAGTAAGCATGGAAAATCCAAGCTGTGCTAAAAAAAAGCTATTGCGGCCGCGTCCTGCTCCAAGATCGATTCCTTGGCCTGAGTGCACGTTCTTTTTTTTTAGAAATTCAGAAAAAGAAACCACCGCTTTCGTGGGGTCTGTTCGAAAGGAAGAAGGTATGCCCTTTCGGGCATACTCTTTGATCCAAGCATCTTCCAAGATCTACTCTACCTCCGCTTCCTCTGCCGAAGCAAGTGGTAGGGCCGCATCTTTTGCACAGCGGAAACCTAAATGGTTTAGGCTTGTATCCGGGCAAGTCTTCATACGGGCAGAAATGCGATAGCCTTTGCAGTAGCTTGCGTGGCAAAGGTATGATCCCCCTCTATGCACATGCTTGCTTGCATAAGGTTCAGCCGGATCGAAGCAGGTAGCTGGGCCTTTTGGGTTTTCACAAACTAAAGCTTTAGCCTGATTGGCATAGTGATCTACGTGGTAGAGGTCACTGCACCATTGCCACACGTTTCCAGACATGTCGTACAGGCCGTAGGGATTTGGCTTAAAGTTTTTTACAGGTGTTGTTCCTGCATAACCATCTTTTTTTGTGCTCTTGTGAGGAAATTCCCCATGCCATAAGTTTGCTTGGGGTTTTGTTTCATCAAATTCCTCATTGCCCCATACGTATTGGATATCTTTTTGTCCCCCATGGGCAGCATACTCCCACTCTGCTTCTGTGGGTAGTCTCTTCCCTGCCCAATCAGCGTAGGCCTTTGCGTCATAGTAGGAGATTTGGACTACAGGATGATCTTCTTTCCCAACAATTGAGCTATCTGGCCCGCAAGGGTGTCTCCAGTCGGCTCCCTTTTTCCACTCCCACCAGGCTTTATGGTTGTTAAGCGGGCAAGGGCCTTTTGTAGGCGTGAACACAAGAGAGGAGGCTACAAGTGCTTCTTTGGGAGGCTCAGGGGTGCCCGGGGGCACTTGTGCCATGATTTCCTCCATTTTAGGCGCTCTTTCTGCTGTTGTGACATACCCTGTGGCATCGACAAATTCTTTGAATTGCTTGTTGGTGACAGGGGTTTCATCGAGCCAAAAGCCATCTACTTTTACGCGGTGTGGGGGTTTTTCATCGCGCTTTGCGTCTTTGTGGTTTGAGCCCATTTGAAATTCGCCGCCAGGAACCCACACCATGCCAGAAAGTCTTTTGGGTAAGCTGCATTTGCCAGCACAATCACCCCATAAGGGAGTGGTCAATATAAGAAAGGAAAGAAATAACAAATTTTTTTTCATAAAACCTTTATATCAATGGTGTTGCTTTTCGTCAATCATTAGTATTTTTTTTCTATTGGCCTGTTCTTGCTTGGTTTTGGATCTTCTTGATCACCTCTTCTTTGACCTTCTCCATGTTAAAGGAGGCCCCTTTCTGCATAGGGGGGAATTCAATGAAGGAGGCAGCAAGCTCTTCTACCTTTTTCTGAGCGAAGACAAAACGCCAAAACTCGTGACCAAAAAAGTCCATCAGAGCAGGAGGGGCTCTATCTGCTGTAGCTCTTTCAAAGGGATCAAGCCTGAGGTTGAAGATCACAGGCCAGTCGAGTGTGACTGTCCCCCCAAACCATCCCCCAGGTTGCGAGATGAAGACGTATTTGTAATCATCAATTCGTACAGCCCCAAAACGCTCTTCTGCAAAATAGTAGACAACATGTCTCTCTGAGGGGGCTTTTCCTAAGATAAAGTCTAGTTGGTTAAAGCCGTCCAGATGCACCTTGTAGGCGCGGTCGCCTAGTTTTTTCCCTTTTTTAAGTTCCTCTACAATGTTTGGGTTTCCGGCCGCAGCAACAAAAGTAGGGAACCAGTCAAGCCCTGACATCAGCTGGTTTTCTACTTTCCCTGCAGGCACTTTCCCGGGCCATCGGACAATCGCAGGCACACGCATGCCTCCTTCTTGTACAGTACCCTTTGCCCCGGAGAACGGAGTCATCCCGCCATCTGGCCAAGTGAACACCTCGGCGCCATTATCTGTAGTAACAACAATAATCGTGTTGTCATCTAGACCCATGTCTTTTACCTTTTTCACAACAGCACCCACGATGTCATCAAACTGAGCCATTCCGGCTTCTTCCGTATACCAGCCATTTTCTGGGTTCATCATCTTCTTATATTTATCAGACAAGTGAGTGTAGACGTGCATGCGAGATGGGTTGTGCCAGATAAAGAACGGTTTTCCCTCTTTTTTTGCTTTATCCATAAAGACAAATGTTTTGGCCAAGATTTCATCGTCTACAGTTTTCATCCTCTCGGGAGGAAGGGGACCTTCATCGATAATTTTCTGCCGGCCTACTTTGCCCCAGCGAGGTTCTACGGTTGTATCATCCACGTTTGTAGCAAATGTATGGAGCATATTGCGTGGGCCTACAACGTCTTTAAGTTCGGGTGGATAAGAGTGCCAGAAAGGGTCTTCCATCGCATCTAGATGGTAAAGATATCCAAAGAACTCATCAAACCCGTGGAGGGTAGGGAGGTACTGGTTGAGGTCTCCAAAGTGGTTTTTCCCGAACTGTCCGGTGGCATATCCCATGGATTTAAGTGCAGTCGCAATAGTCGGAGCTTCATCGGGGATGCCTACTTTCGCGCCAGCCTGCCCAACTGTTGTGAGCCCTGTACGGATCGGAAGCTCGCCTGTAATGAAGTTAGCCCTTCCTGCTGTGCAGCTTGGTTCTGCATAATAGTCTGTAAAGAGCATACCTTCTGCTGCTAGCTTGTCGATATGAGGCGTTTTCCCTGCCATGATGCCACGGTGATAGGCACCAATATTAAACCACCCGATGTCATCTCCCATGATGACAATGATGTTAGGAGGTGTCGCGCCAAAGAGCGTAGTTCCCATATGGAGGAGGGCAATGAGCCCTCCTATAAAATTCATTCGTTTCATTCCATTCTCCGAATAGTAAAATTTTTTCTTCGGTTTACCTGAATGAAGATTCTATCACAACTCTTTTCTTGAATCTTGCTCAACAGTGTTAATAAAGTGGTAAAAGGCTTCAAAATAAGGCTCAGGGTCATCAAACATCGCCCCGTGGCTTCCATTCTCACAAATCGTAAGTGTTGAATGGGGAATGAGCTTTGCCATTTTTTCGTTGTCCTCGGGACTCATGGTGTCGTATCTGCCGCAAAGAAGAAGGGTTGGTATGTTGATTTTATGGAGGTCATCCCATCGGTTCCAATCTTTGAAGTTACCTGTCACGATAAATTCGTTGGGTCCTTGCACAGTTTCATAGACTTGCCTATTCAGGTGCGCAAAGGCGCGTAAAAATGGCTCTGGCCACTCTTTAAGTCTACAAAGATGGCGAGAGTACACCTTGTCGAATAAGATCTTTTCGTACTCTGGATTCAAAAAGTCACAAGCATCTTCAAAAGTTTTCATGCGGTCCTGTACATCCTGCGGAAGTTTAGATCGTAAATCGTTTAAGTACTCTACATAGGAAGCTACGCTCCCTGTAATGTTGGATAAGATAACACCCTTTAGGTGCTTTTGGTATTTGAGGCTGTATTCGATCGAGAGCAGAGCGCCCCAAGACTGCCCATAGAGGTAGAACTGATCCAGGCCAAGGGCGCCTCTCACCTCTTCCACTTCTTCACAAAATCTCTCTACTGTCCAAAGGGAAGGATCGTCTGGCTGATCAGAGTAGGTGGAGCCGAGCTGGTCGTAGTAGATGATTTGGAAGAGGTTTTTAGGAAACCTCTCTTCTAAGCATTCCAAGTATTCATGTGAACAGCCCGGTCCCCCGTGCAGCGTAAGAATTTTGATGGGCCCTTCCCCCACTCTCTTTGTCCAGACTTTGTAGCCATTCGTGAGGGTTACGTATTCTGCTCCTTCTAGTTTTGTCTTGTCCCAGGTTTTTTCAATGACGATGTCCATGTGTTCTCCTTTGTTAAAAGAAGACAAAGGATAGGGAAAGAAATTTAGAAAGGATACTGTATTGACTACAGTAGTCCGAGTGATCTTAAGTGCCTTGCCGTTTTGAGCAGTTCTTGCTTGCTGAGAGCTCCTAGCTTGTTTTTGATGTTTTCAAAGTAGAATTCAATCGTTCTGTATTTTAAGCCAAGAGCTTCAGCTGTTTGTTTGGCTGTTTTTTCTTCGAGGAGGTGCTTTAGGCACTCTCTTTCGCGAAGGGAGAGTTTTTTTATCTTTTCCACCTCTTTGCTGTGGCCTATGTTGATCAGAAATTCGTAGCGGCAGGCAGATTTTATTTTTGGACAGATGGGCTCCCCGCAGAAAAAGTCTTTTCCTTTGAGTGCAGGCAGAGATCCTGCTTCTTCTTCCATTTTTTTCAAATAGGGGGAGAGCCTTTGCTTAAAGTGCATGGCAAAAGAGTTGAGTAGGTCAGCGTGGTTTAGGTAGAGATCATGGAGTCTTGAGTTTTTATGCTCGCCTGCAAATCCGAAAAATTCAACATGGCTTCCCTCTGGCTTTGCAAGCATGATGGCCATGTCGAGCCCAAGCACTTCTCTTCCCGATCGAAGGATCATTTTTTTGTATTCAGGCGTTCCATGACTATCTACAAGGCAGATCCCGGGTTTATATACGGAGGGGTGTCTTAGATAAGGGTCTTGGAGATAGATTTTGTTGCTGACATAATGCTCAGCCCATTCGGGCCTGTCCACGAGGACAGTATAGTTTCCTTTTGCATCAATTTTATGGTAGGTAAAATAACCTATACCAAAATGATCTGTAAGGGGGCGAGTCGTTTGTTGGATCTGGTCGGAGTATTTTATGATGTAATTCTGGACGATCTCCTTCCAGCTTAGCACTAGTTTACTTCTCTTGCTTGCACAACAGCACTCTTAGGGATCGATCCATTGTAGAGATGGTAGTACTTGCTCTTTGCATCGGGGTGATTGGTTTCATACACAAGCTTTCCTTTCAGTTTGCTTGTATCGAGCTTTAAGATAAAATAGTGCTTATGCTTGCTCCAAAATTTCTTGACAAACTGATCAATCTGGTCTTCTTTGGCAAGGTGGATAAAGCTTTCATCCATTTTCGAGAGAGCCACATTCGATTGGTGGCGGCTTTCGTGCCAATGTTTAAAGGAGATAACCTTGTAGAGAAAGGGAGGGACTGGTTCATCGCCTGCGACGATGCTTGCATTGAGAAGTAGCGTGAAAACAAGTGTTTTAAAGTTAAACATAGATTTTATTTTAGGTCGTTTCCTCTTTTTTTTCCAGTGAAAAAATGTCTAATTCTTGCTTAGGAATTCTCGGATATTTTGAGGCAGCTCTGGGTTTTCAAGAAGACGTTCATAGGCACGTTTAGATTCTTCCTCATAGCCAGACAAAGAGGCGCTTACATAACAGAGATAGAGGAGGCCGTATTCATAGATAGCGGGAGAAACCCACAAGAGGTCACAGGGTAGGGGTAAATCGATTCCCTTTTTTGCGGTCTCGTAAGCAAGTTTTGGCTCCCTGATTTTTAAATAAAAACGGGCTAAATGAAAGAGGGTTTCTGCACGGGTTGACCTGAATTGATAAGCCCTCTCATAACTTTGTATAATGATCTCTCTGTCAATACCAAGCTTTTCTTGTAACAGAGCCTTTTCTAGCATAGCTAGAAAGACTTCTTCATCCCATCCGTTCATTTCGATACGCTTTTCGTAATTTCTGAGCGCCTGCTCATAGTCCCCTGCATCTCGATAGCTCTGTGCTAAATAAAAGACATAGCGGCAATTTTTTGGCTCAATAAGCAGTGCTTCCTCTAAGACGGCGGCATCTTTGCGATATTTTTCCGGATCTTTTGAGCGTGCTCCCTTCCTTGTGCAGCGCATCGCAATCTCCTCTAGAAACCCTTCTGTTTCAGCTTGGAACGAGTAGAGATATTCGTGAAGCAAGCCGAGCCAGAGCCAGTGGCATTTTGTGCTTACAAGAAGAATCTTCCTATAGACGAAGCCGTCAAGGTGCGTTGTCACATAGTAGCAGTCCTTTGAAAGAGAGGGAAAGGTAAAGTTAGGGTCATACGTCAGAAAATCATCTGCATCGATAAACAAGATATAATCGGCACTCCTTTTGGCAAGATGTAAAGCTTCGTTGCGATTATAAGAAAAGTCAACCCAAGGTCTTTCGTAAAGTTTGCCTGGAATGCCCTTCATCACCTCTTGGATTAAGGTTTGTGTCCCGTCTGTAGATCCGGTATCGATAATTACCCAGTAATCCACAAAGGGCTTTACAGAGAGTAGGCATTGTTCGATGACATCGCGTTCATTTTTCACGATCATATTGAGACAGATGGTTTCTTGAGACCATCCATACTGCAAAAGGAGGGCAAGAAGGAAAAAGAGGGTCTTACCCCAGCCTATAGACATGGTGAGGTTCGGGCCCATCAACATTGGTTGCAATTTTCTTAAATCCTTGCTTTTCGTAAAATTTGCAGGCCCTTGTATTGTAGAGCACAGCTTTGAGCTCAAGAGGCGGGGGAGCTACTTCAACGGCTTTCTTGAGGAGCTTTTTTCCTATTCCTTTATTTTGCCATTCAGCAAGGACATAGAGGTTGTGAATGAATTTATCTTCGACGTAAAGGGAAATGAATCCGACAACTTTTCCCTGAGCCTCTGCCACAAAAACCTTTTCTGTGGCCGTCATTTTTGTAAAATCGGCGAGCTGAACTTTTTCTGGGGGGTCGTGGGTAAAGGTTTCTCGCCTTGTTACTAGAAAAAGCTGTTCTAGTTCTGGGATGTCGCTTTCTTTTTGTTCACGAATGACAACTTGCATCTTATTTCGGGGTAAGGGTTACTGTAAATACATAAGGGGAGGAGGTAGAGTCTTCACGCGTGTTTGTATTTGGAAGTGTACTCATAATACCCCCTACAATGTAGCCAATCACAGTGGGTTTTGTGATCGCATCGAGTTGAATGACCCGGTTATAATAAAGAGAGATGTTTTCTGCTGGGAAAAACTGAGCTTCAGCTCCAAATAAAAGCTGGTTGCCAGGATTGGTACCGGTTGAAACAAGATAGGGGTACTCTCCACTCATAAGATACTGCGTGCAACGATCTTGAGCGTCGATCTTGATGGTCGTCACTTGGTTAATGAAAGGAATCTCTTGGTCTGTTTCAAAGTTGCTACCGGAAAAGTACCCATAGCTTAGCCCACCAGGGAGGACAATGTACATCTCCTCTTTTTTGGTCGAATAAAGACTAGCAGTTGGACAATAGTACTGATTCATAGCTTGTTTAAAAGTTGTAGCAGCTGTGGGGTCGGGTTCAAAACTTAAGCCATCAGGGAAAATTGTGATGGGAACAGTCCATACCCCACCAGCTAGTGTAAATACTCCAGAAAGCGCTATATAGGCAGGTTCATTATGGCGCATGATCGGAACTACGTTGAGATCTCGTCTTCTATAATCGGCATACGTTGTTGTTGCATCAAGCGGAAGAATAAAGAGGGTATCTCCTTCATCAACGATCCAAAAAGGACGGATTTGCTGTGTGTAAAGTCCAGTCGAGCCGGGCGTATAATTGCCAACAAAGTTCTGGCCAAGGGTGAGGAGGAAGGGAGTATGTGGGTTTGCTTGGTAGAGATCTCCTCCTGTAACTTGGAGGTAAGGATCGGATACTTGCCGAACCGCCCCGTTCAGGTTGGAAAGAGACCCTTTCACCCAGAGGAGAAGGGGGTTTAAATCAAGGGCTGTCAGCGTGCTTTTTGTTTCATTCAGTAGCGGATTTCCTGTGACCTTTCCATAACCACCAACGACATAGAGAGTATCCCCTTGTTGAAAAAATTCAGCGGCCACAACAGAGAGGCAATCGATTACAGCTGGAGCAAGCCCTGATTCCGATAAGTCTCGGCTCATCGAACTACCTGACTTTGGGTCAATCACATAGACAGTCGTATTTTGGAAATTGGGGGGAAAGTTGGAGCCACTATTATCAAACCCATGGAGACCGTTTGTCCTCCCTGCTAGCAGAATCCACTTCCCACTATACATGGCACATACATAGCCTTGTATCCCTGTAGGAAGAGAGAAAGGAGCTACTTCAATATCTATCGTAAAAGGGAGCGTATCTGCTGGAAGAACAGGGGTTAAGTCTGAGGTTTGATTGATAGAGCCATTTCCATGTACCATGTGCAGGGGCAGAAGGAAAAAAGCTGCGCTTAGAAGGAATTTTTTCATAGGACCTCTTGTCGGTTAGGGCTGCGAGAACTGATCTTAGAATCGCCCGGAGAGAAGTAGAATTTGCTAGCTCTTTTGAAGCCGAGATAAGGGAAGATACGTTGTTCTATTGGAAAGAGTGCTTTTTCCTCCGCATGAAGGATGTCAACAAGGCGCAGTAATAATATATTGAAAATAACTGTATTCACATTTAACCTGCGAGTAACGTCTGAAGAGGGAGAATAGCCAATGAAGAGGCAATTTGCAATAACTTTTATCATGTTTTCTTGGCTGAGCGTTTCTGTCTGTGCAGGGACTTTTGAGCTTAATCTTTCTGCAGATACGTATCGCGGGTTGCCGGAAGGGAGTTGGAATGGAAATAGCGGTATCTTTCTCTCTGGCAATTATGGAACAAGCGTTTGCAATCTCTTTGGTTTTCAGGTGGGAGGTAGCCTTGGGTTCTATAACTGGTACGGAAGAGAGAACTTGGTTTTTAAAAACCCACAAGCAACCGAGCAGCAGGCATTTTTCACAACGGGGCTTTTTTCTTCCTTAGGACAATGGAATGTAGGTGTTGTCTACGATGGGCAGTATGCAAACCACTTTGGAATTTATGATCGAAGTGTGAGCGTGGACCAGCTTCGCTACCAAGGGGGCTATGTATTTTGCCAGGAGGAAGTTGGATTTTGGGGTACGCTGCAACTCAGTACGGCCCATAGAACTGCCCTTGGTGTTCCACTTTCTTTTCGTGCCATCAGTCAGCTTAGCGCCTTTTGGACCCACTATTTTGACAATTTAGGAACAACAACTTTTTGGGTAGGGGCCCCGTATACAAATAGCTTGCGTTTTCCCCACCATACAGCGGGAACGTGGGTTGCAGGTTTTGCTCTTCGTGCTCCTCTTTGCGATTGTTTTGTTGTGGATGCACACGGCAGCTACATGGGGGCAAGGTGCGTTGCCAAATCTGTACAAAGCCGAAACTATGCTTCGAACGTTTGTGTTGGGATTACCTATATTTACGGAGATAGGGGTTGCTATAGCGCAACCTACATGCCGCTTGCCAACAACTCAAACTTCCTAGTCGATACCAATAGGAATCAATGAAGAGAGAAATTCCGCAAGTAAAGCGTCCTTGGGGCGGGTATACGATCTTGAAGAAGGCTCAAGACCATTGGATAAAAAAGCTTTTTGTCCATGCGAACGCAAGGCTTTCTCTCCAAAGCCATGAGCTTCGTGATGAAGTTTGGTATGTTCTCAGCGGATCGATTACAGCGCACATTGGCACGAAAAAGCACCATGCCCAACCCGGAGATGTTCTCTACGTGCCTAAGAAAAAAAAACATCGGATTATCGGTGTTACAGAAGCTGTGATTTTGGAAGTGGCTACAGGCAGAACCCTGGAGACAGATATTGAGCGTTATGAAGATGATTATGGAAGAGTGTAGCAGAGGTGTATATCCGCGCTCGTCTGGCTTAGAAAGAGTGACCTAAACCCGCTCCGAAAAAGAAACCACCAACTTGGATATTTCTTGTTTGAACACCCTCTATCGAAGAGGAGGGGTGAATGGGTTCGTGCGAATATTCGCCAAAAGATTGACAAACCAACTGTTCGAAAGAAAGAAGTCAACGCCCGTATTGGTGACTACTCCCTCCGCTAAAGGGGAGGGAGTAGTCACGAGTGATTTTTGGCGAGCCTATTATCCTTTTGTAAGGATTGTATCGCCGCCCCTTGTTCCACCTATGGCGTATAGACCCTTTAGAGGCAGTGGGATGGTAGTTCCTTGCCCTCTAGTGGTTTTCTCCCACCGACCCTCTTCCCGGTCGGTTGTTTACCAGTTGTGCGCGTAATCTCTTATTCAGCTCAACCTATTGTATATTCGTCACGTAATGACTTCATGCCTTCTTTTGCTTGGAAGACCGCGCAGCATGGTTTTGCTCTCCAATCTCAAGCGGACCCCGCGCTCTATCACAAGCCCTTATATCGCATACAACAAGCTAGTCTTACCTCTACAAAGCCTTTTCGATCAGACGATTTAGATGTTCCTTTTGTGAGGGAGTTTTGGCAAGGAAGCGATGCGTCTAGTCAAGAGCATGCTAGAGAGGTGGAAAAGGAAGAGGCTGAATCATCGCGGGACTTTCAGTTTGAAGCAGATATGTTTCCTGAGGGGTTTGATCCACGGAAGAGGCGTTCTTTTGATTATTGGGTTTTGCTATCTAGTTTATGCAGAAGAAGTTGGGGTTTTTTTATTGCATGATCCACCCATAAAATTTCCCTGTGGTATAATCAGCCTGTAAGGAGTTATGGTTTCTATAGGAGGTGTATATGTTAAAGCAAGCTTGTGTACTTTGTAAAGTCGTAGGTGCCTTGGTTATCATTGGGGCGATTAACTGGGGGCTGATTGCTGTAGCTGGTTTCAATCTTGTGGATTACATTTTTGGAGTCGGTACAGTTGCCTCACGTATTGTTTATGGGCTGGTTGGCCTGTCGGGTCTAGCTCTATTCGGTAGTTACTTTACATCTTGCAGGGCCTGCAAGAAGGGGTAGCTTGCTCGCCCACATTGAAGTGTAGGCGTTTGAGATCTCCAACTCGCGGGTTTGCTGGTATTTTCAAATTTTTCTTGCTCTCAATATCCGATTAGAGGCAACCTTAGGATTGATCAAACATATACTCTTCATCAATATCATGGGACTCTATGCCGCAGCCGCCTATGGGTTTTTGGCTGGGGGGCGTCCCAACTCTTTTTCTGACGGGAATAATGCTTTTGCTGGCGTTGTTAATCCGGCAAATGCCGTTTGGATCAAAGACCGCCTTGATATCGGGGGTTTTTGGATTGTGCAAAAATCAAGCCTGGATAACCAGGATGACAACCCACTTTTTCCCCTTGGTCAAACTGACTTAACCTACAAATCTAAGAACATATTAAGTGTTGATTTTGCAGTTCATAAGCAGCTTGAGATCTGTGTGCAAAACTGCCCTGTTGAAACCTCTTTTAGTCTTGCTGTCTACACAACGCCCACAACAAGGAAATCAGGCACGGAAGAGCCTATTGCCTTTGTAGGAACAACACCGATTAAGATCCGTGATAAAACTAATGTGGTGTCTGCCGTGTTTTCTTGCAAATTGGGTAGCTCTGCTTCTTTTGGGGGGTCGCTTGATTATTTTTACCTCTCGCACCTTAGAAATGGTTTCCAAAATTCGGATACTCCAGCGCGGTCAGTTTCTCCCGGAAATGTGACGAATCGGGGAACTGATCATTCCCAGGGGGTCGGGTGCACTCTTGGTTTTAGATGGAATGTAACAGACCATTTAAAATTCGGTGCCGCTTGGGCAAAAAAAACCTACTGCGGGCACTTCGGAAAATACCGAGGCTTTGAACCCCAATATGCAAAAAACTCTATTCCGCAAACTGCAGGAGGTGGGTTTACCTACGGATTTACGAGTAATGTTGCAGGAAAGCTTGAAGTACTATGGTCGAATCTTGGCGATATTCCAGAGGCAAATAACGGCGTTCTCCCTAACGGGAGTTTGAATTTAAATAAACACGGCTCAGATAATTCTCCTGGCCCAGGACTGCAAAACGCCACCTACATTAATTGCGGCATAGGAGCTAAGCTTGACTCTCACTTAGCTGTGGGGGCGGGTTTTTCTAAACGGTTTAAGTACCCTAAAAGTGATAATCTTCTCTCTCACTCCTATGTCTTGCAGACAATTTATAACATTTTGTCTCTTGGCGCTAACTTTAGATACGAAAAACATGACCTGTTTTTAGTCTTTTCTTATGGCTTTAAAAATAAGGCTTCAGGACTTATGCCCGCAGAGTTTGGGGGCGGGAAATTTACTGGAGAGAGGCAAAGCACATCTTGCTCCCTTTCTTGGGGCTACATGTATTAAGTCTTAGGATATGACGGATTAATTTTTTTAATCACATTCCTTGTGAATGGAAAACTTTCTTATGCTCTTTAGTCATCAGAGATCTATACACAAATAAGCTGAAAAGTTGGGAATATGCCAAGGAGGCGCTCTCAATTTTTGCAAGCTTAGCGTCGCCGAAGAAGCTAAGGTTAAAAACCTTAGCAATGCAGGCGGGCAAAAATTGAGAGCTAGGCCGACGCAGGCAGAAACCAACTTTTCAGCTTATTTGTGTATATCTTGAGATGAAAGCAAGAGCTTGTTTCCAGACAATAGTTGCAAGAACCTTCTCATGAGAGCGCTCTATTAAAAAAGGGTTGGGTTAGGTCTATGATGGGGGAGATTAAAAGATATGTTTGACGCAAATTTCCCCTTAAGCCAAAAAAAAGGCGTATCGAGAAAACTCTCGAGACGCCTCTTGTATAAATCTCCAGATACTGGGAACACTTCGAACTTTTGACTGGGTTTCTTTTTCTCAGCGTTTTAGCAATCAACTCCTTATGGGTGGACCTTCTCAAAAGTTGGGTCAAAATAGTCATAGGCTCGGATAGCCCAAACAAATACAGTCAGCCTCATCGCCCCTAAAATTCTATCATGAAACTATGGAAAACTTTTTCGTAAGAGGTATAATCGTTTCCTATTAATTCTTATAGGCTAAGAAAACCGTAAAATGGATCCAAAGAAAGAACAAACAGCCAAACCATCTAATAAAAGAAAAATTATTATTCAAGGAAAGGAATATGACTCCCTTGAAGGTGCCGCGAAAGCATTTGGTAAATCACGCAATACAGTCGATTATCGTCTTTCAAAAGGCTGGTCACCTGAGCAAGCCGTGGGTCTCGCACCTCCCCCAAGCTTTGCATCTAAGAACGCTGGCATCCCCATTCAAGTAAAAGGCAATGAGTTTAAAACTCTAAAAGAAGCGGCAAAACACTATCAACGCGCCTATACGCACGTAATCGAATCATTAAAGAAGGGTCGTTCAATTGAACAAGCCTTAGGATTAGCTCTAAATGAGAACACCTTACAATTAAAAAATCCTAACCTAGCAAAAGAGTGGCATCCATCTAAAAATGGAGATTTAACTCCAAATGATGTCTCATCTGGTTCAGGAATAAAAGCATGGTGGATTTGCATAGAAAATCATGAATGGGAAGCAGTCATCAATAGCCGAAATCGAGGAATTGGCTGCCCCTACTGTTCTGGTCAAAAACCTACAGAGAAACGAAATTTTGGTCTGGTATATCCAGAGTTATTAAAAGAATGGGATTTTGAAAAGAATATACATCTTGACCCGCTCAAGCTCACTCCAAGAGCAAATCAAAAAGTTTGGTGGAAGTGTGAAAGGAATCATTCGTGGCAGGCTACAATTTCAAATAAAACAAGAAAAGGTTACCAAGGTGACTGCCCTTATTGCTTAAATCGCAAATTATGCATTGAAAATAGCCTTGAGCTTCTACGTCCTGATATTGCAAAAGACTGGCATCCGACTAAAAACAAACTATTAACTCCCAAAGATGTAATGGCAGGTGGCGGAGCAAAAGTCTGGTGGATTTGCAAGCATGGCCATGAATGGCCGGGAACTGTTGGCACTAGAGTTCACAACGGCACAGGTTGTCCTAAATGCTCCAACCAAACATCTAGAATAGAGATCGCTATTTATGCTGAAATTAAAGCTCTATTTTCTAATGTCTCTTGGCGTGAAAAAATAGAAACCTATGAATGTGATATATTTCTTCCAGATAAAAAAATTGGAATAGAGATTGATGGTGTGTATTGGCATAAAGATAAATCAAGTACTGACACTCTCAAACAAAAAATATTTGAAGAAAAGGGTATTCAGCTATTTCGTTTAAGAGAAAATGGATTGCCTCTACTAAGTGAACGTGACATTTCTTTTAAATGGTCAACTAATCCTTTTCCGATAATCTCTAGCCTTATCCATCAAATCATCCAGTTTGCTACTTTGTCCGATACAGAACGCGAAAAGCTTCAACAGTATATTAATGGAGGCTCTCTTCTTAATAGTAACCTATATCGGGAAATAGTTTCTCAGCTTCCCGCACCTCCTTACGAGCTTTCACTTGCTAGCAAAAGACCCGACCTTGCAAGCGAATGGGCATATGATTTAAATGCTCCCTTATCTCCCGAGCATTTTATGCCTGCGGCCAATAAAAATGTTTGGTGGCGATGTAAACAGGGTCATACTTGGGAAACCTCGTTAAATAATCGTTCAAGTCAAAATACAGGATGTCCTTCCTGCCCTCGTGTTTTTCCCAACAGAGCAACCAATGAATGGAATTTAGCAAAAATACATCCTCAGTTAGCTGCTGAATGGCATCATGAAAAAAATGGCGTTCCCCCTGAAGAAATCACTCCAAACTGCAATGTAAAATTTTGGTGGAAATGCCCTTTAGGTCACGAATGGCAAGCAGTTTGTAGTAGCAGAGCCCAAGGTTCGGGCTGTCCATTTTGCTATGGGCGTTATGCTTCAGAGACGAATAATTTAGCAACTTCATACCCTGAACTACTGTCTGAATGGGATTATGAGTTAAACGAAGGGCTCAATCCATCTGATTGTACTCCTCATGTAAACAAAAAAGTTGCGTGGAAGTGTGAAAAAGGCCATTCCTGGCAAGCAACGATTGTAAATCGAACAAAAAGAAAGTCTGGATGTTCTATTTGCGCGCGAAATAATAGGCGAAAATTCTCAATAGAATATTTCCAAGAATTTGCGAGCAGCCGTGGAGGTAAATGTTTATCAACTGAATATCTACAAGGAAAAACTAAAATAAAAATGATTTGTAAAAAAAGACATGAATGGACATCTCGCGCCGACGATATTGTATATGAGCAAAAATGGTGCTCCCTATGCAGCAAGAATCAACTTCAGCTAAGTTTTTTTGACTTACTAACCACGAACTAAATGCCATTTGATCCTCAAACACTTAGCGCACTTCGAATTTTTGATTGGCTAGCAAAAAATAAAAAGTATCAAGAATGGCTCTTAAAAACGCTAAAAGGTCACTATGAAGCCGTTGCCTATCTTAATGCTGCCTTAGAAGACAATCTTAAAGGTGATGAAGAATCTCCACATCTTTTCTTAATCGCTCTTCGAAACGTCGCTGAAGCACAAAGCGGTGTTGACGCATTAGCTAAAAAGGCGCACGTTGGCCGCGAAAGCTTTTATAAAACACTTTCAGGCAATGGAAATCCTAAATGACATACGCTTGTTTCTCTATGTGTGGCTATGGGATTAAATCTTAGATTAAGCTAAAATGACCCTTTAAAATACGATTTTTTCAATCCATAATATGAACATAAGCACACAAATGAATCACGATGAGGCTACTCACGAAAAAATGTATGAGTTGCTGATGCATGGCGCATCACAATTAAGCAAAAAGTTGGATATTGACGACTTATCGTACAGAGTGCAACTTTCTTCTTCGACAGATTCCAAAAAATACTTTTTACATGATGTTCTCAACGAATTCGACAAAGCTGTATTTAGTCTAATGTTTGCATGTGGCTTTTTGAAGGCCTTGTAGGATAAGTCTCCCTTCGGTCAACTTATCAAAGTGGATTTCGGAATAGACCTTGAACCTACAACAAAAAAATTGTAAGCTCGTGTGCTTCTGACACAACACGGA
>CAZBXE010000016.1:0-34226 GCA_964496125.1 uncultured bacterium | reverse complement strand
CGAGAGACCCCACGCGAGCGCCATGGCTATGCAGAACAGGCCGCTAGCGATGTCCGGGGCAGTGTCGACGAATAGGTTCATGTCGAGGCTCCTGTGAAGTTTGAGATGTCTGCGAGTAGTAACGTGTGCTTTGTGCGGGTTTCCGCAACGTAGCGGAGATTGTGCTCCTGGCGAAGGGGCGCGTCGTCGCCACGTGCGAATGCAGCTTTGGCTTGCTTTGACGGGATGCGCCAGGGGTCAAGGTGGAGCACCGTTTCCCATTCGAGCCCCTTTGCGCGGTGGATTGAGCTTAGGGTTACGCGGCCCCGATCGCGGGCGAACAGCGCGGCAATGGCTTCGCATAGCGCCCCGCACGTCGCCGGGGATGCCCCGTCAATCACAGCGTAGATGCACTCCGCGCGGTCGGTAATCCCGTCGAGCTTTTCCTCGCGGCCGTTTGCGATGGCAAGTTGGGACTCGGAGGCCTGCCACTGCAAAACGGCGTCGCGGACGGCGGTGATTGGCGCTGTCGCGTCGGGGCAGAGTTTTTTCACAATCGCCGCGAGCCCCTTTCCAATGTCGCGCCCCAGCATTGCAACAGGAACGGACTCGCGCAGGAGCTTGAAGGCAAGCGTTAGCAGCGGGGCGTTGTTGCGGCAGAGCACGGCAACAGGGGCGGGGCATTGCAGCAACGTCACACTGCTCCATTCTTCGAGGCGTTTGACTACTCCCTGGGGGTTTGACTCGGCGGCGCGGTAAAGCGGGACGTGGGAGAGCTGGCGTTCCACGATAGCCTGGGGGCAACGGAACGTCTGCGACAGCGGAAGATCGATCCACTCTGGGCGGAGTGCCTTGATGTTTCCCATGGACTCCGAGTCCGCGCCGCGAAATGCGTAAATCGCCTGGTGGGGGTCGCCGACGACGATAAGCCGCCCAGCGCAGCACTTCCGCAGCATGATATGATTAAGCGGGGACAAGTCCTGCGCCTCGTCCACAAGCACGATTGGGAAACGGGGGAACTGCCCACCGAGCATTGTCGGGGCGTAGATTTGGTCGTCGAAGCTGATCGTCCCGGCAAAAGACTCATCGATACTGGCGCAAAGCACTGCACGGGCGATTTTGCGCTCGTCTGGGGAGAGGTCGAGAAAATTGTCGTCGGAGAGTTCTTCCCAGGTGCGTGGAGTGTCCTCGACGAGCCCGCGGAAGTTTGTGTAGCGTGAGGGGACGAGGCCGGATTGCATCGCAAGCACGACGAGTTGCCGCACGCCTGCCCAGACGTCGGGGGTGGCCTTGGTATTGCGAAGCGCCTCGGTCACAAGTCGCCCGAGCTTCCGCTCGTCGATGACGAGACGTTTCCCCAGCAGCGACGCCCATGCACGATGGCCGAGGCCGTTGAGCGTCAGGACTGAGAAATGCGCGGGGAATCGCTTCTCCAGTTCCTTTTTGATCTTCACGTTAAACGCAAGTGCGAGGGATGGCTGGCGGGGCAACGCCCCTGCCAGCATTACAAGCGTTGTGGTCTTGCCGGTCCCGGCAAGGGCATGGACCATGAGTGACTCTGGGCGTGATGCGGCGGTGAGGATCGCGGACTGCTCAGGCGTCGGAGCGGGGGGAGAATTTTTCACATTGGGACTCCAGTTCAGTCCGTCTCGGCAGGTTCGTCTCGCTGGACAATTTCCAGGTCGTCTTGCTTCAGAAGTAAGACTGTGTCAGTGCCTACGACTCGGCACATTACGTGCCCCCATGCGGAATGGAGCACTCTGTATTGGGGCTCAGGTGTGCGTTTTTCGCTTAGTTGGATCACAAAGTCGCCAGGCACTGCGGGACATTGCTTGTGGCTTTTGGGGAAGATTGAGCTTTCAGGCACGCAGCAGGGCCCCCCTTCGGTCAGCACGGTAAGCATTTTCTCCAGGTCGTCGTCCGACGATACACTGAGGACTTTCGCGGTGATTGCAACGGTATCGCCTTTGAGATACTTCGGCATGGGGAGTTATTCCTTTATGCGGGTGAGTTCAGATACGTGAAACATCTGTGCCCCGTGTGGATGCAAGAGGCTTTTGCATATAGCAAAATCTTCCTCCACACAAAGCACTCTGTAGCGGGGTCTGCTGGTAAGCCTCTGGCAAGTGGCCACGATGTCTCCTTTTTTGATAGGAGGTTTTTCGTGGCCTCCCTGGAGAACAACGTCTTCGCTGATAGTGTGCAGCACACCCTCAAGCCGTATATCCATGCAGGTCTTTCCAGTGCGTTTGTTTGTAAATACTCGATCCACTGTGGCGCTGACGGCGATTTTATCGCCGGGGTCGTATTTTGACATTGTTACGGCTCCTTGTAGGCTTTGCAGAATTGCTCAAAAAGCACGCGAAGCTCGCGGTTCCAGGACTCGCGGCCGGAGGCGCGACGATACGCGACGAGCGGTGCACCATCGTCGTCGCTACGTGCGCGAATGATTTCCCATTGAGATGCAAGGGGCTCAAATCGCACCCCTGCTCGCCTTGAAAGCCATTCTTCAAAGCGCTGCAGCAGTTCGTCGTTGGTTCGAGGGGTTCGGACGAACATTACTTGATCCTTTTGTAAGTGTAAGGGCCAGTGCGCTTTACGTAGTCAAGCGCGCGGAGGCGAGAAAGCGTTGGGGAGGCGCTCTTTGGGGAGAGCCCTTCGCGCTCAAGCACGTCTGACAGGACGCTTGTTTGAAACTCCTGCTCGATTTCGATGTTAGCGAGGAACACCTTTGCGCAGGCCGAGGTGGTTTCCCATGTGAGGCCGTATGGTTGTTGACTCTTTTTGGAAGAGGCCTCACCGCCATCGCACTCCTCAATCTCGAAGTGGCGGATTTCGCGGGAAAGCACGCCAAGAACATCGCCGAGTGACTCGCTGTTGGGGACGGTGAATGTGACACGATATGAAGGGGTCATGTGGGGGCCCTAGGAAGAAGTGAGGATGAGTATGGGGCGAGCAAAGCTCGCCCGCCCCATTGCGTCAGAAGGCCGTGCCGGATGCGCCGCACGACGTGTCGTGCGATGCGTTGTGCGATGCGTCGGTAAGCTCCTGCGGCAGGTCCGCGCCGATTGCAACGGCCTTGGCAATGGCCGCTTCAATGCCGTTCAGGTCGTCCCGCTGGGGCGGTTGCACGCGCGCTGCGGTTTGGCCCTGACGATGCTCCTCAGGATCGACGGACTCGAGGTGGAGCAAGGCATAGATTTGCTCCACTCGCTGCGCGTCGCTCGCGTTCATGATCGTGCGTCCGTCGAAGAGCATAGACGCGGTGACGGCGTTGATTGCGAGAGAGCGGAGATAGTGGGATTTGGAGATGTCGTAGTTCATGGGGAGTCCTTTGGTTGGAGGGTGTGTGAGAGGCGTCGCCTCTCACACACGCCAGACGCGATAGCGGCCGGACGGGAGTTTCGCGATGGACACGCGAAGACCGTGGCGAGTCGCGCAGATATAGATGGTTTGGCGTATCCCGCTCCAGATGCGGGAGTGGCCTTTCAGGGAAGTTCCCAGGTGACGATGTATTTGCCCTGGGCATTGAAGCCGAGTTTGCAGCCCCAGTAGACGGACTCGTCATAGGGGCTGGCTTCGTTTTGCGCGGCGATGGCCGCTGCGATCGGCTCGTGCCAGTCTGCTGCGATGACGCGGGCGATATGGCCGACCTGGATGTAGCGCTGAGCGCGAAGCTCGTCCACGTCCTTGCCCGTACTCGCAAGGCTGGGATAGATCGCGTCGAGCGCCGCGAGGCACTCCGGAGCGTCCAGATCTGCGTAGACGGCTACAGCGTGGTCGTCATAGGGGTTCTCGGGCTCGGGGCGAAGCAACAGCGGCGCGCCGTTGGGCAGCTCCGCGAGCAGCGCCTTGGCCGGGGGATAAAAGTGCGAGCCGACGAGCGGGGCGGAGGGGGTGGAGTTGTAAGTCACAGACATTTGTGGATTTCCTTTTCGAGTTGAGCGATGGTATTGGCGTTAGCGTTAAGCCAAGTGTCTAGGAATTGCTTGGCGGTCACGCGCTGCCCTGTGCCTTTCACGCACGCGGCAACAGCGCAACTTAGGACTACTTCGAGGGCGGCGGAAGAAGCAATGCCGAGAGACTGCGGGGTGCGCCCGAAAAGCTCCGCAGATTCGAGTATCGTATTGCCGACGCGCTCTTGGACGAGCTTGGTCAGGTCGCGAGCAAGGTGTGGTGCGAGCGGCTCGGTCATGATTGGCTCCGGAGTTGCGCCGCGCGAGCGGCGATGGCGTTGAGGATTATCGCGATTTCCATTGCGTTGAACTGCGTGCGCCCGCCGTAATGCCCCGTGCGCTCGAGCTTCGCTTCGCGGGCCTCCCAGCAATCGCGGAGATTTTCGAGGGCGTGGAGGCGCTCCGTGGGAAGCATTTCCCGGAGCACGTTGTCGATCGATGTGATGTATGCAGTCGTGGGGGATTGCATGTGGGGCTCCGGGTTAGTCGATGCTGGGCGTGGCGTTTGCTGTGGCGTCCAGGGTCAGCAACGGAAGTTCGAATGTCTTGGCAAATGCCAAGGTGTCGACAATGGGGGAGATTTTGGCCCAGGCGTCGGCAATTGCCTCGTCCAGTGAGATGCCGTTGTGCCTGGAATTGAGTGTTGTGTCATTGTGTTCCAGCGTAATAAAGCACTGCCAATAGGAGTCGCGCCAGTTCTCCTTCACAAAGCGATAGAGTTCAATTCGTGCGTTCGCGGCTTCGAGTCTGGCGAGTATTTGGGCGTTCGTGGGGGTCATGTTGGGCTCCGTGGGGGTAGGGAAGTGTGATGTGAGAGAGGTTTGTGGTTGAGGACTCCGTTAGGCACAGGGTTGCATTCGTGGAACGTGGGCTTAGGGTTGCGCGAGAAACTCCTGCAGGTCCGTGACGGTCAGGGGTTTGCCTTTGTTGCGTTCGCGCTGTGCACGAGCCGCTGCCATCCGCGTTTTGTCTTGCGCGTCAATCGTATCGAGCAAGAACTGCGTGGGGACACCGGGCGAGCCGAGCTTTCCGGGTTGTGTGCTTGCCGCGCGCTCGCGTTCGCGGAGCACACGGAGAAGGCGGAAGAGCCCGTCCGGGGTCGCAGGGAACGTCACAACGTGAGAGCGGTTGGGAAGCGGGCTTGGGAGTGTTAGGTGGATGGAATTGCCGCAGGTGGCAATTGTGGGCGGGAATGGATCGGGCATGGCGGGCGTCCGGGTTAGGTGGCATGGGGATGATGGCATAGGGGCATGTGCATGTCAAGGGGCATGGGTCACGCCCGCCCAATCCCACGCCCGCCCCGTCCCGTCACGCGCCGCAATACGCCGCGCCACGTTCCGCGTCGGACGCATGGGCAAGCTCGAGGAGCATTTCAAGGAAATAAAGCTCCTCTCGCGCTGCACCGCGGAAATCAATCCCATAGATAAGGAAATCTGCGCATTCGACCCTTCCGTAAGGAGTTCCGACGCAACCGGATTTGCCTGAAAACGCGGCGACCGGACAGCCTTCGCAAACGGATTCAATATACAGTTTGCAAAGTGCGCAGCTAGAAGGGCCGATTCCTTCGAAAGCTCCGAAGGCGTTGGCGCGCCAGTGGCGGATTGACTCGCGAAGAGCGCGCTCCGCTGGGAAAGGAAGTGTTGTGGCCCAGTTGTTATGAGTGTCAAGTGTGGGGAACATAGGAAGCTCCGTTAGTGTGCCCATGGGGGAAGGGCGGCCGCGACCGTGTGAGGCCCGTCGAATGGCTCGGGCCATCCGTTTGCGTCGAGCCAGGCTCTTACCGCTGAGACACGGTTAAGCTGGGCCCGCAGTAGCATCTCATGGCGAGCCGTGCGGGCGAGAAAGCTCTCGCGAGCTTCTTCGATTGTCTCGCAGGCGAATTTTTTTTTTTTTTTTTTTTCGTGCGGTGAGAAGCACGAATTTACCTGTATACAGCCACGCGCCCTTGGGAGTGCAACGCGTGACGGCGATTGTGTGCAGAAGGATGCGAGGAGCGTCTGCAGAGCCTTCAATTGTATAGCGGTATAGGAAGTCCATTGGTGGCTCCTAGTGGTTCGGGTTGAACTCGCAGATCATAAAATCTCCGTCCCCGCCGAAAGTGGAGTTATTAGTCAGAGTTGTGCAGGAGCGAAGCCCAGCTTTGACTGGAATGCTCCATTCGCCCGGGCGCGTCACCCAGGTTTTTGTTTTGCCGTTTCGGCGGATGCGCCACCAGCGGCCGGACACCATGCGTGCCCAGATATGGCCTTTGGAAAGGGCTGTTTCAATGCGGGTCAGTGTCATTGGGGGCTCCTTGTGAGGAGTTTTACGTAGAGTGTGAGCAACACGGCGATGGTGTTGCTTATCGTCCAGTATATAACTGCAAGCGTTGCGATGTAGAGGAGCCAGAATGGGAGCATCAGAGGGCTCCGGGCCAGGGGCGCAGCAACGCGGCGCGGTAGGCGCACCAGGCGTCGCGGCGTGTCGGGAACGGGCCGGTCAGGACGTAGCGAAGCACAAAGAACCAGCCCGCGGAGAGGCGGAACGGAGGGGACTGGGCATCACGGATTCGCATTGGGGCGCTCCATGCTGAAGCAGGCTTGGAGAAATTTTTGCTTGTCGAAGTTTGGATATGCGGTGAGCGCGTCGGCAATGGCCAGACACGTGTTGACGAATTGTGCGTTGGGAGAATGCTCGCCCTGGGGCACGCATGATGCAAGCGCCTTGGCGAGGAGTTCGTAATCTTTGCGGGTCATGTGGGGCCCCTCAATTCCAGACTCGACGGATCAAGTGGCGGTGGTTGTTGCGGAAAAGCCAGACCGAGCCACGCCAGAGATTGATGCTCAGCGCGGTCCTCGCGTGGGCGAACTGGTAGCGGAAGCGCCTCCCGCGAGTATCAGTCCCGGTCACGATGTAAACGTCACCCTCTCGGGCGTCCCAGTGGACGCGGCCGGACGGGGCGCGGGAGATTGGAGATGCGGAGCGTTGCGTGGGGCGCTGTGCTGTGGGGTGTTGCATTGGGGGCTCCTTATCGCCAGGTCCGGTGACGTTCGGCGATGTGCTCCATGCCGTCGTGTTCGGTGATCTCCCAGTCCACGTCGTCAGGGATTTCCACAATGCGCAAGAGGGCTCCGCGCCCCTCCGCGTCTTCTCCGAAGAGTCTGACCAGAAAAACCAAGTCAGGGTCTTCGCGGGGAATGTCGAGATGGCAGAACGGCATGAAATTGTCGCCGTCTGCCAAATAGAAGCCCGTCGTGTCTTCCTTGAATGGAAGACATTTGAGTTTCAAATAGGAGCGGATTGCCAATGGCGAAAGGCTGAATCCGCCGTAGCGGCGATTGATGACGATTTTCATGTGGGGCGCTCCGTGTTGGCAGGGGCGTGGCGTTTATAGTAGCGCGGCGAGGGTCGCAGCGTCAAGATCGGACGGCTGCAACACTGCGACGGCTTTGCCTCGGTGCGTCGTTACAGCACGCTTTGCGTCTTGGACTGCAGGATGGTCGGGGCCCCAGATGTCCATGAGGGACGCTAGATAGCGGGTGCGGGCGCGCTGCGCCAGGGCAGGCAATTGCCCCGTGGGGACGATGGCCTTGCAGGTCATTGACGTGGGGAAATTCGCGATAAACTCGCGAACTGCGCGGGGTTGTGCGTCGTAATAGGCCATGCGCTCCGCGGGGCCGGAGGTTCGGATGTAGCGGAGATGACGGGAGCGTTGGGGGGACGTGTTGTGCATTGCGAAGGGATGGTTGTTGCTCATTTGATACTCGCTCCTTGGGGGAAGGTCCGGGGCGCCGCCCCGGACTGTCACGACATGACAGGCGATTCGCCTGCGCGGGATTGGTTCGTAAGAGAGTCCTGTGAGAGAGCGGGGAGGCCCCATGCCGTCCCATTGGGGGATGATGGCATGGGGGACGGGCGTTGTCAAGGGGCCGTGTGCATTCATCATGGCGTCGCGCGCGCGCGTGAGGGGCCTCTCATTCCAGCCCCTCTTGCCGACCCCACAGTTCCACGTCGTCAGGCTCCTCCCCAACGTCTGGCGTTGGCTCGGCCTCAAGCCCCAGCATCGCGCGTTGGTGCGGGGCGAGCGGTGCGTCGTCGTGGAGTTCCGCGGGGGAGAACTCCGGCGGCATGTTGCACGCGGCGCACGTCTCGTTGATTGAGAGCTTCGCGAGGGCGAGAGGGGAAAGCAACGTGGGGGAGGCGGGCGGAGCAGGGCCGAGCGCTGCGCTCGGCGTCGCCCCGATTGCCGTGGGCGCTGTGTGCGCCTTCGGCGCACCGCTGCGTTTTGCCGCTGCGCGGCGGGCGTGGCGGGCGTTCCGCGCTGCGTTGGCGCGGAAGTGTGCTTTTTCATTTGCTAAAAGCTCGAAAGTCGCGGCGGGAATCACGAATTGGTCCAGATATTGTTGAAAGCCCTGGAGCGCCCCGAGCGCCTCGTCGCGCGTTGGGTTTGGGGGGAGCGCCTTGAGCGTGTCCGCGATAAACCTCCGCGCCGCGAGAACCCCGTCCTTGAGTTCATCCGCAGCGGCGATGAGCGCGATCATTCGAGATTGAGTTATCGGCATTTTGTGCTCCGAGGTTGGTGGAGCGGGCCCTTCGGGCCGCTCCGGCGCTGCGCCGTTTGGATAGTATGGCTCGGATATTGCCGGGTGTCAAGGTCAGGGCCTTGCCCGGGGCGTGTTCCCGGTTCGCCCCCGGTTTGTTCGTGGGATGTGCGCGAAACGCGAGGGCTGCGAATGGATGGTGGGATGGCTGGTGGGACACGCGCGAAGCGCGTGTTCCGGGATGGTATTGGGCGGCGCATGTTGGGGGCAAATGGCTCGGAAGGCTGCTTCCCGGATTTGCCCTGAGTGGGCTTAAGGCCTTGTGTCAGTGACTCTCTCCCCTTACTACACACACACTGAGAGAGAGTGCGAGACCCACAATCCACGAACGCGACTGTGGGTCTAGCGTAGACCCACTTTGGGCACTTTCCCAACGGAGCCTTCCGAGCCATTGGTGTCCAATGTGCGCCCGTAAATGAGACCCCGGAATGTCGTCGGGTGTTGCCACTGGGGGATGTTGCAATGGATCTGCCACTGCGGGCAGATGCTACGCCGCGCCACTGCCACTGCGTGTTGCCACTGCGACGCGCCACTGCTAGGGGTTTGTGATGGCTGGCGCAAATGGGGCTGGCGCGAAGCGCCACCAGCGCGAAAAGGGGCGCCGGAGCGCCCCTTCGCATTTTACAGTCCAAGCGCCGCGGCCAGGGAGTCGATGCCCTTGGCAGACTCTTTCTTGCGCTTCGCGAACTCCTTCTCCACGTAGTCGGAGAAGGCGGGAACCGCAAGATACTCCGCGAGCAACTCCTCGAACGCCTTGATGTCGGCGTTCTTTCCGCTGCGTTTGGGCAGTGCCTTGCCCGCTTTGGCAGCGACCTTCTCGAGAGCCGCGATGGCAATCTCCTTGCGGAGCTTGTCGTCGGGGTTCAGGCGCGGCCCGCCGCGCTTGCGCTGAGACGGTTCGATTCCCTTGAGAATCGCGGAGAACATCTCCTGCTGATAATGCGCGCAGAGCGCACTGGCAGTCGCCTCGTTCGGCCCCCACTGGGAAAGCCCTGCGGCTTTTGCCTCTTCCTCGATTTCATCAGGAGACCACGCGGTCTCGGCGTTTGTGCCAAGGACTCCTGCTTTGACGCCAGCATGCGAGTTTTTGAGCTTCGTCGAGAAACCAAGCGACAAGAGCGCCGCGATGGATGTCTCGGGAAGGTCGCCCACACGCACAGTGTGACCGTTGAACTCGAGGATTTGGTCAAGATTGGCCATTGGATGCTCCTATGGCCGGAAAAGCTCCTCATATGTTGGAGCCTCGCCGGCCCCGTGTCCATCGCCCCATTGCGATCGACCATTGCGTTGTCGCACAACCCGCAGTCGATTGCAAGCGGAAAATCTCGCCAGGGCGATGTTTTGTGAGTTTGTGGTAAATGTGCAAGGCTGGGAAAGGAATCGGGTTAGGCCCATATCGTGCGGAAACGCCCCGCCCATGCGTGAAAGCGTTGGCTGGTAGTATGGTGGCGGGCATAGGGGAAAGACGCATGGACGGGGCATTTCTGCCCCGGCAAATGGCCATTGCGGTGGGGTTGCGTGGTTGCGGAGCGGCATGGGCAACATAGGCTTCGTCGCGGGGCGCAAATGTGGGTCTAACAGTTTTGGGTATTGCATCTGGCTCCGGGTTGTGCCATTGTTGCGAAGATGCGGCGAGAGGAGGCAAGCGAAGAGGCAAAGATGCAATCTACGCTCAACCGGGCCATCGGACTCACGATGGCCGCGAAGCGCAAGGCGGATCGGAGCGGGGCGACTGCGCAAAGCGAGGCGCTCGGGACGTTCCTGCGCCATCTGAACCGCGCCAGGGGGGCGCTGCGCCGGGAGGCCCCCGCTGAGGCCCAGGCGTACTGGCAAGAGGCGAAAGCGGCCTGGGCGCACGTCCCACTGCACTAGGCGAGTTGGGGGCAGGCGTCGCCTGCCCCTTCTCCACGCGAGGCCGAGTCAATTCGGCCCAGCCTCGGACCACCGGGGGACTGGCCAGCGGGCCCTTCTGAGAAGCTTAGCTAGATCACATTTCGATAGGTTTCAGAAAATCACAGTGGGTCTAACATTTCAACAGGTTCAAAAAACCTCACATTGCCCTTGACTTCTTCCCCACACGGAGTTACCTACGCGCCACGAGCCACAGCGCAGGAGGCCAACATGGACGGGATGCACGGATTGACGCTGCAGGGGGGCGGCCGCCGCCCGACGCGCATGGGATTTCATTTCGTGCGGGAACTGGAGCGGGTGGACGTGGAGCGGATCGCGGAGGGGGAAGTCGGGGCGCATAAGGGCGGGCAGGTGCTGGAGAAGCTGCGGTATAATCACCATCTGCTCGCGAAGCTCATCGCAAGCGGGCGGAGCCTTGTGGAGTGCTCCCGCGTCACGGGCTTCGCCCCAGGGACGTGCGCGGTCCTGAAAAACGACCCGGCGTTCGCGGAACTCGTGGAGCATTACAAAGCGACACTGGACGAGGTTTTCGTCGACGTGCATCGTCAAATGGCGGGGCTCGCGATGGACGCGATCGGGGAACTGCGGGAGCGGCTCGACGCAGAGCCGGAAAAATTCAGCAAGCGGGAGCTGCTGGACCTTTTCGAAAAGCTCGCGGATCGCAGCATCCCGACGGCGAAGGGCGGGCCGAGCCCGCTCGCGGGCTCCCCGCAGGGCGGCTCCCCCGTAGCTGTGCAGATCAACTTCGTCCCCGCGGAGCGACACGTGGACGGAGTTGTCGTGGACTTGGAGAAACTGTGAGCGCGCCCGAAGGGCGCGGGCGGTGCCACAATGCTCGTCACGTATATGATCTGCGCGGTTTCGGTCTGGGAGTGCACTCCAGCGACCGCACGCCACGTCCAGCGCATCCGCACGGATGCGGCGATCTGCAGCCCCCAGACCCTCATCGCCCCGCCCGGAAGCCTGCTCGTCCCTGGGGACGGGGAGTATTTGCAAGTGAGATGTGAGGCACGACATGGTGATTGACCTGGGCGGGGGCGTGGTGATTGAGTCGGTGGAGCGTGTTGTCGGGGAGACGGGCGGGAACTCGGCAACGCCGCGGCTCGTTCCAGTGTCGCTTGCGCGGGTGCGTTGGCTGGAGCGCCCCGCCGAAGGCGGGGGCGGGTGTGCCCAAAATGTCACGCGGAAGGGGAAAGTGTATCGGCGGCGTGCGGGGCGACGCCCCGCCCCTTGACACGCGCCCGCGTGGATTGACAATGGCGACGGGCCGGGGCATAATGGGAGCAAGCTCTCCCAGCGAGGAGCATTCGATGCGAAACTTGCTACGTGGATTTGCCATTGCGGCGCTGAGTGTGACCCCCTGGGCCGCGCTCGCCGCAGACCTTCCCACTCACAAAGCGCCCCCAGCGCCGCCGCCTGCGTTCACTTGGGCCGGCCCGTATGTCGGCCTCCATGGCGGATATGCGTGGAGCGCGAGAGGCGCGAAGGTGCTCGCCGTGACGCGGGAGCAGATGGCGCTGCCCGCCGAAGGCGGGGCGGAGTTGCCTGTCGAGGCCCCTGTCGAGACACTGGCCCTCACCCCGCAGTGGACCGCGCTTGACTGGGCCGCCCCTGGCAGCGCCGTGTTGAACCAGAGCGGGTTCGTCGGCGGCGGGCAGGTGGGATACGCATGGCAATTCGGCCGCCTTGTCGTCGGCCCGGAACTGGACTTCGGCGGACTCGCAGGGAGCAACAAAACTGCGACGTTCGCGGTGAGCGGTCTCGGGACGATCCCGGCAGTCGCACAGATCGGGCGGGCATGGGATTGGGCGGGGCTCGCGGACGCCCGCGTCGGCTTCGCGGCGACGCCGGAGCTACTCGTGTATGCAAAGGGCGGCTTTGCGTTCGCCCACACGACGGACAGCGTGGTATCGTATAGCGCCCCCTGGGCCGCTGTGACATCCAGCGGAACGGGCGGAAAAATCCTGACCGGCTGGAACATCGGCGGCGGCGTGGAGTGGGCGTTTACGACGATCCCAGGCTGGAGCGTCAAGGCGGAGTATAATTACGTTGACCTTGGCACGCGCACGGCGAGCATCGCCGGAGTGCTCTACGGGAACGCCCCGGCGACGCAGCAGTTCCTTGTGCAGACGAAAGCCCAAGAAAACATCGTGAAAGTCGGCGTGAACTGGCATTTGTCGGGACTGGGGCTTTAGCCGAGCGGAGTTGCTAATGCAACGCACGGGGCGATACGCGATTCCGAGGGCGACCTCGGTGCTCGTGGGGAGCGGAGGGGCAGGGGCTTAGCCCCTGCCCTTTTCTTTGTGGGGAGGGAGTGCGGAAATGCCCAGCAAAAGCAAAGCGCCGCACAATCTGATGGCCTTGACCGCGCATGACGCCGGGGCAGCGAAGCGGCTTGGCGTGCCTCGCAAGGTCGCGAAGGAGTTTCTCGCAGCAGACAGCGCGGCCAAGGCCGCACGCAGGAGGCGAAAGAAGTGAGCATGGCAAAGACTGCGATTCAAATCCGGGAGCACGCTGCTGGATTGCTCCAGCAACACCAAGAATCTGTGCAAAAATGGATCGCTGCGCGCACGAAAGGGCACGAAAATGGCAAAACTCACGACGAAAGGCCGCAAGGGGCTGAGCGAGTCGCAATTCGGCCTTCCAGGGGAACGCAAATACCCCATGCCTGACAAAGCGCACGCTGTGAACGCGAAGGCCAGGGCGTCGCAGATGGTGAAGCGTGGAAAACTTTCGCCTGGGAGCGCCGCGAAAATCCGCGCCAAGGCGAACAAAATGCTTGGGGGTGGGAAGTGAGCGCGGCGGACGGCGGTGCCGTGCCCCTGAGCGCCTCCGTCGTCCCGCTCGAAATGGGCCGCAAGGCACGGGAACTCGCGGAGTGGCGGGCGCGCTTGCGCCTTGCGGTGGAGTTCGACTGGGATCGCAGGGCCTTCGGGATCATCTTCGCGGAGTTGACGCGCTTGCGTGCGGAACTCGACGCGATTGAGGAGCTTCGAAAGCATGGCGTTTCGTGAAGTCTGCGGGCTCACGTATGCGGCCCTGACGGTTCGGCCCGCGGCTAGGGCTGCCAGGTCCTCCGGTGCGAAAGCCGCCGGTCTGCGTTACGAGCGCGCTGTTGCAAGCGCACTCCCGCGCGCGCAGCATGGCCAGTGGTTCGAATACTGGGACGTGAACGGCCCTGGCATGTGCCAGACGGATTTGCTTATCGTTGGCGCGAAGACCGTGCTGGTGATGGAGTGCAAGCTCTCGAACGTAGACGAGGGCCGGGCGCAGTTGCGGGGGCTGTATCTGCCGGTGGCACAAATGGTCTGGCCAGAGAAGGACGTGCTGGGCATTGTCGTGGCAAGGCATTTGTCACGGGAAAGCGCATTGGGGAACGTCCGGACGAGCCTGCGGGATGCAGTGGAACTGGCTCGGCAGGGGGAACTCCCGACGCTGCATTGGCTTGAGCGAACTAACATAGGGGTGTGATGTGGAGCAGGGCAAGACGCAGGGCGACGCGCAGGGCGACGCACAAAGCAACAAAATCGTGTCGATTGCTGGCGGGAAGGTCGGGCACATTACACCGCAGGGCGAGCCTGTGAAGGAAGTGGTGGAGCTGCTTGAAATGCTACTGGCGAAAGCGCGAAGCGGGGAAATCGTGGGGATTTTCTTCGGGGCGTATCGGATGCAAGGGGGAGTCGGAAAGGCCGACTTCGGCTGGGCGTATCGCGGCGACAGCCCGTTCAACGTGTATTCCGCCGCGCACATGGGAACGCTGCAATTCGGCAATGTTCTGGCCGGGAACGTCAAGTTGGAGCCGAAAAATGGGCCATGACTGGGGATTTCTGCGCCTTATAGCTTGGCTGTTTGTGGCATTTTACGTCATAAAATTGCTGCGTATTGGAATTGCGTGGGGGCTGTGGGAGTTTGGGTGAGAGCGGATGCGAAGCATCCGCTCGGCGAGGCCCCCATTGGGGGCTTTTTTGTTGCCAAATGGCAGGCAAAGCCCCCTTCACACTTGCGCAGCGGCGCACGCGTGCGCATGATCGGCCCCAAAGGAGCCCGTCATGGCAAAAAAGCCCCCAAGCACGTCGGTCCTTGCGAAGCAATACCCCGCTGGGGCCTCGCAGACTCCGGAAAGCCGCAGCGTGCAAATCCGCCCGATCGCAAATGGGTATCTGACGGAAATTTGCCACTCCGAGGGCGGCGAATACTCCCGAAAAGAGATTTTCTCGCAGAAAAAGCCTACGCTTGATCCCGGCCTTACCCGGAAAGACTCTGGCCCTGGCGGCGGTAAGGCGCTGCGTGGGGCGATTGAGTCGATAAGGGGAAAGAAATGAACTGGAATGTGAAAAAGATTGCCTTTGCGGCGCTGGCGCTGCTGGGGCTTGCGGGCGTTGCCTGGGCGGACGGGCTTTTTCCCGGATTCGACTCCGCGACGAGCCTCACGGGCGTTGAAACGTGGCCGATGGACACGCATTTGGCGAGCGGACGAAGCCCGCAGACCTACAGCGTCACGCCTGTCATCATGAAAAACTACGTCTTCGGCAACACGGCGGCGGGCACGGCGACGGCGAGTGCTGGCGCGGCGACGATGAACGCGGGGCGCGGGATTGTCACGTCGGAGGCGCTGACGACGGCGGCGGGCGCGACTTACACGTTGACACTGACGGACAGCGCGATTGCCGCGACGAGCGTGATCCACGCAAACGTGGGGTATGGCACGTCGAGCGCGGGGATGCCGGTTGTCGCGAACGTCGTCCCAGCGGCTGGAAGCGCGACGATTGTCGTGCAGAACATCCATGCGGCGAACGCTTTCAACGGCACGATCAAGATTTACGTGAGCGTCGTGAACTAAGTGGAGGGGGCGAGCCCCCTCTTTCAATTGGAGACTGACATGCAACGATTGCTCTCTGTTCTGCTCATGGCGCTGGCGCTCGTTGCGTTGCACGGCTTCGCTACGGCACAGAATATGTCGAACGTGCAGATTTATCGCACGTCCACGAACGTCTCCAGTACGATTGCGGTGACGAATACGTTCCAATCTGTAATCCCTGCGCCGAGTGCGGCGTTTCCACCGACGAATAGCCGCGTCGCCTGCACAGTGCAAAACACTGGCACGAACCCGATGTATGTTTTCTTCGGGCCGATCGCGAGTGCGACGATTGCGAAGAGTGTTGTGCTGACGACGGGGCAGGCGGTGACGTGTAACAACGATCTCGTGTCGCTGCAGGATCAGGTGAGTATCACCGGGACGGCGACGGAGACGTTTTTTGCGGCGTATCAGTGAGGCGATGATGTGGAAGCTGGCACTGGGGATTGGAGTTGCCGCGCTGCTCGGGGGCGCGGCGTTTGCGCAGACCGTGATCGGCACTTGCGGATCGATCTCAAGCCCCTTCGGGCGTCCCTGGGGGGCAATCGGGTGCAAGGGTGCGGCCGCCCCGGCGTCGAGTGGCTTTGTGCTGCAAGTGGACGGGGTGAGCTTCATTCTGCTGGTGGACGCGGTTAGCAAGCTCAAGCTGGTGCAGTGATGGGGGATGGCATGAGGAATTTGTGGAAGATCACTGCGCTGCTGGTGACGATGCTTGCTCCCCCAGCGCTCGCTGCGGATAGCACAGTCCCGGCAATGACGGCAGCAGGCGCTATCACTGGGACAGACTTGTTTTATTGCATACAAAGCGGCGGCACACTGAATCGGAAATGCACGGCGACGCAACTTCAGACGTTCAACAATGCGTTTCCGATGACTGTGAACGGAACGGTTAACTCCGGCGGGATTCCGTATTTCTCGTCGGCGACTGGGATGGCGTCGAGTGCGGTGCTTGCCGCGAATGCGCTCGTGATCGGCGGGGGTGCTGGTGTTGCGCCGAGCACGACGGGGACGGGGGCAGGTGTGCTGACGTTCTTGGCAACGCCCAGCAGCGCCAATCTCGCAGGCGCGTTGACGGACGAAACGGGTAGTGGTGCGGCGGTGTTCGCGACGAGTCCGACGCTTGTAACGCCGACACTGGGCGTCGCGAGCGCGACGAGTGTGAACAAAGTCGCGCTCACGGCCCCGACGACAAGCGCCACATTGACAATCGCGGATGGCAAGACGCTCACGGCGAACAACTCGTTAACGTTGGCGGGGACGGACGCGACGGTCATGACGTTCCCTGGGGTGAGTGCGACAATTCCAGGCGTGGGAGTGGCGAACACGTTCAGCGCGGCGCAGACGTTCACGAGTGCTGCGCCGCAACTGACGCTCGGAGTGAACGCGACGACGCTGGGCAGCATCAAGTTCTTCGGAAACACCTCGGGCGATCTTACGTTGAGCCCTGCGGCCGCTGCTGGCACGGCGAGCGTTGTGACGCTCCCAGGACGAAGCGGAACTGTCGCGTATACGAGTGGAACGCTGACGAGCGGGAACTGCGCGAAGTTTGACGCGAGTGGGAACATTGTCGACAACGGCGCGACCTGCGGCGGCGGCGGAACTCCAGGGGGTTCCGATACACAGGTCCAGTTCAATGATGGCGGGGCGTTTGGAGGCGACAGCGGCCTTGTGTTCAACAAGACGGCGAACGCGCTCACGCTCGGTGGGGCGACGGTAACGACGAATATCCCCGTTCTTGATATGTCGCAGACATGGAATGCTGGCGGTGTGACGTTTTCCGGCGTCAAGCTGAACATCACGAATACGGCGAGTGCTGCGGCGTCGAAACTGTTCGACGTCCAGGTTGGGGCCGCGAGCAAGTTCAGCGTAGGCGTTGGAGGAACGACGTTCGCAACGAACGACAGTACATCATCGGGAGTTGCGACGACGTTAGCATTTGGGTCGGATCAAAACGAGGGGTTCAACAGGGATGGTGAACTGATCAGGCTCATCTCGTCCGGGGCCAACCCGGTCAGTTTTGGATGGGCGCATGGTGTCAAACTAGCCGCAGATCAAATGCTTCAATGGTCGTCGAATACGTTTGATACTAATGCCCCTGACACGATCATCAAACGTGGGGGAGCGGCTGCGACAATTGCGTTTGGAGCGGCAGACGCTGCTTCTCCAGTGGCACAGACGCTAAAAACCCAGGCAGTTGTCGTCGGCACAACAAATACGGCTGGAGCCTTATGGACGTTCAAGGACAGCCTCAGCACTGGAACGGCGAAGAGCGGGGGGTTCGAGTTTGACACGGCGGCCGTTGGGAGTTCTGGGTCTTCTCAGAACACACACGCATCTGCGTTCACGATCGGAGTGATCGGAGACACGATTGTCCAGATCAAAAAAGCACAGACCGTTGCGAACCTTCCGACATGCAACGCGGGTGCGCAGGGCTCGATGGCGGTTGTGACGGATGCGAATGCCACGACGTTCCACACAACAGCGGCGGGCGGTGGCGCGAACGTGATGAAAGTGTTCTGTGACGGGACGAACTGGTATTTGGACTGAGGAGGCGATGATGTGGAAGTTTGTGTTGGGAATTGTGCTGGTGGCGAGCGTCGCGAGCGTCGCGCACGCTGGAACGCTTTCGTTCCAAGTCACAAACGCGACGGACGGAACTGTGACGAAGACCTACAACAATTTCTCTGACGCGGAAATGACGCGGTGGATCGCTGCGAATCAAAGCGACTGCAATGCACAGAAAAATGGCATCTGCACACGCTCCCAGGTGCTTAATTACATCATGACGAATTTTGTGAAGGGGCAGGTTGCACAGGTGAAAGAGTTTGAGCAAAGCGCTGCGAGAGTGCAGGCGGAAGCTGGTGTGACGCCGATTAATCCGCAGTAACGGGGGAAAAGATGGAAACCATTCCGAAGGTTTTTGAGCCGGGTTTCCGTCTGATTGATGGGAATACATTGAATACTGGACTGGCGAACCCGCAATGGGGTGTGTCGGATAATATCGTTGCGAGGAACGGGGGGACTGTTAACACGTCCCCGCTCGTCGAAAACATGCTGTCGAACGTCGCGGCGGTCGGGGCGGTGAACGCAGGTGTGGCGCTGCCCGAGGCCCTCCCTGGCAAGGTTTTTATCCTGTTCAACAACGGCGCGAACAGCATGAAGGTGTTTGCGCGGAATGGCTCGCAGATAAATGGCACGGCCGGGGCGACAGGTCTTGCTCAGGCAGCGAATACTGCAGTCATGTATGTGTCGCTTTTTGTTGGGGAATGGAAAAGCGTTGCGTTGGGGACGACGATTAGCGGGGTTTACATCTGGCAGTTGAAGATGGCGCTTTCAAGTGCTGGGAACCTTGTGACTGTTGACAATGCGCTTCAGGCGAATATCAACAACACCCCGCATATCATCTGGACGAATGGAAGCACGACAAGCTACGGCGACACGCTGTCGGATGCGATTGAGGCGGTGATTGGGGCGAGTGCGACGCAAACCGCATATACGAATGCTGCGAGCCAGTCGATCTAGGAGGGGGTCATGAAGAGGATTGCTGCAGCGATTGCATTGTTGGTGCTTTGCGCCTCCGCACAAGCACAAACTTACACCCTGATGAACTGGGGCATGAACAGGGGCGCGACGCCTTCGCAGGTGTGCGTGATGAATGGCTCGACGTGTTTGAGCCAAATTGGGACGCTTCACACTGGGACGGGGCTTTTCACGCTTGTTGGCTCGTTGGGGACGCCAAGTGCAGGGGTGCTGACGAACGCCACGGGGCTGCCTATTTCGACTGGGTTGACAGGGGCGGGAACGGGCGTGCTAACAGCGCTGGGCGTCAACACAAATGCCTCTGGCGGAATGGGACTTGTCAACGGGGCTATGACGAACGGCAATTGTCTGCAGTGGAGTGCCTCGGGAATACAAGACGCAGGCGCGGCGTGCTCAAGCGGTGGAAGCCTGACGGTCGGGACGACCACGATTGCAAGTGGGACGAGCGGATATTTGCTTTACAATAACGCTGGGACGCTTGGGAATTACGCGCGTGCGGGGACGGGCACGACGATTGGAACGACGAGCGGGACGCTGACGAGTGGACATTGCGTTAGCATTGATGCGAACGCGAATTTCGTAGATGCTGGCGGAGCGTGCACGACTGGCGGTGGCGGTGGAACCGTTAACAGCGGGAATAGTGGGGAAATCGCGTATTACGGCGCGACCGGCACGGCTGTCACGGGGAACTCGAACCTAACGATTAGCAGCGGTGCGGTGACGGTCGGCATTGCCGGAAGCGTCGTGGGGTCTGTCGCGTTTGGTAATGCAACGTCAGGGACGATCAAGCTGAACCCTACGACCGGGGCGCTTGGCTCGAGCGTGATCACGCTCCCGGCGACGACTGGGACTGCGACGGTCCTGGGGAATACCACGACGGGCTCGGGGAATATCGTGCTGGCGACGAGTCCGACGCTTGTAACGCCGACGCTGGGCGTCGCCACAGCGACATCTGTGAACAAAGTTGCGTTGACTGCCCCTGCGACGGGCTCTACGCTGACAATCGCCGAGGGCAAGACGCTTACCGCAAACAACACGTTGACGTTCTCCGGCACGGATAGCTCGACGCTTAACATCGGTGCGGGCGGGACGCTCGCAGCGAGTGCGACGACGGACACGACGAACGCCGCAAATATCTCCAGTGGCAACCTTGCGGTTGCAAGGCTCGGCGGCGGGACGGGGGCGAGTAGCTCGACGTTTTGGCGTGGGGACGGGACGTGGGCGACGCCTGGGGGTGGCGGAAACGTGTCGAACGTCGGGACGCCGACGAACGGGCAGATTGGACGCTGGACTGGGGCCACGACGCTTGAAGGCTTCTCGCTTGGAACGAATGTTCAAACGGCGCTGACGACGGCGCTTGCGACGGCGGCGAATGTGCAAGCCGGGACGAGCAGCGCCGCGCTTGTGACACCCAGTGCACTGTCCGGCAGCGCTGCGCTACAGACACTCACGGATGGCGCGACAGTCAACTGGGACATGTCGAGCGGATATAACGCGAAAGTGACGCTCGGTGGAAATCGCACACTGGCCGCACCGACGAATGTGATCGAGGGGATCACATATACGTTGAGGGTGATCCAGGATGGAACGGGGTCGAGATTGCTGACGTGGAACGCTGCGTATAAGTGGGGAACGGCGGGCACGCCGACGCTTTCGACGGCGGCAGGGGCAATCGATCTTGTGACGTGCAACGCATACACGACCGCGCCGGTGTTGCACTGCACGATTTCGCAGGGGTATTGATATGTGGAGAGTGCTGGCTTTGCTTGGGGCGGTGCTGGTTCCAGCGACGGCGCTGGCGATTTACCCGTATCCGACAGTGCAAAAGCGTGCTGCTGGGGGCGGGACTGCCACGACGATCTTTCTCACGTCAGGCACGAGCACGACTGTTCCGGCGAATTGGAATGATTCCAATAACAAGATCGGGTGCATTGGCGGTGGTGCTGGCGGTGGGAATGGGAATGGCGGTGGCGGCGGGGAATACGCGCAGAACACGAACGTCACGTTAACGCCAAGCAGCACGATCGGGATTAACATCGGTGCGGGCGGGACTGGCGGGAATGGAGCAGATGGCACGAGTGGCGGGGATAGCTGGGTTTGTAACAGCACTTCGAATTGCGCGACGATTGCAGGGACTGCGGTAGTTGCAGGGGCGAAAGGCGGAAATGGCACGACTGGCGCAGGTGGAACTGGTGGCGTCGGAACGCTTAAATACGATGGCGGAAGCGGCGCTGCAGGGGCTGGAGGCGGTGCTGCCGGTGCGAATGGAGTCGGTGGAAGCCCTGGAGGAGTCCCTGGTGGCGATGGAAATGCCGGGGCTGGCGGTGCTGGCGGTGCGTCCGATGGAGCGGCCGGAAGCGCTGGATCGGAACTAGGGAGCGGGCATGGCTCGGGCGGAGGTGGCGCGGTTGGAGTTTCGGTCTCTGGTGGCGCGGGCGGGGCAAGCGGCGGTGGCGGCGGGGGTTACTCCCTGACCGCTCCAGGCGGGGCAGGTGCGGCTGGTCTTTGCTTCCTACAATACACTCCCTAGGAGCCTTGAATGAAGACATTCAACGAAAAAGTCGTGTGGGCAATGGAACGGCTCATGCACGCGACGGGGTGGAACGCCGTGCAGGCTGCTGGGGTCGTAGGCAATCTCGCGCATGAGTGCGCGGGGTTCACGATGTTGCGGGAAGTCGGGCAGCCTGATGGGCGTGGTGGATACGGCTGGGCGCAATGGACCGGTCCGCGCCGCCAAGCGTTTCTTCGCTGGTGCGACCATCAAAAGCTCGATTGGCGAAGCGACGCGGCGAACATGGGATTTCTGCTCAAGGAACTCCGTGAGGATTATCGAAGCGTGGTGGAGCGGATCGGACGGTGTAAGACGCTGGAACAGGCGGTGATTGCGTTTGAACGGGAATATGAACGGGCTGGGGTAGTGCATATGGAGTCGCGCTTGGCCTGGGCGAAAAAGGCACTTGCGGCGTGGGAAAAGAGAGGGGCTGTGTGATGAAGGGTTGGAGAACGATACTGGTAAACTTCGGGATTGCGGCAGGGTCGGCAGTGCTGCAGTATGCAACGACGCTGGACTGGACGAAATACGTCTCGCCGGAGATGGCAGTGGTGCTCGTTGGTGTGGCGAACATCGGACTGCGACTTGTGACGACCACGCCAGTTGGAAAGAGGGACTGACCATGGCTAAGATGACGATGAAGGAATGGGAAAAGAGTCCTATGGACAAGGCGAAGGATAAGAAGCTGCGAAAAAAGGGCGTGAAAGAAGGCTCCGCGAAGGATATGGCGATGGACAAAGCAGCGCTGGCGAAGCACAACAAGGGCAAAAAGGCGAGGCCCATGTGAGAGGATCGGGAAGGTGGCTCTAACCCCTGCAAATACCATCCAGATTGATTGGCCAGAAAAGCTTCAGTGTCTTTTCTGGCCGACTGTCAATGGGCTGGCCGTGCGGTATCGGGTGCTTTACGGCGGACGTGGCGGAGCGAAGAGCTGGGGTATTGCAAGAGCGCTGCTTGTTCGAGCGGCGTCGGCACGACAAAGAGTGCTCTGCGCCCGCGAATTGCAGACGTCTATCCGCGACTCCGTGCATAAAACGCTCGCAGATCAAATCGATGCGATGGGACTGGGGCATCTTTTTGCTGTGGAGCGGGAGAGGATTTTCTGCCCCTCCACAGGCTCGGAGTTCTTTTTTGAGGGAATCCGAAACAACGTCACGAAGATCAAGTCTTACGAGGGCATTGATGTTTGCTGGCTGGAAGAGGCGGACAAAGTTAGCGCGAACTCATGGGAAGTGCTGATTCCGACGATCCGCAAGCCTGGGAGCGAAATCTGGGTCTCGTTCAATCCAAATCTCGCGAGCGACGCGACATACAAGCGGTTCATTCTGGACCCTCCGAAGAACGCGATCGTGCAGAAAATCTCTTGGAGGGATAATCCGTTTTTCCCGGAGGTGCTTTACCAAGAAATGCTGGACCTTAAGGATCGTGATCGCGATGCGTATTTGCATGTCTGGGAGGGGGAATGTAAGCAGACGTTAAGCGGAGCGGTGTATGCGGAGGAGTTGCGTGACGCGGCGGAGGACGGAAGAATCTGCAAAGTCCCACATCACCGAAGCAGCACGGTGCAACTCTACTGGGACATCGGGCACAGTGATCACACGGCGATCATTTTTGAGCAATACGTGGGGATGCAGCGAAGGGTTATTGACTTTTATCAGAATAGACTGAAAAAGATTCCGCATTATGTGGAAGTGCTGAAAGCGCGGAAGGACGAATATGGCACTCCGTATAACTACGGGCTTTGTTGGCTTCCGCATGACGCGAAAGCGCAGACGATTGGGCAGATCAAGTCCGTGCAGGGGCAACTCGAGGATGCTGGGTTTGATGTGCGGATTGTGCCGAGATTGAAGTTGTTCGATGGGATTCAGGCGGCGCGGGCGATCTTTCCGACGTGCTACTTCGATGCGAAGCGGTGTGAGGGGGAACTGCTGCACGCGCTGCGGCATTACCATTACGAAGAAAAGGTCGAACTCGGGACGCTTTCGGCGGAGCCGAGACATGACTGGTCGTCGCACGCGGCAGATGCGTTTCGCTACATGGCGATTGCGTCGCAAGGAAGCGAGGACGCACGAATTGGGCGAGTGAGAAGTAAGCTGCAAAGTGCGGCGGCGTCGTTTGGTGGATGGGCTGATAGCTTGGGATGGATGCGATGAACAGCAAAGCGGAACGGGAAGTGCAGGACCATGAAGAGGCTGAGCTGTTGCGGAGGGCGCAAAAGCGCATGGAGCGCTGTGTGCATTGGGAAAGTTACTCCCGCAGGCTTTTCCAAGACGACGTGAAATTCGCGAACGCTGATCCGGATAATGGGTTTCAGTGGCCGACGAAAATGCGAGATGATCGGGAGCGGGAAGCACGCCCCGCGCTTACGGTAAACAAAACCCGCCAGCACAATCTGAACATCATCAATGATGCGAAACTGAACAAGCCGGGGATTAAATTCCGCGCCATGGGGAACGGTGCGACGACGGAAGCGGCGCGAGTTTGGGATGGCATTGCGAGACATATCGAATACCAGAGCAACGCGCAGGCGCACTATGACAGGGCGACGACTTCTCAAGTGCAGGGCGGGATTGGCTGGCTCCGCGTCACGACGGATTACGTGGGTGACAACACGTTCGACCAGGACATTTTCGTAACATCTGTGCCAGATCCGCTTAGCGTTTACATTGACCCGGACGCTCGTGCGCCTGCGAAAGAAGACGCGAGATTCGCGTTTGTTTTTGAAGACCTTGCGAAGGACGATTTTGAAGCGAAATATCCGGACTACAAGGCGTATTCGGGGCAGAATGTGCTGGTGCAGGATCGTGGGTGGAGGGATGACGATCACGTGCGCGTTGCGGAATATTTTGAGGCGGTGGATTTGGAGGATGAGTTGCTGCTAGTGGAAAGCAAGGATGGGCAGCAGATGTCTGTGTTTGCGTCGGCGGTGCAGCAGATCATGGGGAAGAAAAGCCTTAAGGACTTCAAGGTGCTTCGCTCGCGGAAGATGTTCCGTCGAGAGATTCATTATTATTTCATTGTTGGGACGCATGTTGTGAAGGAGGAGACGAAAATTTGGCCCGGAAAGACCATCCCGCTCGTCCCGGTCATTGGGGAGGAGACAATTATCGATGGGCGGATGGATCGGAAGGGGCATACGAGGGCGCTGAAAGACCCGCAGCGTATGTATAACTACTGGTCAAGTGCTGCAGTGGAATACGGGGCGTTGCAGAGCAAAACTCCGTGGATTGTCGCGGTGGAGAGCATTGAGGGATTCGAGGCGTATTGGGACACTGCGAATCGTGTGAATCATGCATATCTGCCGTATAAAGCGATGAATGGGGACAAGCAGTTGCCGCCGCCGCAGCGACAGGAACCACCAGTGCCGTCGCCTGTGGCATTGAAGGGCATGGAGATGGCGAACATCGAAATGCAAATGGTGTCTGGGCAGTATGAAAACCAGATGGGGCAGCAGGGGAATGAGCGGACGGGACGGGCGATTGCGGAACGGCAGCGGCAGGGCGACAAGGCGACCTATCACTTCATCGACAATCTGGCGATTGCGATAAGGCAGGTCGGCAAGATTGTGATGGACCTCGTTCCGAAAATCTATGACACTGAACGGACTATCATGATCCTCGCGGACGACGGGGTGAGCCTGGAAGTTCGGATTGATCCAGCGCAGCAACAGGCGTTTGCGCAGAAGCTGGATGAAAATCAGCAGGTCGTGGCGCGTGTGCTGAACCCGGCAGTCGGAACGTATGAGGTCCAGGCAGACGTGGGGCCTGCGTATGCGACGCGAAAGGAAGAGGCATTTAATGCGCTGACGTTGATTTTGACGCAGGCGCCGCAACTTGCTGCGATTATTGGAGACATCCTGTTCCGCGCGGGGGACTTTCCGATGGCGGATGAAGCGGCGGAGCGGCTGCGCCGCATGGTGCCGCCGCAGGCGCTGGGACAAGGCCCGTCGCCAGGGGAGCAACAGTTGGGCACACAAGTCCAGCAACTGCAAAAGGCCCTCGTCGCGGCAATGGACGAACTTGCCAACGAAAAGATCAAGGGCAAAGCCAGGCTTGAAAAGCGCGACGTGGACGTTTACAATGCGATCACGAACAGGATCAAGGCGCTGGGCGATCAAGCGATGAGTGCGATGCAATTGCAGCATTTGGCGGCTGAGGCGATCCGTGAAAGCGCAGATGTGCCGATCAGTGACGTGTTTGAGCATAATGCGGGGCTGCGTCAGGGGGCGCAGGAACAGCAGTTTGCGCTACCGTTTGATGCGATGGCGCAGGCTCCGCGCATGATGCTTAATCCGAATGACCCGTCGCGGTTGCTGCGGGTGATGAAAGTGCCAGGGGCGTGACGAAGTGGGGGCGTGACATGGGGATTTATCGGGAACTGACCGTCAATCCACTGACAGGGGAGTCGCTGGAAGGGGCATGGCCACGCCCTGCTGGACGTCTCGCACGGAATGTCAATCCGTATGAAGGGCTCCCGTGGGAGTTCCAAGCGCCTGTCGGCACGCCGGAATGGGCGCGCATGGGATCGATTCCAGCGCGTGCTGTGGCACATGTGCCGTTGCAAATGGCGCGGGACATTGCCGGCGCGGCGATGCTGCCGGGGGACGTGTTGACGGGGCAGGTAGACCCGGCGGCACCTGAGGGCTTTGCGCGCACGCTCGGTGCTGCGGCAATGCTTGCAGGTGGCCCTGTTGCACAGCCGAAGCCTGGAAGCGCGTTTGCGACGGGCTGGGGTGGAAAAGTGCAGCCGGGGAGCAAGATGGCATTGGCAGAAAAGCCTGCACTTACGCCAAAACCTGCGACGGATGAGCATCTGGCGGCGCTGGAAAAGGAGCTGAAGGAGCTGCTTGGGGAGACTACTGTTGCGGCGCCGAAGGCACAGGAGCCTTATGCAGGGGAACTCCAGTATCATCCGGTGACGGAAAGTGCAGGGCTCAAGGACGCGCCAATGCCGGTGCAGGAGGCGGCGCTGGAGCTTCTCAGTGCGCTGCAGACGTATCCAGATAAATACAAAAAGCCGGAGGATTATTTTAACAGTATAACGGCTGATGGATTTTTAGATGCTGAGGACATTCCACATTTCCAAGAAGCACTGACGCATCTTAATGACTATGCGGCGAAGCATGGGGATTTTGCTTTTGCAGCTGCACAGGCGGGGCACTCAACTTCGCCAACTGTTCCGCCTTCATCTCCGATGTCGAAAGCGCCGCCATTTGCTGTGCATCCGTGGGACGTTCGTCCGCCACAGGTGATGCGGAAGACGTTTGAGGAAGCGGTGACGCCTGTGGATTTTCGCTCGCTTATGAACGCGGCGAAGGAGGCGAAGGCGTGGAATGTGCTGACGAACCCAGCGCTGCGGGAGGGGGAACTCGGTGAGCGGCTGCGTCGTGCAGAGGCACAGGGCTACAATGTGGCACTGCCGATGTTCAAAGGGATGAACGAAGGGAAATGGGTTATCCCAGAGGAACAGAGTGGGAGCGTGCTGTGGCCGCGTGATCCGCAGCGCGGGGGGTTTACGTCACCAGCGCCTGGAAAAGGAAAGTCTTCTGAGCACATGCTGTTCCATGCGGACACGCCAAAAGTCTCGAATAAATATGCGGACCTTTGGGGAGACATGGCACAAGGCGGACGGAATATGCTGCTGTATGGGCGTGCGGAGCGGCCTTATCAGGTATATTGGCCAGAGATTGCACAAAGTCCGAACTACGCCAACAGCGTGATGCACGACCTTATTAACTACGTGCTGAGCAAGCGTGGAGATATGCTAGCGGTGCATGGCATTCATGACCTTGGTGGACTGCACACGCAATATGGATTTGCGTCGCCAGAGCAACTGCGAAGTGTTACAGCGGAGTTTGATCCGGCGTTTTTGGGCACGCCGAACATTGCGCTGACGCAGGGAAATCCGCTCATGGCGCAGGGGGCGCCGGAACGGCGTAAGAGGAGCAAGAAATGAGAGAGCCGCTTGTGAGACTTCCCGGAAAGGGCGCGCACGCACATAAGCTCGTCGCGAAGACTGCAATGGAAATGGCCCAGGAAGTCTACGAAACCTGGGCGTCACGAAGCGACGAGTTCTACAAAGAGCATCGAGATCGCGAGACATACGTGCGCCAAGCATGGCCGCTTTATCTTGATGCGGCGAGAACCACGCTTGCAAGGTTATTGGGGACTAACATCGAAGAAAGCTTGAAGGAGCAAATCCATGAGGCTTTAATTCGCGATGCGACATTACGTCGTGGGCGTGAGGGCGTCCTTCAGATGAAAGCAGGAGCAGGTAAATGAATTGGCGAGATGCGCAAGTGCTGGCGGCAGATGCGGAAGGTGCGACTGGAGGCGGTGGCGAGCCACCGGTTCCCGTCGCGGTCGAAGGGGCTGGGCAGCCAGAGCCTGCGCCCTCGCCAGAGCCTGCGCCTGCTTCCGAGCCCCCGAAAGTCCCGCAGGGGTTGCTTGATAGGCTCGGGCAGCTTACGCGGCAGAAACGGGAGCTTGAGGAGCAACTTGCACTGGCTAGGGCGTCGCAGGTGCAACAGCCTCAAGCCCCTGCGGGCGAAGCCCCCCAGTTCGATCCCGAGGCGTTCCAGCGTCGCGTGCAGGAAGAGGCGTCACGCCTTGCACATGCGCAAAGCTGGAACGAAAAAGCAACGACAATCTGGAACGAGGGAAATGGGAAGTTTGCGGATTGGGCTCCGCAGATGAACGTCATGGCGCAGATGATGGGGGGCATGGTTCCGCAAGGGATTACAGAAGCGGCGATTGCCAGCGGTGCTCCGACGGACGTGCTTTATCATCTCGCGAAGAACCCGGATGAGGCGGTGCGGATTGCATCGCTGACGCCGGTGCAACAGGCTGTTGCGGTAGCGCAGATCGGGGCGAAGCTGAGTGCCCCACCTGCACCGAAGGCGATTTCAAATGCGCCGCCCCCGATCACTCCGAAGGTGCAGGGGGCGGGAAATGTTCCGGCGTCACTCGACGATCCGGGGCTGAGCATGGAAGAGTGGGTGCGCCTGCGAAATGAGCAGGTAAAGACGGTGCGTCGCCGCTAAGCGACGTTCCCCGACTGGGCACGGGGTAAGTGTCCTGGGTAGCTCGTATTGGACGCGGCGAGCAGCGTCATTTGGGGCAGACTCCTGACCCCGCTGATACGCAACGCGGCAAGTCCGCAAACCCAGGACAACGGAAATGGCCAATTCACTTCTTAATATCAACATGATTACCAGGGAAGCTGTTCGCCTCTGGATAAACACGAACAGCTTCATCAAGCACATCGATACGCAGTATGACGATCAGTTCGCCATGACGGGCGCGAAGATCGGCACGTCGCTGCGGATCAGGCTGCCGAATGACTATACTGTTCGCACGGGTGCGGCGGTGAGCGTGCAGGACACGGCGGAGACGAGCACGACGCTGACGGTTGCTACGCAGAAGGGCGTAGACGTGTCGTTCAACAGCGTCGAACGCACGATGTCGCTCGACGATTACTCCAAGCGTGTGCTGGCTCCGGCGGTGAATAACCTCGTCGGCGCGGTTGCGGCGGACGTGATGAGCGGCGTGGAAAGTGGCGTCAGCAATTTCGTTGCGAATCTCGACGCGGCGGGGAACGTGCTGAAGCCGACGCTCGATACCTGGCTGCAGGCGAAGGCAACGCTTTCACTGCGCTCGGCCCCGACGAATGGCCGCAAGTTCGTGCTTGATCCGATCAGCATGGCGCGCACGGTGCAATCGCTCAGCGGCCTGTTGAACCCCTCGCAGGAAATCTCGGAACAGTATCGGAACGGCGAGGTTTACAACGCCATTGGATTCGACTGGTTCGAGGATCAGACGGTTATCAAGCACACGACGGCTGCGTGGGCTGCGATGACTGTCAATGGTGCGGGCCAGACGGGCACAGCGCTGACGGTCACGGCGTTGACGGGGCCGCTTTCGCAGGGCGACATTATCACGATTGCCGGCGTGAACGCGGTGAACCGTATCACGAAGGTTACGACGGGGCAGTTGCAGCAGTTCGTCGTGCTTGCGAACGCGGCGATTGGCGCGACTTCGTTGAGCATCTACCCGGCGATTGTCCCGCCTTCCGGTGGCAATCCCGTGCAGTATCAGACTGTGGACGCTTCGCCTGCGAATGGCGCGGCGATCACACCTGTTACGCTGGCGAGTGCGGTGTATCGCAAGAACATCGCGTTCGTGCCGGAGGCCGTTACGATGGCGACGGCGGACCTGGAGCTTCCGCAGAAGGTCGAGGAGGCTGCGCGGGAGCGCATGGATGGTGTGGCGCTGCGCATGATTACTGCGTATAACGTCAGCACTGACCAGTTCATCACACGTCTGGACATTCTCTATGGATACCTCTGGGTCCGGCCGGAATGGGCAGTGGCGGTGGCGGACATCATTGCGTGAGTGATGAGGGGGTGGCTCGCCACCCCCTTCTTTAACAGGAGCAAGTAATGGCGAAGAAACCTCAGCCTTATCTCGGTGTTTATGGGAACATGGAGTTTCCGGACTACGTGTTTCACGAATACCCCAAGGTCGTGGGGTATCGAGACGAGCGAAAGCTCCATCCGATTATCGTGGGCGATGCGAAGGAAGAACTCAAGTTTATCTCGGAAGGCGCGCCGGGCGCGCATAAGACTGCCGAGGACGAACTTGCGGATCAGCTCAACGCAAAGAATTTGGAGCTGGAGCAGGCGAAGGCGGCGCTGGAAGAGCATCGAAAGCTGCGGGAGGAACTCGCGGCGAAGGATGCGGAGTTGCAGGAGCTTCGCAAGGCACTGAGCCCAGCAGCGAAGCCTCCCGAAGCGAAGCCCACAAGTGCTTCTAGCGTTGATGCGCCTATTGCGAAGAGAGCCTAAGCCATGACAACAGCCGCCGACATTATCAATCTCGCGATGAAAAATGCCGGCGTGCTCGGTGTCGGGCAGACGTTGCTCTCCGAAGACATGAACGACGCTTTTCGACTACTCAACATGATGATTGCACAGTGGGCCACGAAACGATGGCTTATCTGGCATAATGTTGATAAGTCAGTCGTTTCGACGGGGGCGCAGAGCTACACGATCGGGCCGGGCGGGAACATTAATATGACCGTCCGGCCGGGGATGCTGGAAGCGGCATATTTGCGGCTGCTTGCAGGGCCGGCGGCGAGTATGGCCGTGGACTTCCCGCTGAAGTTGATCTTCAGCATGGAGGATTACTCGCGGATTACGCTCAAGACACTCGGCACGTTCAGTAACTCGATTTTCTATGACAAGGGGAATACTCTAGGGGTGCTGTATCCCTGGCCGATTCCGCAGGCGAGCCTTTACGAAATCCATGTGATCGTGAAAGACGTGCTCTCGACGTTCTCGCAGATCACGAGTAACTTTGCGTTTCCTGCGGAATACGAGGCAGCGCTGCATTATAATCTGTCGCGGCGTTTGCGGCAGGCGTATCGGTTGCCGGTGGACCCGGATTTGAATGATCTCGCAACGGAGTCGTTGCAGACGATTCGCGATGCGAATGCGCAGATTGCGCAACTGATAATGCCGGATAACCTGATCCGTCCTGGCATTTACAACATCTACTCGGATCAGATGCGATAGCGCAAGTGCGCAAAGGAGAGTAGAATGGCTTCTGGTTCGCCTACTCCGTTTCTTCCCGGCGCGAGGCTCGTGGATGGGAGTGAATTGAATGCTGCAATTGCGGCGGGGCCAATGGCCTGGCAGAACGCGCTCACAGCGAAAGCTGGTGGCGGCCGCACGGGTGCGACGGCGCTTATCAAGGGGATCAACCAGGTCGGCACGGTTGCAACGGCCGCCGACAGTGTGCTGCTTCCGGCGTGCGTCCCTGGCGACATTGCGATTGTGCAGAACATCGGTGCGAATGCGATGCAGATTTTCGCGACGGGGAACGACACGATCGCAGGCACGGCGGGCTCCACGGGAATCAGTGCGGCGGCGGCGTCAAAGCGGTTGTTTTACTGCGCGATTGCCGGTCGTTGGGACTTCATTCTGTCCGCCTGATGGAGCATCACGGTGCCTCAGCTTCAACTTGTTCAGGGTGCTTATGAAGCTCGCTCGGTCATTGCAAATGCCCAGCGATGCGTGAATTTGTATCCGGAGCAAAACACAAAAGATGCTGAGGTTCCGTTCACACATTACTGCACGCCGGGACTTGTGACGCTGTGTCAGGGGCAGGTCGGAGAGGTCCGAGCGCTCTACACCGCGTCGAATGGGCTGCTCTTCGCTGTCATCGGGGATGGAGTGTATTACATTCCCGACTCGTATGTGCCACAGTTGCTTGGGAACATTGGGTCGGCAGCAGGTCACGTTTCGCTCTACGATAACACATTTACGCTTGTTGTGCTGGATGGGAGTGTGTCGGGATGGAGCGTGGATTTGGCGACACTCGCATTCGGCACGTTCGCGCCAACGAATTTTGTAGGCGGGAATCAAATTCGCTACCTCGATACGTTTCTGCTGTCGAGCACACAGGGCGGGAATTTGCAATCTAGTAACTCCGGAGCGACGACCTACGCCGCACTGGCAATTGCGACGATCACAGGGGACGCGGATAAGCTGCAGATCATTGACGTGGTGAATCGGTATTGCTGGCTGTTTGGGAAGCGTTCGATCGAGGTCTGGGGGAATGTCGGAGGCTCGCCGTTCCCGCTCGCTCCAGTGTCTGGGGTGTTTATTCAACACGGTATTGGCGCACTGCGCTCGCTTGCGCATTGGGGGCAGAATTTGTTCTGGCTCTCCGTGGACAATAACGGCGAGGCACTGGTGTTCGCCGCTGAGGGATACAAAGAAAGCATTATCTCGACGCCTGCGCTTGTGGATGAGTTCTCGTCGTATGCGCAGATTGAAGATGCAATTGGATTTTGCTACCAGCAAGGAGCGCATATCTTTTATGTGCTGACGTTTCCGACGGCAGATCGGACGTGGGTGTTTGATCTCTCGACAAGGCTCTGGCATGAGCGGGTCTGGCTGGACGGGAACGGACAGGAACACCGTCATCGTGCGAATTGCGTTGCATACGCATATGGGAAGACGATCTGCGGGGATTGGCAGAATGGGAAGCTCTACCACTGGGACATCAACACATATGATGACGACGGCTCGCCGATTCTGCGGCTCCGTTCGTTCCCGCATGTGCTGAACGGCGGAGACCGCATGTCGCACAAGCAGTTCAGCGCGGATATTGAAGTTGGGACTTTTTCGAACCCTGCGATTGATCCGCTTTTGTCGCTGCGTTGGAGCGACGATCGGGGGCGGACATATGGGAACGCGCTTACACAGTCGCTTGGGCATACTGGGGAGTATCGGACGATTCCCTCGTGGAATCGCCTGGGAATGGCCAGGGATCGCGTGTATGAACTGTCGTGGAGTGTTGGCGCGCCGACGGCGCTGAACGGCGCGTGGCTCGACGCGGAGCCACAGGAGACGTGATATGACGCAGCAAGTCATCGTTCCAACTCCAGTCGCGCCGCTTGTGGGCGAAGATCGCACGGCGTTGAGGCCACTGCAGATGTTTATGATGGGGGTGACTGCGAACATCGTGCCGTTGGGCGGGATTGTGTTGTGGCCAGCGGCGGCGACGCTGCCGAGTGGCTGGCAATCCGTCGACACGCTTGTCATTGGCGCGAATACATACAAACTGCTGACGCAGGTGTGACGGGGCAGGTGTGACATGAGCGCGCATGTGAACGTGACGCTGCAATGTGAGACCTGGAAGGAGTTTAGCCATGATGCGCAAGAACTCTGGAGAAGACACTTTCACGAGCTTGCGAGTGACAGGGAAATGGCTCGCCCGTGTGCGAATGTGGAGTATTACGCGGCGATGGAGCAACTTGGGATGCTCTGTATTGTCACGGCAAGGCGGGGAGCGCCCGCGCAGGCCAGGTCGCCCCTCTCGTCGTCGTTGCTGGGGTATTTCGTGTTTACACTGGGGGCTCATCCTCATTTTGCACATACTCTTTACGGGATTGAAGATGCGTATTATCTGGCAAGAGAAGCGCGGTGCTGTGGGAAGGGACTTTCCTGGCGGAGTTTTCTCGGGACGAGGCTTATTGAGCGGGCGATGGATGAGGCTCGTGCGCGCGGGGCGAAGAAGTTTATCTGCATGAGCAATGCAGAACTTGGACAGAACAGCGGGGCGCTGCTCCGCAAGCTTGGCATGACAAAGGTGAATGAAGTCTACTCGATCTGGATGGGGGCGTGAGATGTCGAGCATGGGGATCGGGTCAGTCGTCGGGGGCATTGCATCGGGGCTTGGTGGGCTTCTCGGCGCGCAGGGGCAACGCGGAGCGGCGGGGCAGGCTGGGCTTTTGCAGATGATGTTGGGGCAGCAGGCCATTGCCGCCCAGCAAGCGATGTTCGGAGAAGCCAAAGGCGCACTTACGCCGTATATGCGTGGTGGCAGCGAAGCGATGGATTTTCTGCTCTCGCTGTTGCATGGTGGGGCGCAGGGGATTGGCGGTGGCGGGCCGTCGCTCATGAGCACGTTCGCCCCGACAATGGAGCAACTGCGGAATACCCCTGGGTATCAGTGGGCGCTGGATCAGGGGCTCCGTGCGGTGCAGAACAGCGCGGCAGGACGCGGACTTGGCTTCAGCGGCAATGCACTGCAAGGGGGCGTGCAGTTCGCAGAGGGCCTCGCGTCCACGACATATCAGCAGCAGCTTGATAATTTCCTCCGGCAAAACCAGCAAGCGTATAACATGCTGCTCGGGCCGTCACAACTTGGGGCAAATGCGGCGGGGACGTTGGCGCAAGCGGCCGGGCAGACTGGGGCGAACGTGGCGAACACGATTACAGGAATGGGCCAGGCGGGCGGGGCAAGTCTCATGGGACAGGCGAACGCCCAGGCAGCGGGTTACAA
>CAZBXE010000015.1:17790-36314 GCA_964496125.1 uncultured bacterium | reverse complement strand
GCCGCGAGCCGTTATATAAGCATTTGCCCGTGCGATATTGAACGCTCCGTAATATGTGTATCCAGGTTCGATATTCGTTCCCGGCAGGAGCGTATCAATACTTGCCGTTGCCGACATTCTCGCACAGCCTGCACTATCGCCCGACCACGACCAATCAGACATTCCGGGATTGTAGATAGTGGAAGAATCTTCTTTTAATGCCGTGATGAACCGCAAGACCATCGCACCTGAACCGACCGTCGTAACATTCAGATTCGTGCCGGATAAAGCATTGTCGTAAGTTGTGGCTAGTTTGATCGTGTTCGCATCGACATAGATGACGTAATAGACCGAGCCGCTCGTCAATCCTGTCGGCGGTGAGGCTGCCGTGAATTTAACGAGCATTCCCGTAGAAACGCCGTGAGAAGCTATCGTAAAGGTGCTAGGCGGCCCGACCGTTACATTAGCGGAAGTGAAGTTGAGTTCATTCGGAGTTGCGGAGGCACTTGTCGCGGCATACATCGCCTGTCCGTCTGCTAACGGATGAGAATACCAGCTTTGACACTCATATTGAGCATCGCCGGACGGAGATACATTCGCCCAACTCTGTACGGAGTGTGTGATCGAACCGTTAAAGACCTGATTGACCGATTGCGGTGTGGTATTCGGTGTGGCGGTCGGGATCTGAGCGACATTCTCCTGCAGAACAGCAAGCTCCCCTTCGATGTCCTCTATCCGCGAATATGCGGAATTGATGATCTTCGTTAAAGGGTCATTCGCCCAACCGCCGCGTCGATGTGGTTCGCCTAATACCACGTGTGGTCATTTCCTCGTAAAGTGTATTTTTGAAGTGTCGTAAAATTTGTTGAAAGCTCGTATCAATAGATCGGACGGTTCAAGTTCACTATCTTTTGCAGTTCCTTTGCAATATCTGCCGCCTCGTTGAGCGTCAGTTCAACTTTGCCCTTGTTCCCTGTCCACAACGTGATCTTCGGCTCATTGAATGGAGCTTCGATATGCAGGTAAGGCTTATTGTAAACTACGCCTCGCGTATGCAGTGGTGTTTGTTCATTTTGTGTTGCCATTTTTTTTAACATCTCCCTTGTTTTTTTCTGTTCCCTCAATTTATGCACACCGAGAACGGCAGGCATTTCTTCCTTGTATTCTTCAATGCAAGATCGAGCACGGCGGAAAGACGCACGACCATCTGCTGCTGTGCGGTCAATTCGCCCGTCGTCTTGGCAAGCTCCGTTTGCAGGCGGTAAATTTCCTTCTTGAGATCCTCAGTCGCTTTTTTGACGGCATCATTCTCGGCCTTTAGAGCCGTATTCTGGTCATCCGTCTGCAAAAAGCGGATAAGGTCTTGACGAGTGATGCAGACGGTCTCGCCCGGCATCGGAACATTCGCACAAGGGTTATTCTGACCGGTCGTCGCCGACGGCGGTGTCGGAGTCGCCTCTTGTGCAAATCCCCACAAAGCGGACAGCAAAAGTATGGTTACGACGTAAACACAGCGTCGAAATATGGTTAAGAATCGCGGTTTCGTGTACATATCCGTCAACTTCGATACTCTCATTGTGGTTTCTCCGCCTCGTGTTCTGCCTTACGCCTCTCGAACTCCTTCAAAAGCTCGTCCGTCGTCCACGAATCATACGTCTTTCTCGCATCTTCCGTGTTCTGCTCGGCTTGTTTGATGGTTGTGTCCGCGTTCTCGACCGCAGTATCCGATTCCGCGAGAATATCCTTGAGCTTGGCATCGTTCCTGTCTTTGATCGCCTGCTCACCTTTCTGTATCTGAACTTCATTGAGCTTCGGAAGCGGATTGACCCACCGATATATCCGCATCGAGACAGAAAAGAGAACGACAAGCAAGATAATGCCGACGATCACACCGACCGCCCACTTCCAATGTGCGTAAAGCCACCCTAAAATGTTCGCCATAATCAGCATAGGTTCACTCCGTTTCGTGCGTCGTCAGCACTCTGTCTTTCTCTCCTGACTCGATAGACTTTTCTGACCCACTAGACTGCTGACTTTCGCACTCACACTCCCAATTAACGCTTTCACAACCCTTACATACCCAGAAGGTTTTACCATCAGGATTTACCCAAATGTAAGCTTCTTGTCCACATACACACCTTCTACCGATAGACTTACCAGACTGCCTGTGCGTCGGAAAAACAGGATGAATGTCTCTTGGGCCGCGATAATACTCGAATAGTTCAAGATTGTTGAAAAGAGCAAGGTGATCGCTCTCGTTGCCGACCGAATCCCGCCAATAGTTTGTAAATCTCCACCCTTCCGCTACCTGATGCGGAACGACGATATAAGGATGGTCAATGGACGTGCCTTGCAGCTTATACGAGCTTCCGTCATCGCTTACCGTCGGTGTCCAGGATGTTCCCAAACACACACCCGCACATTGGATCTGTGAGTTTCCCGTGCTCACGATCAGAGCAGGCGAACCAGGCTCGTTGACGTGATTCGTAGCCATCGGGTCGATGACGAGTGCCGAGTAATCTGAGTGCTTGCGAAACAATTTCCAATGCGGAAACTCCGCACTTGATGCCGCGATCTGACGCGAAATTCCTTCGTCGAACGATTCAAGCTGCTCTTGCGGAACTTTGACCGTTCCCCAAACACAAGCACCCTTTGGCGTGTATTGACGTAAACTAGCTCCCCACGGCCACCACCAGCGAAGGCGTAGCTTGGCGTATCTCTTCGGAATGCCGAGATGCACGTCCAACGCATCCCAGATGTCCTGACGCTCGTCCATCAGCGGCAGAATGCGAACGAGCCACCAGGTGCCTGTAAAGACCATCGCCGCGATGATGCCGATGTAAGTGAGTGTGGTCATTTCGCAGGATCTGCTTCTTCGGCTTTCATTTGCTGTTCGAGCTGAGCAAGTTCAGAGCGAAGTTTTGCGGCCTCGACTTGTGATTGCTCGACGATCATTGCGATCTCAAGAAGTCTGCGGCTCTTACGAAGCCAATCTGCTTCGGTAGCTGACATTGAGACCATTTCCGCCGAACCTCGAATATGGTCGTCCTGCTCATTCTCGTCTGCGTCAATATCAGGAATGGTTACCTCTTTTGTGCCTGTTTGCGTCATAATTTTCTCTTTATCCTTTATCCCTCGTCCCTTATCCCTTCTCCTTTCTCCTTTATCCTTTCGATGCCGCTCCTTCTGAATCATCGTCAACGTCGGTCGGCGGTTGAACTGCCTCTCGAAGTTTCTTGAACTCCGAAGCCTTGACTATCTCGTTGATGTAGTCTCTGATCTTCTGAGCGGCAAAGGCTGCCTTGTTCTGTGGATTGTCGCTTCCATCAGGCAGTTTTGCCGAATAGTTGTATGCGTCCGCAAAGGCATCGACAACCCTCTTTTGCTGTGCGTTCGGAAGCGGTATCAGAACGCCGTCTCGTATCAATTTCTTTAGTGCCATTTTTCTTTCACCTCTTTACCTTCTAATTAGGTATCCTTAGAACCTTATAACCAGCCCCTCCAGAATTTGCCGCTCCCACCGATACTCTCTCAAGCATTGCATTATCAACGTCATACACCATAAGTCGAGTATTTCCAGCAGTATTATCCCCATCAACTCCTATGCCTCCAACGACAGTTCCTGAACTATCTATGAGAATTACTAATGAGGCTAATAATCGTAATTGTGCAGTTGGGCCGGAGCAAAGAGCAGTCCATCCAGCACCCGCATTATAAAGAAGTGTGTCTGTTCCTCTTAGTTTTATTCCAGCGTAGTTTATATCGAATCCCCATAAACTTATAAGTGGCGAATCCGAAGGGTCAGCTAGAATGATAGAATCGGCGGATTGACTTGCAGCTATATTGACCCTTAAGGAAGTTTTTGTTGCACCACCTGCTTTAAGAGTTAGCAATGTATCTGCATCGTTCCACTTGAAGTTCGTGGAATCCTGCGACAAGATGCCGCCCACGCCCCCAAAGAACACACCGTCAGCACTCGCACCCGTAACCACGCCGCCGATCGCCATTCCGCCGCCGCCTGATGCTGAAAAATTAAAAGGAAATGTTGCCATCATCTATTAACCCCACGCTATTCGTATTCTAACTTAAACCGAGACTTACCGAATCATCTTTCTAACAATCTCACCTTTCCTCTTTCACTTTTCGCCGTGCGTCCTCGATAAAGCCGTTCACCTGGTCGATCTTCGCTTTGATGATCTTGACGACCTTGTTCGGTATCGCCTCGACGTGAAGGTGCTCCATCGCGTCCTGCATCTTGTCAAAAAGCCCTTCGATGTGGTCTGTAAGGTCATCATTCCGCCTCTTTTCCGCATCGAGACTTTGCTCAAGTGCGATTATCCTTGCCCGAGCTTCCTCAAGGTCAATTTTGCGAACCGCCGCAAGCTCTTTCCATTGCGAATCGTCATACTTCCGCTCCTCCAAGCCTTGCCCGCGTTCTTCCCTTTCTCGTGCCTTTCGAGCGTTCCATTGAGCCGCGACCGCGTTGAATATCGGTATCATTCCGCCAATACCGGCTATCGCGATCCCTAATGCTGTAAAAAGCCTTTCCCACGAGATTTCCATTGCTGAGATGAGAGTCCCCTTGAATTAGTAACGGATCACGCCGCTTCACACGGCCTTTCCTTGCCGCATCTGCCTCTGTTCGGTAAAAAGCCTGACCGAAATGAACACACCCAACGCCGAACAGACGAAGAACGACGGAACCGCCGTCGATGTCGGATCGAGCATTGAATAGAGCACCGCAACGAACCCCCACGCCACGCCGTAGAGTGCCATAATGAACGCTCGCGGTATCAGGTTCTTAAATCCGAGCGATAGCGCGTGAAAGGTCGGGATGATCCAGAAGATCGGCGACCATATCACGTTATCCCCGACAAGCGGAGAGCCGAACAACGAAGCCCAGATGCTCCTTCCGACAAAAAGAGCGAAGATGAAGCCTTCCGAGAGCGTTATGTGCCTCTCGACGATGTAGTGATCCGCGATAAGAACGAACCTATCGAACGCCCACTCGATGAATGATCTGATAGTGATGACCGACATATAACCTGATCCTCTGCTTACCCTTTCCATTTGTGTAATCCGTGTATTTAACCTTTCCGCACCGCGAACATCTGTCCAAATTCGCGTGTCCGCACCTGACCCAAACGTGAGAGCATCCCATAACAAAACTCACTTCTCCGGAACTTTACCTTTAATGTCAGGCGAGAGCATACGCGGATCGGCTTTGAGCGTATTCATCGCCGTAACATAGTGAAAAACTTGCTTGTAATAGAGTGCGAAAACGACGATAGTGCCGACGATCACAACTCCGACGAGCGAAAAAAGCACGATCTGCATCCATTCAGGCAAGCCGACGACCGTCGAAAATGCCGCTCCAACACTCGTACCGGCAAAAAGAGACTTGAGCCATCGCTTGGCTGTGTCTATCTGCGGTACATACGCGGCAAACGTACCTTGCTCAGGATTCTCCGGCGGCGGTTCGGTAGAGAGGGTGCTGTCAGCATCAGGCGGAAGGATAGTTCCCGATGCCGCAGTCTCTGTGGAAGTCCCGGTACTAACTTCCGTCGAAGCCGCCGCCGAACTCGTTGAAGATGCGACCGAGATCGTGGTCGTGGTCGAAGGGAAGGTCTCTTTTGCGAGCAGCGAACGAAACACGCCGGCACGAGCCATCACGTCTGCCCCGTAGTCCTTGCCCGTCGAGTATTTGTCAATGTCCTGATCTTTTGCAAAGGCGTACTGTGCCCACCGGCCGCTGTTGTAAGACGAGAGGACGACGTGCTGAGCGACCGAGCCCATTGCGAGCTTGCCCGTGTATGTGCTGTATTTGCCCGTCTTGGAACTCTTGACCTTCGCCTGCTTGCCGACATTCGCCCGATAATCTTCCCACTTCTGCATCAGCACCTTAGCGCCGAACAAGATACCCGTGCGAGCGTCCTTCCACCCGTCGCCTTTCGTGAACTCAGGAAAAGACCGCTTGTCTGCCTGCATCAGTCCGAAGCCATTACCACCATCGCCGGGCTTTGTGAGCCACTTTGGCTGCAAATCGGTCTCACGCGACGCGATAGCCATCAGGTCGGCCGCGTCAAAGTAATTCTTCGTGATCGTCGAGGCCGCTTCCTGAAAGAACGGGATCCAACCGAGCTTCTTGGCTCGGTCGAACTGCAATTTGATCTGTGGACGGGATAGCTTCATTGTTTACCCTGCCGTACGGATCGACCACTTCACACCGGACGCACCATAAATGGAGATACGCTGCTGAACGAGATTCGTGATCGTTGCCGAGCCGACACCGCCTGTGCCTACTACCAACTCGCCTGCCGTCCCTGAAGCATCCGCACCGACGTTATACCGAGCATCAGCTCCTTCTATCGTCAGCACCACTGCCGTCAGTGCGTGTCCTTCTGCCAAAATATCCTCTGCCGTATTCGTAACGGCGATAGACCCGTTGAGTATAAATGTTGCCATAACTTTGATTGACTATTGACTATTGACCGTTGACTACCAAGGTGTGTGTGCCGCCCACATTGTAACATCAACACCACCTTTCACCAATTTTTTTTCCATTCTCCACTATTCACTATCTGCTTCCTTCTACCTTCTCCCTCTCGCTCCAAGCGTCGAATCAATTCCTCGACGACCGAACACACCTGCAACACCTGCCGCCGGTGCGGAATCTCTTTGCTGTTTCGCAAACTCTCTTTGCAGATACATATACTTTGCCTGAGCCATTATGTCCGTATCATCAGAAACAACATTATTTCCACGCTGCGCTGCCTCTATCACTTCCGCCTCTTTGAACCGCTCAGGCATATCTGCCATTATCTTCTCCATCGGCGTTAATTGCGTGATCGGAGCAGATGCGAACCATTGAAGCAGAGATTTCGTGCAATCAGCAAAATCATCATTTACCTTTGAAGGCTTTTCTCGCGTCATCCCCGACGCGGTCAACTCCACCGGAACCCATTCCCAACCTTCTATCTGCTCGAAAAAGAGCTTTAATCCTTGATCGTTTCGCGGGACGGCTCGCTGATCGTCATCAACGATATAGAACAAGCGAGGACAGCCTAATTCATACTGCCCATCTTCCTCGTTGTAAGTATCATCACGAAAAGGATGCGGCTTCGTATAGTCAGGCAAACAAAGATGATTCCACTGTGCGATGCCGTCCGTTGCTCCAAAATGCTTCTGTTTCGAGAACGGAATGCCGTATTTCTGCTGGAACGTCAGTAGCGAACCTGATGCCTCGTGAGATATTTGCCAATGCGTTATAAGGTCGATCTCATTATAAGGACGAGGATCTCTGCCTGTGCCATCCAAAGAACTCACAGATTCACGACGCTCGTCGAACGGCCTTAAGTAATCAACAATATCCATTGCCTGGTCATCTACGCTCACACCTTTGAAACTATGCGTCCGATAGATGAATTGCGCACCGGCGAGCGGGCTGTTCTGAGCCGCCGTAGCAATGAACACCCAAGCAGAATAGTGAGGCACTTGACCATCCGAGAAACCTACATCAAGACCACAGGCCGCTTTCCAATGCTCAGGAATATACCCTGTGCCATAAAGAGACTTGAACTCGCTCCAAGTGATCGCTTGAAGGTCGCGGTCGTGCTGTGAAAGGACTTTACCCTTTTTCGAGACGAACTCGTGCTGATACTCCGCAAGAAACGCATCCTTACCGCTTCGTGCCAAGAATGACCGAGCATCCTCGACATTGAAATAATCCCATTGAGGAACACAGGAGCGAATCTCCCAACGCGGCACTCCGTTTTCATCCGTGCGGCTTACAAGATCGAGCTGTCTAAATGCAGGCACAGGATGCTTTCCATCGCCTATGACCGTTCTTTCACTTAAGAGGTCGCTTTGGCGAGATAATATCCGCGAAGCGAGACTATGCGGCGTGATAAGGTTCTGTGCGAAGATCGAAATGCCTGTGCGATTCATTGCAGGATAGACGGTTCGAGCAAGTATCCGTTCTTTCTTGGCTGTTACCGCCAAACTATCTGTCAGAGCGTCAACGTCATCCGTTATCACCAATGAAAAGCGATTCAAACCGACACGTCCGCCGCGAACGCTGCCCGTGATACCGCGAGCAGTCATTGCCCAACCGCACTCGGTAACGATAGTATCCTGTGTATATTTCGCCTGTTGACCGCCTTTCTGCAGTTTAGGCTTTGCCATTTGAGGATAATAACGTTCCATCACATCACTATCCAGGATGAGTTTGACGGCATAGAGATGATCTTCCGCAAGCGATTGTGTGCCGGAGAGATAAAGGCAATATCCCGTGCCTAAGATGCAGCCTTCCATTATGGCCGCCATTTCCGCACTTGAACTCTTTGCACAGCCGCGTCCAAGCGGTAAGAGGATATTGCGGTCAGCAGCAGGAATGGTCTCTCCATTCTTCATCCGCATCAACAGATTCCAATAATGAGACCAGAATTGTCTATGAGCGTCTGAGAATGGAGCGGAAAAAGTTTCAGGAGAGATCGTTTTGAGCCAAACTTCCCAACCTTGAGCCTCAAGATCGTGAGCGGCGGTATTGATGGCAGGTTTAAGCCCTCGCGCACTCATAATGAGCCGCATAAGCTCGTTTTCGGTCAATTCCGTCCTTCTACCTTTGGCATCTAACTGCATCCACTTCTTGCTTCTTACTTCCAGCTTCTCGCTTCTCGCTTCTTGCTTCTTGCTTCCAGCTTCTTCCTTCTAACCAACATTCACCACAGAACTCTCGCTGCCTGTCCCGAACACGCTTTGACCGTAGATATTGCCTGTAACCGCATCGGTAGCAAGGAAGGTGGAGACGCACCACGATCTTACGTTCTGAAGGCTTGGGCGCACATTCAGAAGGAACTGTTCGGCATTTGCTCCCGGTGCAAGTGTGAAGAAATCACGTCCTACAAGCACGAACAGATCGGATGCACTTGCCGATGCATTGATCGGCGCACCTGTCGTTCTATCGAGCATCTGTGCGGTCGTGCCTGTAAGATAGCTTAATTTACAGATGATGTAATGGACACCTGCGCCGCCGATATTCGTGCCGAACACGACCGCCTGTTTGCCTGTATAGGCGGTTGTAAACGCACCGGAGAGGCTTGAGGTGAGCGTTGATGAGCCGTTTGAAACCGAACAGGAGCGAAGATAGGGTTTGAATAGGTTGGTATGCAGCCCGATTATCGCAGGCTCGGTATTCGCACCTTGCTGAATGGCAGATGCCGCCTCGTATATCTGCACACTACGGCCAAGAGGTGCGGATTGCCATTGACCGATAGCACACACAGGCATCCGCACCCCTCCGCCATCCCACTTGTAAGCCGTCACGACACCGCCGGATTCAAGCGAGATATAGAGACTTCCATTCGAGTTTATGGCACTTTTTGCCGTGCCTGATACATTCGCATCCGCTATGTAGATCGGAGTTGACCAAACACCCGTTTGCAGACAAAATGAGACCGTTTCATTGCCGCAGGCAGCTACAAAGGAACGCGTGGAAGGATCAAACCCCACGACCGTGCCTGATGCTGTCCATTGCGAGGTGAACCTTTCTACTTCACGTCCGAACTCGAAGTCTATCTCGCCGCCGGAGGTCATCATCACAAGCCCTGTTCCTTCAATATAGGCACATATCTGACCGCCGCCCAACGCCCAATTCGACTGATAGGCGATACCGATGTCCGGCGTGATCGTCGTAACGGTAGCAGGCGGCAATTCTCCGCCGCGATAGCCTACATATTGCACCGCGTGTATCGAGTTACGACAGGCGACGACGGCGAAATCATCTACTTGGCGATGAAGCACCGCCGTTACAGGTTCAGGAAAGTAGAGAAGATGGAATGGATTGTAGCTCTCGAAGAATCCCGGCAATGAAACCTGTGCGACCGTGCCATCGGATGAACCGAACACCATCATAATGTTCTCGATCCGCACGCAATGAGTGCCAGGCTGAGGCGGAAAATCCTCTAACCACGCCGTCTCAGGAAGAAGGTCGCCTGTTCTGTAATCGAACTCCAACGTCCTGCCTGTTGCCGCCGCGACCGTCGTTTCCGAGATCCCGAAATACCAAACGGCTGCTACATCACTCGAACTACGCCAACCTACACGATAGAACTCGCCTGTGCCGCCAAACCCTTCTTTTGTCGAGAATACCGCCCAATGCGTCTGTCCGGTCTGAGCGGTCGGAAAAGTGATCTTGACGGTCTTATTGTTCGGAACGACAACGGCGGTCGCACTTGAGGCTCTGCCTTTGACAGGAGCGGCAGGATTGTCGATATTGACACCCATATTCTGCCTATCACGTATCGCTGCGATCTTGAAATTGACCGCACCATTGATAAATCCCGTATAAGGAGCGGACGGATTGCTTGGAACGATGACGGTAGGAGCTACTGCCTGAGCAAGTCCTGCAGTGTCTAAATAAGTGTAAACATAACCTGCGTTAAGGTTGCTTCCGACCTGCAAAAGGCTTGTAGCGATGATATTGTTGCCTGATCTAAGGCTTTGAGTGCCTGTGCCGGTCGTGCCGCCTGTTATGGCAGTTCCGCCGACCGCATTGACGTAACTTGAGGCAAGTTTGATGTTATTTGCATCGACAACGATCACGAAATATGCTGTCGAGATACTCAATCCGAGAGGCAGAGTGCCTGTCGTGGTCAAATAAACAGGTTCATACGCCGTCAAACCGTGCGTCGGGATGTTCAGGTTGCCTGTGCCGGTATTGACGGCAGCGGAAGTAAAGGTCGAGAGATTCGTTCCGCTCGTCAGATTCGCACCTAATTTGGACGCATAACCGCTCCCTATTACAAAGAGCGTTGAGGAATAATCACTAAGCTGCGAACCTTTACCGGCAACGCTCGAATAAGGCTTCAACCCGCCCCAATCCGCACCGAATTGACACGCATAGCCCGTTCCACTCCCTGCTCCTTGACCTGTCAGACCGCCGAATGGACGCTGAACGTTCTCGCCAAGCACCATCAGGTTGCACGAGCCAGCACCAAAGGTCGAAGGATCAGACGACAAAGGCTCAACCGAATCGTTGTATCCGCGTCCGAATTGTGAGGTTGTCAGTAATTGCCGCCGCATATCTATTGCCTATTCCCTCTTCCCTTTTCCCTATCCACTTTTCCCTACTCCCCACTGACCGTCAGCTTGCCGCACGCATTGCACATCAAAAGGCGACACCATCTCTCTTGCGATCTTACATACACTTCACGGCGAACGAACCGTTGCGAATACTCGATCGCTTTTGGCTGACCGTTATTATCCAATGCTCTACCCACAAGAGGCGGACAATTACAGCCGGGAATGGCAACTACACCGTGCGGTCTCCCTTCGTATTCCTTGATCGCAGAATCGATCTCTTTGTATTCCTCATTGCCGCTTCGCTCGTATGCTCTATCAAAATCACCGATGACGGCCAGAGATTCAGTAAGGTCATTGATAGCCTTTGGAGAGAGGTATGAAGAATCAACGGCTGCAAGACTTGCCACCACCGCCAATGCTCGCTGATATTCGCGAGAGTTGCCTGAGACGGGTAATCCAAGCCCGATAGCCGCCTTTTTAGCAGCAAGAGCTTGCTGAATGGCATCGTTCTCCGCAAGCTGTTCAGCTGTCAATACAGGCATCGACGGCAATCTCTCGTCATCACCCGTATCCTTTATTACTTTTCGCTTCGTTGCCATTCGCCTTTACCCTTTCGCTTTTACCCTTCACTCTTTCCCCTCAAACCCACTCGTCAGAGCGATATTCACCACTTCATCGAGCAGATCGGATTCCAATGCTTCAGGCAGATCATCGAGCGTCGGAATGAATGGCACGGCAAAGGAGAATGTGCCACCCGACCGCAGCGTATAAAGGAATGAACCTTGAAGCCAGATCGTCGCGTATTGGAACGGCAGACATTGAGGCAGCAAGCCTTGCTCCATACCGCCTAACCATTGGCAAACTATCGTTGATTTCAAGGTCATCGTTCCTATGCCTGAACCGCTATTTGTGAGCGTAATGACATTACCGGCCGCCGCGTCTGCCGCCGTTGCCGCAAAAGACACACTGATAGGCGTGGTATCACCGCCGGTCGTTACAAGATAATAGGTCGTGCCTGGAGCAAGAGGAGCAGGCAATGCTCCTGTTGTTGAGAGCGTTACTGCCTGTCCTTGCCAAAAGCCTAACGAATTGATCGCTATCGTGTTTCCTGACACAGCCAATGCAGTCCAAGTGATCGGAGTAGGTGCCCAGAAGATATTGCCGTAGGAGAGCATATCGAGCATTATCTGCGGATCGGCGAGCAAGGAAGTGAGATCGGCATACGAAGCGAGGCCATCGACGTTGGAATTGCTTGCGGTCACGCTCTTGGAATCGGTCATCAGATACTGCCGCCGCGTCTGATCGACGGCAATCTTTCGTGCAAGGTTATTGAGAGCGTTGCCGATAAAGGATTGGAGAGGCAGTTCCATTCTGCCATCCGTCTTAAGCCGGTGCATCGCATACGTTGCTATTTGCTGTTCAGTTATCGCCATCTGATCCTTTACCTTTTCGCCTTTATCCTTTCGCCTTTATCCTTCACCCTTTATATGCTTCAATTGCCGGAAGCACCGTTGCTCCTGCACCTATTTGAGCCAGATACTGCTGATATTGTCCTGCATAATAGCCTGAAAGGTCGGACGCACCACCGTCTTTGAGAAGTTTTGCGACCGTTCCGGCAATGAGAGCGAACTCATACATCGACGGAGCTTGCGGCGAAGCTCCCTTCGTAACATCCGCATAGACCACTTTGCATTGAGGCGAGGAAGTATAGATCGTATCACCTTCGATATACCAAAAACCGCAAGCGCCCGATTCGCTCGTGGTATAGACGCTTGCATTATAAAAGGCGGTTACGGCGGTATCCTTACTATTGGTCTGTGTGCCTTCGATGAATTGGCTTGTCAGAGTGCTCGTGCCTGAGCCTGTATTGGTGAGCGTGATCGCTGTACTTGCATTGGCGTTCCAGAGTGTTGAGGCGAATGAGAAAGAGCCGGACGTAAGCCGGATGATGTAGTAATCGACACCGGCGGCAAGAGGAGCAGGCAGCGTTCCGGCGGACGTAACACGCACTTTTTGTCCTGTAACAAGCCCGTGATTCGCAATACTGATAACAGAGCCTGAAACATTGGCAGATGTCCAATCTAAGCTTACTTTACCTGCAAGCGTAAGGACTTGAAGGACAGCTCCTGTTCGAGCCGGTAATGAAGCACTCGGCCCGTTCAATGCTCCGCTTGTGGTAACAAAGGTCGATTGATAAGGATGCCCGACCGTCTGCGTGATGAGAGAGCAGACTTCTTCATCTACCTCAAGGATGCGATCAGAGAACTCCGTTGCCGACGGCAGACTTCTAATACTACCGTCAGGAGCATTGCCGGTCGTGCCTGTGCCATACGCCGTATCCGAGGCGAGCAGCAACGCTACCACACCTTTCTTGACCGTATCGAAATTGACCGCTGTTGCCATAGCTGCTCACCGCTCCCTGCTCACCGCTCCCTGCTCACCGCTCCCTGCTTACTGCTCACCGTTCCCTGCTCCCTCGTCCCTGACCACTGACCACTGACCACTGACCACTGACCACTAACCACTAATTGTCATTGACGTATAACCCTTGATAGAGCCTTCCGCCTGTGATGTTTTGCAGCACATCCTGTCGGTATCTCGGGCGATGACCGCCGCGTGATTCTCTCCGCCATTTATCGAAGTAATACTCGAACTCTCTTTGCTCCTGCCTGTATTGCTCAAGTAGACCGGTCATTGCCGCCATTTGCGGTATCAAAGCAGGCTCGTCTGTTACGTATTTGGCTCCATTGACCTGAATGAGAGGAATGGCGGCGACCATCGTATCGAGCTGCACCATCGTTACAAGGTTGTCAGGAAGTTTGATCGGCGCGTCCTCGCTCTGAGGCATTGCTATATCAGGCAGATAAAAGACCTGAATGCGATTGAACGGCTGGATGCTCTCGTTGCCGTACATAGAGAGCTTCATTTTGATCTCGGATGGATTATTGCCGTAGAAGGAGCAGGCATACATACCGCGTGAGCGATAATGCTGGAGCATCGAGAGGTTGACCGTCGGCAGGAACTCCCAAACAGGATTCGAGGCGACATTCAACACGCGATACTCCGCCCACATCGGGATAGCTATATCAGGAATGAGAGCGGTCAGGTCGATCTCGTCGCTCGTTGCAGGAATGGTGATCTCGGCGGATTTCGCGATACTTACGCCTTGTTCACTCTGCCTTACCGCTTCAAGACGATAGCTTAATCGCCGCGTCAGGATCGTTCCCAATTCCATTCGCGACAACAGGCGTGATGGCGGACTGCCGAGCGATAGATAGACCGTTGAGTATAATTGAGCAGCAGAATCGCACATAATGCCTTGTTAAACCTCGCTATGACCACTTTGAAGGTTTTATCGGCTCACAAAGAAGCGGCGGAACAACACCAGAGAGATGCGTATAAAGGAGGAAGTGAAAACACGCATCATTTTTCAACACCGCTTCTTCGCGAACCGAATCGAACAGAAAAAGGATCGAACTGCTTGTAAAAGGGGTCAGCCTTTCTTCGATTTCTTCTTCTGCTCTTCTGCGGCATTGACGACAACCGCAGAACTTTTGGCTTTATCCGCCTGATTCACCTTTGCAGGCGTATTGGCAGCCTTGACCTTGATCGAAGCCTTTTTAACAGGCTCTTCGATCTTCTCAACAGGCTCTTCGGCGAACTCGACGCAGCCGGTAAGTCCGGCAAACCGCACGAACTCGGCCGCGTGAGCATTGTCCTGATAAGAACGAGCTTCACAATGAGCATCCGCCGTCAAAACGACGTCCAACTCACCATTAACGCTTATTCTTGTTCCTTTTTTGATCGTTAGTTTCACGCTCATAAGATTCACTCCTTAAGCCATTTTCCACAGGTTGAGAGGCGTTTTCCACAGATTCAACCGAGTTTCCCACCAGGTTTTCCACAGGCTCACCGAACTCAATAGATCCGTCAGCCTCAACAGCCTCGCTCGCTATCCTCGCCTCGTAATGCGCCTTCTGCTTCTTTACGAACTCCGAGAAGGAATCCTTCATTGCGATAAATTCCTTATATTCAGCCGTCTCACGGAAGTCAACACCACTCGTTACTCCGGTGTCTGCCGTGCTCTCATTCGCGGTCTTATTCGCCATCGCAACGGCACTTGCGACCACACTCGCGAGCCTTTCCATATTCAGACCGGCCTCGGCTTCAGGCATATCCCGATGCTGCATCTTAAACATCACAGCATCAATGGTATTGAACTTCGTCCTGCCGTTCTGCGATCCCGTGGCACGATTCTTGATGTCAGCGGCAACCATCGCCGTGCTTCTTTCCGCTCGTGCAATAGCCGCTCGATTCGCTTCGATCAAAACCTCTCGCAGATCGCTCAGTATCTCAACATCAAAAGCCATACCTTCGACTGCATCAGCGATACGCTGGCTGCATTCATCCGAGAGAAGCTCCGCTAACTGACAGGTCGGACAATGCTGAAAGCTCAACTCGCTCGCTCCAGCTTCCGGGTCGGTCAACTGCACCGGCCGATTCAAACCGTAAGAACACGGCGTCTTAGGCATCTGATGCACTACATCGAAGTATCCATAGGCAAGATCGACGAGAGAGCCGCTCACCGCATCAATGTTATACGGCAGATCGGTCAGCATCGAGAGTGCTCTTACGCCAAAATCTTCCGTTGTCTGAAACTTTCGCGTAATGCCTGTTACAAGGTCTCGCGGATTTTCTTCCCAACGAGCTTCCTTGATGTCGCCTGTCATAGAGTCTCGAACAGGGATAGTGCCGCCGATAGGATAGACGCTTACCGCCGAGCCTCCTTGGATCGGATTGCTCGATGTGCCAAGCCCGTCCGCTACAAGATGCGGCATACCGCCTGAATAGACGAATTGCCGCCGTGACGGATCGAGCCGTCCTTGTCGTGAGGCCGCATAACGTGCGGTATCCGCCGTCTGCCGAACATCACCTTGCGGCATCCTCAAACCGACACCGTTCCCTACTCCTGCACCCATTCCTGCACTTACCGTTGCTGCTTCTGTCATAACTTTAGCCTTTCTCCTTTCTCTCGTTGCCTTTCTCTCATCGCTATCGCGATTCCCACTCGCGTTGCCTTTCTCCTTGCCTAAATGATCTGCGGTGTTCCGATAGCTTCCTTTCCGCCTTTGATCGTGTCCGGCAACGCCGCCTTCCCGAATCCTACCTGTACGCGATTGTCCGCATTATCAAGTGATGCCTTGTGCGTCGCATACGATTCTACTATATCAAAGAACTGCTTGAGCGTCTTTTCATCCTTTCTCACCTCGTTCTTTGCGTGAGCATCCTCCATCACCTTCAACCGCTCTTCCTGGCTCAATGTGCCGAACTCGACATCGAACCAAGCCTTTGTTTTGATGAAGTGCAGAACGTGCTCCGTAAGAGGCAGATATTCACCATCTACACTCACATCCATCCTCCAACCCCAATACGTGTTATCACAATGATCGCACGAGCAATCGTATGGATACGGGCCGAGCATCTCGTATTGCCAATTATCACGAGATCCCAACAACTCCTGCGGCATCGCCTGTTCGATCACCCAACACTCTTTCGGCTTGTCTGTTCGCGGATCGATATACTTGAAATGACCGGCACTTGTACCGTGAACGAACTTTGCGGTCGGAGCATACACAAGACGCCACTTCGGACGGCCATCAGGCCTTACTCCGCCGATCTCACGCATCGCACGAGCATAATAATCAGGCACGCTCGGAGCGTCCTGCTGTCTGTATCTGACCTTATCGCCTTCTGTCATAAAAAACAGTGAATAGTGAATAGTGAATAGTGAACAGTAATTAGTGCCTCATTACGAGCAATTAGCGGTTGGCTAGTGGTGAATAGAAGCGAGTATTTTGAACCCACAATGCACCACTAGCCGTTCGCCGCTAATTAGCTTACGCAGCCGGTACGTTGACCGCCTTCTGCGTCGGAGCAACCAGAGTGATACCGCTGATCTTACCGATCCTGAACGGATTCGGAACGAACAACTGACCCCAGAAGTCCATAAAACGGATACGTGCCGTCTGATAGTTACCCGTTGACGAGATGCTCTGCAGATACTCGCTTGCCGGGAAACCGTTCGAGATCGGGCCAACGTCCTTCAAGATCGCACGACGCACCGACTTGCGGCTCATAAAGTACAACTCATCGCCGCGAATATCGTTGCCGACCTGAATAGGTGCACCGAACCACGTGGTATTGAGCGTGTTGAAGCCGATGTCGAGCTGTGGACGTGAATCATTCGTCGAATTGAACCGCATCGGGCTGCCTACGACCGCTCCTGACGAGAGCGACAGGGCGTAGTATGCCTGCTGGTTACCCGTGTTCGATACGAGATACAGCGAATCCTGCAGGTTCGTCGTACCGTTGCCGGTAAACCAACCGCCGCGCTGCGCCGTAGCGAAATAGGTCTCAGAAAGCATCGACGCCGTCAAAGCACCCGCCGAGGTCTTTTCATAGGACGCAAGACCGGGTGTGGTCGTTCTGCTCTTGCCGAAGTAAGCGAGCGACGAACTGTTCATAATAGGCAGTCCGTATAGACCATACGAGGCATTGGCCGCATCACCGAATTGCGGAACGATGATGTCGCCGATCACCACATCCGAAGGGATGTTAGTTGCGAAGGTCGCCACCGACCCCGTTGCTGATGCAAGCTGGATAGCTCCTGCACCGACCGTGCCTACCCTCTGCGTAACGCCATCCGCCGAGAAGAAGTAGTAATAACCACCCTTCACCAGATGCGTCGTGCCGATAGAATCGGTCGCACCGTTACAGGTCGCGATCGTCGGAGTACCGCCAACGTAAGCAGCGCTTGTGGTAGCAAGAGCCATCGTACCGTTACCGCGTGAGCCATACCGGTTGAGCATCGAGGCGAACTGCTTCGCATCCGACGCTTCGACGGCCGAGATCATATTCGTGGTCGTATTAAGACTGCGGTTGAGATACGCCGCATACGCCTGGATGCTGCCTGCGTTCGCAAACACGTAGTTGACCGTGTAGTAGTCGAACAGAGGAGCCTGCGGAGTAGCGAATGCGCCGTTGTTGCCGAGACCGTAGCTGAATGACGGATTCGGGCTTGTTTCGATAGGAACCTTGATGCCGGACGCGTTGACGCGATCCTGCGGCATCTTTTCGAACCAGCTCCAAAGATCAGTTTTGTTCTGATAGAGCTGATAAAGGTCTGCCAATGTCTGCACCTGCGCGTTCGCAAGTGCGGTTGAAGTAAATACTTGCTGTGCCATTTGGAATCATTCTCCCTTATTTACTCTGCCCTTATAGCGATGGCCTAAAGAACAGGCTAAAAGTTAAAAGAAATATCCAAACATCCGATTACTGCCCTACTTGGTATTCACTTCCTCTGTCATCATCATCATCTTAGCGTGAGCCGTGAGCCGTGAGCCGTGAGCCGTGAATAGAACTGCTGACCGCTTACTGCTGACCGCTTACTGCTGACCGCTTAC
>CAZBXE010000015.1:14080-17690 GCA_964496125.1 uncultured bacterium | reverse complement strand
CCGTGAATAGAACTGCTGACCGCTTACTGCTGACCGCTTACTGCTGACCGCTTACCGCTTCCGCTACCCCAGTCCGTTCTTGGCATAGATAGCTGCGATCTCTGCTCCCAACTCGTCGCCGTAAAGGTCAGAAAGGAAACTTGCCTGCCCGTTCTGTGCAAGGTTCGCGGGGACGACATTGTTAGCACCGGCATTAGCACCATTGCCTGCCTGAGCACTCGTCGTAGTTCCCTGACCGCCAACCGCTGCTCCTTGAGCATTGCTTACCGCTTTCTCGCTCCTTTCCCCTGACCCTTTTTTGCTAACGGCCTCCGTCATTGCCTTGAGATCGCGTTGAACGCTTTGCAAAGCAGTTCCGAATCGAGCCTTTGCCTTTTCCGTCAAAGCGAACAGTTTGGCATTCAAGCCTATCTGCGAACCGCCTTTGGCCACGAACGTAAGAGCGTCTTTGTACTCAGGCTCACCTTTAAGCGAGTTCACGACGTTCTCGGTAACGATCTTGGTCAAGGTGCTGTCCGGCTGCCACTTCGCACGATCACGAAATGGAGAGACCGCCTTTTCAACGGCTTCGGTCAAGGATGTATCAAGAGTTTCAGCGGCCTTAGCACGAGCAGCGTCTAAACGGCCATTATCCACCGTCAGATCGCCTTTATCGTACTTATCGGGATTGGCTATGCGGTCGGCAAGAGCCTCGTTCTGCTCTTTGAGTTTGGCTATCTCCACCGCCTGCGTTTTGAACAGATGGGCGGATTCGCCTTCCTCATCGAGTGCCGACATTATGCTGTCGAGGTCAAGATAACCGCTCTTTTCGGCGGTCAAGAGAGCCTCGATCTTCTCAGCCGTTACACCTTCACCGAAGCGAGTAGCAAGAATGGCATTGCCATACTTATCAGCCGCACCGGATACACGCGGGTCGGTTGAGAAGAACACGTTCTCTGCGACATCCTTCATCCAGCTTAAAGCTGTTTCAGGATTAGCGGAGACAAGCGAGCCGAATGCCTGCATCGAATCCTGGTCATCGAGTTCCGGCTTTGTCAGGAGATTCCAGACCGGGCCGAGAACCGTTGCACCGTCTTTACCGCCGACCACGTCAAGAGATTCACGAGCCTCTCGTGCCATATCGGCAAGGCCGGTGATCTCATTCTTTGTAGCGGCGGAGATGCGCGGATTGCGAGCAAGTAATTCCTCATTCGAGGGTAAGGCTTGGAGCAGGTCGTCAAAGTTCGATGTTCCGTCCTCGTTGACTGAAGAGTCTGTCGAGTCTACAGAGTCTGGCGAGTCGGTCGAGTCTATCGAATCCTTTGCGTCTGCGTCTTTACCTTCTGATGATGTTGACGAGGAAGTCTTTTCACTCGTCGTGTCGGCTTCCTGATCGGACGGAGCCTGATCGCTGCCCTTGTTATCGGCGGCAGCGGATTCTGCATCGGTGCGATCCGGATCGGCACTATTTTGTAGAGCGGCGGATGCTGCGGCGGCCGGAGCAGTATCATCGACGAAGAAGGCATCATTTGTGCCTGGTATCGATGCTTGCTGTCCTGTCTGCGGCGGCGAGCTTTCGGCGGCTTCGGCGGCGGAGGCTGCGGCAAGGTTCGCTTGGAACATTGCTTCAACGTCAATGCCGTCGTTTAGAGCGTTTTCCATAAGTTTCAGTTACAAATCGTAAATGTCAGGAAAGTCAAATACCGTCAGCTAAAGCAGACGGCTTGTAGCTCGGCTTTCCGGCTACCTTGATAACTCATCGAGTTACCGTTTGGCTGTTTGACAGCAGCCCTTTCGCGGATATTCCGCGAAGCGTTGAAATGAAAGATCAAAGACCGTTTGGTATGAAACGAGAAGCGTATCTCGTTTCCGGCCTATCCTGTCAAAGGCAATGTAACACAAGGAATAGTGAATAGTAAATAGTTAATAGTGGATAGTGGATAGAGGGCGAGCGACGTGTTACACTAGCGATATTATGCTGACCATCGACATCAACTGGATCCCCTTTACCCTTTCCGTCGTTGCCTTCATTCTATCGATTGCGACCATCCCTGTTGTTGCTGTCGATATGTTCAAAAAGCATCAAACAAAAAAACGAACAAAAAAGATAGAGCATCAAAAGTGGGTTGATGATTTCTTAGCACAGGTGCGAGAGCAATCGTCCCCTTCACCGCGAGAGAAGAGGCCATCTTCGATAGACAAGGGTGTGATCGCCGCTCGCAAAGCTATGAGAGCGATCAAGTCTAGGGAATCTGGAGAGCCAAGAGAACCTATTGAGTTTGATGAACCGGTGTCCGACCGTGGAGTTCACTTACCGCCGATCTTACAGCCGCCGAGCTTGGACGCGATGAGGCGTGAGGCCTTTGCTCAGCAGAGACAGCACGAGGCTTACATTAAGCGATTAGCCGAAGAGATCGGAAACAGGTGAGGAAAAGGATGCCACCTTCCGGCTTCTAGCTTCTTCCTTTCGCCTTTATCCTTTCGCCTTCCCCCTTTCAAAGTGATACGCTTGTTGCCGTTTTCCGACTACTCACCCGCCTTTTTTAACACAGACGTTGCACTTCCGTCATATCTGTTGCGTAAAAACCGTCAATCTGCAACCGTTTGACCACTATCTTTGCCCATTAACTATTCACCAATCCCCTATCCCTCACCCGCATCAACTATCTCACTATTCTCGATCACCTCAGCATCGACCACGTCAACTACCTCAGCATCCACCACATCATCGGCCTCAGAGCCTGTAATTGCTTCATCATCAAGAGCCTCAGAGAGTGCCGGTACTGCCGCTATAAGCTGTTTGACCTCGTGCGGCTTGATCGTAGCGGCCAGAGTGGCAAGGATCGCCTGTGGAGCGACGTTCTGCGAGAGGAGCAGATTAACGGTAGTGGTTACTTCGTTAAGGTGTTCAAAGGTAATATTCTCGCGTTGTCCTAAGCGTTGTTTACCTAGCCAGATCAGCATAGGAACGTTGCCGTCTATAGCTACTTCGTATTGTTTGATACGCAGGCTATCGTCGCCTTTAGCTCGGTATTTAGCCTGGAAGCGTGAGTAATCGAGGCCGCATTCGCTTTTACAGCGTTTATAGAGTGTTTCTCTGGAGCAGTCCAATTCGGCGACAATGCCTGCTGTAGTGGCTCCTATGGCGATACGTTGACCTATGGCCTCCCAATCGAGAGGGATTTTTTTACGGCCCATTTCGGTGGAGAGTTTTGGTTTAGGTTTAGGTTTAGGTCGTTTAGGGAGGCGTGATAGACGGTGTGCGGAGAGTGGAGGGATAGCTTTTGGGTCTGCCATAGTGGTTAAAGTGTAGCAAAGATTGAGGTTTTTGGGGAGCTAAGAAAATAAGTGAAAAAGTTTTTTTTCTTCTCGTAAGAAAATGCTTGACACACGATTTTAGCTATGGTAGTTTATTTATGGCGTTGAGGGATGCCAAGTAAGACAAGCGATAAGCAATTCGCTTACACAACAAAAAAAGGAGAATTGAACAATGTCAAACATCAGACGCATCGGGAACGGCGGTATAATGCAAGAAGAAAGACGGCTTATATCCCCACAAATAAATTTGGAGGCTTTACGCCGAATCTAGTAAGAAAGAAGGAGGCGAAAAGTGGAAATCATCGCCTAAAGA
>CAZBXE010000015.1:5519-13980 GCA_964496125.1 uncultured bacterium | reverse complement strand
GAAAAGGAGGACAAATAGACAAAATGCTGACAGAAGAACAAAAAAAAGAACAGAAGCAGCGAGAGGAAGCTCTCGCAAAATACAGTATGGCTGATATGAAGAAGATCGACTTTACGGTCGAGGCGAACGTGGCGACGAACGTCAACTACCCAGAATGCGACTATGTGGCGTGGCTTGGCGATGACGAGGACGCGCTCTCAAGTACAGGCAGTTCACCTGCCGATGCTGTCAAGAATCTATTCATAAACCACGTGGTCTCATTGACCGCAAGATTCGATCATACGGGTCAACCGATAGGCTATAAGCTGGAGGATGAATATGACGAACCGATCTGCAGCATATCTTCGGAAGCCTTTGAGATACTCTCCGGCGAAGATTGGTCGCAGCTCACCGAACGCAAAAAGCGCGTTTCATTCGACGTGGTTCAAGACAGATACGAATTTCGGTACTAGAAGGAAAGGAGGACAAAAAATGGCTACACTAACCCCTGAAAAGATCCAAGAGATAATAACGCGAATATGGGCAGAAGATAACGAGCAGGCCCACGTTGTAGAGGACGACCTGTATCGCGAGTTCGTGCAATATGTCGCAGAGACCGCAGGCGGCGAGCTTGCGGAGATGGCAAAAGAAGTATTGAAAACACGCGACATCAAGTTTGAACGATGGTACGCATAGAGAAGGAGGAGACAAAGCAATGAGACGCAAATTCAAGGTTACGATCCGCTTCCCGGAGTTCACGGGCAGACGCAAAGCACCGGCGGCGACCATTCTATCGGCACACACCTTGCGAGAGGCCGCTGACCGCGTAGCAAAGAAGTTCGGCTCGCCGTGGTATGCCGTCAACGTCGGCGGCGGTGCTCGTGAGGCATTGTTCGGCTTGGACGGGAGCGATGTCGAGTTCGAGATCGAACGATTGGACTGAACGGTTCGAGAGAATCACAACCAACGAGGGCGACACTTTGAATCTTAGTTAGTGTCGCCCTTTTGCATTGCCCGTATTCCTGCCTTCCAGGAACGCGATCAATGCCTTCGGCAGTCTGCCGCGAGGTGCTTCCTTGAACAATTTAACTCAATCTATCTCAAACCTTACACATCTGCCGGTGAACGTCGCGTTCATTGCCGCCAAACCCGTATTCCTGCCTTTCTGTATCTCGATCTTCACGTTCGGCGTCTTCTCCTCACGATTGACCATTATGTAGATGCTCGAATCCTTTTCGATCTGGCTTGAGCCGTCCGAATCGTGCATTGACGGAGACGACGCCTTGCCGCCGACGCGGTTCATCTGTGAAACTCCGATGACAGTTATATCAAGCTCCATAGCAAGCCTTTTCAAGTCAAAGCTCACTTGAGAGATCGCCTCGAACCGCGATCGTTTACCGTTTTGCTCAAGGTCAGGTTTGAATATTTGCAGGTAATCCACCACGAGAAGCCGCAAATTTGCCTTACGCTTCAACTGCCTTGCGTGAGCGGCGAGTGTGCGTATATCCGTGATCCTGTGGTCCAGGTAGAGCGGCACATCCCTAATATACTGCGCCCACTCGACCATCAGGTCGTATTCCGTCCTGTCAAGATGCACGGCGCTTGCAAGGTTCGTCTGTTTCGTGATCTGCGACAATACTCGCAATGCGTTCTCTCTTACTGTCATCTCGCCTGCAAGGAAAGCTGCCGTATGCCCTGCCTTTGCCGCATTGAAGGCCGCCTGAAGTGCTAAAGCACTCTTGCCGGAGCTTGTCTTACCTGCGATGACGACAAAATCGCCTTTCGTAAAGCCGCCGCCGATGCTTCTATCAAGCAGGTTGAAGCCGGTCGTCGCCTTTTCATCCGCCACACCGTCCGGCGAGTTCAGCTTTGCCAAGTAAGGCATCACATCCCGATCAATGACCGTTGCGAACGTATCGAAACCGCCGAGGCCGCCGTTTGACCCGCTTGCTGCAAACTCTTCCACCTCTGCCGCCGTCTGAGAGACCTGCGTCGTGATCGCCTCGATGGTCGCATCCGCTTGCAATGCCTCTGCCAACACGGCGTTCAATCTCCGAATGACGCTCCTGAGCCTGTATTTCTCGACGACAAGGCCGATATACTCCGGCAAGGCTATCCCTTGCGGCATACCGATCGCGATCTGTGCGATGGTCGTTGCTCGAACATCCAGAGCAGAGTTACTGCCGTTCTTCAGTTTTGCGGTCTCATTGGCGATCATCACGGCATCGAGCGGTTCACTCTTTGCGTGAAGCGCCTGCATCGCTTTGAACACGGCTCGGTGCGTCGGATGATAGAAGTGATCTTCGGTCAGATACTCGAAATCGCCGAAGCGGTCGTTATCGAGCAGAGCAGAGCCGATCAGCATCTTCTCGGCATCTATCGCGGCAGGTAGGGAAGGATAGAACATAGGCAAAATTCAGAAGACAAAAGACAAAAGTCAAAATTCAAAAGGCCAAAGTTCACCACCTATTCACTCGCTTTTCGGCGGTGCGGTCAGTTTGTTCTGTGCCTTGTAGGCGGCGTCCTCTTTCTCGCGGTCTGTGATGCTCAGGATGTGTTTTTGACCGTTCGTTACGCCTGTCTCGCGCCGTTCGCGCATCAGGCGTGAGTGGTGCATTTTGAACACCTGTATCACGGTGGCGAACTTATCAGGCAAATAACGCCCCAATTCGGCGTTGAAATTGCCTCGATAGGTATCTATGGTCTCTTTCCACGCTTCGAGGTCTTTAAGAGGCGTTTCTGGCTCAAGAAACGCTATCTGAGCCGGAGTTATGCGGCACAATCCGATCTGATTATCGAAATATTCCTCAAAAGCGTGATAAAGCTGGTCGAACGGATACGGGAAAAGTGCGGCATACTCGCCGCGATCCGCCGCCGCGTCGCCGCCCGCGCCTAGACTTTCTTCTTCAAGCCCCTCGCTACGCTCGGAAGACGGCGATAAGGAAAGAACCGATTCATCCTCCACGTTGAGTGCGTTGTCCCCGGCTTGAAGATCATCCTCACCGTCTGATTCACCACTCGTTTCGGAGACTTCGTCGCCTCGCGCGCCCGCGTGCGTATTATGTGTATGTTTTTCTTGATAAGAAGAATCTTCGTTAGAAGATTCTTTGTTTACTATACTTATAATACTTACTTGTGCGGCGTTTTCCGAAGTAGGATTATCCGAAGTGGGATAATCCGCAATTCTTGCAACCTCAAAGAAAGTGTAATTCATTCCCGTAAAGCGTCCTTGAGCGTCTTTTACACGCTCTTTGACCACGTAACCAGAAGTCGTTAATTCGTCAATTCCGCTCGCTATCGCGTCTCTTGATTCCTTTGTGATCTTCGCAAGACCGGCGACCGTGAAATTCCACGAATCCGGCAGCCCCATAACGGTCGCATACAGTCCTTTTGCTTTAAGGCTCAACCCTTTATCCCAGAAGATCACGTTCGACATCGTGACGAACTGCTCGTTCTTAACTCTCTTGATCCTGTTCATCTTTTTCTTCGTCGTCTCCTTGCGTTAAGAAGTATCAAATTCTCTAAGATAACGCAAGAGCAGGTATTATCAATCACGCAAAACTCAGTCTTTTGCAAGCATAGCTCGGACAGCCGCGACATCTATACGATAGAACTTCGTGTTGTCCCATTGATGCAGCAATCGTGCCGTTTTAAGCATTAACCCTTTCTTTTCAAGCGAGAGGAAGATGTTTTGAATAGTGCGCACTCCCCAGAACGGAAAATACAGGTCTTTCCACGTCTGATACGATCCGCCGACCCACTTGTTGCCGTCTGCATCCACTACACCCGATTGAGGCTGTGTGCATTGGAAATACACTTCTTGCAATACCAAAGCCTCGTTAATGCCCACCATCAACGCGAGCGACGGCATCAGCATCCTCGGTGATTCTTCGATCAAATATGCCACTTTTGTTAGTCTCCTTCCTCGTCAGAACGCTCAACGCATCGCCTTGAAGTATCCGTGAAGTTGTCATAGTTATTCTGTAACTGTCCGATACACGATCCCTGGTTGACCGTTCGATCTTGTTCGCGTAATTCCCTCGACGATTGCGATCTTGCCTTCCTTAATCAGCCTTCTTTGCAGCCCTGCGAACGCCTTGCCGTTGACCGTTATAGGTAGTTTCCCACTCTTTGCCGCGTCGTTGTAAGCCTGTGTCAGTTCCTCGAATAGAAAGACGACGTGCTTTGGCAAATACTCTTCGACGGCAAACCGATACGTCGCCTTCTTCCACGCTTCGCTCGTTGCGTCATAAGCCTGCTTTGCTTTCCGTTTGCGTATCTCGATTTTGCGCTCTTTCGGTGAAAGCGGAAAGGAGGGGATTTCCCCCTCTCCGAACAATCCCGCACTATTCGTGTTGATGTAGCCCACGTTTCTTGTCCTCCTTTTGTCTGTGGCAGACCAATCATTTGGCTTAGAACGGAATGTCATCATCAGCTTGGTAACCGTCCACTTCCGGCGGAACATCCTCGTCGAAGTTGTCGCCGATACCAAAACCACCGCCGCTTGACGCACCTGCCGACGCCGCATCTGCCGTTTCTTCCGGCGCGTATTCGATCTCGATCGGGCCGCGAACGGTGTTAGCCTCGGCAATGGCAGGAATAACCTCATTCCGCATACACTCGTGCAGGTGTTCCGTCCAATTATCGAATGACCATTTGCCGTCGGTCTTTTGCGTGATATACGGATACTGCCAATTTATCGTGCCGTCCTCGTTCCACGCGAGAGTATCGCGTTCCTCTTCTGTGAGGTCAGGCTCGACCTTCTTGGCCGCCGCTGCCTTGCATCGGTCGATCAGTTCACGGCTGAGCCAGCGCGCTCGTTCAGGCTCTTTAAGCCAGATGAACTTGCCGTCCGCATCCTTTTCCTGCGAAAGGAGCAAGAACTTGTCGTCTCTGCCTGTTTTGGCGTTGCGCGTTTTGAATGCTTTGAGTAAGACAGGCTTGGCGAACTCGACGGCACGAACCGTTCCCATAAAGCGTGTGAACGGTCTATCGGTCGCCGAAATCGTCAGCACGAATACCTCTTTGGTCGTGTTGATCGTCACTTTCCAACCCGTTACCTTGTTGCCGTTATCGAAAGTGTGTTCGTTCCAAGCGATGTCGGTGATAAAGCCTGTGATCGAATCGTATTCCTTCGCGTAAAATGGATACGCCGTGTCGTTCATTCCGTAGTTCACTCTCTTGACATATCCGGGCAGTTCCTTGTCAGAGGTCTCGCATATCTTGCCGGAGCGAAGCGAAACGTAAATGCTGCGGTTGAGTGTGCGTAGATCGGCACCTAACTCCAATCCGCCGCCTGTATATTTGTAAGTGGCCATAATTTTTGTTGTCCTTCCTTTTGTTCGTTTTGTCGTGGTATTCGGTCTTGTTCTCTAAGCCGAGACGCCTATGCCTGTTGCCGTGTGGTCGATGTTCTCGTGCTTCCATTTTGCCGAGAGAAAGATCGCCTGTGCGGCATACATATCAAATTCCTTCTGAGCCTGCTTGGCGATCCGCTCGAAGCGGTTATACGCCGTCATCATCGGAGCAAGTTCGATGAATACCGCCGCATCAAGGCTCGCTTCTGTGAACTTGAACTTCGGATCGGCAAAGCAGGCATCCATCTGTTCTCGCAGACCTTTATCGGTGAGCATTATAAATTGCTTGGCAAGCAGAATGAGCCGCACCTGCTTTTCACGATAGACGCGAGTATCCTCAAGCTGCCGTAGTTCGCGGTTCGCCTGCTCGAACTCGTAAGAGCTTTCCGCCATCTTCCGAGCCAGAGCATCTGCCGTCATCTCAAGATCGGTCGGCATCGTAAAGCCAGGCTCCACCGGCCATTCCGCTTCAAGTTTTGGCGCGTTACTCGTTGTTGTTACTGTTGACATTGTTTGTGTCCTCCTTTTCGTCTTTCAAAAAGAACGCAGGCCGCTGCTGATACACTTGCGACATCCGTGCTATCAAACCCGATGACGGAGCGAGTACTCCCGTTTCGATCTGTGATAGATAAGAGCCGGTGATCTGGAGCAGTTGTGCCGCGTCCATTGCCTTAAAACCTATCGCTTGGCGTGCCACGCGAATCTTCTCATTATCCCAAAGAGTGTTAATGTTTTTCATAACACACCATATTGTTACTTTTTCTAAAACATCTTGTCAAGTGGGTAGTGAAAAAAAATTACGTTATGGACTTGACAAGGTTTTCGATTTAACTTAAAGTGGGAAATGTCAACAAGGAGGACGACACCAAATGACACGCCATTTCACGACCGACCGCTACGAATATGAGACACGAGAGATCATCGTTGCCTGCAAGCATTGCCTGTTGGCACGGACAGGCACGACCGCAGAGATCGAGGACGCAGGTTGGATACTGACCGATTGCGGTGAATACTGCCCCGACCACGTTCCATACCTCTCGGCGGACGTTGCTAAGCTCCAAGAACTTTCACAAAGAGCGAACGCCGCCGCCTGTGAATATTGGGATAAGCACACCGACGAAACCTACGATGCCTGGATGGCCGTCGAGGCCGAGATCACAGCTTTCAAAGAACGCAAGATCGGAGTTGAATCTGTGGAGGAGGTTCCGCTGTGCGCATAACAGAGATCAGACTTGAGCAAAAGAAGAACACCGGCAACTACGAGAGCCGCACGCTCGGATTCTCTGCCGTGATCGAAGAAGGTGAAGGCGTTGACGATGCCATTACACGCCTTGAGGCTATCCTCGATTGGCACATCAATCACCCGGAGCGTCAGGCTCGGTATCGGTCGCTGCTCGCGGAGATCCACACCATCGAGGCCGTTCCTGATGCCGAGCGGACACCAAAACAGAATGAGCAATATGCCAATGCCAGAAAGATGCTCGATAAACTCGATGCGATGCGTCAGCACTACGATGCGATGTGGAAAGGAGATCGAAATTGAAGCCTCATTGTAGCGAGTGCGAGAAACGTATCGGACGCAAATACCGGCGGCGAAAGCAATCATTCAAGCCGCCGGTGATAACCAAAAGTGGTCTGGCAAAGCTGCCGATAGAATGTAAGAAGCCGATCACGTTCTCGAACGAGTATCGAGAATTGGTCAAAGAGGTGATGCAGGATGCAAAGAACAGGAAAAGTTGAACACGAAACAGAGGCCGATGCCGACGCGATCCGCGAACGAATAGCTATCGAGGTCGAGCATCTGTTGCCGGACGAGGCACAGGCAGAATACGATTGCCGAATAGCAGAGAGAAAAGAACTGTCAAATACCGTCAGCTAAAGCAGACGGCTTGTAGCTCGGCTTTCCGGCTACCTTGATAACTCATCGAGTTACCGTTTGGCTGTTTGACAGCAGCCCTTTCGCGGATATTCCGCGAAGCGTTGAGATCGGCGTTGTCCGTAAAACCGCAGTTTTGACAGACGAACGAGCACTTGATGCTCAAGGAGAGAGAACTATGACACGCAAAGCACCTGGGCTAAAGACACGTTTTTTCATCGGCATCGACCCTGGCGTCAATACAGGCTATGCCGTTTACGATGCACATTTACAAGAGATCATAAAGATAGAGACGACCGACTTCTGGAGCGTGTTCGATCTTATCGAAGATCATTATCCGTTCAATACCGTGATCGTTATCGAAACGCCGAAAAAGACGCGGCTATATGCACGGCAGGACGGTCTCGAAGGACACAGACAGCGTGAAAAGGTCGCAGCGAACGCAGGCGGTAATGCTCGCGAGGCGGAGTTGCTCGCTGACGGCCTTGAATTATCCGGCTATACGGTTCTGCGAGTTACGCCGACGCGCCACAAGCTCGACGCAAAGGAGTTCACGCGGATCACGAAGATTACTCAAAAAACGAACCAGCACGTTCGAGACGCGATAATGCTCGTATTCGGACGCTAAGAAGAGGACGGGAGAGAAAAATGACACCACGAAAGAATAGTTATCGCTTGCCGAAAGATAGCTCACTCGTTCTACGAACTTGCAACGCCGATATGACCTCATACGGCGGCTTCAAATGGAAAGAAAAAGGAATCGTCAAGGCAGAAGATTGGGATTCTGATCCAAAGTGCGGCAACGGACTGCACGGCTTGTTATGGGGTCAAGGACATGGGGTACTGCTTGATGGCAAGAATACTTCAAAGAAATGGCTAGTTCTTGAAGTAAAAAAGCAGCTGACCGTTGATCTTAACGGTAAGATAAAGTTTCCGGAATGTAGAGTTGTGCATTGTGGAGATAGAGATTCTGCTCTGGCTTTTTTGTTTGATGTTAGACCGGAACTGCAAGGAGTAGTTTACAGCACTGTTGTGTTAGGCGACGAAGGCACAAGTCATTCAGGTGACTTCGGCACAAGCCATTCAGGCTACGAAGGCACGAGCACGTCAGGCTACGAAGGCACGAGCATTTCAGGCCACGAAGGCACGAGCACGTCAGGCTACAGAGGCACGAGCATTTCAGGCGACTTCGGCACAAGCACGTCAGGCTACGAAGGCACGAGCACGTCAGGCTACGAAGGCACAAGCA
>CAZBXE010000015.1:0-5419 GCA_964496125.1 uncultured bacterium | reverse complement strand
ACAAGCACGTCAGGCTACGAAGGCACGAGCACGTCAGGCTACGAAGGCACAAGCATTTCAAATAATTACAACACGAGCATTTCAGGTTATCGCGGTACAAGTACGTCAGGTAAGGGTGGAAGCATTCAGATCAAGTGGTGGGATGGCAAACGCTATCGCATAACCACAGGATATATCGGCGAGAACGGCTTGTTGCCGAACGTACCTTATATCCTCGATAAAGACGGTCAATTTATAGAGAAAGGAGTAGGGAAATGACACCACGAAACGCATTAAAACTCACTCACGCGGCGACCGAGCCGCAGGTCTTTATGTGCCGTCAGTGTATGGCGGTAAGGGTTGAGGGTAAGGACGGTCTTTGTCCGCCGTGCGTCCGGCTTATCGCTGCACGAGAAAGGATAAATGACGACTTCGACAAGCTGACCGATATAGTGATCGGTCTCGGCCTGACCGTCGTCCTGATCGCCTTTTTCTATATTTTTATAGTGCTTTGGACGAATTGAGGGGGAATTATGACAGTAAAAGAACTTTACAACATACGACCGGATAGGTTGGGCTGGCGTAAACTACCAAACGGTAACCGTGTAAAACTTGGCCTCAACGTAAGCATCGGCAACAACGCGAGTATCGGTGACTACACGAAGATTAGTAGCTACGCGAGTATCGGTGATGACGTAAGCATCGGCAACCACGCGAGTATCGGCAACTACGCGAGTATCGGCAATAACGTAAGCATCAGCAATAACGTAAGCATCAGCAACTACGCGAGTATCGGTGACTACACGAAGATTAGTAGCTACGCGAGTATCGGTGATGACGTAAGCATCGGCAACCACGCGAGTATCGGTGACAAGACGAAGATCAGCAGCTGTGTTAGGCTCGACGACAATCTTGAAATACTGGCCGGCTTCGCCTCTTTGTCATTGACAGATAAATGGGTTGTGCATCCGTACGCGGTCGGTCAGATACATTGCGGATGCTTTAGCGGCAGTTATGAGAAATTGCTAGGACGTTCAGATGCGGAATGGCGTTCACACGATTATACGAACGAGCAAATAAAACTCATCAAGAATTTCGCAAAGTTCTGCCAAAAGAACGAGCATTTGATGCTCAAGGAGAGAAAATATGACACCAGAAATACCACTAAACAAACAGCAGGAAGTGCTTAAGGTGTTGGCGAAGAGCCAGCTCTCAAACGTTACGCCGCATGATTGGACAGAGACTGACCTCTTAAACACCATCATTATTTTAATCACTGTCGCCCATTCGCTGGCGTGGAAGAATCTTGCATATTACAAGCTGCCGTTCTCTTTGAAGTCTGCATTAGCGACCGAGTTCGAAAAGAATCTTCGCCAAAGCGTTCATCTTTTCACAGGCATCGACCCGACAAAAGACGCGACAACAGACGACCCGCTCGACGCGGATCATATCGAGGAGACGGAGCTCGAAGGCAAATGACACACGCGGCAAAGCCAAAGACCGTTCTTGATCTATTCAGCGGCATTGGCGGATTCAGCTACGCTGCCCACAAACTTGGCTGGCAGACGGTCGCCTTTTGTGAACGAGACGAGTTTTGTCAGCAAGTGCTGGCAAAGAATTTTCCAGGGATTCCGATCTATGATGATGTTTATACATTAAATATTGACAACGTTGTCAACGCTTGCTATGATATGCTGGACGTTCACCAACGTCAGGAGATAGATATGGCAGCAAATCGTAAAGATTATGACCAAGCGGTCAAGATGTATGAACAAGGATTGTCTATTGGTGATGTCGCGGCTTTTTACCAAGTATCCCGGCAAGCAATGTGGGCGATCTTGAAACGCCGAGGGTGTGTGTTTCGCTCACATCTCCGATACGGCGAAGATAATCATTTTTATCGCGGCACACAGGCAAACGATCGAGCACAGAATATATGCGAAAACGCGATCAAAAAGGGTATTTTGATACGCCCTTCATTGTGTGAAACCTGTGGAGAACCGTCTCAACAAAAGAATGGGAGATCAGGTATTCAGGCTCATCATTGCGATTACAATAAACCTTTAGAGGTAATGTGGTTATGTCAAAAATGTCATCATCAGTGGCATCAAGAGAATCAGGCGATTCCGTTTCAGGAGGTGGGATTCGAGGAAGTCAACCGTCTTTGTTCAGTGGAAGTATTGACGGGGGGCTTCCCGTAGTAAACCCTGTCAACCCTTTTCCCAAGCAGGAAAGCGTCTCGGAGTTCACGACGAACGCCATTTGTTCCCCGAAATGCTACGAATTATCAGAGAAGTTCAGCCCACTTGGTTCGTTCTTGAGAACGTTAATGGCCTCACCACGATGGCGCTCGAAACACGGGACATTAAAGTGGGACGCACAAAATATTCCCGTGATGAGACGCTTGACGATTACGAGGCGATATACACACGAGAGGAAGTTATGCTTCTCAACCGTATCTGTGAAGATCTCGAACGTGAAGGCTACGCCGTCCAACCGGTTATTATTCCGGCTGTTGCTCTCGAAGCAGACCACGAAAGGAAACGCATCTGGTTCGTCGGGCGACAGCGCGGATACGATGCTCCGAACGCCGGACGCGAATATGGATCGCGGAAACCGAAGCTATCAGAATATGAAGGAGAGATTGGAACGCGGAATGCCGCTAAATCTCAACGATCAGTTAAATGCGATACAGAAAGGATTGTTAGCAACACTGTGCGAGTCAGACCACAAAGGTTCGGGAACGAACGAGACCGTGCGGAATCGCCTCGACTACGACATCGAAAAAACACCGGACGGCCAACTAACTGGCCTGAAGCTGCAGCCCGCTTTTGTCGAATGGATGATGGGACTTCCGATGAATTGGACTTCGCTGGAGCAAGAGACAATCGAGCCGCTCGACTAAAGGCACTCGGCAACGCGATCTATTGGCCCTGTGCCTACGAGATATTCGCGGCCATTGAAAAGGTTGAACAAGAGGAAAAAGAAGGCAGATGACGCACAAAGGCAAAACAATTAAGGACGCTCGACCCGAACACGCGGTTCGCCGACCCGAAGGGCATTCGATAGAGTTCGTTCCGTTCCTTGAGACGGACGAGGGCATCGCCTATATCGAGCGGATCAAGGCGATCCTCGCAAAGGCGAAGAAACCACTGTGCGTAAGAGAGATCCATACGAAGCTCGGAAAGGCCGCGAGGCCGAAGGATACGCTCGACGCCTTACGGTCGTTAGATGCCGAGGAACGTCAGTCCGGCGATATGAGGCGGTTCAGTTCGGCGGTCAAGAGGCGGGAGATCAAGGACGAGCCGTTCAACCGGAAGTTTATCACGCCGAAGAAAGGCAAGCAGCCGAAGCGCGTCGAGCCCGGCTACCTGTTCCCGAATCGTCAGCAGCTTCCGGTGAGAGAGGCGGAAGTTTAGAAAGGAGAAAAAATGCTATTTCGAGATCATTTTCAGAATTATAAACGATATCAGATACCGAAGGCTCAACTGATCATTGCGGATATACCTTATAACCTTGGCTCTTATGCGTATGCGTCAAATCCGGCGTGGTATAAAGACGGCGATAACGCCAATGGTGAGAGTGAGCTGGCCGGAACGGATTTTTTTAATACTGACAAGGATTTCCGGCCTGCGGAATTTATGCACTTTTGCAGCACGATGCTTCGCAAAGAGCCAAAAGAACGAAATGCGGCTCCGGCGATGATCGTGTTCTGCGAATTTCAGCAACAATTTGCACTCATTGAACTCGCTAAAAAATACGGTCTAAACAAGTTCATCAATCTGGTATTCCGCAAGAACTTTTCCGCTCAGGTTCTGAAAGCAAATATGCGGATCGTGGGTAATTGTGAATATGCCGTGGTCTTGTTCCGTGACAAATTGCCGAAATTCCGAAACAACGGAAAGATGATCTTCAATTGCTTTGATTGGCCGCGAGAGACAGAGACCCAGAAAATACACCCCACGCAAAAGCCTGTGGCATTGCTTCAACAATTGATCGAAATATTTACCGATGAGGGTGATGTCGTGATCGACCCGGTTGCGGGAAGTGGAGCCACCCTGATCGCGGCGTTCCGCTGCAATCGCAAGGCGTATGGGTTTGAAATCGACAAAACATTTCATACAGATGCCACGAATTGGCTTGAGCAAGAAAGACTCGCACGGCAAGAGGTTGCCGCCCACGGGCTACCGTTGACATTGCTTGAGAGCAAAGCCCCTGTGTTATTTCGGTGAGAGGGGAGATGGAGAGGATAGAAACCCTCGTCTGTCGCACGACGGACGTTAAACCGGCACAGGTTTGCTGAATTTCCCTTGTGCCGATCCTCCAGTCGGGCAGCGGTCATCTTCGGGGTTGATGATGCCTTAAGGCGGCCAATTAGAAAGGCGAAAGGGTAAAGGAGAAAGAAATGTATTGCCCAAATTGCAATAGCGAACGATCAGACGAGGTATTAGACCTTGCAAACTCCGGCTACCGCAACTCCGGCAACGGCAATTCTGGCCACCGCAATTCTGGCCACGGCAATTCTGGCGACTACAACTCCGGCCGCTACAACTCCGGCCGCTACAACTCTGGCGACTGCAATTCTGGCCACGGCAATTCTGGCCACGGCAATTCTGGCGACTACAACTCCGGCCGCTACAACTCCGGCCGCTACAACTCTGGCGACTGCAATTCTGGCCGCTACAACTCTGGCGACTGCAATTCTGGCGACTACAATTCTGGCGACTGCAATTCTGGCTACGGCAATTCTGGCCACCGCAATTCTGGCTACGGCAATTCTGGCCACCGCAATTCTGGCTACGGCAATTCGGGCCACTACAATTCTGGCCACCGCAATTCTGGCCTCTTTAACACTAATGAACCGAAGATGCGCTTGTTCAATCGTGAATGCGAATATACCTACTCTGAATTTTTGGCAAAATTCGGGAACCGCCCGTTAAACCCGACCCTAACGGAGTGGATAAGATCCACTGATATGACCGACGCGGAAAAAGAGGCTCACCCGTCACACGAAACAACAGGCGGCTACCTTAAGACGTTCACCTACAAAGAGGCGTGGTCAAACGCGTGGAAAAATGCAGATGACAAACAAAAAAGATGGTTCCTCAGCCTCCCGAACTTCGACGCGGACATCTTTTTCGAGATCACAGGGATTCGCGTTTAACTAGGCGGCTTTTAGATATGCAAAAGATCATAGAAGGAGACAAAAAATGACAAGAAAAAAGACAACAACAAACGTGACAGAAACAAGCAATTCTGGCCACGGCAATTCTGGCTACGGCAATTCTGGCCACCGCAATTCTGGCGACTGCAATTCTGGCCACGGCAATTCTGGCCACCGCAATTCTGGCGACTACAATTCTGGCGACTGCAATTCTGGCCACCGCAATTCTGGCTACGGCAATTCTGGCCACGGCAATTCTGGCCACCGCAATTCTGG
>CAZBXE010000014.1:0-44049 GCA_964496125.1 uncultured bacterium | reverse complement strand
AAAAAATAGAGGTGATAAAACCTACTAGCTGTCTGTAGGGGAGGTGGTACACCGCTGTGTATATTCGTCGATCCATTTCTCCTGTTGCACTGCATTTGCTTTGCCTGGGACAACTGCGGGCTTTTTATAGGAAAAACCATTTCGTTTCAGCCAGTCACGCATTCCTGGAATAGTGTAATCGATGCCTGTTGTCGATTTGACATAGGCGGTAATATTTTTGACGTAAAGGTAAGTGTGAGCACGAAGGTGATCGATCAATTTTTGAGATTGATCCAGGGACAATTTTGGGGTAGATCCGCCATTTTCAGGTTTGAGTTTTTTAGACTGCTTGTATTCCAAAATGTGTTCATGAATAGCGTCTTCAGAAAGAAGTAGAGCCTCTGCAATGGCAGGAATTGCCCAGCCTTTGTCGTAAAGGAGAACAGCTTTTATTCGGTCACAAATTCTTTTGTCCCGTTCTTTTTTGTGCTGGGCTTTAAGTTGATCTCGTTCGTTGTCGTTTAGGAACATCATGCCTAGCAGTTTGCATGCAAAGCAAAATTTTTATCAAGACGATTCTTCAGTCAAGAGCGGTATATAGGTGCCTCAGACGGTCAAGGATAGGAGGATGAGAGTAGGAAAAGATCACTTTGAGGGGGTGTGGCGTTAGATTTGACAGATGGTCGGCACTTAGCTTTTTAAGAGCTGTAATCATAGGCGCAGCTCCTGCTGTCACCGCCGCAAAATGGTCTGCCTCAAACTCGTGCTTTCGTGAGAGCGCATGAAAAAAAAGTTGAAAAACCCATGAAAGAGTTCCAAAGAAGATCAGAAAAAGCATTCCTCCCATATAAATTGAAGGTCTGACGTCAAAGGCTTGAAAAAGGGGGGGGTATTGCAGGGTTTGACTAAAGAGAAAAAAGAGCAGTCCGTAAAAAAGAAGGGAAAAGAAAAGCGCTTTACCAATGTGTCTTTTTTTATAGTGTCCGACCTCATGGGCAAGGATGGCTACGATCTCTTGTGTGCTAAAACCTGAGATCAAAGTGTCAAAAAGAGCTACATGCTTTGTCTTTCCAAAGCCAGTAAAGTAGGCGTTAGCCTTGCTCGATCGCTTGGATCCATCGATACTATACACTTGCTCTAGCTTGAAGTTTTGACTATTCAAATAGCGTTGTATGGTCTCATGTAGATTTCCGGATGGAAGGGGGGTGAAGCGGTTAAACAGGGGGAAGATCCAGATGGGGGCAATGTAGGTAATGAGGAGCGTATACGCTGCAAAAAGGGCCCAGGAAAGAAGCCAGGCCTTTTCTTTAAAAAAGAGAAAGTTGGCAAGCAACGTAGCAACAAGAAGAGACCAAATCACAAGCATCAAAGCTGTGCTGATCAGAAAGTCTTTTATAAATGTCGGGCCTGAGGTGCGGTTAAAGCCATATTTTTCCTCAAGCACAAACGTTCTATAGGCTGAAAGAGGTAGAGCCAGCACATCCAATACTAGAGCCACTAGCACAAAAAAGAAAACTCCCGTCCCGATCTCTCCAAAGCCAAACGAACGGACATAGGCATCAAGAGCAGGTAAACCCCCGTAGGCTAAAACGGCAAGAAGCGCCGCATTAAAAACAAAGGCGCTAGTTGCATCCAAGAGGGCATTTTCTTTCGTATACCGTTGTGATAGCTTGTATTTATTTTGATCCCACACCCCCACAAATTCGTGGGGCATCTCCTTTTGCAGATGGGAGATGTTGAGGAGGTTGACGAGCAGCTTGATCATGAAATTGACGCAAATAAGAATGATGGAGAGAAGAAAGAGATTTGACATTAGATTTTTCTCCTGATCATGGTGTTTGCTAGATCTTTTAAAAGCGATGTATCCTGTGGTAGCTGTGTAAGGGATGTGTGCGCGATATCTAAGAGTTCCAGGGCGGTTTTCTCAGCTTGATCTCGTCCTACGACATTTGCATAAGAAAGAGGGTCGTTATCAAGCAGATCATCTACGATTTGGTAGCCAAGCCCAACGGCTTGGCCAAATTGTCGTATCGCTTTTCTTTCACTTTCCGTAGCTTCTCCGATCACGGTCCCAAATTCAAGAGAAGCAAGAATGAGCGCTCCTGTCTTTCTTGCGTGGATGTCTTCAATTGTCTGTAGGTCAAGAGGCGCTCTTGTATGAGCGATATCAAGTACCTGCCCTCCAATCATCCCGTGTCCGCCGGAGTGGTAGGCAAGAAGACGGGTCAACTCCAATTTTTTTTCCGCCTCTAGATGCGGCAAAGTGGCAAGGATCTCAAAAGCATAGGTGAGTAAAAAGTCGCCTGTGAGGACGGCATGACCTTCTGTATAGACCTTATGTAGCGAGGGTTTTCCTCGTCTAAAGTCATCATCATCCATGCAAGGAAGGTCATCGTGGATAAGAGAGTAGGTGTGGATCATCTCGAGAGCGCAAGCTGCATCGAGGGCAAGATGAGGGGGCTTTTTAAAGGTTTCGGTCGCTGCGAGGGTAAGAATAGGGCGCAGTCTCTTGCCTGGGGAGAAAAGGGAATACCTTGCAGATTCGAAAAGTTGACCCCGCTTCGAATTCTCTTTTGGGATAAGCTCCTCAAGCCTATCCTCAACTTGCTTGCCCCGTTCTTTAAGAAACTGCTGGAGTTTCATCAAATATTTTCACCCTTTCTACATCACAAGCATAGGAAGGCTTGACGCCGAGGCAGATGTAGTCAAACCGATGCTGTCTCATGGTGGTGTAGCTATATTGGTTTCGCGCGTCAAAAATCGTTCTCTTTTTCATTCTTCTGCCTACCTCCTCGAAATTGAGCATGCGAAATTCTTTCCACTCGGTCATCAAAACAAGAGCGTCTGCCTCGTCACAGGCGCTATAGATATCAGAGCACCAATGCAATGCAGGAATGCCTTTTAACTCTTTTTTTGCATTTTCCATCGCCGCCGGATCAAAGAGATGAAGCTTTGCTCCTTTTTCGGCTAACATTCTGACGAGGACAAGAGCTGGGGATTCTCTGATGTCGTCCGTGTCTGGTTTGAAAGAGAGCCCAAGAATAGCAAAAGTCTTTCCCTCGACCCCATCATAGCCGGCAAAATACTCTTCTACTTTATGTGCCATCTTTGTTTTTTGTTTGTCGTTAACATCTTCGACAGCCGTCAGCACATGGAGAGGGCATGCATATTTTTTTGCCTGATTTTGCAGCGCGCGGATATCTTTGGGAAGGCAAGAGCCGCCAAAGCCGGGCCCGGGATAGAGAAATTGGTAGCCAATTCGTTTATCAGACCCAATGCCGCGTCTTACTTGATTCACATCAGCGCCTACGCGCTCGCAAAGCTCTGCCATCTCATTCATGAATGAGATTCGGGTAGCTAGCATCGCATTGGCAGCATATTTGGATAGTTCGGCTGATACCACGTCCATTACGAGAATACGGTCATGGCTATGAGTAAAGGGAGCGTAGAGCTCTTTCATCAGCGCTTGAACCCGAACGTTGTCTACGCCGAGGATGATGCGGTCAGGTCTCATAAAATCAACGATTGCACTTCCCTCTTTCAGAAATTCAGGGTTGGAGACCACGTCGAATTCTACCTCCACGCCGAGCTCTTCCAAGGTAGATGCAATCACATTTCTTACAAGTTTTGCAGAACCAACGGGGACAGTCGACTTTGTGACGATGATTTTGTAGTCATCCATGTGCTTTGCAAGGGATTTGGCAACAGTCATCACGTGGGTAAGATCGGCGCTGCCATCTTCTCCTGCGGGGGTGCCTACGGCAATAAAGCAAAAGAGGCTGGAGCTAACGCTGTTTTCATATTCTGTTGTAAACTCAAGGCGTTCTGCTTTGACATTGCGTTTGATCATCTCTTCGAGACCAGGCTCGTAGATGGGGATGATTCCTTGTCTTAGCTTCTCAATTTTTTGCTCATCGATATCAAGACAGGTGACATGGTGGCCCATTTCTGCCATACAGGTGCCTGTGACAAGTCCTACGTAGCCGGTTCCGATGACGAGTATGCGCATGTGGAAATCCTCCGTGGAAAAGGTAATGATAAAGCACTCTTTGCTTTTTTTTCACCCCCTTTTTTTTATTTGCTCAAATCTTTTATTTGCTCAAATCTTTTATCTAATGTGTGGGAAATTCCTGAAGATAAGCTCATGATTGAATGTCTCGTAAGGAAAGCGAGCAAAACTTCTCATTGACGAGCTAGATACGAGGGAAGGACGAGGAGTGAGGAAGATGTCCAGGCTCTTATTCGGCAGATGGATGCAGATGAAGATCTTTCCATCCAACGTTTTGTTCCAAAATTAAGAAAGAAAAGGGGTTAATGCGCAAACCTGCAGAAGCTTCTGAGCTCTGCTCAGAAGAAGTAGAGGGTTATTCGTAGCGTTCGCCGATAAAGGCAGGCGCCTGTGTGGGGTTGCCGGGAGGACGTACGCCAAGGCTTACGTAAAAAGCGCTTCTTGTATCATTTTCCCTGTGCTGTATCGACCATCTGAGGTTCCAGGTTGAACGCACTGTTGTGAGAATATCAAACTCATACTCTACGTAGTTAGGCTGAAATTTTCTCTGCCAACCAAACCGAGAGGCAAGCTCACATGACCAGTTCGGTAGAAACCTGTAGAAAAAGTGTACAAGAAGGGTATCTCGTTTGTCGGAAAGGGAGGAGTGGCGGAGCTCTTCATTTGTGTGATACGACTCGAGCAAAAAGTTTGCAACATTTGCCTTGCGCCACGAATAGGCGCTACGGTGGCGGTATTCCCACGCAAGGGCGTAGTCGGGTCCAAACGTCCAGCCCATTTGGAAATTGAAGTGATCGAGCTGGTTGTTTTCAAAATCCCATGCCGCTTGGAAGGAGTGCTTCAGGGTAGGAAGGGTGTGGCTTGTCAGGTCCAGATAGACCTTCGGAAGGAGAGTGGGGATGGTGGGCGTAGAGAAAAAGGCGTTTGTGTAGAAGTCCACTTCCAGCGCGGGGGCAAGGTAATCTGTTAGCCAGAGATTGTACACTGTATTCAACAACCCAAAGCGCAAAAGGTTTTGGGAGGTAAGGCCATCGCTCATGTCAAAAATATAATGTTGGCTTGGAGTGATGGTAGGGTTAAAGTATCTTTCATAGCGGAGGTAGGGTTTGAGGATGTGCTTCCATGACACACAGTTTTTGTAGACAAAGGTGTTCGCCTCACACTCTGCTTTCAAGAGGATGAGGGTTTGGGGGTTTCGTGTTGGGCTATTTCCATAAAGTATGGCCACAGCGCCAAACTGGGGGGTGATTGAAAGAGGTCCTAGTGCCACCTGGTAAAAAAGTTTGTGGTTTATTTCAAGGCGGGTCGAGTTATAGTCGGGGATTCGGTCATCCAGCTCTCTTGAGTATTTGTAGTCGAGGTAGCCAATCTTGAACGAGTTTTCTGTGACAACTCCTGCATTCCAAAGAGCGTAGGGCTTGAACTGGAGATAGAAGGTTGGCTGCTGTTGTTTTACTGTTTGGTAGTTGTTGATCCTCCATCTGGCATAAAGGTTGGCCATCCAATAATCGCCTCTTCTATGTAGGTTTACTTGCGTTCTTTCACCTGTACGCAGGTCGAGGCCAGCATCTGCGTAATAGGTGGCCATATCCCTGTCACTTAGTTTGTCATACGAAAAGTCGAGGATGTATTTATCTTCCCAAAACCCTGTATGAAAGAGACCTTGGAATCGATACTCATCGGTAAAGTCGTTAGTCACAAACGAGTAGACGGCATTGGCATAGTAGTTTTTTGTGTAAAAAGACGTTTTTGCATCGGGGGTTTCAAACTCAGTTTCTATTCCAGCGCCAACTCCTTTTGTTGGTCTGAAATCCACCCGAAGAAACGTTTTCCAATAATTCCAGGAGAAAACCTCGTAGAGCATTCCGAGTCTTAACCCTTGTTTGCCGCCCCATCTTAGGTTATAGCGGATGGGGCTGTCGAAAATATAGTCGAGGTCGACATTGAGAATCGGTGTCCAGAAAACTGGAATTTTTAGAATTTGCACTTTTACGTTTTCTGCAGACAGAAGATGTTGGTCGATGAGGACGGCGCTATCTGTGCAGATTTGCCACTCGGGCGGTGTGCACTGGGAGGTTGTGAGATAGCCATTTGTAATGTGGATCGCCTCGTCCTCATGAAGCTCGATTCGTTGCCCACCAAAGCTCCAAGGGTCAAGAGCTGAGCAAGCGTTGAAGAGAACTCCTTTCTTTTCATGAAAATCATAGTGGAGGGCATCGCCTACAAAGATGTAGTCTCGATATTCTACAATCAGATCGCCTTCTGCGAAAACAACAGCACAAGGCTCTCCTTCTTCAGAAAGGCGAATATAGCGGATGTGTTGCGCTTGAACCCTGATATGAGCACTCTGCACGACTCCGCCTTGGTCTGTAGAAAGAACCCCGTCTGTGTAGGCAGGTTTTCTCAGATCGATCGTAATCCCTTCATTGACAATTTGCTCTAGTTCCGGTTTGTAATCGTTGCTTGCAAAAACAGCCGGACAAAGCAGGTAAAGAATAAGACTTTTCCGTAAATACATTTTATCGTTTTACAAGACAGCACGCATCAGAAGTCCTGAGAAGATATAGCGATTTTTCGGATTGCCATTTCGAATCAGGTCGACAAGCAGGTCTATTGCACATGCGTCTTGTTTTTCGGTAAAGGTTTCAACCGCATCGATAAAAAAACGAGCTGTTTCTTCCGATGTAAGTTGATAGGATGAAGGATTTTCGGGAATTTTGCAAGGCGTCAGATCGCTTTGACGCAAGAGATCTTGTTGTTTTTCTTGTAAAATCCATTCTTTAATTTTGGTTTCAAAGGGTCCCTTCTCTCCTAGGCGGTAAAGTGAGAGGCTTGCATAATTTCGGATCAGGGGAGAGCCTGGTTTTTCCATGTTGCGCCAGAGTAGCTGGAGGCACTCTTCCGACTTTTTATTTTCAAGGAGTTGGATCAGAGCTGGGATGAGGGCTTTTTTCTCTTTGTCGAAAACGGTGGTTGCTACATCATAGAAGATCTTGTCGGACAGTTCGAGGGCGCACACGAGCATCTGCTGCTGGAGCGCAAGAGAGGAGGCTTCTGCTAGTGGGCGTACGTCTTCAGGAAACGAAAAGGGAGAAATCACTTTCCAAGCGCTTAATGTTTTGGCAGGAGAGGTCACTTTGGCAAAGATCACATCATCTTTGTTTGCGAGAAGAATGTCGTATAGGCCCGCAAGACATTCGGGATTTTTTCTCTGAAGAAGGGCAAGGGTTGCATTGAGGCGCACTTGCGAGTCAGGGCTTTTGCAGAGTTTTTTTAAAATAGATTCAGTCTGTTCAATCTCGCCGAGCGCAAAAATGGCAAAAATATCGCCACCCTCTGCCATCGCAATGATTTTTTGTCTTGCTTCAACGTTGCCCATCTCATGCAAGGCTTTTAAGGTAGAAAGACGAGTAGAGGGTACGCTTGCTGCTAAAAAACGGAAGAGTTCTGGCTCTGATTGGACGTCATGGAAGGAGCCAAGGGCAAAGGCAATTGCCTCTTGTTCTGTCGGATGAACTGTGCAGGCAAGGGATCTGATTTGGGGGAGAAGATCATCTCGTCTCTCTTTGGTGATGCAAAGCAAGGTCTGGAGTCTGAGGGGTAGAGACCCTTCTGCCAGAAACTTCTTTAAAAATTTAGTTGCCCTGGGGTCACCGAGCTTGGCATAAAATTCTGGGAATATGACATGCAGCTCTCTTGGCATTTTGCACATTAGGGATTCAATTTGTCCCATGGCAGCCTTATTTTGGGTATCTGCCATAAAGGCAGCGGCTTCAAGCCTTACCATTAAGTAATTGGAGCTCATTGCCTTGCGTAAATACATGTCCATTTCGTTTGTCTGCAGCTTCCCAAGGAAGTGAAGAGCGGCCGCTTGTATTTCCATTTTTGGATTTTCAAGTCCTGCGATGGGGATATAGAGAAGCTTTTCGTTGGCTGAAAGACCTGCGCCAAAGAGGGCTAGGAATTGGATTTTGTCATCTGGGCTGTGATACCCTTCATCGAGAATAATTTGGCAAAGTTGTTGTAATAGAGGAGCATCATGAGAGCCCTTTTGTATCTTATAGGCATTGTAGATGTCGATTGCTTCCTGGATTTTTCCTTGTTTTGCCATGTAGAGGATCCTTCCAGGTTGGTTACCAATGAGCAGGCAGGGGAGAAGGAGGCAGTAGAGGAGGAGTTTATGAGACATAGCGTTGAGGAAAGAGATAAAGTTTAAGAGGGGTTTTCTGTTCGCTTAGGTTTGGTTCCACTTTTTCTTTTACTTCTTGGGCGGCTTTGAGAAGTTCATTGACACTGGATTGTGCTTTTGGAAGGACTTTGGCTAGATACTCTTTTTTTTTCCAGATGATGTAGGAAAGCCCATTTCCCTGTGCTTTAGAAACGAGCATATACTCTTGGAAGGAGGGGTTTTTTTCCAGCTGGTAGCGGAGGGGTTTTGTGATTTCGATGCCTACAACGAGTTTGATCTCATCCATTTGCAATCAACATCGCCGATTTCCCCAAAAAATGCAAGCTAGGATCTTGCGCCCCTAATTACCAGTTCGGTGCCAGGCACCGAGTCGGTCGAAATCGATTGAAATACGGGCGCTTCCTTGTAGATAAAAGAATAGCATGAAGATCAATCCAAAAATTTATATAATAACTGAAGGGGAGGTCAGACTATGTTTTTCCGAGAGTTACCACCCATATCTCCTTCGACCGAGCTCAAGACTCAACTTGACGCTTATCATGACGTTATGAAAGGACATGCGCATTATTACAAAATTGAAAGGGATCATTTAATCAAAAAGAGCGGGTTTGCTCTCTTGTTTGCCAGGCTGAGTAGAGGAAACTCCGCCATCCAAGAAAACATGAAAACTCATGTTAAACAGGCACTTGAGGATCGCTGCCAAAAAATCGATATCCAAGAGCTTATAAAAAAAACAAGATCAGGCTGATATAAAAGCGCTCCTGTGTATGGCAAAGCTCTTTCCTGAGTTGTATGAGGGACGAATAGAGGAAATAAAAAAAGCGGTAAACACTAATTTGGAGGAAAAGACAAAAAAAGGCGGCCGTTAAAATTCAAAATGCTTTCAGAGGCTATAGCATTCGTAATAAAACGATCCTTCCGAACAGAGTTATGGAGTTTTTAGAGAAGGCAAACTATTTCGATGGAACTTACACTCCTGAAAAAAAACAAGCATTGTGTATAAGAATTGCAAGAGAACTCAATGATTGTATTGAGAAACGCGTCAAAGAACAAAAACAAATCACATCTTGGTCTGAAGGAGAGATATGGATTTCTAGCGAAACGAAAGGCGCTGCTGGTGAGAGCGGATCCAGCGTGAAGACCCTTGTTGACATGTATTTTATTCCTTCAGAAGACGGACAACGCTTTACGTTGGAAATGGTTATTCCTGTCTCTCAGTACATCGGTAAGGGCGGTTACAAAACAGTCTATAGCTAGCAAAAAACTTGGCAACAAAGATGCCGCTCAAAAGTATTATGCGGGAGGTGACCTTGTTGCCATCACGAAGAGAGACCCCAAAAGGTGCATGGAAATGTTGAAGACGGTAATCAATTCCGTTGCATTCATGCATCAACATAAATGTTTTCACTGTGACCTAAAATATGAAAACATCTTAGTAGATGAGAAGGATATTCCTCATGTGCATGATTTTGATCTTACAAAAACGAAATTATCGGACCTTGACTACGTGAAACCAGTGATAAGTTTTAATTGGGATTTTTGCCTAACACACGGTTATGTTACACCGCTGGCAGATCGTTATGCCATCACACAACTCATGTTTCATGCAGCCGTTCCAACAATGCTTCATCCTAGCTATCGAACTTTAGACCTTTTGGAAGAAATTCAAGAACAAACGAAACTTAAACTCAATGTCGAAGAAGCTTGGAATGAAAGATGGAAGATTTTAGCTACTGAGGGTAGCTACGAAAAGGGTATAATATCTTCTTCTTTTGCCGAATTGCCAGAATACCAAAAACAAATCTGGACAGCCTACTATAATACGGCGTATGAGAGCTACTAAGAGCTCCAGAAACTAGAAGCAATCATTCAGCACGTCGTCAGAGACACAGAAGCTGAGATGAACGAAAAAGGAATTTGTTGTTATGGCTGGGATGAATTAAAGAAAGTTCAACAATGTGCAGAACAAGGCATGGAAAGTAGACATCGAAGTGCGTAAAACAAGTATACCCAAATGAAAGGTAGCTAATTTTAAGAACGTTAGCGATTTTTTTTGTATATACCCAAATGAACTGAAAATCTGGTTTCTTCCTGCGTCGGACATGCTCTCAATTTTTGCCCGCCTGCATCGCTAAGGTTTTTAACCAGAGCTGCTTCGTCGCCGCTTCTGCTTGCAAAGATTGAGAGATCCTCCTTGGTATATTCCCAGCTTTTCAATTCATTTGGGTATATATCGTGTTTCAAAAAAAAAGGCAGGCTACCTACAGGCAGCCCGCCTTTAGAGAAAAGCTTCTCAGTTTTTAGTGCACAATTGTGCTCGCTGTTTGAACAAGCGGCGTACGTAGAGTATCTGATGTCACCTCTACTTTAATTCTAGCGTCGCCTGGTTCTTTCGCTCTCGCATCAACGCGTAGCTCCATGCCCTGGCGTGCACTAAAGTTAACAATTGGGCCGAATGTCACCGTCTGACCTTGCACAACACCCTGAAGATCGCCGCATGTAGCTACAGGAGCAACCTCTTTAGGGAACGTGATGACAACGAGTACGTTGCTATCAGATTCCGTGCCTTGGTTGCAAAGACGGAGTTTGTAGCAAAGTGGCTCACCTACGCAAACAGGCTCTTCTGTCTCACTAATGCAAGCATTGATAGAAGGACTTCCTCTCCATCTTGTGCAAGCTTCAGCATTCGCACAGCAGCCTTGGCATGTAGATACGCATGCCTTGTTGCAGTAGTATCCAGGTGTGCACGTTGTCAGTGCCAAGTTCATTGTTTGCTTTTCACCAGGTTTCAACTCTCTGATTTTCCAGACAGCCTGGTTTCCATTGACTGTTGCGCCTTTAGCTTCAAGAATCGATGTGAAGTTAGGAGCGCAGTCTGTGACACAAACGTTTGTAAGGCACTTATCACCTGTGTTCACAACCGTGATCAGATAATGAGCATCTTTACCAATGCGGATCTCTTTTGGTCCTGTTTTGTAAAGCTCAACACCGCAGCAGCAGATGCATGTGCAGCAATCAGAATTGCAAGGAACAGCGTTGCAAGAAGTTACGTTAAATATATTGTTTTGCTTACCACGCTTGCAGCCTGTGTAGCAAATATTGATCTTCTTGGTTTGGCAAGGTTCAATACAGCCTAAGTTGAAAGTTAAACACTTTTTCTTAGAGCAGTGTTCAAAGCCATCGGGTACTTGGTTTACTACAACCACATCTTCTGCAGCGCAGGAACCCTTATTCGTCACTGTTAGGCAGTAGTTAATGGCATCGCCCGGACAAACTTCCTCAGGGCCGCAGCACTCGCAGCAAAGAACAGGTCTTGCACACACCATCTGGCAAAACTGAACGGGAGTTGCCACTACGCAAAAGCAAGCGCAGATATCCCCTTCACGGTCAGCGCGCAGAGTGGCTCTTGCCACACGGCATTCCCCTTTGTGCATTCTGTCGAACATCCAGTGGATACCGTTTGTTCTTTGGGAAACAACGCCTTCTGGGTCGCTCTTTACAAGAGTTACACCTTCGGGCAGCATTGTTCCAACTTTCACTTCGCAAACATCAATGCAAGCTTTAACTTCAAGTTCTAAGACGAACGTGTCGCCAAGCATGCACATTTGTGGTTGCCTTGCAGTCACAGTAACACCATCACGAGTGATGCTGTTTGTGTTATTTGTCGTACGACAAGCCTTTTTTACTGGCGCACAGCAGGGATCACATGGTGTACATGGATCGCATGGTGCCGGGCAGCAAGGCTTTTGTTCACAAACTTGGCAAACAGGCTCACAGCATGGGCTGGCGGTATTGTAGCTGGAGCAACCAACTACACTTAATGCCATCATGCTGAGCATTGCCACAGTTGCAAGTATTCCAAGACCTCTCTTCATGGAGACTCCTTCCTGTTAACATGGGTTTCAAGCTCATCTTCTTGATGAAGACATTTAAAATCAAGCATCAATCATAGATCAAGTAGAGAAGTTTGAAACACATCAGTATTATAAAAAATGACGGAGAAGTTTAAATCAACCCCCCCGTCATTCAATCTGTTTCTCAAATTCAATTACAGTCTGTAATCGCTTTGATCGCAGTAATCAAGTGGCTGATCTCCGCACCAATGTGGCTGTGGACAGCACTTTGGTTGTGGGCAGCACTTAGGTTTAGGTGGGCAGCAGGGCTCGCATGCAGGGTCGCAAATGCAAGAGAAGCAATTGCAGCCTGTCAGCATGATAGCAACTGTCCCAACAGCAGCTAAGCTAATCAGTTGATCAACATATTTTTTCATTTAAGGTCTCCTTGTTTTTTTCTGAGAGATTTTGGTTAATTTCTGGTTCTCTCCTACAAACTTTGCTTTATTTGTGGGGCTAGAGCTTTTGGGCTCTAGCCCCAGGGGCTGATTTCTCAGCCAATTCGGCTACATCGTCTATCCACCGCAACGGCCGGAAGAGCATCCACCACCTTGGTAGTATCCACCACCTTGGTAGTACCCTCCGCCTTGGTAGCCATCACCGCAAGGACCATTGTTGCATGGGCTTGGGCATGGGCAAGGAGCTGGACAAGGAGCTGGGCAGCAAGGAGCTGGGCAGCAAGGAGCTGGGCAGCAAGGAGCTGGGCAGCAAGGAGCTGGGCAGCAAGGATCGCATGGAGGAGGACATGGTTTTGGGCAGCATCTTGGAGGTGGGCAGCATCTTGGTTTTGGGCAACATTTTGGAGGACATGGGTCACAACATGGATCGCAGCAGGATGAACATCCTGTCAACATAATGGCAACAGTTGCCATTGCAACTAAAGAAGAAGCAAAGCTTAAGGCTTTCATAGGACTCTCCTATTTTTTTGAACCTGTTTTTTTCAAGCGGCGCACTTAAAACTCTAGGGCGCTTACTCCAACTGGTCGGATAGGGCAAATATCTTCACAGTCGTTTTAATTTCTCTTGATACGCATTCGATAATAAATGATCCACAAATTTTTTAAAAAACAGGGAAAGGGGTATTCAATCAGCTGAGAATCAGCAAGATGTTTGAGGTTAGTTAATGACTTCGGAGTTTGCCTGTCCATCCAAGCTTAAGTCTAAGCGTAGAAAAGTAATCTTGATGTTCAAGATTCACAAGGCGAAATTTTCGTTTGGAAGGTCTAATTCTTAAGACTTCCCCCGTCTTCATAGTGTAGTGTTCTAGACCATCGAAGGTGATTTCGATCGGTTTGTGATCACTTACATACTGTACCTGAACCTCTTCTTTGGGCATAAACACAATGGGGCGGTTCGAGACAGTATGAGGACAGATAGGAGTGAGCACAAATGCTTGAAGCTCAGGAGTAAGGATTGGTCCGCCAGCTGCCATGGAGTAGGCGGTTGAGCCGCTTGGGGTTGAGAGGATGATCCCATCGGCTGAAAAGGTGTTTAGGTATTTGCCATCGACATGGATGGCAAGATCAATGAGACAAGGATTTCTGCCGCGATGGAGGGCGATTTCATTGACTGCCGTTCTTTTTTCAGCGTGAAGCGTTTCTCCCTCCATCATAAGACGCTCATCTACAACAAACCTCTTATCAATTACGGCTTCCAGGGCCGGGAAAACCTCACCCACATTGATGTCGGCCATGAAACCAAGTCCGCCTAAATTGATTCCTAACAAAGGTGCTTGCATCTCAGGATGCTTATGCATTATCCTTAAGATGGTCCCATCTCCTCCTAAGGAAATGATCAGGTTGATTTTTTCGAGGGGAACTTGGGAAAGAGGGAGGGCACCCATGGCAGTTGCCATCTCATCTTCTGTGTAAACCTCAATTTTTTGCGCCTTTAGAAATTCTTGGATGCCAATCGCAATTTTTTTTGCCTGGCTTTTCTGAAGGTTTGCAAAAAGAGCGATTTTCATGATCTGCCTTCTGGGTCAAAGGGTGCTCTTTCTGGTTTTCCATCTTCACCTAAAGTGAGTTCTCCATTTCTATTTTTGAGGAGGATCTCTACTTTTTTTTCAGCTTGTGCAAGTCTTTCGTTGCAAAAGGTGATGATCCCATTCGCTTCTTCAAAAAGGGCAAGCGATTCATCGAGGGTAACTCCATCCGAGTTCATTCTTTCCAAGATTTTTTCGAGCCTGGAAAACGCTGTTTCAAATGTGTGCTGCTTTGTCATACCGTCTCAATTTTTGCCTCTGCTTTTCCATCAGAGAGCACAAGAGTTACTTTTTGCTGGGCTTTGATTTGATGCACCGACTTTACTACAAGCCTCTCTTTTTCGGAAAGGATGATCGAATATCCTTTCTGTAAGAGATTTTTAGGGTCAAGCGTACGTAAAGTGATGGCGACATCGCCAAAGCTTCTTTTTAGTCTTAAGAGTTTATTTTGGAAAGAATTTTGCACAGCTTGGTCAAACGATGACATCTTTTGACGCAAATGCTTGATTTGATTGTCTGGTCTGAAGGCTGTGAGAACCCGTTTTTTGTGCTCAAGCACAAGCTTTGCATGGGAGAGTTTTTGGAGCATACTGTCTTTTGTCTCTTCTTTGAGGTCATCGAGGCGTTGCATCCAAAATCCAAGAAGTGCTTGTGCAGAATGGAGGGGTGGCTGTTTGCAAAGAAGGCGAACCCCTTCTTTTTTTTGAGAAATTTGCACTCGGATACTTTGTGCGATTCTCTTTTGTAAAAGTTGGATCTTTTCGACGAGTTCTGATTCATCTTTGCACACGATTTCTGCCGCTGCTGAGGGTGTGGGGGCTCTTTTGTCGGCAACGTAATCTGCGATGGTGTGATCAGTTTCGTGTCCCACAGCAGAGATGATGGGAATTTTGCTTTCAAAAATGGCCTTGGCTACAATCTCTTCATTGAAGGCCCAAAGATCTTCAATAGAGCCTCCTCCTCTTCCAACAATGAGAACATCGGCAAGGTTGTATTTATTGAATTGCTCAATGGCTTTTGCAATTTCTTGGGCCGATCCCTCTCCCTGCACGCGGACAGGGTTCAGTATCAGATGAAAGCGGGGACTTCTTCGGGAAAGGATATGAAGAATATCTTGGATGGCAGCTCCCGTTGGGCTTGTGACAACGCCAATTGTCTTGGGTAAATGGGGAAGTTCTTTCTTATGCTCTTTTTTAAACCAGCCCCTCTCTAGCAGATCTCGTTTTAGCTCTTCTAATCTAGCAAGCAGCTCGCCAATGCCAGAAAAGGTAAGTTCTCTGACTACGATTTGGTAGTTTCCTTTGGGTGGGTAAACAGTTAGACTGCCTACGATTGTGATTTGGTCGCCTACTTTAGGAAGCGCTTTTAAGGAGGCTGCATCACGTTGAAACATCACGCAAGATATCTGTGCAAAGGGATCTTTTAGCGAAAAATAGAGGTGGCCTGAAGATTGCTTTGTAAAGTTGCTGACCTCCCCTTTGAGGAAGATTTTAGAAAAGGTTCCCTCTAAGTGCTGTTTGATGTGGAATGTGAGCTCCGATACGGTGAGGGGAGGTTTTTTCTCTTTTTCTGGTTCCATGTGAGCACATGATAAACAAAAAGTTGCCTCAATGCAAAATATTTTGTTCCATTTTGTCCTTTTTGTGCTATCATGAGGCGACAAAAGGGAGTGCTTTCATGCCAAACAGCCTGCCCCTCATCGTGGGCAACTGGAAAATGTATAAGACAATTTCGGAAACGGGCGAATTTGTAAAAAAAATAGTGTCCTCTTTGACAGAAGGGGACCCTACGGTCTACCTGGCTGTTCCCTTTACAGCCATCTATGCAGCAGCAGTTGCTGCCAAGGGTTCACCCATCTCCATCGGCGCGCAAAATATGAACGACTGTAACGAGGGTGCTTTTACCGGGGAAGTAGCCGGAAAGATGGTAAAGGAAGCGGGAGCTTCGTTTGTTTTGCTGGGTCATTCGGAACGCAGGCACTACTTCCATGAAACCGATGAGTTTATCAATAAAAAAGTGAAAAGAGCGGTCCTTGACGGTCTTCAGCCCCTGCTTTGTATTGGCGAGTCCCTGGAAGAGCAGGAGATTGGGAAGACAGAAGAGGTCCTAAAGTCTCAGCTTGAGGGGGCGCTTGCCGGCCTTAAAAAAGAGGATCTTACGAACTTGATCGTAGCCTATGAGCCCGTATGGGCCATTGGAACAGGACATGCCGCAACGCCTGAAATTGCTGAGGAGAGGCTCAGGTTTTGCAGAAAAATTCTCTCTCAGATTTTAGGTGAAGAGGCAGCGTCTCTGCTCCCCATTCTTTACGGAGGTTCTGTAAAACCCTCAAATGTAAGGCCTTTTTTAGAGAAAGAGGGGATTGATGGCTTGCTTGTGGGCGGCGCTTCTTTAACACTTGAGAGTTTTTTGCGAATCATTCAGTACAATCAAACAGGTATATCATGACAGTCATTTATTTTTTGGCCATTATCTTATTTCTTCTCCTTTGCCTTCTCCTTTGTGGCGTGATTTTGTCGCAAGAGAGTAAGAGCACGGGCCTTGGAGCTTCTTTTGGGGGAGACACATCAGACTCACTTTTTGGAACATCTACTGCTGAAGTGCTTAAGCAATTTACTGCATGGCTTGCTGTGATCTTCCTCACTTCTTGCGTTCTCCTCTCCCTCTGGACGCAGGCTATGGGAACAACGAAGGGACGTGGGCAGACGATCGGTATCGAGACGCTGGAACAGTAAATGGAAGTTTAGCTTGGTCTCACCGTTTCCATTTTTCCCGTGCGATCTATATAGTGGATTGTAAGGCCTAGTTCGTTTGCCAATGCTTGCCGGTTCATGTAAGCAGCATTACCGAGTGTAATTTTCTTTGTGTTAATCACTTGCGCAAGTGCGCTGATCCCAATCGGAGAGAGGTTGTTAAAGCGGAGTTTAGAGACATCAATAATTTCAGTACGCGTAGCCTTGACTCTTCTTGCAAATAAAACCGCTTCAAGGTCGTCTATGTCTTCTGAAATTTTGTCGCTAGGGGGCGTGGAGGCGGAGGCTTATTTAGATCATCTCTCTGCGTAGCTAGTAGCAGCTGCCGCCCTCAAGGAGTTGTTTTTACTGAATCTATAAAACTTCCTGTGAAAGTAACTTTTGGATACGTTAACAAAAGATAAGCTAGATCACGGTTGCTAAGATTGGCGTGAGTCAGCGAAATTTGTTTCAAATTTTTATTTTGAAACACAAGAAGAAGTACTTGAAATTCAGGTTTTACATGAGAGAAACTTACGCTTGTGACGTAGTCGCTTGGGGGGGGGCAGCTCTTGTGATAAGAAGCTTGCCTAATGCTTTTGCATGAGGCAGACAGAGAATGTGTTTCTGCTTGTTCAATGTAAATCAATATTGTATCTTCATTAATAGTTTTTGCCATACAAGTTTCTATTGCCAATATATAATCTTTTCTTCTCTGGATATCTTTAGGGGTGTTTGAAAATAAAGGATTCAAAAAATCTTTATTCAAAAGGTCTTTTGCTTCGGTTGAAGCGAGACGTCTAAAGTTTTTAGTATCAAAGAAATCTAGAATTTTTCCTCCACCTTCAGGCAACAACAAGGGTGTTCCTTCAGCAATCATTTTTTTTAGACCATCTGTGGCAGATGCTAAGGCGATTTTGCTGCTGAAAACCTCACCTTTTTCCCCAAGGCGAATTGTGCAGTCGTGAAAAGCCTTATTTCCCCTGATAAGTTGTAGCGGCGAAGGGGGGGAAAGCGGTTTCGTTCTTTCAATAGCCTGTCTTGCAAAAAAAGCAAATACATTAGCACGCCGTTCAGTCTCCATTCTACGTGTCTCAGTGGCCCTGCTGTTATCCGAGAAAATTTCAAGGTTGCAAAAGTTTGTCAGGCCTGCTTTTCCAGGCTTGTTCCATAGATTGGATAAAAGGCAGGATTTCCCCCTTCTGATAACCAAAATAGAAGTTGTTATGAACGCCTTTCTCTCTATAGAGTTTTTGTCCATTTTTAAGCACTCGAAGAAAAGTCATCACCTCATAGGCTAAACAGTCAAGTGTAAATTTGAATATTTGGGATTGGGATGATTTATTTTTAAAATTCTGCTGTGCAAGGTGTTGGATTTCTCTTTGTCGCATTAAAAGGGTATAAAGCGTGGGATCATCTTGTCTGATCACAGCAAGCTGACTACGCGCGACAGGAGTGGTATTGTCTCGACTTAGCCATACACTGCGTATCTCAGAAATCATAGATTGCCTTAATGTATCTGATGCTATCGAATTTTCAATGCGCTTTATATCTGCCGTTGATTGGAAATGGTTACATGTTTCAATTTCTTCTAGCAGGGAATCGCTCGTGGTGAATTCGGCTGTGTATAGATAGGGTAAGTATTTTGCGGCTCTTTTAGGGGTGACAGTATCACTGTTTTGTATGGTAAGTGTGAATTTCCCGTCTTCGAGGTTCTTGATGAGTTCATCTTGACTCATTTCGTAAAAAAGACGTGACCTGTTAAGAATTTCTCTGTGGCAATAAAACGTTTGACCATTCACAACGATTTTGCAATCAGACAGCTCCCTTGGGATTTTTTGGTCAATCACATTGTGCGTGTGACTTGCCTCAAAAATCTTCAATAAATCCTTCTGTTTTAGTTCAATATCTTTATCATGCGTTTTTTAAGGTTGTTAACCAGGCTAAGACGTATAGCTAGGATGTTCTCGAGAAAGATGGTGTCGTTTCTTGCTTGTAATTCCGTAGTCAAATTGGTGCAATGTTCAACTCAGCCTTAAAATGACGAAAGGCTATTTCATTCATGCTCATGACATACCACCTTATCCTTCAAGGGTTAACTTTTCAGGCTACTTGTGTATACGTCTGTGTATTAAAGTTTTTTTTGATTAAAGTGCAAAAGGTACGCAATGACTAGATCTTAGGAGCGCGCAGCTTTTTGATCCTTCGTAGTTGATGTTCTACGTCAAGACGCTCTTCTCTAACAACGCGGTCGATAAAAAGCACGCCGTTTATGTGGTCATTTTCATGCATGATTGCCCTTGCTTGCAGGCTAGAAAACTCTTCCTTATGCGTTTTTCCATCAAGATCGGTCCATTCGACTGTGATGCGTTCAGGTCTAGGTACGTTCGCCCAGATGCCCGGAATGGAAAGGCATCCTTCAACGGAGATGTTTTGTTCGTTGCTTGGATTCGAAAGGATAGGATTGATGAAGATCTTGATGTCGCCAGGCTCAACGCTATCGTTTTCTCCTTCTTTCGACACGTGGGTCAGAAAGATTCGCAGGCCTTCGTGTACCTGCGGTGCAGCAAGGCCAGCCCCATTATGTGCTATCATAGTCTCAATCATTTGGTTGATCAGCTGCCTAATTTCCTCAGTGATTTCCTCGACAGGCTGCGCCTTCCGGCGGAGTATGCTATCTCCATAATACGCAAGTTCAAGAACCATTTTCGACCTTTTCTTCACCATTTCCAAGCAATTATAGCACGTGCCAGCTATTTTTTGAAAGATCGCTCCTTAGTTTCATCCAACTCTGTTTTGAGAGCCAGGCAGATTAGCATAAAAAACAGGTGAGAAGAGTTGGCTTGCGAAGTTTTTTCTTTTCAAGCATCATGCTTCCATGACCTGCACATTGTGCCAAAATGAGCTGACCTCCACCGTCTACCAGAACGAAACAGAGAGATTCTGCTGCGCCGGCTGTCAGGCCGTGTATTCCATTTTAGCCTTGAAGAACGAGTTATCAGACTTTAAAAACCACCCACTCTTTCAGCAAGCAGTCCAGTCTGGTCTCATCTCGAATCCGCTTCTCCTCGAGCAGTTAAGGGATAAGGTTGAAAGAGGGGAGAGAAAAAAATGGTTTTTTGAAGTAGGCGATCTTTTTTGCTCAGCGTGTGCGACTGTAATCTCTCTTATTCTCCAACGAGAAAAAGGCGTGATCGATTGCCAGGTTGATTTTGCAACCGACATTGGTTTTGTGCAGTATGATCCCTGCGTGATTGGGGAAGAGGAGATCACAAAGCGAATTCAGCAGCTCGGATATCATGTTATAGCCCTTGAAGAAGAGCGTAAAAAAGAGAATAAACCGCTCAATTTTAGATTTTTTATTGCGGCCCTTTTTAGCTTAAATACTATGATGTTTTCTTACGCTGTGTATGCCAGCTACTTTTATCCTTCAGAACAAGGGCAAATGTTTACCTTTTTTGCCCTGATTTCTTCCTTGCCTGTTTTTTTCTACGCAGCATTCCCGATTTATAGGAGATTCTGGAGCTGTTTTTGGGTGGGAATCGTCGGAATGGAAGCGCTCATTGTTTTAGGCGTGTCTTCTGCATTTCTTTTATCTGTTTACAACATGGCTCAGGGGTCAAATCACGTTTATTTTGACTCGGCGTCTGTTGTGATTACCTTTGTTCTTTTGGGCAAGGTGCTTGAGATGCGAGCTAAGTTTTCTGCAAAGCGCACGCTACTTCGCCTTTACCGAGGACTCCCTAGAAAAGCGAGAAAAAAAGATGGCACGATTGTTCTTCTTAAAGAAGTTAAAAAGGGGGATGAAATTATTGTTCTGATGGGAGAAAAGGTGCCTCTGGATGGGATTTTAATAGAAGGAGAAGGGGCAGTAGATGAGTCGATTATCAGCGGAGAGTCTGTTCCAGTTTTGAAGCGAAGAGGGGATGCTGTTTTAGGAGGGAGCTTACTCAAAAAGGGGTCTTTTGTAATGGAAGCCTCCGGGAAAAAGGAGGGATCTCTTTTACATCTTATCGCTGAGATGGTCGGAAACAATCTGCAAAAGAAAAAAGAGGAGGTAGCCCTTATCGATCGGCTATCTGTTGCTCTTATTCCTGCTGTGATTCTTCTTGCTGCCGTTGTTGGTTTTTGGGCAGGGTGGGCAAGAGCTGCATCTATTCTGTTGATTTCGTGCCCTTGCGCGATTGGGATTGCTGCACCGATGGCAGAATCGTATCTGCTCAGTGGACTGGCTGCAATCGGTGTTTTTGTGCAAAATAGGGGCGCTCTTTCCGTGCTGGGAAAGGAAACAGTTTTTGTTTTTGATAAGACAGGCGTTGTGACAGAAGGGAAGTTTTCACTGCTCGATGGTCTTGGAGCACTGAGCCTAGAGGACTTAGCGATACTAAAGGGGCTTGCTAAAAGATCCATCCATCCTATATGCCTTTCGATAGCAGAGGCAATTGGAGAGCCAGCAAAGGAAATGGCTCAGGTGGAAGAGATTGCAGGCAAGGGGATGCGTGGAGAGGGGGCTGTTTTAGGATCCGGACTCTTTTTTCGGGAGCTTGGTATTCATGTGCCATCAGAAGACGATACGATGACAACTGTGTATTTTGCAAGAAATGGAAAACTGCTCGCACAGCTTGCATTAGGTGATAAGATCAGAGAAAAGATGCCAGAGCTTATACAGTCGCTTGGTTGTAAAACGGTTCTTCTTTCAGGTGATGGAAAGAAGGTGGTAGAGGAGGTAGCAAAGAAGTGTGGTTTTTCAAATTTTTATGCCGAGCATACGCCATTGCAAAAGCAACAGGTAATCGAGGAGTTGAAGAAAAGGGGAGAGGTGGTTGCCATGATGGGGGATGGGATCAATGATGCGCCTGCTCTATCGGCATGCCATGTCAGCTTTAGTGTTCCGAATGCGACAGATCTGTCCATCCAAGCTTCAGATGTTCTTCTTCAAAACTTGAATTTGCTTGAGATAAGAACGCTCTGTGAGAAGGGGAGAAAGATCCTTAGGCAAAACTTGTTTTGGGCTTTCTTCTATAATGGCGTAGGTGTTTTCTTGGCTGTTGCAGGTTACTTGACGCCTATTTTTTCTGCGTTTGCGATGATCACAAGCTCCCTTATGGTTCTCCTGAATGCAAGAAGGCTTACACACTCCAATCGAGAATAATCTTTCCTGATTTGCCTGAAAGGGCCATGGCAAAAGCTTCTTTGTAATCTTTGTAGGGATAGGTGTGCGTGATCACGGAGTTGATATTGAGTCCGCCTTCAATCATTTTGACCATTTGCTGCCACGTGTGGAAGATTTCCCGGCCATAAATCCCTTTGATGTGGAGGAGGCGGAAAATCACAAGGTCCCAGTCGATGACAGTGCCCGGCGGCAGTATGCCAAGCAGCGCCACTTTGCCACCCATTTTCATGTGGGCGAGAAGATCATTAAAGCCTTTTGGACTGCCTGACATTTCGAAGCCGACATCAAACCTAAGGTCTTTTGGGAGAGCATCACAAGATACGTTGATTGTATGCGTTGCACCCATTTTTTTGGCAAGTTCTAGGCGGTAATCATTCATGTCGGTGATGTAGATTTTATGAGCGCCTGCTAGCTTAGCAATCGCTGCACCCATGATTCCGATGGGCCCAGCACCTGTAATCAGAACGTCTAAGCCTGTGACAGGAAAGGACATAATCGTATGCATCGCATTTCCATACGGATCAAAAATCGCAGCCAAATCATCTGGGATATGTTCTGGCAAGGGAAATACGTTTTCTTCTGGCAAGGTAAAATACTCTGCGAAGCAGCCTGTCGTATTGACGCCAAAGCCTATAGTGTTCGGACAAAGGTGACGCTGCCCCTTGCGGCACTGCTCGCAGTGTCCGCAGGTAAGATGTCCTTCTCCAGTTACCCTTTGGCCTACCTTAAAATGCTTTACACCAGGACCTACTTCCACAATCTCGCCAACGAATTCGTGCCCGATAGTCATTGGCACTGGAATCGTTTTTTCAGCCCAGGCTGTCCATTTATAGATACTAAGATCTGTACCGCAGATGGAGGTTTTTTTAATTTTGACAAGCACCTCGTGTGCCTTTAGAGTTGGTTCGGGCACATCTAAAAGGCAAAGACCATCTTTTTTTTCATTTTTGACTAAAGCCTTCATGCGGTCACCGCCAATTCACGCCCCACCTTTTCAAAGGCAGCCACTGCTTTATCAATATCTTGCTTAGAGTGTGCCGCCGAGATTTGCGTGCGGATTCTTGCTTTATCTTTCGGGACAACGGGGTAGCTAAATCCAATGACGTAGACCCCTTCTTGGAGCATGCGGCTTGCAAATTCACTGGCTCGGGAGGCGTCGCCTAGCATCACGGGGATGATGGGATGGTTGCCTGGTACAAGGTTAAATCCAAGAGCTTCCATCTTTTTTCTAAAATAGCGGCTATTCTCGTGGACTTTTGTGCGAAGATGAGAGCTTTTTTCAATGAGGTCCAAGACTTTTAAGGAGGCCCCTGCAATTGTGGGTGCCAACGTGTTGGAAAAGAGATACGGCCTGGAACGCTGTCTTAGCCATTCAATGATCTCTTTCTTTCCACTTGTATATCCGCCTGAAGCACCACCTAGAGCTTTCCCGAGAGTACCTGTGACGATATCGACTCTTCCTTGGACGCCGCAGTGCTCGGGAGTTCCTGTGCCTTTTTCACCCATAAATCCTACGGCGTGGCTGTCATCCACCATGACGATAGCATTGTATTTGTCGGCAAGGTCACAAATCCCTTTCAAGTTTGCTATGATCCCATCCATTGAGAAGACCCCATCTGTAGCAATCAGCTTGAACCTGGAATCACCTGCTTCTTTCAGCTTCTCTTCTAGATCTTGCATGTCGTTGTTTTTGTAGCGCAGTCTTTTTGCTTTGCAGAGTCTGATCCCATCAATAATACTAGCATGATTGAGCTCGTCGCTGATCACTGCATCTTCTGGTCCAAGTAGGGTTTCAAAAAGGCCTCCATTGGCATCAAAGCAAGAGGAGTAGAGGATCGTGTCATCCAGCCCCAGGAAAAGTGAAATCCGTTTTTCAAGAATTTTATGTAAATCTTGGGTTCCGCAAATAAAACGGACGGAAGAGAGACCAAAGCCATATTTATCAAGCCCTTCTTTGGCGGCACTGATGATCTCAGGGTGATTGGCAAGGCCGAGGTAGTTATTGGAGCAAAAATTCAAGACTTTATTACTGCCCTGGACAACAATTTCGGCAGACTGCGGGGAGAGGATTTGCCTTTCAGTTTTGTAGAGGCCTTCCCCTTTGATTTCACTGATTTTATCTCGAAGAAATGAGGTGAACTCTTTTTGCATGCACTCGACACTCCGTATAGATTCAAGTGCATATTAAAACTTGTAGATGAGTTTTAATTCAACTCTTTTCTTCTTGTAAAATCTTATTTTAAAAACGCAAATGCGATATAAAAGCTGTTGGTATCGTCTTTGGCAGGATTACCGATGCCCTCTTGTGATCGGCAAATCACTGGAACCAAAGTGTAGCCTTCCATCGATTTTGCAAGCTTGACAGCATCTTCGAGCGGCACACTGGCAACAGTTCCTTCTACGTTATCCGTATAGATTGGGGAGGCTTTGGCACTCGCAGGTCCCTGCTCTTTTAATCCAAAGGCAACAGCTGGACTTGTAGGCACCCCTGTCCCCATCTTCACTTGGCTTCCATACAGAAAGATCGGGATTACTTTTTTGCCCTCTAAGGCAAATTCCTCGCGAAACGAGATGTCGCCGCTTGGATAGGCTCTATGCGCTTTGCGCTCCCCTTCATAGCTTTTGGCCTGTAGCGATAGCTGTAGAAGTCTAACCGGGGAGACTTGCTCCTTATGCGGGTTGCTTGTGAGGAGATAATAGGCGGTAAGGGATCCTATAATAACTGCTACGCTTGTGAAAAATAAAAAATTGCGCATGCTTTACCCCAGGTTCTGTCCGTAGTCCATAAATAACAGATGTTCTTGATAGGAATCAACTTTTTACCATGTTGTTTTTGCGAATTTGTTGCTTTTTTTGGCTTCTCTTGCGATAATCTAGTGTTGCGAAAATAACCCAATAGGTGTTGCATGACAGTAGATGCCATTCACGGTAACTTAGTTTGGGGAGAATTTCCTTTGCCGACGCGAGGGCCACAAACTGTAGAAGAAAGGGTAAAAGCGCTCATCGATATCGGAGCTTTTCCCGACATCTGCCATAATACAGTCTTAGGTGGAGGAGAGTATTTTCCAGATTACAGGATTATCTATATTAATGGGATTATGAGTGTTCGTCCCGAGGCAATGGAAACGGCCAGAAAGGTCTCCCAGGTTTTTGGTGGATCTAATGTCCATGTTGCCTACAACAGCTCTCATGGCTTTATTTATGACATCTATGAGGGACTTAAAGGACTCTTGGGCTTTGATTATCCTCCTGTGCATGTTCTTCTTGAAAATATCAGAGAGAGGCTTGCTGAGCTTAAGGATCAGGCCGATGGAAAGATTGTGATCATTGCTCACAGTGAAGGGGGCATTATTCTCAACCTGGTAAAGAAATATCTTACACCCTCAGAGAGACAAAAGCTTGAGGTGCACACTTTTGGCTCGGGTAAATTGATTGATTTACAAGATTTTGGGTTTGTGCAAAACGTCTTAGATCGAAGTGACCTCATTGCATTTTTCTTAAACCCCTGGAAGAGCCTTCAGGCTTGGCTTGGTTTTGACTCAACAGTCACTTTTGTGGGAACAAGTTTTAATCTGCCCTGGCGTGGCCATGCTATCGAGAATCCAAAGTATCTTCCTGTAATTCAACAGATTGCGGATAGATACATCCCGAGGTCTATTGTGACCTAGAGGTCAAAGAAACCTGTTGACAGAAAGATCAATCCCCGAAAAGATGCGAAGAAATGGGTGAAAGGGGTTTCTGCATGGAAGTTGAGGGGAGTAAATGTCTTAATCGCTTGAATTTCAAGGACCGAGCTTTTGGAGTTACGGCATTAGCTTTAGCCATTGGCCTGCTCCTTTCCATCGGTTCTTGGTTTGGTGTCTGTACAAGCCGGTGTACTGCAGCTCATCTTTATCGTTTTTGGGGATTTAGGTTTGAGTCTCTCGGCATTCTTTTCTTTACTCTGGCTAGCTTTCTCAATATTCTGTCACTTCGTAATCCTAAGTACGCAAGCCTTTGCGGCGTGCTGCTTGCAGGAGCGTTTGGTTCGGAACTTTCCTTTATCTATATTCAGAAAACGGTCATTAAAATATGGTGTCCCGTTTGTCTGTCGATTGCTGCCTGTGTGGCGTGTGCGCTGATTTCAAATGCAGTCCAAGTTTTTTCTGGGGGGAGTATGTTCAAAAACATAAAAAAATTCGCAATAGGGCTTATATGCGCCTTTTTAGGGCTCATTGTGGCCATGGATGCTGTAGCTGGCCCGGGTGAAGGTAATGTTCAAAACTTGAGCCTTGCCAATGAGCCTGTCTTTGGAAAAAAAGATAGTCCCGTTGAGGTGTATGTGATTACTGATTGGCTTTGCCCTGCTTGCCAAAAGATTGAAAAAGATGTGCTTCAGAAAATGTATCCTAAGATGATGGAGGAAGCAAAGATTGTCTTTATCGACATTGCCATTCATCCTGAATCGATGAACTACACTCCTTACAATCTTTCTTTTATGTTGAATAACCCAGACAAATACCTGGCTCTTCGTGCGATGTTAAAAGAGATGGCAAAGCAAACATCAGAACCTACGCAGATCCAGGTAAAAAATGCCGCTGCAGGCCTTGGGGTTACGTATGCACCGCTGAACTTTGTCGACATCGATAAGGGGCTGCAGTATTTTAAGGGGATTGCAGAAAGTTTTCACATCGATTCTGCACCAACTCTCGTGATTACAAATCGTAAGAAGCTAGAGGCTAAGACGTTAGAAGGTTATGGAATTACAGAGGATGCGATCATGAATTCCATCCGTGAACTGAAAAACTAAGCCTTAAGCAAGTTGTGGTCCTAGGAGATGGTGCCGCTTGAGAGGGTGTAGTGGCGATCACAAAGGGAGGCAAGACGCGCATCATGTGTCACTATGAGCACTGCCTTTCCCTCTTCTTTTGCACATTGAAAGAGAAGCGCCTCTAGCTTTTCCGCGTTGTGATGGTCTAGGTTTCCTGTCGGTTCGTCCGCAAGCAGAATCTTTGGATTATTCATAAGCGCTCTTGCAAGGGCCACTCTTTGCTTTTCGCCGCCAGAAAGAACCTTAGCTGGAAAATGCGCTCTCTCGGAAAGGCCCACTTTAGCAAGAAGGGCAGCTGCACGCTCGTAAGCTGTAGATCTAGGTGCGGTGTCAGCGCGCGCAATTTTAGCTGGCATCAGAACATTTTCAATCGCCGTATAATCTTCGAGAAGATGAAATGCTTGGAAGACGTAGCCGATCTTTTGGTTTCGGATCTCATCTTGATTTGAGGAGGATACATGGATTCCATCGATAAAAAGCTTTCCTTTTGTGGGGCTTTCAATACCTCCAAGCAGATGCAAGAGTGTCGTTTTCCCTTCTCCAGATCTTCCTGTGATGGCAACGGTTTGCCCAAAAGGGACAGAAAACGATACATCCTTTAAAATCTCTACAGGTTCGGGCCCTTCAAATGTCATGCCTAATGCTTCTGTGTGGAGTGCGAAAGTTGTCATTAATCCGCCCTTAAGGTTTTAGAGACATTGATACGGCAGGCTTTCACTGCAGGCACAATGCCTGCGATGAGGGACGTGGCAAGGGTTGTGCAAAGGACGAAGATAAGGGCTTCCATGCTGACCTCATTTGGCATCACATCGCCATAGAAAATCTCATTAAAGGCATCATAGCCCTGGAGAGTTGTGAGCATGTTAAAGAGTAAATCGATGTGGCTCAGTGTAAGCCATCCTGCCAAGATCCCAAGTGCGCTTCCGACTGTTCCCATTACGATACCACAAAGTCCAAAGATGATCGCGATGCTTTTAGAAGAAGCTCCCAAGGATCGTAAAATCCCGATCTCTTTTCGCTTATCTTTCACAAGGATGATGAGCATCGAAACGATATTGGAGCATGCAACGATGATGATGATGGCGGCGATGATTTTGAAAAGGTTTTTTTCGCTATGCAGCTGATGGATGATGTCTTTTGTAAACTCATACTCTTCATACGTCTCCACATCCCAGTAAGCATCGAGGCCCTGCTCTTTAAAGAGCGCTTCAAGTTTATTTTTTACTTGTTTGGCATCCCCAATGTTGTTGAAGCGCACATTGATCCCGTGACTCTCTCTTGCTCCTTCTTGTCCAGACCCCTTTAAAAGCATGACAACATCGGGGTTAACGAGGACAAATTTTCCCCCAATAGGGATGATCCCCGGATCATAGAAACCAGCTACATACAGGGGAGAGCGAAGCTCTTGGACGCTGCTTGGGGTAGGACTTGGATACGTAAAGTAGCCTTTGTCCCCCACAAGAACACCTGCTCTTTGGAAGCTTTTGGGAAGAAGGATACCTGGGCCTGCTTTTGGGTGTTCAGGCAAGCGGTACTCATCCTTTACTTTATAAAGCCAAGCAGGCGTTATCTTCGGCTCTTCCATAAATTCAGTTTGTAAGGAGACCTTATGCACTTTCAGAGAACGAAGCGGGACATCACCCTCTAACTTTTTGCCTTGCACGTAAAAGCTCACGTGATAGAGCTGCCCCTTTGACTCTACTTTGAGGGGATAGTGCGCGCCTAGGATCAAGGGTGCTGAGGTGATCTCTCCTTCAAAGGAGGTGTTATTTTCCAGATTTTTCAAAGAGCCTTCTTTTACCTTCCATCCCTGCTTTTCTGTTGCTTTGACAATTTCAGGAATCTCTTTTTCGGAGAAAGGAAGAATGATTCGTGTTGGCGTTTTTGCGCCTAGGCCATTATAGAGAGCCACCCCTCTTAGCTCTGTTTCCTTAGGAAGAAGCCCCGGCGGGAGGACCCAACCTTGGGCTGGCGTCCTAAGCTCGTGGATGGTGATGTAGGGCGTGCTTTCTAAAAAGCCCTGGTCTAAGAGGTTTTGCACATCGTCGGGCATGAGGGGGACGGTTGTTTTTTCAAGAGAGGGGTTTTTCCCCTCAAAGGAACCAAAGTAAGCTGCCTGCGTGAGGGATCCACCTGCCTCATCCCCATTTTTCTTAGGCTGGCGCACTAGATTTAGCTTTAAGCTTGCCATGCCGACTTCATATGGGGAAGCTCGTAGGCCTGGAATGCCCTTTAGCGAGTCTACATCTTGAAAAACGGTTTTGACTAGATCGACCACTTCCCCATTTTCTGTCGTTGCTGGCGGAATCCAGTGAGAGGGGATCTCCTGATCGGTTCCTGGATCGTAGGGATTGCTGCTATCGCTTCTTAGTTTTTCAAAAAATGACTTGTAATTGTAGCCCGAAGCAGCACTGATCCCATCGACTTGGTAGTAGTAGGACTGGTAGTAGGTGTCTTTAGGGAGAACACGTACAGGTGCTGTTAGGGAAGTAAGTTTTTCTGTCCAATTTTTTTCCAGGCCGCTTGTTACGGAGAAGAAGACTACAATGAGCCAGACTACAAGAGCAATGACAAAAGTAGAGATTAGACTGATGATCGATACTGAAAGCTGCCGCCTCCTGGGTATAAGGTACTTCAGGGCGACGGACAACTCAAACATTACTTCGCTTCCTTGAACTCCACATGCTGACGAACAACCGGGTCGTACTTAATCAAAGTGATTCGATCAGGTGTGTTGGATTTATTTTTTATAGTGTGATACTGGTAGTGGCTCTTGGAGCTTTTTAGTTTTATTCTTTCTCTTTTTGTTGCCATAGGAAAACCCTCTCTGTTTGGCAGCCATCATACCTAAAAACTGTAAAATACACAAGGAAGAATTTCTTGAAAACGTTAAAATAAATGATAGCAAACAAAGGCTAAATCTTCCATTGGGTGTAGGGCTCACTTCTCATGGGATCTCCGTGCCCCCTTTCTACGAAAAGTTTGTTCCCTAGACCTGCAATCATGGCCGCATTGTCCGTTGTCATCTCACGGCTTGGCCAAAAGCAAGGCAGTTTTTCCTCTAAAACAACTCGTAGATTTTTGTTCATCGCGACACCTCCGCCTATGAGTACGCACTTTAACCCATACGTTTGCATTGCAAGTAGGGCCTTCTTCTTCACATCTTCGAAAGCCGCCTTTTGAAAAGAAGCAGCGATATCCTCTTTTTGCTCAGGGTAATCTCTTGCTGCGTATAATACTGCCGTCTTAAGGCCGCTAAAGGAAAAGGCAAAGGGTCTTTCTTTTACCTGTCCTGCTTTAAAGGCAAAGTTCTCTTTGCCTCTTTTCGCTAGCCTTTCTACTTCAGGGCCGCCCGGATAGGGCAGCCCTAAAATTTTGGCACATTTATCAAACGCCTCTCCAAGTGCGTCATCCACGGTCTGTCCAATCAAGCTAAACTTCGTGATGCTTTCCATTTTAAGAAGGGCGGAATGCCCCCCTGAAAGAACAAGGCCTAGGCAGGGGAAGGTAATGGCATCTTGTTGTGTCATATACGTTGCAAACAGATGTGCCTCCACATGATTGACGCCGATAAATGGTTTTTTCTTTACAAGGGCTAAGGTTTTTCCTGCGTTGAATCCCATGAGGAGCGCTCCAATGAGCCCAGGCCCCTGTGCTGCCGCGATAAGATCGATATCTTCTAAAGTGACATTAGCTCTTTGAAGAGCTTCATCAATGACAGGCAGCAGGTCTTCGATATGTTGCCTGGAAGCAATCTCAGGGAATACCCCTCCATACTTTTCATGGAGCTCGATCTGTGAGCGGATGACGCTTGAGAGAATTTCTTTCCCATCCTTGACAACAGCTGCAGCTGTCTCATCGCATGTGCTTTCGATTCCAAGAACGATCATGACGCTTATGATATCCACTTCTTAGATTCGAGTCACTTAGAAAAAAACATTGAATTAAATCTTTAATCTGATAAGTTCCGATTAACTGTGTCCACATTTGGGAGGCTTTGTTTTCTTTGATGAGATTCGATAAAGCAAAAGGTTTTATAGTTGACTCTTTCTTCGCACTCCTGTTGCTTTTGCAGACCTTTTCCCTTTATGCTAATGCCGAAGACATCTTGACGATCCGCCTAGAAAGTGCTTTTTCGGGAGGCAATACCTTAGGCCTCCAAGGAAGGTATGGAGAAGCCGGTGTAGCTGTGCTACTTCCTAGGTTTTATTCTGGGGTTCAGGTCATCTTTGATGCCCACGGTTATTTGCTCCAAGAAAAAAAAATGGCAGGCAGTGTCGGTGGGGGCATCCGTATTGCTGATCGTTTTTTTCCTTGCCGTCTCCTTGGGGTTAATGGTTTTTATGATGTAAGGCAAACCCCTTATGGCACCTTCCAATGGGTAGGCCTTGGTTTTGAGTCACTCGGTCCCTGCTTTGACTTTAGGCTAAACGGGTATTTTCCGGAAAAGTATAGCTCGCGCCTTCTTGAACTTTGTGTTTTTGATGAGTACTCTGCGGGTTACCGGGCCGAGCGTAGAGAGTATGAAAGAGCGAATCTCGGGTGTGATGGAGAAGTAGGCTTTGCTTTGGGCTACATTCGATATTGTCGTATTTATGCTGGTGCAGGGGGCTATTTTTACAAGAGAAGTGCAGCTTCTGAACATGTTCCTGGGGCTATGGGACGTCTTGAGCTTGACTTTATGCAATTTTTTCGTGTAGATTTTCGTGTAACATACGATCAAGTGTATCAGACGAACGTGCAGGGAAAGGTGTCTCTTTTCTTGCCCTTTGAGGTCTTATGTGAGTATTTTGTTGGGGCGAGGGTAGCCTGTTATGACCCTTGCCCGATTTATACGCAGCCGTTTAGACGAGATGGTGCGTTTTACACAAGTCACAGCTGCTGCTGGGACTGGAACTGGTAGGGGAGACATATGAATAGAGCGGTTTGGATTCGAGTGTTATTTTTGACAGTAGCTACATGGGCCTCTGCAAATGCAACCGAGTTTTTTTGGGATACATCCGAGGAAGGACTTAGTTTGCCAGTGCTGATGTCTTCTTGCAAGGCCCCAGGCCAGGGGCCGCCAGGCGCAACAGGCGCAACAGGCGCAACAGGAGCTACTGGCGCAACAGGGGCTACAGGCGCAACAGGCGCATCACTTCAGGCCCAATTGGATCATCTTTTTGCGCAAACGAATCCCAATGTCACAGTTTCTCCAAACGCCCTTGTTTCTTTTCCGAACTTAGGCACTGTCTTTGGTGCAACAATAACACAAACATCGAATAACGTTTTTAATCTTTTACCTGGCCATTATTTTGTTCATGTTGAGATTCCCATATATTACGCAAATCTTGGTGGTATTAGCCAAGGAGTAGCGCCGCAAAATCAAAACATTCAGTTTGTGTTTGACAGTGTACCCATCAATACGATCTCGCGGGCATTTCAGTTCCAAACCTCTAATTCTAGCATAGAAGCTTTTAGCGGAAATTTTGTTTTGCAACAAATTTTCGTTGTGCCAAATACTGCACCCACCGGTCAAACACTAAGCGTTAAAAACGTCGATACCCATGGGTTTTATTTTGGTCCGAGTCCGATGGATAGTGTGGGCTCGATTACTATCATCAGAATTTCTGATAGCACAAATTAGAGAAGTGTGGCTGCGCTGCTGTCAGAAACCCAAAGGGTATTTGGGTTTCTGACACATTGAGCAGGGTAGGCGTGAGGCTTGCCCTTGAGTACTTTTTCTAAGATGGCTGCCTTGCCTTGCCCCAGAACATAGAAGACAGCGAGTGTGGCTTTATTGATGCAGGGAAAAGTGAGCGTCATGCGCCACTGCTTTTTTTCTGAAATATAGGCTGCCGCCACGAGTTTTTTCTTTTCCTCGAGGAGGGGACTATGGGGAAAAAGAGAGGCCGTGTGACCATCATCTCCAAGGCCTAACATAATAAAATCGAGCCTTCCGTTTGTTTTTGCAAGTAGCGTTTTCTCGTAGAGCTGCGCGTTATCTTCCGGCTGTTCTTCGACTTTCATTCGAAAGACATGTTCCGGCAAAAAGGGAAGTGAAGAAAGGCCTGCAGTCATCGCCATGTGGTAGTTGCTTTCAGGGTCTCTCGGAGGCACGCCTCTCTCATCACCCCAGAAGAGAAGCACTCTAGTGTAATCCAGGTCGTTTTTCCTCTCGGCAAGAGCTGAGTAAATCTTTTTTGGTGTGGAACCGCCCGAAAGAGCAAGGGAAAAAAAGGGTTGCTTTTGGAGGGTGGCCTTGGCCGTTTGAATGAGATGATCCGTCGCAAAGGCAACAGTCTCGCTTTCATTGCCCGGGACAAGGAGTGTCATGCCCCGTATCCTTCGATGGCTTTTAAAACCTCTTTGTAAGTATCGGTAGGTTCAGCGTAGAAGATCTCCTTAATGAAGGAAAGGCCCCGTTTTAGAGTCGGAAGATAGTAGGCGTGCGGGACTTGGCATTTTTGCAAATTGGCAGAAGAGACATAGACTTTTGCCTCCTTCCCTTTTCGGAAAAAATGAACAGAAACGCCTTCCTCTGCTGTGATCGTACACTCTAAAAGAGCTCCTGGAGGAAGGTGCTCTGTTTTTTCCGCCACAATTTCGACCTGGATTTCTCTTTCACCCAACTGGTAGATTTTTTTCTGCGCCTCTGCTTTTTTTGTCCAACCGAACTCCGCAGCCAGCCAGCCAAGAAAGTAGGTTGCCATCATCTCGGAATGATGGAAAAGCTGAGAAGAGGCGCCATTATACACGATGCGTACCGATTGACACTCTTCTAATATTTTGATGTTCTCCTTATTGGAGAATACCTGTGCAAAAACAGTTCTCCATCCTCCAATCCGTATCCAATTCATATCGATAAAGTCGCAGGGCATATCTTTTAAGAGCTTGAGCATGTGTTTGCTAAAGCTTTTTAGGTTTTTGGAGGACTCAGAGTCGACAATGACACGACAAGCAAGTTTTTGCAGCGAGAAGAGAAGGGCGTTTTCTTTTGTGGGGTCTTGCCCCCAGATCAGAAAGATCGGAAGATCAGAAACAAGATGAGGCAGAATCAGAAACGGCACGTGCGCAAGCTCTTCTTTGCTCGCTCTTATGCTAATCTTATCGCAGGCAAGAGTCATTTCTCCTTTACCTACTGTTTGTGCTGAGATAGAGACTTGCAATTCTTCTTCTTCACACTGTTCGATGAAAAAGATGCGGCACGGGAAGGTTTCAATCACATTGTCGAGTACTTTTTCAAAGTAAGGAAGACGCCTTTCCTCATCAGTAAAGAGAATGAGGTTAAAAAGACAGGCTTTCACTTTGTTTTGGATGTGGAGCGTTTCCCAAAGGGCGTTTAGCTCAGGTCCAATTTCGGAGGGAGTGATGTTTTCCCTGATTTCCATTAAGGAAGCCTCCATTTGTGTCCATTTTGGGCTAGGAGATTGTCTGCTTCCTTAGGCCCCCAAAGGCCAGAGGCATAGTTCGGAAAGCCCCCTTCCGGCTGCTGCTTCCAGCTTTCGAGAATAGGATCAAAAAGTGTCCAAGAAGCCAGCACTTCATCTTCTCTTGCAAAAAGAGTTCCATCCCCCGTGATGCAGTCGCAGATCAGTCTTTCATAGGCCTCTGGTGGAGCATCACCAAACGTTGTTCCATAACGAAAGTTCATGTTGACAGGATGGATGGTGCTGGCAAGGCCAGGAACTTTGCAGTTCATCTTCAAGGAAATGCCCTCGTCTGGCTGGATACGGATCACGATGGTGTTAGAGTTTGGGGAGTGACCATGGTGGGTAAAGAGGTTAAGTGGTGGATTTTTGAAGGTGATCGCAATCTCGGACACCCTTTTGGGAAGTCTTTTTCCAGCCCTGACATAGAAGGGAACTCCTGCCCATCTCCAGCTGTCGATATAAAGACGAAACGCTGCATAGGTTTCGACGATGGAGCTCGGAGCTACATCTTTTTCCTGCCTGTAGCCTAGCACTTTTTTGCCATCCACAATCCCAGGGCCATACTGTCCACGAACAGCAAAGCGTTCTAGACCCTCTTCTGGAAAAGGACGGATTGAGTGAAGCACTTTTACCTTTTCGTTACGAATATCCTCTGCGCGAAGAGCGCTTGGTGCATCCATAGCCACTAGCGTCAGCAGCTGTATAAGGTGGTTTTGGATGATGTCGCGAAGAATTCCTGCTTCTTCAAAGAAGTGACCTCTTGTGCCGATTCCTTGTGCTTCTGCTACTGTGATCTGAACTTGTTCAATATAGCGGTTGTTCCAAATCGCCTCGTAGACAGGGTTTGCAAACCTAAGAACAAGAAGGTTTTGCACAGTCTCTTTGCCGAGGTAGTGGTCAATGCGATAAATTTGTTTTTCATCAAGAAACCGCGTAATATCTTGTTGGAGCTCTTTGGCAGTAACAAGGTTTTCTCCAAACGGCTTTTCAATGATGACACGGGACCAGGGTCCATCGCTTTTCTTTTCGTTGTAAAGAAGGCCGTGTTGTCCCAGTTTTTCGATGACGGTAGAAAAGTATTTAGGCTGCGTAGCTAGGTAATAGACTCTATTGCCACTTGTTCCCTTCGTAAGATCAAAAAAATCGAGTCGTTTCTTGAGCGCTTGATACCCTTCATCGTTATCAAAGTCGCTGACATGGTAGTAAATTTGTTGTCCGAACTGGTCCCATACTTTCATGTCAATGGGTTTGACGCGCGAGTGCTCTTTGACGGCTTGGCGCATTTCCTCGCGAAAGTTCTCATCTGTTTTTTCTCGTCTTGCAAACCCTACGCAGACAAACTCAGGAGGCAGGGAATTTTCCCTGGCGAGATTGTAAAGAGCGGGCACAAGTTTACGCCCTGTCAGATCGCCTGTTGCCCCGAAAATCACAAGAGCGCAGGGATCTGCCGTTTGGTTGCGCCTAAAGAATTCTTCAAGAGAATTTTGGAACTGTTTTTCCTTCTTTTCCATTGCTCGTCAGCATACACTTTCTATTATTTTTGGAAAAAGGTATCGTGAAGATTATGAGACAAACTCTACGAAATGTGCTTTGCCCTCTCTTAAGCCTCATTCTTTTGATGCTAAGTAACGGTTATATGTCGAGCTTTATGAGTATGAGGATTCTTAGCGATGGCTATGGGGAACAAGTCGTCGGGTATGTTCATGCGGCTTATTATGCGGGCGTGCTCCTTTGCTCTCTTTTGATTGAGCCTCTTATCAGACGAGTGGGGCATATACGCTCCTTTGCTGTGTTTGCCAGCCTTTGCGCTACATCGCTTATCTTCCAGGGGATTTATGAAGCAGTCTTTTTTTGGATTTTGATGCGTTTTCTGGCGGGAGTTTCGTTTGCTGGACTATGGGTGGTCATTGAAAGCTGGCTTCTTGGAGTAAGTTCAGAATTTACAAGGGGGCGTGTGCTTTCGGTCTATATGATGGCGCTCTATATTTCCCAGGCTACCGGACAATTTTTTCTCGACTTTACAAACCTGGTAACAACAGAGCCTTTTTTTGTAGGTGCTGCTTTGTGCACTCTTTCTGTGCTGCCTGTTTGCTTGACAAGAGCCAAATCTCCTGAAGTAAAAGCCCCCACAACATGCAACATTTTTAATTTTTTTAGCAGATCACCCTTCGGTTATTTGGGGTGCATTCTGTCAGGGGCCATTTTAAGCTGTATTTACAGTTTTGCTCCTAATTTTGCCCAGCAAGAATCGCTTACCGTCTCCTGGGTAATGAGCACAACAATCCTAGGAGGTGTTGTCTTGCAGTTCCCTCTAGGAAAGCTTTCTGATCTTTTTGACCGGGCCACGGTGCTCATTTGTGTAAGCTTTGCAACAATGATACCCTCTTTTTTTATCCTTCTTTATCCCCATGACTTATGGCCTGTGCTTATCGCATCGTTTGTTTTAGGGGGGTTGTCTTTTACTCTTTATCCCCTTGCGATGACGCAAGTTTGCGATCGGATTGAACCTGAAAATATTACGGCAGTTACAAGCGTTCTTCTCTTTGTCTATGGTCTAGGCGCAGTGATTGGTCCGCTTCTGGCCCCCTTCTTTATGGCCGAAATGGGACCGCTTGCTCTCTACCCTGTTATAGGATTTACAACGGGTTTTTTAGGTTTGTTTGGCATCGTTTCCAGGTTTTTTCGCAAGAAGATTCCCAAAAAGGAGCAAGAGTCTTATGTTTCCTTGCCTCCCACTACACCTATTGCTTGTGATATGGATCCGAGGAAGAATTAGGCGAAAAAAAGCTCTTCTAGCTCTCCTGTTGCTTGTCTCAGTTCCCTGTATCTTTCTTGTTCCCATCTCACATATTTGCCGATTTGGTAAAATATCATAGTAAGGATAAAGCCTATAAAAAGCCAATACGTGTAGTCCACCAAGTTTTCTTTTTTGAGGGGGCCTTCTGTTTTTCCCGTAATGATTGGAATCCAAAATGGAGAGACAACACAGGCAAAAAACGTCATCGTGCAGGATTGGCTGGCAAGGAATGTAAAGTAGCAGTTGGCGATAAGACCGATTCTCTCATGCAGCCAAATGTATGGACTTGGAAAGCTGAAGTGGCGTCCAAGGTGTTGAGCGACAGAAGTGGTGCAGCGCATAATGTGATGGCAAAGGAGGCACCGACCTCTTCGATCTATCAGAGCTTGAGTTTGAGTTGTCTGGAGCATTTATCTAATAGTGAATGGGGAGGAAAATATTTTCAATATTAAAATGGTAAAAGCAAGTCAGATCAGCTTTTTCTTTCAAACGATATTTTTAGGATATGAGTGAAATCAGAGCCTTTTTAAGGCTCCTTTTGCTGGCTAGGAAGAGAATCTAGGTAGGACTGAAGGATGATGGCGGCTGTCACTTTGTCTACAATTTTTGACTGGCGTAGGCGGGTCAATCCTCCGTCGCGAAGCATACGGGTGGCTTGCATTGTCGAGAGCCGCTCGTCCCAAAAAACGATGGTGATGGGAAATTCTTTTGTTAGCAGCTCGGCAAAGACTTTCACCTCATCTGCTAGCATGCTCGCCTTACCGCTCATGTGAAGAGGAAGACCAATTAGTAGCTTAGAAAGGTAGCATTGATACTCTGTTTCGAGACGACGAAGTTCTTCGGCAAATTTCTTAGCTGTATTCTCTAGTTTCTTTGTGGTAGTGAAGGTTGAAAGGGGAGAGGCAATGATCTTGCGCTCATCGGAGAGAGCAACTCCAATCCGCGCAAGCCCATAATCAATGCCAATCAACCGTGTCGGTCTACTTTTTGTGTCCATATGCAATCATCGCTTTCACGAAGTCGGAAAACAGAGGGTGGGGAAGTGTGGGTTTAGAACCAAATTCAGGATGGAATTGCACTCCCACCATCCAGGGATGGTTCTTGTGCTCTATAATCTCGCAGAGGGGGTGTGTTTCTAGTGTTCCCGAAAAGACAAGACCCTTTTCTTCCAATTTCGATTGGTAACGATTGTTGAATTCATACCGGTGACGGTGGCGTTCACGAATGTGTTCACTCTTATAGGCTTTTGCTGCTTTTGAGCCCTTTAGCAGTTTGCAGCTAAACGCACCAAGACGCATGCTGCCACCGAGATCAACGACATCTTCTTGTTCAGAAAGAAGTGAGATCACAGGATCTTTTGTCCCTGGATCAATTTCCGTAGAGTTGGCTTCTTTGTACTCTCCAACATGGCGTGCAAATTCGACGGCCATCACTTGCATGCCCAGGCAAATGCCAAAATACGGGATGTTGTTTTCGCGGCAAAATTTGGCTACCAGGATTTTTCCTTCCCAGCCCCTTTCTCCAAAGCCACCAGGAACAAGAACTCCGTCACAGCCAGAGATCGCGCTTACCGCTTCTTCTTCCGTTTGGATTTTGTCGACTTCAATCTTTTTGATCTGAAGTTTGTATTGGGAAGCAATGGCACCGTGATGGAGCGCTTCAAAGACAGATTTGTAGGCATCTTGGTGGTTGACGTACTTGCCGGCGATGCCTACTGTGATTGTGCCTTGAGGGGCTTTAATAGCTTCTATAATTCTTTCCCAATCAGAAAGATCAACTTTCCTTTTTGGAAGACCTAGGGCGTCGCAGATTTTTCCTTCGATATTTTGTTCGTGTAGACAGAGCGGGACCTCATAGATGCTTGTTACAACATCTGCTTCATCAATCACCCCTTCTTTTGGAACATTGCAGAAGAGGGAGATTTTATCTTTGACATTTTGTGCAAGGGTTTTTTCACTACGGCAGATGATCATATCTGGAAAAATACCAATTTGTCTAAGCAGCTGTACAGAGTGTTGCGTGGGCTTTGTTTTGACTTCACCTGCCGCTTTTAAGTACGGCACGTAAGTGAGGTGAATGTTCAGACAGTTTCTAGGGCTTTCGTTTCGAATTTGTCTGATGGCTTCCATAAAAGGAAGGGATTCGATATCACCAGCCGTTCCACCGATCTCTACAAGGAGCACATCGATGTTATCTTGCTCGCTGATGGCCAAGGAAATCCTACGTTTGATCTCATCTGTGATGTGTGGTATGACCTGTACTGTATCTCCCAAGAAGTCGCCGCGTCTTTCCCTGCGAATTACCTCATTGTAGATCTGACCCGAGGTTGCATTTGAAACTTTAGAAAGGGGGGCATTTGTATAGCGAAAATAGTGGCCAAGGTCAAGGTCGGTCTCAGCGCCATCGTCTGTCACATAGACCTCTCCATGCTGGAAAGGGTTCATCGTGCCGGGGTCGACGTTGAGATAGGGATCCAGTTTGAGGAGTGCAATCCTAAGCCCTTGCCTCTCTAAGAGCATCCCAATAGATGCGGAGGTGAGTCCCTTGCCTAGAGAGGAGCACACACCGCCCGTGATAAAGATGTATTTTGTTTGCATAATATCTTCTCGATTTTTGAGATGTCGTCCGGTGTGTCAATACCGAGTGAGCGTTCTTGGACGACAGCAATTTTAATGATATAACCATGTTCTAATATTTTTAATTGTTCTAAGTCCTCTGTTTTTTGCAGGGGAGTCTCTGAGAGGAGGGTATAGTTTGCTAAGAGATCTTTTCGATAAGCATAGATGCCGATATGTCGGTAGTAGGGGGTTTTTTCGCACCATACCCCTTGTTTACTTCCGGGGATGAGGCTGCGGCTAAAGTAGAGAGCGTTGCCATTCTGCGTAAAGACGCACTTTACAACTGAGGGGCTGGTTGCATCTTCTTCCTTTTCGATGAGAGAGGCTGCGGTTGCCATGCTTGCGCTTTTGTCGTGCATGAGCAGATCGGTAATAGCGGTGAGGGTGTGAGGCGAGACAAGAGGTTCGTCTCCTTGGATATTGATAAAAATCGCATTTTGAGATACCTCTCCCATCTTTTCCATTACTTCTTGCATCCTCTCAGTTCCATTTCGGCATTCGGATGAGGTAAGAATCACTTCTCCTCCGAAGGATCGGACATGTCCTGCGATCTCTTCTGTGTCGGTCGCAACTACAAGCTTTTTAAGGCGCGTGAACCTTTTTGCATTCTCGAAGGTGTGTTGAATGAGGGATTTGCCAAGGATGGGGGCAAGAATCTTGCGGGGGAAGCGCTGGCCTCCCAAGCGGGCGGGGATAACACCATAAATTTCTTGCTCGAGATCTCTTTGCACGAAGTGATTGTATCAAATGTTCCTGTTAATTCAAAGAGAAAAGGGCGCATAGTACCGCGGCCTTTTTGCCTTTGGAATTTAGACGTTAGTAGGATGCTTTTTGGCACGGTAGCCCATCATCGGTGAAACCTATGATCTAGGCTCCTGCTGAACGCTTGAGAGAAATAATAAGTAGGGTGGGTATTAGGAATAAAAGAGCGGGAAAAAACCCGCTCTTAGATAGTTTAGTTGTAATTGCTAACAAGCTGTGATTTTTGCATTATTCTGGGCTGTTGCAAAAGCGTGGCTCATTAGCGATCCGCCTGCCATTCCAGCGCTAAAGGCTGCGATTTCTGGAAAAATAAGCCTTGTAGCTACTGTAACAAGGGCTGCATCCTTCATTCCATCCTCTCCTACGATCTTTGCATCCCAATCAGATGTTTTCTTTGTGGCTGCATCTGCAGCAACAGCGCCAAGGGCAAAGCCAATGGTGTAGGCAAATGTTGATCTCAAGAGGCAAAAAAGCTGAGTAATAACAAAAAGACTTGGACCATAGTTAGTCAGGAACTCGTTTGCTTGCTTAATGGGTGTGCTTGTGCTGGATGTGATGTGTTTTGCATACTGGGTGTTATAAACAGCTTTTAGCTGCTGATGTGTTGTTTGGATAATTGCTGTGAATGATGGTGCTGCCATATATTCATCTCCTTGTGTATACTGGGTGTTAAAAATTCATGAGGCTTATTAGACTGCAGACATGTTAACTCAAGATAAACTTTTTGTTAAGGAAACATTAAGATCATGCTTTATGCTCTATTTTTCGATGTAACCCAGCTGCTTCTTGCTCTATTTTGCATGCGATCGCTTTTTCGGAAAAAAAGTTTTTTTTTGAGGTTTGGGAGAAATGTTCCTGATTTATTTAGGGAGAGGAAGGAAGTAGTTTGGATCCATGCTGTTTCTGTAGGCGAGGCTAAAGCCGCAGCCCCCTTAGCACGGGCGATCAAGCGACAAAAGCCAAATGTTTTTTTGGTGATGTCTACAATTACGGAAACAGGGCTTGTGGAGGCCAAAAAAAGTGTAACAGTAGCCGATTTTCACTTCTATCTTCCCTACGATTTTTCCTGGATCATGCGTCGCACATTAAAGAAGCTTTCTCCTTCTCTGCTGATCCTGGTGGAGACCGACTTCTGGCCGAATCTTCTTAGAGAGTGCCAAAAACAGGGTGTAGATGTCGTTGTTGCTTCCGGTAAACTCTCTCTTAGGTCTTGCCAGCTGTGGCGCCGCTTGTCTTGGTTTGCTCCCTCTTTTTTTGCCCCCGTTTCCCTCTTTTGTGTTCAAGATGAGGGGCATAAAAAAAGGTTTTTACAAATAGGAGTTCCTGAAGAGAAAGTACGGGTTACGGGAAATTTGAAATATGATAAAACCGCTCATCCCAAAGAGCAGATTTCCCGCGCCTCGATCGGAATTGGCGAAAATGATCTATTTCTCGTGTTGGGATCGACACACGATCCCGAAGAAAAAGAGCTTTTTCCTTTTATCAAGGCTCTGCTTGCTCGTTTTCCTAAGCTTTGTGTCTGTATTGCCCCGCGTCATCCAGAGAGGTTTGAAGAGGTGGCAAAACAATTAGAAGTAGAGATACCTATAGGACGCTACTCTCGCGGTCTTAAAGGGGAGAGGGTAATGCTTTTGGATGCTATGGGGAAACTGACGTCTTTCTATCAGATCAGCGACCTTGCCCTAGTGGCAGGCAGTTTTACAGAGCGGGTGGGAGGACATGATCTTCTAGAGCCGTGTAGCTTTTCTGTTCCTGTTCTTTTTGGGCCCTATATTCACTCTCAAGCAGCCATCGCTCAATCTGTATTGGATCGAGGAGCGGGACTACAAGTGACCCTCTCCGATTTTGAGGAAACGGTATCTTCTCTCTTAGAGCAGCCGCAAAGAAGGGAAGAACTAGGAGCGCGGGGCAAGTCCCTTGTCGATGAAGGAGCCAAGATTACGGAGGCGACTTGGAAAAGTATTCAAGAAAAGAGTGTCAATCCCAAGTGAACCAATTCAGCCTATCATTACGTGAGTAGTTTCTGTATTTTTTATGTTGCAAGTTTTTTTTCTTTTAGGCTATCGAATCCAAGTCTCCTAGATGCCAGTGTAAAGGGGGTTAGCAACGAGGAGAGCAGCCTGCGCCCCCATGGGGGGAGCGGGCCGCGATCTTCAAATTACTTTTTCTTCCCCTGGCGTTAGATACTCAAAGCCTTGATGTGAAATGATTTGCTCTTAGGTTAAGGGTTGCGAGTGAGGAAAAGTTGCCTGTTTCTGGGGGAAGGAGTTGCATTTGGATGCCATGTATTGCCAGGTGCTCAAGCGACTGTAGTTTTGCAACACAGTTTAGAAGCTCACCTCTATTGGAGAGAAGTGTATCACCGAACAAATCTATGCATCTGTCCAATACGATAAAATGTCGTTTAGACGGATTGCCTTCGCTCTTCCTTGGAAGAAGCGGTTTTTGCCTCTTGGGCAGGGGAGATCTGGTTTGTATAAGCCTTACCCAAGAGGTAACATAGCTTCGTTGGCTGCGTCTATATATTCCTTGGAATCTAAAGAGTAGCTCTACTTATAGGTCCATGAAAAGGAAACAGAGGGATTGGGTTTGCCAGAGCACTGAGAGGGTCGCTGAGGAGAGGAGCGTCGAACCTTATAATTTTCTTAAGCTTACTATAATTTTGTTTAATTTGCGTTTTTCAATAATCTATGAAATCAATTATATGATCTAAGAAAAAAAGTCAGCAGAAGTTATTGTGTTTGTGAGAAAGCTTTTATAATAAAAAAACAATCTGAATAAATATTATGTGTGATACAGTCTCTTGCCATAAACCAATTGTGTGGTTAATGCTGATTCCCAGTGGGATGAAAGGAAAGAAGTCTCAAAGCTTCTTGATCTCCTAAACAATGAAAAGCCTGGTTAAAAACCAGAGCGATGCAGACGGGCAAAAAGTGAGGGATTGTCCGACGCAGGGAGAAACAAACTTTCCGGTTCATTTGTGTATAAACCTCTAAATCCTTCGATCATCACGTAATGTTTGCATTTAAGAGCAACAATATCTTGAGTTTAGATGTAAAATATTACGTGATGATCGGCCAAGTAAAGGATTTAATCCAAAAGCGACGCTCTTTAGGGCATGGCTTGCATAATCGTCCCTTCGAACCGCTTAGCAATTCGCAAGGCGGTAATAAGAAAAGCATAAAGGCGGACACCTAGGCTGCCAAGAGTTAGTTGGTTGTCGTCTAGATTGATGGTTTGGAGTGAGGAAAGGTTGACCATTTCCAGTGGAAGGGTTGTGAGACGATTTCTTGCTAGGTCAAGGGTTTCGAGGGAGGAAAGCTTCCCTATTTCCGGTGGAAGGGCTGTGAGCTCATTTTCTCTTAGGTTAAGGGTTTCGAGGGAGGAAAGGTTGCCAATTTCCGGTAGAAGGGCTGTTAGACGATTTCCTCCTAGGTCAAGGATTTCAAGGGAGGAAAAGTTGCCAATTTCCAATGGAAGGGCTGTTAGACGATTTCCTCCTACGTCAAGGATTACGAGGGAGGAAAAGTTGCCAATTTCCGGTGGAAGGGCTGTTAGACGATTTCCTCCTAGTCCAAGGCTTTTGAGTGAGGAAAGCTTGCCTATTTCCGGTGGAAGGGCTGTGAGACGATTTCTTCCTAGTCCAAGGCTTTTGAGTGAGGAAAGGTTGCCAATTTCCCGTGGAATGGCT
>CAZBXE010000013.1:0-48297 GCA_964496125.1 uncultured bacterium | reverse complement strand
AAGATGGTGTCACATCAAGAGCTGGAACGAAAGCAAAGAGGGCAGCCGAAGATTACGTTGCAAAGCTAAAAGCCACTTGTTCGCCTAGGCAAGGAAAAAACAGTGAAGACGTACAGATGCAGTCATCAATTTCTTTTGAAACAAAAGGATCTCTGAATAAAGTAGGTGTTCCAGACTGGCTAAAAGAATGTGTACAGGGAGATTTGACAGAACAACAGTATGTAAATTTTGTCGTTTATTTGGAAAGTAATTCGCTACCCCCTCAAAATTACACCAAAGAAGGGATGACGTGGGTAATCAAGCAATACAACACTGCGCAAGATCAAACTGCATCTAGATTACCGGAGCATGAATTTGCGTCTCGTAGTAAAATTTTGGATTGTAAAATACAAATAAAATCTGAATTAAACGCGGCAAAGGAACTCCAACTGAAACGAAGTTCTTCTGAAACAACAGGATCTCTGAATAAAGTAGATGTTCCAGACTGGCTAAAAGAATGTGTACAGGGAGATTTGACAGAAGACCAGTATAAAAGTTTTGTCGTTTATTTGAAAAGTATAAAGCTAGGCCGAGACAGTGATGAACCTCTCAGCCCTGAATATCTCACCAAAGAAGGGATCAAGCATATAATCAGCCTATACAACGCTGAGCAAGAAGAACACATAAAGGAATGGGAAGCTGATCCAAGGCAGAGGCAGAGGCATTTGAATAGAAAAATACAAGTAAAAAATGAATGACGGGCTTCAGCTGACAAGCAAAAAAGCGCAGTGTACTTCTGGGGTGTATACACAAATAAGCTGAAAAGTTGGTTTCTGCCTGCATCGGCCTAGCTCTCAATTTTTGCCCGCCTGCATTGCTAAGGTTTTTAACCTTAGCTTCTTCGGCGACGCTAAGCTTGCAAAAATTGAGAGAGCCTCCTTGGCATATTCCCAACTTTTCAGCTTATTTGTGTATAAGTAAAAGATCTCAATCCTGCAGTAAAGCCACAAAGTCTGATAAACGCGATTTTTTCAAAAATACTGTTGTCTGTGGTATACTGATGATAGAGTTACAGAAAAAAGCGGTGGGGTTATGGGAACAGAAGCTTTATCACCTGATGCGGAGGGCTTTTTAGCGCAAATCCAGCAAGCTCAACTAGGTCTTAACAATGTAGGAAAAGATTGCACAGCCAAGTCTACCATGTTTGGAGGCAGGAAAGTCGTTGTCGGGGGCAAAAAACGCTCTATGGCAGAGCTATACAAGCACTTTAGCTGTTTAACCGACAAAGGCGGCGGTAAGTTGAACGACGCCATGCAGGCATTAGAGGCACTAGACACGGAATTAACAGAGAAGCTTAAAAAAGAGGGTAAATTATCCAAAGCAAAAAGTGATAGATTCCCATCAAGAGCCAAAGAGAAAACAATGGCCGCTGCCAAAGTATACCTTCAATCTCAACAACAACCGGCATTGGCCACGACTACCGCACCAGCTGCGCCGGCCACGACTACCGCACCAGAAACTCCTGTCGCAACATCCTTTAAGACCCCGGCGGAACGGATTGTCCTTTTGCAAGAAAAGCACGCTTGTAAGAACCAAGATGAACTGATTTCTGTTTTTCTAAAAATGCGCACAAAAAAAGAGCCGACTCAGGCAAAGTTTGATGCATTTAAATCGCATTGGGACACAGAATGGATTGAATATTTTTTACTAGCAGACAGGGCAGGACAATTGCAAATGATCAAGGAACACGAACAAGTGCTCCAACAACAAGCAAAGATGGCCTCTATGCTAGAAAAGCACACAAAAAAAGAGCCGACTCAGAAACAGGTTGTTGCGTTTACAAAGTATTATACAAAACATGTTGATTTTATTTCCAACCTGGAAATGAAGGATCAAAAGGATTTCATCATTAGATACAATAAAGCGCAAAAGATGCTAGCTAACGCTGAGAATCTAGACGAAGCGGGTGAGTCTCTTATTTTTCTACAAAACATAATACCCATAGATGATGGTTCGTAGGTTTTGAGTACAAAGTAGTGAAGTCACGCAAAATAAAAGGTCTATTAAGTATTTCGATTGCTGAATGCCTACGTACCGCTTAAAAATCGCGTCCATAAGTTGCGTTTAAGAAGTAAATTTGATTCTTCTTATATGTGCCTTTAAGAACAGTCACACCATCACGTGGACGGATAAGGTTTATAGCAGCTGATCCCCCATCCAAAAACTCAAAAGCCGCGCTCAGTCGTTCACAAGAATTCACCTGGTAGATGAAGCCTGTCGCATATCTAAGTTGCCGGTCCATCGGAAGGTCAGGTGTTCTTATCCTGCTCGTCGTAGGTGAACTATCATAGGAAAAACCAGCTTGCAACATCAAAGGATCAGAATAGCGATATTCAAAACCAAGGGCTGCATGCCACGTATCTTTCCAGTCCCGAGGAAGAGTGAGCTGGCCTATATTGTCTGAAGAGATGCTTGTTTCTTTAAAAATCTTCCAATTCTCCCACCCTGCATTTGCTAAGAGAGCAAAATCATAGGGCAGCTCCTGGTACAGGCTTAGAATCACAAACTGGGCAAAAGGCTGTACTGTGTTTAAAGCAAAGACTGTCCCAGGAGGTGTGACCTGCGATCTTCCTGAAAACTTATGAACAATCTTCGATCGATACGAAACCCCAACGCGCGTTCCCTCGCCACTTGCATAAAGAGCTCCAGCATTGTAACCATAGGCTACGCTTTTCATAATCATTCTAATTCGCCCATCAGGGTCGCCAGGATTGCCCTGGAATACCTCTGGGCTGATCGCGGCAGCTTCCGTCAAAATGGCAACCTCTGCTGTAAAACCGCCCCCGATAGAAAATCCAGGATAAAATTCGAAAGCAAGGGTGGGGTTAATGGCAACTGTAGGATTAAAAATCCTCTCATTGAGATAGCGTCCACACCAAGTCTGTCCGTAGTTGAGAAAGCCTCCGTAGGGAGAGTTGATGGCAAGGCCTGCTCGTGCACTTTTGCTGTATTTATAAGAGTAGTAAATACCTAAAAGAGGCAAAACAGTGCCCGCTTGACTACCGGAATTGCCTGTAAAAATACTCTCTTGCTTTTGAAACTGCACGTTTTCAAAAAGAAGGGGTGCTCCAATCAAAAGGCACGTATCTTGGAGCTCTGTCATCCCTGCTGGATTAAAATATACCGTTCCAGCATCACGGCATACAGCAGCAGAGCCAGCGCTAGCCACTCCCATATCGGGTGTTCCTAGCTCTGTGAGCCGCATCGCTGCCCCAAAAAGTATCTGTGAAGGCAATATCAGGAAGAAAAAAGCGCGTAAATAGTGTTTCATGTGCTGCATTCTACAAAAGAAAACCTTAATAGACAAATATTTCTTATTGAGGGGTGAGCGGCGGGCGAACACGGCGCCATCCTGCGCCATACTTTTCTGCTAATAGGGCCTTAAATACGGGAATAAAGGGGCGATTTTGAATCACATTCATCAGGGTGTATAACTCCTCTGGATTCAAAGCGATCCCTTGTTTGCCATTCAGATAGAGCAGCGTGATCAGTTCTGGAGCAATATTGGCCATCCCGGAGATGGTTCCTACAGCCCCTAAATGCACCCCTTCTGTAATCTGCAACTCTCTTGCAACAAATACTTTAAATTGGGGGAATTTCTGCCGTATAGCTTTTACATAAGGAATGCTACCCTCACTGTCCTTAACGCCCAAGATCTGCTTTGGGAACTGTCGCAAAAGCGCCTCTATGATAGAAAGAGAAAGGGGCACCCCTGTTAGTTGCGGAATATGGTAGAGGATCACTCTGAGCTCAGGGCGATTGACATGCAGAATCAACTGTCTGTAAAATTCGATCACTCCAGCTTCTGTGACGCCTTTAAAAAAGCAGGGTGGCGCAATCAAGTGGGTGCGACACCCTTCATCTAGACAAGCCTTCGCCCAGGAAACAGCCTCACCAAGGCCTACACTTATGTTACCCACGATGATTTTCTCTGCAGCAATCCCGTTCTCAATTACTTTGCCAAGGGCTGATTTTTTCTCCTTCAGTGAAAAAGAACATCCCTCCCCCGTTGTGCCAAAAAGGGCAATCCCATTAGGCCCCCGATGAAGTAGCTCGTGACAGTGGGAAGAGAGCTCTTTCGCATCAATCGTAAGATTTTGTTTAAGGGGAGTAAGGGCGGCGGCAAATACCCCTTCTAAAACCGCTTCCACTAATGCACCGCTTGTTTCACAAGGTCGCGAAGTTTAGTCTTTAAATCAGGATCTTTGAGCCTACCTGCACTATCAAAGGCATTATATGCATCAGGCACCGTCACCTGAGGTGAGAGGACGCTGCCTCCAATGTTCTCGATGATGTTTTGCAAATGTACAAGACCTCTTGCTCCCCCCATCCGAGAAGGAGAAGCACTCATAAGAACAAACTTTTTTCCTTTGAAAGCCTCGCTTGAGCCTTGCTTATTCTCCCCACGACTTGCCCAGTCTAATGTGTTTTTTAAAACAGCCGTTACTGACCCATTGTATTCAGGCGAAGCGATAAAAATTACCTGGGAATCTATCATCATCTTTCGTAGCCTTTTTGCGTTTTCTGGCAGGCCGCGGTTTTCCTCTACATCTGCATCATAAAGGGGCATAGGAAAGTTTTTTAAATCGATGACGGTAACAGAGGCGCCCATCTGCCTTGCAAAGGAGGCTGCCTCCTGCACAAGCTTTTTATTGGCTGAGTCTTCTCTTGTGCTCCCAGATAAGGCAAGAACTTTCACTTCAGCTTGCAGGCCGGTGTAGGTTACCAAGCAAGCCATCATTATCCATTTCCACATACCCTTATTTATATACACAACAAGACCATTTATACCCAAGTGAATTGAAAAGCCCGGAATATGCCAAGGAGGCACTTTCAATTTTTGCAAGTGTACAGGCGCTGAACCAGTTCTGGTTAAAAACCTTAGCGATGCAGCCGGGTAAAAGTTGAAAGCCTAAAAAACGCAAGGGGAAACCGACTTTTCAGCTCATTTGGGTATAAGTCTTGTAGATAAGCCGAAAAATGCAGTAGAAAGAAGATTATGATCAAATGCCCTCCCTTAGAAACACTAGGCCCTGTCGAAATTGCCGAATACATCAGCAGAGCCTCTGCTAAAAGCCAGCATGCCGTCTTCACTAAGCTGAGCCCCTCTCTTTCTGTAAAAGTATTTGAGTTTCTTCCCTTTAAAGTGCAGCAATCGATCATCAATAGCCTAGATCCCGATAAGACGGCTGCCATCCTGAGGGAAATGGCGCCCGACGATAGAACCGCTTTTTTAGAAGAGCTGCCTAGCGCCTCTGTAAATGAACTTTTGAAACTCCTGCCCCTGTCAGAACGATCGATTGCCTTAAAACTTCTCGGCTACCCAGAAAATAGCGTGGGCCGCCTTATGACAACCGACTACATAGCTGTCAAACCTGAGTGGACTATACACCGCGTTCTCGATCATATCCGCAAATATGGTCATGACAGCGAAACGATTGCCGTGATCTACGTTGTCGATGCGCAAGGAAAATTGATTGATGACATCAGGGTCAGACAGCTCTTGCTTGCCCCCCTTGATGCTAAGATTAGCGAAATTGAAGACCATAAATTCCTCTCTCTTTCTGTAAACGATGACGACGAAACAGCGGTCAAACTTTTCCGAAAGCATGAACGTGCGGTTCTCCCTGTAACAGATAAAGAGGGCATCCTTATCGGAATTGTAACAGTAGATGATATCATGCTGCTCATGACCCAAGAGAGCACCGAAGATATCCAGAAGATCGGGGGAAGCTCTGCTCTTGAGTTTCCCTATATGGAAACTGCCTTTCTTCCGCTCATGCAAAAAAGAGCAGGCTGGCTTATTTTGCTTTTCGTAGGGGAGCTTTTCACCGCTACTGCCATGAGCTATTTTGAAATGGAAATCCAACAAGCTGTTGTCCTTGCGCTCTTTCTTCCCTTGATTATCTCTAGCGGGGGCAATTCTGGATCCCAAGCCTCTTCTCTGATCATAAGAGCCCTTGCTATCGATGAGATTACCCTCAAGGACTCGTGGAGGGTCATACGTAGAGAAGTGGCTGCTGGACTTTTTTTGGGAACGCTTCTTGGTTTAATTGGCTTCTTCCGTATTTCCATCTGGAGCACATTTTCCACAATCTATGGCCCCCACTGGCTTCTTGTAGCTACAACAATTTTTGCAGCCCTTATCGGCGTTGTCCTCTGGGGAACACTTTCCGGGGCTCTGCTTCCCCTTTTGCTCAAAAAACTTGGTTTTGATCCGGCTGCCTCTTCCGCTCCCCTTGTCGCAACCCTTGTCGATGTCACGGGCATTATCATCTACTTTGTGACAGCCGAAATCATCCTCCGCGGCACCCTTCTTTAGACAGTTTTCAAAAAGGGCAAACCTCTTTGTTTTCTACGTCTATTCATTATACTCATTTTTTGATTCGGCTAAACCCTTACTATCTACAATACAAAAATTCGGCAATCCGCTATACTCCGTTTTCATAAACAAAAGCATTCGTTCTAAAAGAGGAGTTCTATGGAACAAGGTGGTATTTTAGGTTTCTTTCAATGGCTCTGCCGGTTTAATTTCGGCAACTTTGAAAGAGAAGAGTTTAAAAAATTTCTTAGAATGGGAATGATTTTCGCTCTGATTATTGGGGTATATTGGACATTGCGACCTCTAAAAGATGCGATTTTCATCCATCTAGTAGACAAGCTGCATCTTCCCTATGCAAAAACGGTCTCCGTGCTTGCTCTGCTTCCTTTAGTTATGTTCTACACAAGGCTTCTTGAAAAGACATCTCGTGAAAAAATGCTTATTATCCTTCCAGCTTTCTATGGGATCACCATTCTTATTTTCGGTGCCTTGATGACCTGGGCTCAAGCGCCTCTTGCTGACATTGCGGCTCGCTCCGGTTTCCTATACTATGCGACCATCGTCCTCGGATATGTATGGTATGTATTCGTAGAAAGCTTTGGATCTCTTGTGGTTGCGCTCTTCTGGGCCTTTGCAACAGACACAACTGAGCCAACATCTGCAAAACGTGGCTTTCCTCTCGTTGTAGCGATTGGACAAACGGGCGGTATTATCCTCCCTTACAGCATCGGCAGTCTTCCACACCGTTTAGGACTTACAACAGACACTCTTTCCATGATGATTCTGGGTGGCTTGACACTTTTGATCATTCCGTTTGTTTTGCGTTTCTTGAAAATCACGCCCCCACAACTCTTAGCTTCCTTTCATGGTAAGAACGAAGCGCAAGAAGAGGGCAAGCAGGAGCCTGGGTTCCTTGAAGGTTTACGACTTCTCCTTTCGAACAAGTACCTCCTTGGAATTTTTGCGTGCAACTTCATTTATGAAACGATTGTCACAATCTTTGACTTCAACTTTAAGATTGCAGCAGGCACCCAGTACTCTGGGGTTGCACTCAGCAACTACCTCAGTATCTATGCTTCGAGCGTAAACATGGTCTCTTTGGCCTGCTTATTGCTGGGTATCAGTAACATTACACGTTACTTAGGTGTAGGTGTAGCCCTTGCCCTCATGCCAGTAATCGTAGGTTTGGCGCTCTTTAGCTTCCTCACTCTGGATAGTTTAGCTTTCCTCTTTGCCTTGATGGTAGGTTCGAAGGCAATTAACTATGCTCTGAACGGCCCAGCCTTAAAGCAGCTCTACATCCCAACGACACCAGACGTGCGCTTCAAAGCACAAGCTTGGATCGAGACGTTTGGATCAAGAGCATCGAAAGAGACTGGTTCTATTTTCAACATGCTCTTAAGCCCGCTCCAAAAGGCCTTTGGCGAAGTAGCAGGCAGATCACACTACCTGCTCTTAAGCGGTGCCTTTGGATTCCCACTCTTGATTCTTTGGTTTGTAACGGCTGTTTACTTAGGCCGCACATTCCGTCAATCTGTGGAGACCAAGACAGTTGTGTGCTAAGTAGTCACAATCCACACGTCAAAAAGGGGGGCACCTTTTGTCCCCCTTTTTTTTCTCTACTTCCTCCCCTGTCATTCACATTCTTAATACTATACACAAATGAAATTGGTGTTTCATCAACACCTATTGCGATAACTCTTGGCAAGAGATTTAAATTAATGAAGAGATTTTGTATGCTTTAAGAAAGAGGAGAAGTATGCAAGCGCCTGATTTTTCACTCAAAGATCAAGACCAAAAAATTGTGTCGTTAAGCCAGTTTCGGGGTAGGTGGGTTGTACTCTATTTCTATCCAAAAGATGATACCCCAGGTTGTACCCTTGAGGCTTGCAGCTTTACTGCAATGCTTGCTGATTTCACAGGGCTAAATGCCGTTATACTCGGTGTCAGTCCCGACTCCCCCGATGATCATCTAAAGTTTCAAGCAAAACACTCTCTTGGAATGACTCTTCTCTCTGATCCAGAGAAGAAAGTTTTTAAAGCATATGGAGCGTTTGGGAAAAAACTTGTGCATGGAAAGGACGTAGAAGGAGTTATTAGGTCTACCTTTCTCATCGATCCCGAAGGGCAAATTGCTGAAAAATGGGTGAACGTGACTGTCAAAGGGCATGCTGAAGAAGTGAGAGACAGGCTTAAAAAAATCCATTTGCAAAAATAACACAAGATTGTAAACTCTTTTTTGTAAAATTGTTACAAAAGGGGGTTCGATGCAATACCTATCTCTTCCAACAGGAGGAAGTAGACAGACCAGTCGGATTGTCCCGTTGCCAACTCCTGTGGCAAGCTCTTCAAATAGCCCCTTGACCGGGCAGCTCTCTGGGATGATAGGGGGGGCGATGGGCTCGGATATTTTAGTTGAGAGGATCTACACCAAGGCGATTCAAGAACTGCAAAGATATCAAAGGGCAACATTTGATCAAAAAAGGGAAATTGTTTCCTGTTTTCAAGAGAAAAAGGGAGAGGAATACGAGATTCCACTCGTTCGTCATATCGATCGTCAAGTGAAGACTAGGTTGCAAAAAAATCCTTTTTTTCTCGAGGAAGACTATCCATTCTTGAATGATAAATATTTGATTTTGAAGGAAGATTTTGAGGAGATAGAGGCTGTAGCAAAGACTGAATCTTTTGATGGTGAAACGTCAGCGAATGCAAGTGAGTTTGAGCAAGTGCAACCCTTCATCGAGGTATTTAATGCAGCTTTCCCAAGTGAGGTGGAGGAGAAGTATGTTCCAATTGCAAGGTGGAAGATGCAGAATGTCTATCATAAGACCTGGAAGTACGATGAGGCTGGACAAAGGGGAAATATCATTCCTAAGGCCATACCAGGTGCGCGTTTGTTTTTTTTACATATGTTTCAGTGCCACCACCCTGTGGTTATGGAAGAATCTCTGGACTATTTGCTTCGACTTCTCGAGCATGATCCTATTATAGAGGTTTCAGAGCTTGATCTTGTAAATTTGCAAAAAGGACTTCTCTCGGAAATTCAAGCGGAAAGGGCTGAAAATTTAAATAGGCCCCTTTCTTTAATGTTGATCAAGACATATGCAACAGCTATAGAATGTTATCTTTTTCACTCGAACAAAGGGAATTGTCCTGCTCTTCAACAAAAAACAAAAGAGGCTTTTTGGGATGGGATTTCTACCCTAAAGGGACTTGTGCTTAGGGAAAAGCAACCAGATCTTAAAAAAGATTTATTTTGGTTTGTCCGCAAAACTGAGCCTTCTCCGGGCGAAGAACCAAAGGCTTCAGAGAAGGAAAAAGAAGTTGTTACTGAGCTTTTAAACTACTGGGTTCACTTTGCAGAACAAGCTGTTCAGCGAATTCAAACGGATGTGACAGATTTGCAAAGATCCATGCAGCGTGTTGTTGCTGTGGCTGATGCCGCTGTCCAGCTTACGGGTCTATGGGGTGTTGTTCAAGGAAATCAAAGCGCATCAGCTGTGCTTTCTGAAACATTCGGGTCCTTACAGAGGGCCTTTGCTCATTGGGAAAGTAAGGACGACTGGTTTGAGCGTGTTCTTATTTTTAAGAACGTTGCTCGGATAGCCATGACGAATTTAGATCAATTTCGAAAGCTCACCACAGTCATAAAGGAGTATAAAAAAGAGGAGGGGTCTGAAAAATCACAGAGAGATATTTTTCTTCTTTATGGGATCATTGGTGTGCTCGAGCAAGTCGTTCTTAAATCCACGATGATGGAGATCCAAGCAGAGGCGTTCAATTCGATGCTGCAGTATTTGACTGTAGATGATAGGCAGATCCAAGATAGGGTGGCTTTATCGCTGATGACCATGATTAATGTAGGGGGGTCAGATCATGTAAGAAATACAGCTTATGTAGTGTTAAAGATTTTAGGAGCGCTTCTTACACTCTTTCCTCACTACAAAACAGGTCTTGTTGAAAGAGTGCAGAGAGGAATGAAGTCTTTTCCTCGCTTTCGTTTTGGCCATACTCTTGAGGCAGATCAGCACGAGCGCTTTTTTTTTAACGTAATCCATACTTTTTTAAGAAGGATTTGTGAGGTAAGGGAAGAGGTCGATGTGGCAGGACAGTCACTGCTTACACTGATCGCCTGCTCTTCACGACAGGATGTTCTTAGTGTCGTCATGTCCGCTCTTTCTGAGCTTACTACACAAGAATCGGGTAAAGATGTGTATGGAAACACGCTCTATCATGTGCTTGCTAAACAAAAACGCTATAAAATCTATGGCCTTGTATCCCAGTATTATCGATGGATTGATATCAATGCTAGAGATTATGAACGAGGAGATACCGCGCTACATATTGCGGTTCAAACAGACTGCATCGACTGTATCCATGAGCTTGTTCGTCTGGGGGCAAACCCTAACATCCAGAACGAAGAGGGCAATGCGCCGCTTCATATAGCTGCCTTAAAAGGCAGTCTTGACGTTGTAAAGGTGCTTTTAGAGTTGGGTGCATCAGGAGATAGTAGAAATCATCACCAACAAACGCCTCTAAATTGCGCGATTCAAATAGATTCTCTTCCGCTTGTTACGTTTATGATCACAAGCAAATTGCCTGTAGCTCAGCTCGTCAGCCATTCAACGCCTCTACTCTATGCGGCACAGGTAAAAGCAGAGAAGATTCTTGAGGCCCTTCTTCTTGAGATAGGGGCGCCTAATCCCCAGGAAGTTAGGGAAATTTTGAGAATGATGTGCGAGGATGGCAAAAATCTCTCTTGTTCGGTCCAGTTTGCTAGATTTCATCTAACAAGGTGTCTTGAGAACCTAAGTTATGAAGGAGCCTTTGCAAAATATAAAAGTGTCCCGCAGCCACAGACACTCGATGATCCTATGAAAATTGGATATCAAGTTCATGCTCCATCGCCTACGATTAAGGCAATTCAGCAAAAAAAATTTCATGAGCTTTTTGGTGCTTCGCTAAGGAGATCGCAGGTAAATCTCTATGCCACGGATGGACTTGGAAATACAGCTCTCCACTATTTAGTAAAGCACCCTGGTCTTACCGTTCGAATTAAAGAATTTGCTCGGGACAAAGGTGCCCTCAATTTGGCAAATTTTGTAGGGTTTACGCCTTTGCATGTGGCAGTTCTGTGTGCCAATGACACTGGGGCTAGAGCGCTTCTTTCGCAAGCAGGCACAAGTGTCAATTGTGAAGATCATGAGGGATTTACACCTTTACATTATGCCGTTTTGTTGAAAAATCCAAGTCTTGTTTTCTTACTACGCCAGTTTGAGGCGAGTTTGACTTCTCAGAATATCTACGGCGACTCGCCTCTTCATATTGCTTGTGGAGATTACCGTAGTAGATTCCCCAAAAATCTTCTTGCAGCAGCGGGCCTTGAGCTTGAGGAGTTACAGTTTTCTTTTGAGGGAAATCTTCCTATTGTTTCATCTCTTATTATGGGAGGGGCCGATCCTTTTGTGGTCGATGCCTTTGGTAATACCCCTTTACATAGAGCTGCAGTGTATGGTGAGGGACCTGTAATCGATTATTTGCTTTCCCGTTTTCCTGATCTGTTTTGGGTGCAGAATAAAAGAGGGCATATTGCTCTTGAGGAGGCTGTGGTAGCCACAAACTTTGCGAATGCTCGTTCGATCATTTCAGCCATGGCAAAAGGGAATTTATTGGCTTTTCATGAAAAGATGGAGGAAAGGGCAGTGGCAGGCAATGGGCTTGCTGATATTCTGGTCCAAATGAATGCCGGAGAGCTTTTTTCAGAGCTGCTCCAAGCAAAGCCTGATGTGGGAAAGTCTTTTGGTAAGAATCCCATGCACTGGACCCCTCTGCACGTTGCGGCAACCTGCGGGGCTTCTAGCATTATTGATGCCTATTTGGAGAGAAGAATTGATCTCAATCATCCAGATGCTTTTAACAATACGGCAGGCCATCTTGCAGCCCTTAGAGGAAAAAAGGAATTTTTAGAGGCTTGGCTGCTTGCGGATGGGGATCCAAAAAGAACCAATCGGGATGGAAGAAATATCTTTCACTTAGCCACCGTTACGGGGCATCGAGGGTGTGTAGAATTTCTTTTAGACAAGAAGATGTCGATCTATGAAAAAGATGCGTATGGGAAACTTCCCATCCATCTTGCAGCACAAAAAGGAGACTTACCGATAGTACAGCTTCTCTTTGCCTCGGAAGCGAAGGATAAAGAGATAGCAGTCACAATCTCTGCTCAAGAGAGGCAGCACTGGTATGTCAATCCCCCCTTGATTGAAACAAAAAATGATGACCAGAAAACGCCTTTTTTCTTGGCGTGCGGGAACAATCAGGTGGCTATGGCAGAATTTCTCCTTGGGCTAGGGGCTAACCGAGAAGCAAGCGATCTCCATGGTGCGACAGCTCTTCATGTGGCGGCTCAACAAGGGTTTGCTGAGGTTGCTGCCCTGTTGTTGAAAAATCATGCCCATATTCGAAAGGTAGACCATGAGGGAGAGAGTTGCTTACATAAAGCAGCTTTTAATGGTCATGATGCCATCGTGAATTTGCTTGTTGAGGCGGATCACAGAGCTCATCTCAATCGGCCTGACAGGCTTTCCATCGTTAGACTACAAGACTACGCCGGGGAAACTGCGTTACATGAAGTGTGTAAAAGAACAAATCGAGAGGGTGATGCGGAAACCAGCAGGCGCCTTGCTATTACGGTAAAGCTTCTTGACTTTGGTGCAAGCCCTTTCCAAGTGGATAATGAGGGGGTAACGCCTTTTCATCATATGTGTGAACAAGGCAGTTTGACAGAGGTTCAACATGTGCTCAATATCTGGGGGTCAAAGAAGTCCCATAAAATACATGAACCAGATAAGAAAGGACGAACACCGCTTTATAAAGTAGCTGCGCGTGGCAAGATTGAGGTGGCAAGAATTCTCATACGCTGGGGAGCGGTAGCCAATAAAGGAAACAATAAGGGAAGAACACCCTTCCATGTGGCGGTCTATAACTCTGACCGGCAGATGATGAACCTTCTTTTAGATAGTGGCGCTGATATTGTAGCGGTGGACAAGGAAAAGAGAACCGCTCTTCATATGCTCTTACAAAAAGAGGTAGAGCTAAGTAGTCAGGCTTATGAAATCATAGAGGTGCTCATCAGACGAAGGCCGGATCTTTTAGTACTTAAAGATAAGGAGGAGAGTACTCCGTTGCACAACGCAGCAGAAAATGGTCATTTGCGGGCTGTTAGTCTCATTCTAGATCATCTGCCGGGACCCGATAGCGAGAAACGAGAGTACATATTTATGGAAAGGAAGGGCAAAACGGCGGCAGATCTTGCTGCTTCGGTTGCTATAAGCGATGCTATTTTATTTTTCCCGCCTCAGCAGGTAGGCTCAGCCCATGAAACAACATGCTGCTCGATCCAAGGATGTTTTACGGGACTGAAAGGGTTTTTCAGGCCAACAAGACGTGCGAGAGTGCACCCTGCCTGAGGAGTTACTTTTTCTCTTTTTGGTAGAAGCTGAGGAGTGTTTTAGGGGGAACGCCTAGTTTGTAAAGTGCTAAAAGAGAGATGGTTGAGATGTTTTCGCTGATCCATTTACTTTTGTCGATTTCTTTTGAGGAGGCCTTTACGGGTTCTTCTAAGATCACATAAGAATTTGTTTTTTTAAGCCTCTCGAACCACTCTATGTCTTCCATCAACGGCAGAGAGGAAAACGGACCAACTTTAGCAAGAGCTGTTTTTTTGATGAAATAGGCTTGCTTGCCGTAGGGCATGTGGAAAACGTTATTTCTTACGCGTGTCCAACTTTCGATGACACGGTTTCTAAAGCGATTGGATCCAGATCCGGAAATTGCATAGGAAAAAGCCCCTCCCACAATGGCCGGGTCTTCTAGCCTTTCCAACATGGCGCTATAAGCTTTTTGATTTAAAAGAGTGTCAGGATGCAAAAAGAGAAGGACCGATCCCTCTGCTTTTTCTATGCCCCGATTTAAGAGGTCTCCCCGGGAGATTTCTTCGGCAACGAGTGGATGAAGTCCTGCTTTTTCAATTTCTTTCAGTGACCCATCCTCACTGCCCCCGTCCACAAACAGGATTTCCGGTTTTGGAACAAGTTGGTTTAATGCCAGAACTTGACGAGCAATCAAGTTTTTTTCGTTCCGCACGGGGATGATTATGGTTACCTTTTTAAGACACTCAAGAAAGGAAAGAAGTTTTCCATTTTTTCCTTTTTCTTGGCGCAGGTCTTTTTCTAGCATCCATAGTTCTTCCAGGGTGTGAACTTTATACCACTTTAATCCAATCCCTACAGACTGTCCCTCAGCTGTAAGGGTTTTCGTGCAATCCTCTAGGGCAAAGGTTGTTCCCCAACGTATTGCGCCAAGGTCAGGGAGGGGAGTCTTTGTTGCTAAAAGATAGACCTCACCATCAAGGGTTGGTCCGAGCACGATATCAGAGGAAAGGAGTTGTTCCTTGCATTGACGGATATAGTCGAGAGGCAGGGTGGGGGAGTTCGTGGTCAATACGAGAACTTCTTCAAATCCCCTTTTTTGCACAGCCTTGACCGTGGCTTCAATTTTTATTCCGAGGTTGTTTGATTCAACCTGGGGAAGGATAGGGAGACCCTTCCATTTTTTTTGGGCCCAAGCTACATCGGAAGGTGTGCTTGGACAAATAAAGAGGGCAAATTCTTTTTCAAGCAAAGAGAGTTCTTCGCTTATGGAGTCGAGGCAGTAGTGGTTAAAAAGAACAATCTTTTCTTCAGAAAGAGCCTTTTTGAGTTTGGGGTACGGATTTGGCTGCGATGGCCCAGAGACATATAGACAAAGGGCAGCTTTCTTTACCGATCCTTCCAGTGCAAAGCAGAAGACAAGAGCAAAAAATAAGTAGCGCATCATGTAATCAAGCTAACAAAAAAAAGATTTGTCGGAAAATCATTTTACAAAAAAGATTTTTTAGATAAGTTCAGAATTTAAATCAGAAAGGAGTTAGCTATGTTAGAGTTGAATTTTGTAGCTGTAGTTGTAGCGGCGGTTGTAAACTACCTAGTTGGACTAGTTTGGTACCATCCACATGTATTTGGCGGAATGTGGGGAAGGGAAGTTGAGCAAAAGAAGGCGTGTGAGAGTACACCTACACATTATTTTTGGGGAGTTGTTCTTTCTCTTCTTTTTGCAGCGGGTATTGGACACTTTATTCTTCATACCGGGGCAACCAATTACCATGAAGGGTTCTTAGTGGCCATCTATGCTTGGCTTGGGTTTGTTATCCCTCTTGTATTCAATGGGTGTGTATGGTGCAACAAACCAGCTAACGTTGGGTTTGTAAAAGCGGGCAGATACTTAGTTGGCCTGCTAGCTATGAGCGCCGTCTTTATTTGGATCCAAGGTCGCTAAGGCTTTTGTTCTATACCCTGATTGTTCCCAATATTCGGATACGATTAGGGTTTCTTTTTGTGTATATAAATGGGTTTTTCTCTATGATGGTACTATGGGAAAAATTCGTGTTCTCGACGAACATACAATCAATAAAATTGCAGCGGGCGAGGTCATTGAAAACCCCTCCTCCGTTGTCAAAGAACTTGTCGAAAATGCCATCGATGCGGGCAGTACCGAAATCACTGTAGAAATAGTAGGGGGCGGAAGAGAGCTCATCCGTATTAGTGACAACGGATCCGGTATGAGCCCTGATGATGCTCTTCTTTGCTTCGAGCGGCACGCCACCTCCAAGATAAGAAATGTCGAGGAGATTTTTGCAACACCCACCATGGGGTTTCGAGGAGAAGCCCTTCCCTCCATTGCGTCTATCTCGCTTGTATCCCTTCTTACAAGTGATGGTTTTAAACCGACCCTTACTCTTATTGAAGGAGGAAAGATTAAAAAGCAGGTGGCTGCAGAAAGAGCGCAGGGCTCAACAGTTGAAGTAAAGCAGCTTTTTTATAACGTTCCTGTCCGGATGAAATTCCAGCGCTCTCCTACGTATGATGCCTCTGAAATCCAAAGGATTGTGACGTCGCTTGCCCTTGGCAATCCAGAAATAAAGTTTACACTCATCCATAATGCCAAAGAGCTATTGCGTACAGCACATGAAGACCAAAAAGCACGGATTTCCTCGATTTTAGGAAATGAGTATATCAAGCTTGCCCTTCCCCTTTCCATTGAGGAAGCGGGATTTTCTCTGCAGGGATGGATTGGCAAACCTGGTATCCATAAGCAAAACCGAGCTGGCCAATACCTTTTTATCAACAAACGGGGCGTCTTTTCAAAAGAGCTCTCTGATATGGTGCAAGAGGGGTATGGCACCGCTCTTCCGGAGCGAAGACATCCGCTTTTTGTCCTGCACTTGACCTTGCCCTACGATCTTGTGGATGTGAACGTCCACCCGCAAAAAAAAAGCGTGCGTCTAAGACAAGAGGAAACACTGAGACATGTCGTGTTAAAGGGAGTAGAACAAGCTGTCTTTAAGCCCTTTACAGAGAGGCAAGCTCCCTCGATTTCTTTGCCTCCATTACGAATTCAAGGGCCTGAGCTCCGTCTGTCTGCTCCCATTCCAGAGTTTTCCTTTGAGCAAACAAAAGAGATTCCTTCTCTTTCCTTTGAAGTTGCCCCCTCAGTCTTGGAGACAATCTGCGGATATGTTCTTTTGGAAGGATACTTCCTTTCCCGGGACGTGTTTCCTGAAACAGAAGGTCTGTTTTTGCTCGATCAGCACTTAGCAAGCGAACGTATCCTCTTTGAGAGGCTGCAAAAAAAAGGGGGCGGGGTTGGGGATATCGAGCAGCTTCTTTTGCCGATTCCATTTTCTGTCAACTACGCAGAAGCTAAAGAAATCATCCACCATCTGCCTGATTTTCAAAAGATGGGAATTGGTATAGAGGAGTTTGGGTCTGGAAGCTTTTTGATTCATGCACTTCCTAAAATCTTAGAGAAAGGAAACATTCAGGAGATGATCCATCAAATCCTCATGAAACTAAAGGAGTTTGGACACGATGGAAGGGATGAACTCAGGCAAAAGTGGATGGCAAGAATGGCAGCTACCTATGCCCTTTCCCAAAAAGGGCGCCTTTCCAAGGGGGAGGCCAAGGGACTTGTTTCAGAATTGATGAAGTGTCAAGTCCCCTATCTTTCTCCCTTTGGGAAACCAACCATTGTGCAGATGAAGAAAGAGAGTTTAGAAAAACTGTTTACACACAAATGAATTGGAAAGTTGGTACTATGCCAAGGAGGCGCCCTCAATTTTTGCAAGCGGTAGAGGCGTCGAAGCTGCTCTCGTTAAAAACCAGAGCGATGCAGGCGGGCAAAAATTGAGGGATTGTCCGACGCAGGCAGAAACAAACTTTCCAGTTCATTTATGTATAGGTAAGAATTATGAATTATCAAAAGAGAATCGAAAGTTTTCAAAAATACATGGAAGAAAAAGGATTGGATGCCTTTTTCGTTGAAGATGCTGTGAATATTTTTTACCTGACAGGATTGAAAATGTCAGCGGGGCAGCTTTTGATTCATAAAGAGGGATCGAAGCTGTTTGTCGATGCGAGGTATTTTGAAAGAGCTTCTAAGGAGAGTCCTATCCCTACAGCCTTATGCCAGAGCTTTTCGCTTTTGGAGGCGCTTGAAGAACATGCAGGGGATGTGAAAACTCTTGGTTTTAATAGTGAGTCATTAAGCTACCAAAGGTATCTTGATCTTTCAAAATCGGCTCCTCTTCTTACATTTATCGCTTGCCAAAACCCAGTAAAGAATATCCTTCGCGTAGTGAAGGAAAGAGAAGAGCTTGATCTCATGCGAAAAGCAGCCGATTTTGGGTGTGAGGGATTTGATTTTGCTTGCTCTTTGTTAAAAGAGGGGATCACAGAATTGGAGGTTGCTTCTCAGTTAGAGATTTTTTGGAAGAAAAAAGGGGTAAGCAAGACAAGTTTTGATCCGATTGTTGCTTTTGGAAAAAACTCTGCCATTCCTCACCATGAGACGGGGGAGACAAGGCTCAAAAAGGGGGATGCCGTTCTCTTTGATATTGGGGTTATGTATAAGCATTATTGCTCTGATATGACAAGGGTTGTTTTTTTTGGGGCAACCGATCCTGTCATGGAAAAAATTTACTATATAGTTAAATCGGCTCAAGAGCTAGCTCTTGAGCTTTGCAAAGCTGGGGTGACGCCTGCAGAACTTGATAAAGCTGCTCGCGGGTACATCGAAGAAAAAGGGTATGGGAAACAGTTTACCCACCGGCTGGGGCATGGGGTGGGGCTCGAGATCCATGAGGCGCCAAATGTACGTGAGGGGGTAGATCTCCCGCTCGAGCCTGGGATGGTGATCACCATAGAACCTGGAATCTACGTAAATAACCTTGGTGGGGTTAGAATTGAAAATTCGATTGTAGTTACAGAAAATGGTTACGAAAATTTAACAAAAAGGCCAACTAAACTGCTTAATTTTTAATTAGTTTTTTAGTATAATAGCTGCCTATGGCAATGAGTTTTCGTAAAAAAATTTTTATTAGCTATGCAGCGATCTTCCTTTTCTTCATTTGCCTCATGTTTCCATTTGCAGGAAAAACTGTAAAGCGCATTGTAACGCGGGCCATGGAAGAGCGAGCAAGCGAGCTTATCCTCAAAATTCAATCTGCAACAGATAATGAATCTCTAGTTCGCATGTTGAAAGATCAAAAGCCTCGGATTTTCTTTAGAGTAAGTGTGATTTCAAATGAAAGAAAGGTTCTCTACGATTCCCATATGAAGCGCCTTCTTGGCCCAAAATTTAGCCAAGAGTATGTGGTGGAGCATCCGGAAGTCCTAGAAGCTTTTAATTCAGGGCACGGCTATAACGAAGAATATTCTGATCTATTGGGGCAAAAATTTGCCTACTTTGCAAAAGCCTTTGATTTTCACGGAAATACGTATGTGATGCGTAGCGCTTTTCCCTACAAATATGTGGAGGAAATGACGCAAGACTTTGAGATTGGTTTCTTTACTATTTCTGTGATAGTCCTTCTTCTCTTTAGCTTAATGGCTCTTTTTACTTTTCATCACTTAAGCAGCCCGATTCAAAAAATTATTGATGCTGTCAGGCCTTACCAAGAGGGAGCGAAAGCTCTTCCTGAGATTCAGCTAGCGGCGTCACCAAGCGATGATTTTGGCAAGCTTGCAGCGACCCTTAACAGCCTTTCGAGGCGTGTGCAAAAGCATATTGATTCGCTCATCCAGGAAAGAAACGAAAAGGAAGCTGTTCTTGAATCTTTGATTGAGGGTGTGATCTCTACAGACCAGGATGGAAGAGTTACCTACATCAATCAAACAGCTCTTGATATGCTTGGCTTAGATTTTAGGCTTGCTGTAGGGAGGCATATTACAGATTTAGCGCCCGTTGAATTGCCAAAGCTTTTACTCGAGTGTGTCGAGGAAAACACGTTAAAAACAACAAGCATGCAGATGAAAAACGATTGGGGGAGAGTCTATTTGGATCTTGTTGCTGCGCCCAAAAAAGAAAAACAGGGAGCTGTGCTTGTTCTACACGACAATTCTATCCATTACAAGCTTCTGGAGATGCGTAAGGACTTTATTGCCAATGCCTCCCATGAGCTAAAAACGCCCATCACCATCATTAAGGGGTTTGCCGAAACGCTCTACGACCATCCCGATCTTTCGAAAGATGTGATTGCTGACGTAACGCAAAAGATCGTCCGGAATTGCTCCCGCATGACAAGCCTTGTCAAAGATCTTCTTGCGCTTGCTGATATTGAGAATCTCCCCAGGGAGCGCCTTACTGACTGTAATCTGATTGAGATTGTAAGTCGCTGCGATGAGCAGTTAAAGATTGTCTATCCTGAAGCAGAAGTGCAAATTGCCGCAGATCCACAGGCAGACTTTCATGTGTTTGCTGATCCACAGCTGCTAGACCTAGCGATTTCAAACCTGATGGAAAATGCTGCAAAATACAACGAAGCGCCCATTTCCATTCAAGTTGAAATCAAGGACTTAGGAAGTTCAGTTGAGCTATCTGTAATTGACAATGGAATTGGAATTCCAGAAAAAGATTTAGACCATATCTTCGAAAGATTTTACCGTGTTGATAAGGCGCGTTCTCGCAAGATGGGGGGCTCTGGCCTTGGCCTTTCTATCGTGCAAACGATTGTTGAAAAGCATTTCGGGAAAATCTCAGTTTCCTCTACAGTGAAAAAAGGGTCGACATTCACGATTCAGTTGCCCAAGGAGCCTCTGATTGAACGGTAGTACTGGAGATCTTAAGGGGGCGATCGAAGACGCTTCCAAAGAACTGCAGAGAGCAAGAGATGAAATTGCCAAAGTGATCGTAGGGCAGAAGAAGCTGATCGATCGCTTGCTGATGGCTCTTTTGACAAAAGGGCACATCCTGCTTGAGGGTGTGCCTGGTCTTGCGAAAACACTCTCTGTCACAACTCTTGCAAAAGTTGTAGACTGTCATTTCAAACGCATACAGTTTACTCCCGATCTTCTTCCAGCGGATTTGATGGGTACTTCAATTTATAGCGCTAAGCAAGAAGTGTTTAAGGTGCAAAAGGGGCCCATTTTTACAAACATTCTTCTTGCTGATGAGATCAACAGAGCTCCCCCAAAGGTGCAATCTGCCTTGCTTGAAATTATGGAAGAGAGGCAAGTTACGATCGGTGGTGAGACGTTTAAGGTCGAGGAGCCTTTTTTGGTCCTGGCCACGCAAAACCCCATAGAACACGAAGGCACCTATCCTTTGCCAGAGGCACAAAGCGATCGCTTTATGCTGAAGGTCAAAGTGGACTATCCCTCGATGGAGGAAGAGAAAGAAATTGCTCGCCGTATTGTCTCTCTTGGGAAATATCCTTCTGCGCAAAAGGTGCTTTCCATCAGTGAGATCCTTTCCTTTCGAGAATGGGTAGAGAAGATCTATATCGATGACACTGTTTTAGAGTATATTCTTAAGATTGTGTTTGCTACTAGAAATCCAAAAGAGCTGCGTGTTGATTTAGAAGGAATGATTGAGCTTGGCGCATCGCCAAGAGCTACCATTTTCTTAACCATTGCAGCTAAGGCGCATGCATTTTTAAACGGCCGTAGTTTTGTAACGCCGCACGATGTGAAGAGTATTGGCCATGACGTTCTTAGGCATCGCATTAGGTGTTCTTATGAGGCGATTGCAAACGAGGTGACAGCGGAGGCGATGATCGATAAGATTTTTGCAACGATTCCTGTGCCATGACGCCTTTGCTCTCCGTTCAAGATCTATTTAAGAAGATTCGGATGATCAAGCTCCGCACGGCAAAGCTTGTCCACGGGCTTGTGGCTGGGGGATGGGGCTCGGCCTTTAAGGGAAAAGGGATTGAGTTTGAGGAAGATAGGGAATATGAGCCAGGAGATGAAATCCGAGCGATCGACTGGAAAGTGACAGCGCGGATGAATCGTCCTTTTGTCAAAACATACCGGGAAGAAAGACTTCTTAGCATCATGCTTCTTGTAGACGTATCTGATTCCACTCTCTTTGGGACTAAGTCAACGCCCAAAATCCATTATATGGCAGAGCTTGCGGCTGTTTTTTCTCTCTCTGCCATGCAAATGAATGATAAGATTGGACTTATCCTCTTTGCGGGTGATGTAGAAAAATACATTCCCCCTAAAAGAGGAGAGCGTCATGTCCATAGGGTAATTCGCGAGCTTCTTCAGCATAAAAGTTATTCTCCGGGCACACATTTAAAAAATGCGCTTACTTGTGTAGAGAGAGTGCAACCCAAGGCGGATGTATGTATTCTCCTTTCAGACTTTATTGTGGAGGAAATTCCGAAGAATGAGCTGCTTGCTGCTGCAAAAAGACATGACTTTATTGCAATTTCTGTGATTGATCCCTTTGAAGAAAAGCCTTCAGAAGGCCCTCTCGTACGCTTTTCTGATCTTGAGACAAAAAAGATGCAGACTGTGGACTTGTCGCAAGACTCTGTTAGAAACCATTATAAAGAGTTAGGTGAGAAGAGAAGAAAGGCGTTTAAAGACTTTATCGTAGGATGTGGAGCCAGTTTTCTCTCTTTTCAAACAAGTAAGCCTTATGCAAAAACGTTGCTTCACTTTTTTCAAAATCATGGGAGAGGCAGGTGAAAGTTGTTCTTATAGCAAGCCTTCTCTTTCTTTTTCCCCTAGGAGAGACTCCTCTTTTGAAGATGGATGCGAGAAACGAAGAGAGATTACAGAAACTAGCTGAGGAAAAACAACTGATTCGTGCTCGTACGAAAAAAATTCCCATTCCCTCTCTTGGGACTGTTTTGATGGTTTTTGGGTCACTTGCGTTTCTTATCTTTTTGCAAGGATGTCTAAAGAAGGTTTTTGAAAAAATGGCTGAGGAGAAGATGAGAAAACTTCCTAAGCTAAGTGCCATGCATAAAATCTCTTCCCTATCTTTGAAGAAAGGGGGAGAAAAGGGGTTTTATCAGGAAACTTCAGCTATACTACGCGAGTATGCAGAGTCAGCTTTTGGTGTTCGAGCCAAAGAGGAGACAACGCAAGAATTTCTCTACAAGTTTAAAGCGTCAAAGCGGTTTAGCTCACAGGATGAAAAGTGGATGAGCGAGTTTTTAACGCGCGCTGACCTTGAAAAGTTCTCAGGAGCCACTGTAGAATGTGTTGATCAACATAAAGACCTTGACAATCTTCGCTCCTTTATTAAAACTCACTGAGTGAGAATTTTTGTTTTTTTATTAATCCCTTTTTTGATTTTTTCTCTTGAAAATAGCCGGAAGATAAAGGTTGGCCAGCTTTTTCTTGTAGCTGTCCCATCCGATTGTCCTAGGGATTTTTTTTCAAAGAGTAAAGCTGGCAATATTCTACTTCTTCCTTGGGCCACTTCTTTTGAGGAGATAAAACCTCTTTCAAAGTACTTTCAGGAAATTATTGGCCAAGAAACAGCAATAACGCCTCTGATTGCAGTAGATCAAGAGGGGGGGCGCATTTGTCGGTTATCTAAAAAACCAGCTCTTCACGCCTGTGAGAGTGAGGATGATGCTTTTCAGCTTGGTGCGTCCATAGGAAAAGAGCTTTACGAGGCAGGGATTAACTTTAACCTAGCTCCTGTTGTAGATGTACAGGTAGAAGGATCTTTTCTTTTTGATCGCTGCATCAGTGAGGATCCGAAAAAAATTGTAACCCTTGCTTCTCATTTCATCGCAGGTCTTCATTTAGAAGGCGTCTTTTCCTGTCTCAAGCATTATCCTGGGCATGGTTTTGCAAAAAGTGATTCCCATAAGGAATTGCCAGCGCTCTTAAAATTGCTTTCTGAATTGTATGCCTGCGATTTGATCCCCTTTAGGGAATTGTCTATGTGCACTGACGCTGTGATGACAGCGCATATTCTTTTTCCTCTAGTAGACAAAAATCCAGCAACCTGTTCTAAAATCCTTTTAGAAGGTATTTTACGGGGTGAGTTTGGATTTGAGGGTGTGATTGTATCTGACTCTTTAGGAATGAATGGCATTTTAGGTGAAGTCCAAAGCATAGAAGAGGCAAAAGTGGCCGTTTACAAAGCTGCAAGAGAGGCTTTTTTAGCAGGATGTGACCTTCTTCTTCTTTCCAAGCCTGAGTGGACCCCTTTTACAATGACTTCAAAAGATGTAATAGAGCTCTACGAATATGTCATAGGGCAATTTTTAGAAGATGTTGAGAAGGGAGAGATTTCTCTAGAGCGTGTAGAGAGCTCTTTTTCTCGTATACAGGACGTAAAAAATCATTTTAGGTATGATTCTGAACTTAAAATGAAGGTGTTGCAGTGATGCTGCGTTTCTTGCTTTTTTTGACTTGGGTGTCTGGATCTCTTCTTTTGCCGATGAACCACTTTCAGATAACCTTTGATCGGAAAAAAGGATTTGCAACGGCGATGCTGAATCATCTTCTTGAAAGAGCTAAAAAGAAAGGATGCCTTATTGCTACTCTGCAAGCGTCTCAAGAAGGACTATTACTCTACGAGCGGTTAGGGTTCAAAGGTTGCTGTCAGTTTTTGGCATATTCCTAGCATTTCAATTCATTTCGGTATAGCTTTCCTGATCTCAACAGGCAGCGCCTTTGTTTTGAACAATTTTCTTGATTAATTGCTCAAGGTTTTGTATCTTTCCAGTTTTTGTATGCAAGGAGTATTTATGAAAAAGGTAAGAGCGCCCTTATTTTTAGTGTGTTGTTTATGTATGACTTACCTTTTTTCTGTAGAGAGACCTGTTGATCCTATTCAGAAAACTGTCATCGTCGGTAGTGGGATTATTGGGGCAATGGAATGCTACAACGCCCATGTGAATGCTCTTAAAAACGGGCAACAAGTGCACGTTGTGATCTATGAAAAATGCGCAGCGTTTGAAGAAGGGGCTTTTACAAATACGGCTTATCACATTTGCCCAAGTCTAACGCCAGATGAAATACTATCGGTTGTACCAAGAGGCTCTGAACTTGTCGAAAAGCTTTCCTTTTTGTTTAGTCAGCCAGGAGGAATTCGTGTCGATGACGTACCAGGGGTTAATGACTCTTTAGCTGCCATCGAATTCAAGCGTGCCGTGGAGGCCTACGGGCAAGACCCAAACCATGAAGATAGGACACAAAATCTTCTTAAGCTTGGTAAAATGAGCATGGATCTTTGGCAGCAAATGTATGATGAAGCTGACCCTGAATTGAAGAGTATCTTTGAACAATCGAACTTCAATCCTTGCAGAGCCCAAAAAAATAGTGAGAACTCTGTTTTACATGATGGGTATCGTATCGATTTGATTTACGAGGTTTCTGATGCAAAAAAGAGAGCCCAGGGAATGCAAGAGACCTATGTTAACTTAGGTTATGACCAGTGTAGGTTGTTGACACCTTGTGAAGTTATGGAGATCGATCCAAAGCTTATCCCTTTTTGCAAGGCACATTCTGAGCCTAATCACTTAAATGACCTTGTTTGGAAAAAGGACTCTGCAGCTCTATGGCGTCCAGGAGGGTGCTTGTCAGCCTATGATTTCCTACCCTCGTTCTATGCCTACCTAAAGAGGGCAATGGGAACCTATATCGATGCATCGGGACAGAAACAAGACTGCTTTAGACTAGAATGTAACAAAGAAGTGGTGGGAGTGCTCCTTGATGCAAATGACAATATCGTGACTTTAGAATTTCAAGATGGATCTTCCGTTCAAAATGATTCTGCTGGATGCAAGTACATCTTTTGCCCAGGAGAATCTGTCGGAACCCTCAAAAGACTTGGATTTCAAGAGCCTTCCTATGCGGGATTTGCAGGTCCCTCTCTGACCCTCTCCATTCCTCTTTCTCAAGAACAGGTAGATCTTTACAAGGACTTTAATCACTGCATGGAAGTCCATAAGGTAGGGATTGTCCTTGCCTGGCAAGCGCGATGCAAAGGTGATCATCTGCTTTTGCAAGTGGGAGGCACAAAAGCCTTTTACGGGGACAAAGCCCCGCAGATTCACGAAGACTTTGCCATCAATCGGCACCTTGTGCAGCTGAATATGTTAAACGATGTATTGCCAGAAATGGTGTCGATTGCCCTGGATAAGAATACAGAAGGAGTTCAGTTAACCCAGGGGGACCTTTTCGCCCTTGAGAAAAAAGGGATAGCGAGTCGCTGGGTAGGGAGACGAGCTGTAGCTTATGATGGGTTTCCCACCTTAGGAGCTCTTTTTGTGGATGGCCGTAAGGTCAAAAATGGCCGTTGCACAACTCATATGGGATCGGGCGGCGTTTCCTTTGCACCTGCTGCTGTTTACATGAGCTGCCAGGCTGAAAAGCAAAACGACTCTTTCACAAGAAAGATTCTGGAGTATGCTGACTCGCGTAGATAGACACTTTTCATCTTGAGAAGTGGAAGAGAGGATAGAAGTGTGTGTGGGTCCGTAGATCATAGCAAAGCGGGCCTGCGCAGATGATACATCGATCTTTTGCGCTTGTATACACAAATAAGCTGAAAAGTTGGTTTCTGCCTGCGTCGGGCTAGCTCTCAATTTTTGCCCGCCTGCATTGCTAAGGTTTTTAACCTTATAGGTTCATCGATAGTTTCTTTTTTTGCTTCTTTTCGTGGAGCTGATGGTATAGTCGAGAAGGGTTTCGGGAACCCCGGGCAGTTCGCTGCCTTTGAACTCTTGCTCAAAGCGAAGGGAGGATTCCTTATTTTCCTTGAGGGAGATCAGATCGTCAGCGCGGGTCATGATCGTGTGCACAAGCTCCTCGTTGCCATAAAGGGCTTTGAGTAACTCCTCCGGTGCGATCGAAACTTGGATTTTTTGCCTTGCTTGTTGCAAAGAGATGAGGTGCAAAAGACTCTCGTATCCTTTTTGCTTTAAGATGTTGCCCCGCAGCATATTCGTGTAGGCTTCCCTCAGCTCCTCATCCCGCATTTCTATGAGGGAAAGCTGGGAACGGGTAAGAGGTATTATTTTTACAAGGCCACTTGCTAGATCATGTGTAATCTCTTCTATAAAATTGGGACGCTTGTCTTTCAGCTCATCAAAAAAGGGATGCCCTAGATAAAGCTCTTCCAAAAGCCTCTTAAAGACCTCTTTTGCATTTGCGTCTTTCACGATCTGGTAGAGGGGAAAGTAGCGCGTGGCTTGGCTTCCTGTCTGTTCTCTTGGCGTGCCGATTGCGTGTTGGTTATCATAAATAAGCTCTTGATGGCAGTTTGCTCTTTCTCTTGCCCCATTTACAAGGTAGGCGGAGTATTCTTTATGCAAAATGGTGGAGTTAATGTGTCTTTCAAGGCGCGTATAGGAAACTATGACGAGCAGCAGCAGAAACGTCATCACAAAGATTATGATTTGCACACTAGCTCCATTTTAGTTTAAGGGGTCTATCACTGCTTGGTATGTGCGCTCCAAAAGTGAGCGATTTTCCGGATTCAAGCTCAAGGGTTACATAGGCGATCAAAGGGGGTTTTTTGTTTGTAAAATCCCACTCTGTTTGCTCAGGGTCAGGAAAGTTGTAAAAGGAGAAATGCAAATCTTTTACCCCCTCCATAAGAACTTCTCTTTGAAATTTGGAAGAGTTTGCGTGGATACCTCGGGGATTTGGCCATATATAGAGGGAGAGTCTTTTTTCCTTATCTACAAAAAGGCGAACCAAAATTTTTTGGGAAAATTCAGGCTGAATGTTGAGAGCATTGTCGGAGAGAAACACAAGGCTTTTTCCTAGCATTTCCTCGCGTGGCTCTTCGGTTGTATAAAAGATCGCATCGCGGGGGCTTGTAACACTATTTTCCAAAAGAGAGACGATTCTGCTTTCAGCATAGCGAAGATAAAACTGCTCCTTTTTTTCCTTTTCCCACTGCATATGCAATTTTTCTAAGAACCAGTAGCCCTGGAGAAGGGAGCTCAATAAAAAGGCAGTAAGGGAGAGGGAGATCAGTGTCTCAAGAAGAGTCATGTAACGTTTTTTCTTCATCCGAGAGCCTCAGGGATTTGCGCAAAGAGAAGGTAGGTGTGGCACACCCCGTTACATGTATAGGTGATTTCCAAGAGATGATATTTCTCTCCCGGCGCTTGAGCGTTTTTTTCCTTCTTGGAGGAAATTTTTCTGACCACAGGGATGCCCATGATCTCGATCGGCCTTTCCCCAAGCTCCAGTCCCTCTTCTACAAGGGAGGTGATCGTCTTGAGATGCTCTAGATGAAGAAGCCTGTTGAACGTAAGATCTTTTACAAATTTTTTTTCCTCAAGTAGGATTTTTACCCCGTTATGCATAAAAGGGTAGAAGCAAAGTAAGAGCAGGGTCATCGCAATCATTACTTCAAGTAAAAGAACGTGTCGTTTTTTGACTTTCAAGCCGCACCTCCTCTGGATATAGGATTTTGTCATCTGATACCGGGTTTTGCCAGGGGGTCTTTCCATGTTTGAAAAGGGGATAAGGAACACCGGGCAGTTCGTATGAGATCTGTTTTTCTCCACAGGTAAAGCTCAGAATCCCCTTACTCATCTTCCCTCCATGCGCATAGAAGCAAAGCTCAAAGCTCTTCAGAGAAGAACCCGTCTTTTCATCTTCAAAAGAGACGTAAAGGCCTCGGAGTAGCCACTTGCTCTCCACTAGCTTCTTTGCAGGTCTTGAAAGCTCCCTTTCTACCTTAAGATGGTAGATGGTGCCCTCGCTGTTCTCCTCGAAAACAACTTTGACATCCGTATTTAACGTGAGCATGAGCTCTTCGGAGAGGTGCACCCTATCCATGACGGAATGAACCGTGGATTGAAACACTATTTCCTGCTGTGCTCTGTACGCCCGGATCCCAAAAAGCGCTGCCCCCAGTCCAACCAGCGCGAGAACAGCTAAGAGCTCTAGGAACGTAAAATGTCTACTTCTTGCCGGTGTATTTTTCATACATCTCAGACCGTACGCAAACCTCACCGTTATCATTGATGCTCACTTCATAGGGTCTTCCCCATCCGTCAACAATCAGAGAATCGGCGCTATGTACTAAGGGTGAAGTTCTTACAACTTCCTTCCAGTTGGATGTAAAATCAAGGCTCGGATCTTCTGCTTGTCTTAAGGAAAGGATGGAAGTGAGTTTATCCATAGCAGCTTTTGTCTTATAAGCTTTGCCTTGTTCTAGTGAGCCTTTGTAGTTATAGGCAAGGACACCCATGAAGGTGGCCATGAGAAACATGACGATCATGATCTCAATCAAAGTGATATGTCTTCTTTTTTTCATGCATTACTCCATGTTTGAAAATGAGGATAGGTCTGTAAGGGGAAGCAGAATGGCGATCATCACAAGCCCAATAATGACTCCCATAATCAGAAGAATGAGTGGTTGTAAAAGCGCCATCATCCGGCTGAGATTTTTTTCCATTTTTTCTTCGTAGATCGTCGCAATCTTTTCTAGCATGGAGCTTAAGGTGGCTGACTCCTCCCCGATCGCTATCATCCGAAGGGCAATCTCTGGAAAGCAGGAAGATCTTGCAAGCTCGCGGCTTAAAGAGCTTCCTTCGATGATTCTCTCCTCAGCTTTTTCTACTTCCTTTTCTAGGACCTTATTTTGCAGCACATCCCTTGCTATTTTGAGAGAATCAACGAGGGTAAGCCCTCCGTGATGAAGGGTTGCAAGTGTACGAATAAATCTTGTGAAGGCCGATTCAATGATGAGCCCTCTGATTTTGGGAATTTTGAGGAGGAACCTCTCGATGGTTTCCTGGCTTACTGCTTTTTTAAACCAAATGGAGGCAAAAAATCCAAGAAGAGAAAGAGAGATCAAGCCGTGCCAGAAGTAGGTTCTAAATCCATAGCTACAAAGAAGAACAAACTGGGTAAGTCCCCCCATTTTCCTCCCTTCAAAAATCCCTTCAATGGAGGGTACAACAAACCCAAGCAGAAGGCAGATTACGATGAGAGCAAAGCTGCCTAAAATGGTAGGATAGATAATTGCGGCGCTGATCTCGCGGCGTAGCTTTTCTTTTCTTGCAAGAAGAAACGAGAGGCGTTCGAGCACAAAGCCAAGCGATCCAGAAGCTTCTCCAGAGGAAACTAACGCCGTGTAGAGGGGGTCGAAGCTTGCAGGATGGCTTTGCATCGCTTTGGAGAGAGAATTTCCCCTTTTGACCTGGTCGCAAAGAGAAAGAAGCACTTTGTGATAGGGCTGTTTTCTACTTCCCTGCTCGATGGCAATCAAACTCTCATAGAGGGGGATGTCTGCATTCACAAGTTGGCTCAATTCTAAAGTAAAGGTTTGTAGACTTTCTTTTCTTAAATTTTCTTTCGATTTCGAAGCATTTGTAGAGCTAAGATGGGTAATCAAGAGCCCCTGCGCTCGTAGTCTCTCTTTTGCTTCTTTTTCAGTTGTGAATTCGAGGTGCCCTGTTCTTTTTTTTCCCGTGGCATCGAATGCTTGGTAGTAGTAAAGCGCCACTTTCTAAGCTCCTCTTGTGACTCTGAGCACTTCTGCAATCGTTGTGATCCCCTGTTTCACAAGGTCAGCCCCATGGTCGAGGAGGGTTGTCATTCCACTTTCCCTCGCAAGCGCTTTGATTTCTGCTGCATCGGGATTTCGTACAATGTGCTTTTGGACAGGAGCATCCACAGGCATCAGTTCATAAATCCCCCGCCTTCCTTTATATCCACTAGTAAAGCACTCTTTGCATCCTTTTCCTTGGTAGAGGGTGTGGGTTGTCCCTTCCAGCCCTATGCTGGCTAGCTCTTTTTCTGAGGGTTTTACAGCCTTCTTGCAGTGGGGGCAAATGGTGCGGACAAGACGTTGTGCAAGCACGCCTACAAGGCAGGAGGAGATCAGGTAAGGTTCAATCCCCATATCAACAAGGCGGGTGATCGCAGAGGGGGCGTCATTTGTATGTAATGTGCTGAGGACAAGGTGGCCTGTTAAGGCAGCCTGTATTGCAATCTCTGCCGTCTCCACATCACGGATCTCCCCCACCATGATTACATCGGGGTCTTGCCTTAAGAGATGTCTTAGGCCGGCAGCAAAGCTCTGGTTGATTTTGGGTTGCACGCCCATCTGTGCAATCCCTTTGAGGCGATATTCGACGGGATCTTCGATCGTCATGATGTTGGTTTCATCATTTTGTAAATCGAATAGGGCACTATAGAGGGTAGTTGTTTTACCGCTTCCTGTGGGTCCAGTCACAAGGACGATTCCCTCAGGGAGGTGAATGAGTTTTCGGAATTCATCCCCCGCTTTTTGTGGCATACCCAGTTTATCAAGTCCAAGTGTAATGTTTCCTTTGTCCAGTATGCGCAGGACGATTCTTTCCCCTCCTGTTACGGGTATGGTGCTGACCCGAAAGTCTACTTCTCTTTGTCCCATGCGGAGTTTAATCCTGCCATCTTGAGGGCGTCTGTGTTCTGCGATATCGAGTTTCGACATCACTTTGATCCGTGTCATCAGCTGCGTTTGGTACTCTTGCTTGGGGGCGTGGCGTGTTTGTAGCACGCCGTCGATACGGTAACGCACGCGGACAGAGTCCTCAAAAGGTTCAAAGTGGATATCGGAAGCTCCTTGCTGTATCGCTTCTGTGATGATGAGGTTTAAGAGCTTTACAATGGGAGCGCCGTCGTAGGCGTCATCGAGAAGGTCGTATTCAATGGCTTCACTTTCTGCTGTTTCCCCTGTTTGTAAGTTGGCTATCAGTTCGGAGGCGGCTCCATGTTCCTGCTCGTAGCATTCGTGGATGGCTGCCAGTATTGCTTCTTTTGGGGTATAGACTGTTTTGATCTTTGCTTCGAGCATCACCTTCAGGTCTTCAATCGGGTCGAGGTGCAGAGGGTCTGCAACGGCAACGATGAGAGCTCCCTCCTCTTCTCGTATCGGGAGAACGAGATTTTTTTTCACGAACGAGTAGGGGATTTTTTTGTACATCTCTTTAGAGAGCCTAGAGGTGGAGATGTCTTCCATAACGGGTATGCCAAACTGTGTAGCAAGGGATGTAGACATATCGTCTAAGTTACCAAAGATATCTTCTTCAAAATAGGATGGAAGAGAGCTTTTTTCGGAGGCTTGTTCGCTTGCAAGATCTCCCTTGCGACGCCAGTTAAAAAGCTCTTTTGCTCTAGTAAGTAGATTCGCAACAATCATACTGTAGCTCCCTTAGAGGCCAATAATAGCGCTCTTTATTTCTGCCAAAGAGAATTTGCATTGTTCCTTCAATGAGTCTTTGTTTCTCTGCGATTCTTGCCTCTTCTAAACAAGCAAGGAATCCAGGGATGTCGCCCGGGCGCCTTGTGAGCTCTTCATCGCGCATCCTCTGCATGTCTTCTGCCGGGTCATGTACAATTTTAGGGGTGATGAAGATAAACATTTCTGTGGAGTGATCTGAGAGATGGTTGATGCTAAAGAGCTTGCCAATAGCTGGTAATTCTCCTAGAAAAGGTATCGCCTCTTTTGAATCGTGCGTGTGCTTTTTTCTAAGACCCCCTAGTATGACTGTTTGTCCATCCGCTACACGCACTTCGTTGATGATGTTTCTTCTTGTCACATCAGGGCGGCTTTGGTGGAGGTGATTGTGTTGGATTGTATCGAAGGTAACATTTGTTTCGAGTGTGATGTAATCGATTGGATCAGAGTCGTAGGGGGTTGCAACATGAATGGTGGGTGTGATCTTAAGATCAATACCATACTGCCTTCTATCGTAGGAGTCTTTCAGTGTCACCCCCTTGTTTGTCTCTACTTCGAAGACACCCGTATTGATAGAGATATCATCGACAATCGAAATAGAAGCTGGGGTTTGGTTTAAGGTTTTAAGGGAGGGGCTTGCATTGATTTGGATGTCGTCCCGTGTTAGAAGGAAGTTATAGGTGAGATCAAATGCGGCAAGGTCTCCAACGGGTCTACTGAAGATAAACTCCAAGATTCCCCGTTTGAAGGGGCTTTGTGCTGTGTCATTCCAAAGCAGAGAGGAGACGTTTGTATTTGAGGCAGCAGAGCCAATCTTTAGCAAATTAAGGCCATAGCGCGTGTCATTTTTTACTCTTTTTTCAAAGAGAAGTACCTCAATTTGTACCATTTTCTTAGGTACGTCTAGTTTGCACATGAGATCTTGGATTTTGGGTAAAATCGCAGCTTCCACTACCATCACAATCGAGGAGGTTTTTGGATCTACAATGAAGTTATCCCTGCAGGCAGCAGTCTTTTGCTTTTTTAGAGGGGAGAGCTGCACAGGAGCTGGGTTTACAGCATAGGATCCTGTGATGTAGTTGCAGTTTCCGGGGTCTACAAAGCGGGTGGGGGGCTCACAGTTGCCTGGCGAGCCGTCCACTGCCTTTTCAAGAAGACACTGTGTTGTAACATCGACGCACTCTTCTGCGCAGATCATAAGCTTATAAATTTTAGCGACAACAGAAGCGAGCTCTTCCGGGTCGGAATGCTTACATGTATACCAGTAAACAACTTTTTCTTTCACATCCCCGACATGGCAATCGACTTCACGGATGACAATTTCTGCCTTGCGGATCTCTTCTCTAGTGCCGATAAGAAAAAGTGCCTGTCCACGGTTTACAAGAGGAATGACACGCAGGGTGCCAAAGATCTCCTTTTTGCCGGGAGTAGGCGGCTCCAAGTCGCAAAAAAGTGCAGATAGGATGTTCTGCATATCATCTGCCTTCACGCGGCAGAGGGAAATCAGGCGGTATTCCTTATCTTCACACTGTGTCCCTATGAAGTCGTAGAGCTTCAGCAGGTCGCTTATATCTTGCGCCTGGCCAATGAGAAGGATTTCTCTGCCAAGCTGGTGGAGATGTGTTGTTTCCGGATTGACAAACTTATCCAGGAAGGAAGAAGCTCTTCGCATCTGGGTGGGTTCTGGGGTAAGGAGGAAGCCAATTCTTGCAGTATCTGGCATGTGGGAGAGCTCTGTTCGGTCGGTTGTAATGGTCTTTAGCCTAGAGCTTTCTTTTTTTGTTAGGTAGAGCTGTTTCACAAGCGGGCTGAGCTCTCTAATTCCTACCCCATTTTGGGCTAGTATGACTTCAAGCATGTCATTCCAAGCGGATCTTGGTATGGGAATGTTGGAGCTGACGCTGATTTTGATTTGTCCGACATCGGGCGGTGTTACATAGACAAAGTCTTGCGATCCATAGTCGATCACAAGCTGCTGCAAGGTTGTCTCGGGCTGGTGCCATAGGGCGTAAGGCTCCTCTTCATCCGTGCTGGAGGCTTTTTCTCTCCAGCCTTCTTTAATTTCTTGGATTTCATCTTTAACAGAGGCAATTTTACTGATGAGGGCCTCGTAGTGTGCCTCTTCTACGCCTGTGTTGTAGAGCCGCTCGACTTGCTTGTAGAGGGCAAGCACTTCTTTTCTCTTCTCGGCAAGGGTGTTGTTGACTGTTGTGAGCGTTTGCTGTAGATCACGGTCCAGATCAACGTCTCTTTTGGCTATGCTTGCCTTTTTTTCGGCAATCGATTGCGCGTGAAGCGTCGATGAGACTAGAACTAGCGCAAGTAGAGCTCTTTTAATCGTGTGTATAAACAATGTCCTCATCGTCTTCATCATCATCATCGTCATAGTCTTCCTCTTCATACCGGTGGTAGCGGGCATCTTTTTTCTTTCCTTTATTCTCCCCTTGCGCAAGAGCTTGTAGGCTACTTTGCAGCACCGGAATTTCAATGGCTTCTGCTTGTGTTCTTGTGGCGTTGTAGAATTGCCCCTTGAGTATGGAGCGACCCTCTTTTTTCACAAGCCCCTCAAAGATAAACAAGACACCAGGGGTTTTCCGTGCTACATAATCGTCTATTTCTTCTTCCGATTCAAGCTTCTTCCATGCTCCGCCCTGTAAAAGAAGCCAATCACTTGGGCGCAAGATCACTCTTTTTCCTTTGGCTTCAAAGACAAACTTAGTTCTTGTTCTGGAGGCAATAAATTTAAATTGTTTTTTAAGTTCTTGGGGAGCAAAGGCTTCTTGAGATTTGAGAAGGTTGAGATGGATTTTTGTTTTTCCGTCCGTGTCCCAGAGTTCAAGCGTTAAAAGACGCTCATCCATCCGTTTAACATGCATCAAGGCTCTGCCGAGGGTTTCCTTGCCAGGTAAGGCTACTTCCCACATCTCGTCACCCCAAATAAGACAGTCTCCTTGCCCTACGTAGATGGAATAGATCTCGTCTCCTTCTCCAAAATCGATCCGATGCTTACCGAGAGCGCTTGAATACTCCTCCCCCCCATGTGCTTCTAAAAAAACGTCTTTACCATACCAGCGCGCTCTTTGTCTGCCAAGCAAAGTTCCATCGACTTTCCATTTGCCCATTTCCCAGTTTTTTATCTGCGCACCCTTAGGAGTCTCCTTCTCTTGAAGGGTGAAGTGGCTGAATTGAGGGGGGTCTAGCACCCTCTCTTCTTTCTCATCCAGCATGAAGAGCTCTACATCTACTTGGTTTTCGCGGGGTATTCCCACGATCCAAAGAGATGTTTTTTTGTTTTCGGGACTGAAGGTAATCCGAGGCGGTGTTTCCTTTTTGTCGAAGAAGAGGTAGAGAGGCGTTTTCGCAAGCACTTCTTTTGTGCTCTTGTCTTGTGCGAGTGAAAAGTGAAGGATTGTTTGGTCTTTAAGAACATCAGGACGTCCATTGATCCCTTGATAGATGAGCTGGTGCCTAAGATCGGGTAGTCGCATCTTCCATGTTCCCTCTTTTACAGAAAAAGCATGGCTTCCGATTCTTTCGAGATCAGCATCGGTAAAGGAAAAGACGCTTTTAGGAGTGACACTTGCCTTTTTCAGGCTTTCTTCTGGGTAAGGCAAGGCTTCCGAAAAGTGAAAAAAAAGAGCAGCTCCCAGGAGGGCGAAAGAGGAGGCGAATAAGAAACTAGTTAGAAAAAAGGTGTAGGCTTTGAGCATGCTTCTCTCGGTGTGCTGAGGTTGGCAGTTTAGCATAGCGCTTAAAAAAGCACAAATCGATTCCTATTCCTCAACTTGTCTAGTTTGAGTCACTTACAGTGGTGGCAATCTTTTACCTTGCAAGCAGCATGTAAAATCTATTATAAATATGAGAGACGAGGATATTACTATGGATGATCAAGAAGAAAAAAAAGGCCATTTTTCCGATTCATTGAAGAACCTTTCGGAAAATGAGACCGTGCAAAAGGTTGTGGACTTTGCGAAGACAAACCAAAGAGACACAATTGCTTATGTCATCATGGTTGTCGGGATTATTGCCTCGTTTTTTAAGCCGTGGCTAGGTGGCGCGCTGATTGGCTTGATTATCGGTCTTTATTTTGCCGATGAGATTGTAAGTTTTATTTCTAATTTTCGAAGCTTTGTTGAGACGAAGGGACTGGTAAAGTCGCTTGTTTTGGCTGGTGCTGTGATTGCCCTTTTTATCATTGCTCCTACGATCTTTCTTGCAGCCGCGATTTTGATCAGCCTCAAGCTGATCATTAATCCCTCTGACACTCCTGAATAATGTTATCCACAAAAGGTGGTAAGAGTTTGCACCCAACGAGGATGCGTGTTTAGGCTTGGGACAAGGTCTAAACGCTCTCCTCCTGTATGGAGGAACTCGGTTTTATATTCCTCTGCGATCTCATAGATGGTTTCAAGACAGTCAGCTGCAAAAGAGGGGCAAAAGACAAGAATTTTCTTTTTTCCAGCAAGGGCAAGTTCTTTGATCGTATCGCTTGTTGCCGGGGTAAGCCACGGATCTTTTCCAAGCCGGGATTGGTAACAATGGGAAGTTTTGCTCTCGTCAAGGTCAAGCGCTTTCTTAAGAGCTCGTGTTGTCGCGTGGCACTCAGCTGCGTAGCAGGGCTTTTCTTTTTGGCAGCAGTTTTTGTCTTGTAGGCATGTATTTGTACAATCTGCCTTGCGGATCTGCCTTAAGGGAAGACCATGATAGGAAAAGACAAAGTGGTCATAAGAGTTGAGAGGGAAGCTAGAAGCAATCTCAACAATAGTGGCAATAAACCCTGGATGCGTAGGATAACTACCAATAAAGCGCATTTCTGGAATCACATTCCAGCCTTTCACAAGATCCATGATTTTTTCGTGGATAGAGCCTGTTGTGGCAGATGCATATTGCGGAAAGAGAGGGAGTATGATGATTTTAGAGACGTTTGCACGCTTCAGCGCTAGTAACCCTTCTTCAAGGGATGGAAACTGGTAACGCATAGCAAGCTCTACTTGGTAGCTTGTCCCGAGTGCGTGTTGAAGCTCTTTTTGGAGTGCTTTCCCATGCACAAGTAGGGGAGAGCCCTCATCTGTCCAGATTTTTTGATAGCAGCTAGCTGAGGTTTTGTAGCGAAACGGAACAATCAAACCTCGAACAAGACATTCTCTTTTCCAAAAGGGAACATCGATGACACGAGGGTCTGTAAGAAACTCAATGAGATAGCGGTATACATCCTTAGGAGAAGGGCTTAAGGGTGTGCCAAGATTGACAAGAAGAACGCCTGTTTTTTGCATAAGCCTTTAGGATATAACAAGGATGGTTTTTAAAAAAATCACAAAGTTTGAAAAAAACCTGGAAAATAAAGTCTCTTTAGAGCAGCATCTCGTTTTAATAATCAAAAGTTTTTTTCGAGGACATTCTTACTTCGAGCCCGAATAGCTCCAGCGGCAAGAGCGGCGCATTCGTAACGCGTAGGTCGTCAGTTCGAATCTGACTTCGGGCAAGACTATGCCTGAGTAAACAGCCCTTGCCCAAAAACGCCAGTTGAAGGAAAAATCTGATCTGATTTCAACAACAGATGTTTCACCTACTCACCCAATGGTTGTTTCATTCGATAACGTTTGAATGTTATCGGAGATTGAACAAAGCAAAAGGATGGGCTTATTTGACGTTTACTGGGCGTAGGCACGAAAATAAACTCTTCACTTACGATTGTTTTAGCCCCCTTTAGAATTTCGCTACCTGTTTTAAGTTTTTCTTCTCCAGATAGATCCCTACTGCTAGGCCAAAGAGGATTTGCAATAAAAAGTAGATAGGAGTGTAGCGAAAGGAGTAGTGGAAAATAGAAACAAGATGGATAACTGTAAAAGCAGATAGAACACCCATGTTGGCAGCAAAATAAAACCCAAGACATCTTACATTTTTATCCCAGATGTTACGCAGCATGATTTGCAGCAGCCTTAAATTCACAAGCGTAAATACAATAAGCCCCGGGTATCCTGTTTCTGCTTTTGTAATGTCCCAGATGTTGTGAAAAATCGTTCCGGCAAAATAGGAATCTCCATAAATCCCATATCTTGTTGTTAGGAACGCAGCTACGTTCCCCATCCCCACCCCAAACACGTTGCTGTTTGCCATGTCAGATGCAGGCTCGTTAATCCTTTTTCGTCCTTCCAGGCTAATGCTTGTCGGTTCTGAGACAAAAAATCGTTCTGAAAGAGTTTTCGCAGCTTTTGTCACCATGAGTGTCCCTGTAAGAGAAATCAATAGGACAAGTAAAAGAGTTTTCGGATTCGGTTTAAAAAAAAGATAGAAGAGCATATTGAGTAAGATGGCAGCACCATATCCAAGCAAAATGGCTCGGCTTATTCCTAAAATAATCGCAACAGCTGCTCCTACAACGAGTCCGAAGTACAAAAGAGTGTATTTTTTTGAGGGTGTTTGAAAAACAAACGGGATAAAAAAGGCTCCTAGTATTCCCATATAGGCCATATAGTCATTTACTTGCCCAATCCCTGCCGAGACCCTATTGACTTTTTCCACGTATCTTATAAAAAGGGATTTTTCAGTGAAAAGAAGGATAAGAATACCCATGGCTACCATAGCCCATTTTATAGCCTTTTCTTTGTCACTTAGATTACAGATAACCCAGTAGACAAGGTAGGCTCGCACGATTTTGAAGATTTCAAAGAGGGGGTAGAGAGATGTTCTAAATACAGGATAATACGCCATTTCTGATCCTTCACCCGTACTTCCCTGCAGCACACTTTGAGGGTTGCTAAGTGATTCGGGAGCTAAAAGCCACCCAGCAATGGCAATTAGAAAAAAGATAGCGGTCAGAAATGTCGTAGGCGGGGTCCAGTATATTTTCTTTTGGCCACTTAAGAATATATGAATCAAGAGGACAATTGCCAAAAGGTCAATCAATGTGATTTCAAAGCCTCTTGTAATCGCTCGGTAGTTCTCCTGCGAGACGAAGTTGATCGAAAACTCTTTATGAAACCCGGTGACTAGAATCATCAGAAAGAGCATAAAGTAGGGGCCATTTCGAAAATAGGTGCATGTAAATACCCCCCCCGTTATGCCAAATGTCGCAGAAAGCCAGAAAATAATATATTTTAACATGCCTCTATCTTTACGATTTTTTTTAATTAAATTCATCAATCCACTATATCATGGAGTCGATGCGTGCTTTTCTTTTTTTGCTTTTTATCGAGCCTCTTCTTTGGGGGCAGCTCTATCAACCAGAGTATCATGGGATAGATCAGCTCCTTTTTCTTTCGAATCGCTATCTCATTGTTGCCGTTGTTGACATTCCAGAAGTTGTGGAAAAGATCAATGAGCTTTCTCTTGGGGAGTATGTAAAAAAAGCTGAGCTTGTAAAAAAAAATCCTGCAGATTGGGACGCAAAGAAGGTGGCCGAGAGCCTTTTTGATACTTACTTTGCCAAGGCAAGGCTCCTTGCTGGGGAAAAAAACATGGATAGCCCTGATTTTTATACGATTACAAGCAAGGATGATCCTAGATATAAGACTGCTTTGCACCCTGCCCGAAGTACGAGGACGATCGTCTCCTTAAACAAGGGTGAAGTTCTGGGCGGTCCTGATATTCATTATGCACATTATGTCTATTTAGAAATGCCAGATGCGCTTTTGTCTGGCAAGACGTATACGATTGCCCTTTCGAATGGGAAAGGGGTTACGTTTCGGTTTGATGAAACAGAGCTTGTTTCCAGGGCCATAAAAGTAAATCAAGAGGGGTATTTGAAAGACGCTCCTAAAAAGTATGCGTATCTTGGAGCCTATTTACAAGAATTTGGAGCGCACGACTTTTCCTTTGCTCCTACCTTTTTTGTTTTGGAGGCAGAGACCAAGAAGGTAGTCTTCCAGGGAGAGATAAAACTTCGAAGCGAGAACATAAGAATCACCCCCAAGGTTACTGAGAAAGTAGAAGAAAAGCCTTTTATCACAGGGGAAAAGGTGTATGAACTGGACCTTACACCTCTAGAAACAGAAGGGGATTTTTTTATCTCTATTCCCGGAGTTGGAAGGTCGTGGCCTTTTCGACATGCGGGGGACACCTATGGACAAGTGTTTTATGTAGCTGCTCGCTCTCTTTATCACCAAAGGTGCGGCATTTTGATTGGAAAACCCTATTCCGCTTGGCCAAGGATTGCATGTCATGAGGGGCCTGTTTATGAAAGTGAAGCTCTCCCTTTTGCCCCTTCGATCTCCCCTCCGAATGGCTATGATCCCTTTGATGTAATAGGGGCTACCCTCGACAAGAATAGGGCAACTCTTGATGCTCGTGGCGGCTGGCATGATGCCGCTGATTGGGATAGAAACATCTTTCACTATACGAATATTTTAGACCTCCTTTTTGCCTATGAGCTCTATCCGGATAAGTTTTATGATGGGCAGCTTAATATCCCTGAGTCAGGCAATGGAGTTCCTGATATTTTGGATGAGGCGGAGTTTGGTTTAAGGGTGTGGAGAAAAAGTCAAAGTAAAGAGGGAGGGGTAAGTGGAATGGTGGAAACTTTTGCCCATCCATCGATAAATGATCCCGATTTTCCCTATGCCTTTTCAAGGCGAACAAGATGGTCTTCTCTGATTTACGCAGGAGCAGCTGCCCAGTTTGCTGAACTTGTGCGTCCTTTTTCTAAAGAGAGAGCTCTGCTCTATACTAAATCTGCGCTTGCTGCATATCAGTTTGGAATTGACCCTAAAAACTTCCTTGGAAAGGTAGTAATCCATGCCAAAAAAAACCGGGGTGCAGGAGAGCCCTACACAGTGGAGTGGGAAGAAAAAGATGAGTTTAACTATCCCTTTTTGCTCTTTGCCAAGCTGCGTCTTTTTCTTTTGACAGAGGATGAGCGTTTTTTGGAAGGGATTGCCCCTCTCTTACAGACATCCCTAAAACCCTATCAGCATCCCTTTTCCGTGAAAGATTTTTCCCCTTGGCTTTTTTTTCCGATTGTCTACGATCGGCTGAACGGACATATTCCGGAATTGATCCGTCTTTCCTATAAAAAGCTTTATTACGATGCTGCACTAGAGAAAAAAGATCTCTCTGAAAAGGCGCCCTATCGAGAAAGTTGGCCTCTAAATCAAGATTATTGGCTCGGCTGGGGCGCTAACTTTATGACAAACCAAGCAAGACAGCTTTATCTCGGATATATTGTTTCAGATGAAAAGGCGCTTCGGAATGCAGCTCTTTTTAATGTTGATTTCATGCTTGGTTGCAATCCTATGGGGATGAGCTGGGTCACAGGTCTTGGTTTTGTCTATCCTGTGTCCATCCAGCATGCCGTAAGTGAAAATGATGGGATTGCAGATCCGGTTCCAGGGCTTGGGATCTATGGGATTACAGGAGGAACTTTTTATAACCTCAGGCAAACCATTTGGCAAGCCAAAGATGAAAAGGGGGAGTACATCTCTTTTCAACCAGAGGCAAACAAGGAAATTCCCTTGTTTCGCAGATGGTCGGCGCATCCACACGATAACGTAGCGCAGGATGAATTCACCATTCATGAAACAAACTCTTCGTTGATTTTTACAGCAGCTTGCCTTATGCCAACAGGATGGATGCCGAGTGAACAATTAAAAAATAAGGAGCCGAGAGAGAAAGAATTCCTCTATGGCTACTGGTATTTGCCGTGATGAAGGTTTTGCTTATCATTGATCAGTGCAATCCTGAAGGGTACTCTGTGCCTCTTGTGGGATACCGCTTTTTTGAGGCTCTTGATCAGATCGCCGATGTTACGTTAGTGACATCCGATAGGCACAAAGATAAACTGGAGGCAAGAGGATATCGAGGAAAGGTTGTCTATATCTCACCTCACGTGTTTTTGCGGAGCTTATCCAGCCTTGTGGCTAAGATGACTGCAAGAGGACTTGGGAATTGGAATTGGCCTCTTCGCCATATGCTTAGTTATCCCGAGTATTTAAGCTTCGATAATAAAGTCTATCATCAATTTAAAGAGGATGTAGAGAACGGAAAATTTGATGTTGTACACGCCTTACCACCTATTATTCCTCGTTATCCAGTAAGAATTTCTTGTTGCGAGGGAAGAACTCCTTTTATTTTAGGGCCTGTGAATGGAGGGTTTCCTTTCCCCAAAGGGTTTCAGGAAAAGGCAAAGCAAGAAAATCAAAGGGTTGGGTTATTGAAAAAGCTGCTACACTTGTGGCCTCGCTACCTCGATACATACCGCAAGGCAGATCGTATTCTTGTAGGCTCTTCATATACCCTTAAGGAGCTTCAGCAGCAGCTTAAGCTTGATCCAAGTAAGCTTAGCCTCTTTTTTGAAAACGGAATTAAGCCGCTGGAAAACGAGGTTATCACGCGAAAGAAAAAAGAAAAGATCACAGTCCTCTATGTAGGAAGGCTTGTAACATGCAAGGGCGTGGATTATCTTTTGGAAGCGGTAGCACGTTTGCCGGGATCGATTTTAGAAAAGATAAAGGTAAAAATCGTAGGAGATGGTCCTGAAAAACAAGATCTGATGCAACTGGCTAAAAAGCTTGAGATTTCTCAGCTTGTGAAATTTCTCGGCTGGGTTGCGCATGAAAGGATCCAAGACGTGTATCAAACTGCGGATCTCTTCTGTTTTCCCTCCGTACGGGAGTTTGGAGGCGGGGTTGTGATGGAGGCGATGCAAAGCGGCCTGCCACTCGTTATTGCAGATTATGGAGGCATGGCAGAGTATGTTTCAGATAAAGCGGGATTTAAAGTGCCAGTGACATCAGAGTCAGCACTGATCCAGGGCTTAGCCGATAAAATCTCTCTCCTATCGACCCACCCAGAGCTAAGAGAGGAAATGGGGTTTGCTGCAAAGAGGGAATCTTCTCAATTCACGTGGGCGCAGAAGGGACGGGATCTTTTGGAGATTTATCAATCAGTTAAGGGGGCGCTTTGAAGATAGGATTTCCGGCTTTTGTTTTAGATGAGGGGAGATCGGGAGTAGGGAAATATATCATCTCTCTCTTGGAGACCTTGGAGAAGGAAGATAAGAAGAATACGTATGAGGTTTTTCTCCCTTCTTCTGATAGCACTCTCCTCTCCTTTACAAATCCAAGATTTCAAAAAATCATCACGCCAGATTTTCTGCGCTCCCCCTTGCCAAGTATTCTTTGGCATAACGCAGCCCTTGCTTTGAAAAAAATGGATGTTGTGCACATCCCCACGATGAGGCGCATTCCTCTTGTGAAGGGATGTAAGGTGGTAACCACTGTCCACGATCTTGCCCCTTTTGTAGTTGCAGGAAAATATGATCCCATTCGCACCTTCTATCATAAGGAAATTCTCTCTAGGCTTATCTTTCGCTCCGATCGTCTGATCGCAGTAAGCCACTCTACGAAAAACGACTTGATGAAGTTCATGGGGGTGCCTGAGGAGAAAATCACTGTCATCTATTCAGGGATTGATAAAACGGTCTACTGCCCAAGACAGAATATTCCCCCTGCGGAGAAGCCTTTTCTTGTGTATGTATCTCGCATTGAACATCCCGGTAAGAATCACATTCTATTGATGGAAGCGTTTGCTTCTTGGAAAAAAAAGACTAAAGCCCCGCATCAGCTGCTTTTTGTCGGGGCTGATTGGTCAGGAGCTGATGTGGTGAAGAGCTTTGCCAAGGGGTTGCCTGTACGAGATGAGATCCACTTCTTAGGTTATGTATCCCAGGAAGCGATTGTAAATCTGTACAATCTTTGTGCACTTGCCATTTATCCCTCTCTTTATGAGGGATTTGGGTTTCCTGTATTAGAGGCGATGGGGTGCGGTGCTCCTGTGATTTGTTCCGAGGGCTCTTCACTTTACGAAATTGCAGAAGGAAGAGCGGTGTTTTTTGATCCTCTTTCTAGTTCGAGTCTGGAGCAGGCAATTTCCTTGGGTCTTATGCAGAAAAGAGGGGAAAACGTGGCGTATGCCCATTCTTTTGATTGGAAAAAAACGGCTACCGAGGTGGTGGAGGTGTACGAAAGTGTGGCAAGGCGATGAGTCTATTTTTCACCCAATATCTTCCGAAAGAGCTAGGCATATCGGGCTTTTTTGCAATCAATCTATCTAAGTTCGCAGGCATAATTGCTGGATTTTTCATCGGTTTTTTTGGCTCCTGTTTTGTTGTGTTTCAGTCCGTAGAAGCGCGATCTTTTCGGAACACATTTGTCTTAAGCGGGTCCCAGCCTGAGGTGTTGCCTTTTTGGAAGCAGGCTTTGCTTGTAGTTCTTTTTGGCGCTTGTGTAAGAGTGCTCTTTCTGATGATTACACTAACCATTTTTGGGGACGCTGTGCACTATGCCACCATTGACAATCTCTTGGCGTCAGGGGAGTTTTCAAAGATTGATCGAATTGTCAACCTTTTGACTCTTCCAGTGATCAGTGATACGCAATGCGGATTTAAGTTATTTGATCACATTGCGGCACGGCAGCTGTTTGAGATGGCTACAGAAAAGGTGTGGGCTTTTGATATTGAAATCCTTTTTTTAGCGCAAAAATTTGGAATGCATATCTCACAGGAACCGGTTGTTTGGGAGGCCAAAGAGGGGTCTAAATTGCACTTTGTGAGTGATAGTTTAAAGATGCCGTCAGCGATTTTACGCATAAGACACAAACGGTCAGGGATTTAAGTCATATGAAATATAAAAAACTCTCGCTTTTTTTCTTTGTTGATGCTCTTGGTTGGCAGGTGCTAACGCGACATCCCTTTTTTTTAGAAGGGATTGTGCAGGAGAAAAAAAAACTGGAAACGATCCTGGGCTACTCTTCTGCCTGCGATCCTTCGATCATTACAGGCAAAGTTCCAAGTGTCCATGGGCTGTGGTCTTCGTACTTCTATTCGCCTACAACATCCCCTTTTAAAAACGTGTCATTATTGGCGTATTTACCCCCTTTTATCCGAGATTATCATAAAGTGCGAGGCCGCTTGAGCAGGTGGATTGCAAAGAAAAAAGGGTTTACAGGTTATTTTCAGCTCTACAACTTTCCCTTTTGCTATCTTAAGTACTTTGATTACGCAGAAAAAGAGAATATCTTCACTCCTCAGGGTATCGGAGGTATCCCGACTATTTTTACGCTTCTTACAAAAAAGCAGATTCCTTATTACCTCAATGTGTCAGCAGATAGCGATGAGAGGAAAATAGAAAAACTAAGAGATGCCATAAAACAAGGAGAAATCCAGTTTGCCTATACTCTTCTTGGAGGCCTAGATAGCTTGATGCACAGGGTGGGAACAAGGGATGTAAAAGTCTCTTCTCTTTTGGAGGTCTTTGATGGGCAGATACGCTCACTTGTTGAGCTTGGAGAGGAGTATTATGACGAAGTTACTCTTCACGTTTTCTCCGACCACGGCATGCATGATGTGAAAGAGGGGTTTGATCTACAGGCGGAGATTGAGAGTCTTGGCCTTACGTTTGGTACTGACTATGTGGCTGTCTACGATTCGACGATGGCGAGATTTTGGTATCTACACGAGCAGGCTAGAAAGAAAATCGAACAAAAGCTTCAAAGCATAGCTCAAGGACGCATTTTAACCGATCAAGAGCTTAGGGAGTTTCATGTCTTTTTTCTAGATCATAAGTATGGAGAGACGATTTTTTTGATGCATTCTTCTCTTTTGATTGTTCCAAGCTTCATGGGTAAAAAGAAAATTGCGGGGATGCATGGGTATGACCCAAGGGATGCTGAGTCTTTTGCTTGTCTTTTGAGCAGTCAGAAGATCGCTGAAAACATTCAAAGGATTGAGCAGATTTATCACGTTATAAGTTCAGAAGCTCTGGGAACTGCTTGAAGATCTTGTTGTAATCAAGGGGTCTTGCTTCAAGTGGTTGGATCATGATGAGTACAGGCTCACTGCCAGATCGACCAAGAGTAAGACGCCTGAGCATCGTTTGAAGCCAATATTCATAGACGGAGTAAAACCGCAACTGGTCATCTGAAAACCAAACGAGGGCATCTCTTTGCTGAAGTCCTTTTTGTATGTGCACAAGCATTCCCTCTCCTTTGGCGCCGAGCTTAAAGGGTTTTCGAGACACAATATCCCAGCCTCCCCCTTTAAAGCAGTAGAGCGGATCGTGGACAACGTTGCGGTTATTTGTGCCATCGATTGCTGTTAGAAAAAAGAGTTCTCCATCTACTTCATAAACTCTTTTGAGAAGATTTACTTTGCCAAAAACCTGTTTTTCCCAGTCTACAAGAGGGACTTTCTTTCCTTTAAAATTTTCCCCGTTCATGGGCAGCTTAGCAAGGCGCGCTTTTGCATTCGGGAGAGGGTAGAATTGCCAGAGACAACCAAGGAATATGGCAGCAAGTAGGGCTATTCCTAAGAAGAGTTCCTTTTTCATGATTTGAGTTTCCCTGGGTTTCGGAATAAGACGAATAGTAGATAAAGAGAGCCTGCAATGGATATGCCAAGCCGCAAAATTGTTGTAGTTTCAATGCTAAAATAGGCGCCAAAATAGCCAGATGCTGTCATCCAGGAACTGCCGCTGATCATCCAAGGTAAAAGAGTGGGTGTAAAAGGAAAAATTGAGGCAAGAGCTAAAAGAAGGCCTGTTTGCTTTAACACATTGAAGGAGCTCATGACCCCGAAAAGTGTAAAGAGAAGGGAAAGAAAAGCAAGCATTGGCGAGGCAAGTGGTGTGTATCTTTTGGCTCCAATAAAGTACAGTATAGGGAGCACAAAGAGGATTAAGGCAAGCCATCCATAGCGGGCGTAGGGGCTATCAAACCAAGAAGCAAGAAGGTTTTGGCAGTAGTAGGCAGGATAGGCAAGAATGGCAAGATGAACAAGGAATGCCAGGGGGGATCTCATGGATGCGTTTCTCCCTCTTGTGTTTCTTGCCAAGAGAAAAAGAGCCAGCAACAGAGAAACATAAGCATAAGAACAAGCCATCCGCCCCAGGTGTGGAATGTCCCCAAGGCAAATTCTGGGCTGATAAAGACAGCTGCAAGGCAAAGAACAATGATACGGAGTGTGTTAGCAAGCCAGGCCACGAGAATAAGAAGGGGAATATTCCAAAAGTAGCGGTTGCTATTGCCAAGAAAAAGAAAAGCAACAAAAGTCCCTGCAATGAGCATTGCCTGGAGTGTGTTGAGTCCAGAGCAGGCAAGCTCGACCGAAACAGGGAGCTGATTGATGAAGAGTTGGGTTCCCTCACGCCTTACGTTAAATCCAAGTAATGTGAAAAATACAGACGTTGCATAAGCGCCAGAGAGACGAAACCACCATCCAAGAATGGTGGCGTCAAGAGTAATCCAGGGAAAGGCAAGAAGAGGAAGAACAAGCAGTTTTTTTGTCTGGGAGTGGGTTGTAGGGTTTGTTCTTGCTTTAAGCCAGCTCCAAAGAAGAAGTACCCAACCTAAGGTAAGCAAGAAGGTAACGCCTGTTAAAATCCCTAAAAGAAAGAGCGCTCCTACCGCAAAATACGTAGAATAGCTAGGCATACTCATCTCTTCTTGAAATTGCCAAGGAATGCCAAGCCAAACAAAAAGGGGGAGGGCAATGAGAATGGGGAGGGTATCATCCCAGGTAGACATCCAGGCTGTGTCGCGCATCCATATGAAAATGGCTAGCAGGATGAGTGCTAGCAAGATTGCATAGTCATCTTTTTTCATGCGCCTTTTGCTGGAAGAGGTTGTTTTACGTTTTCTTCCGCTTCTTTTTCCTTCTCGAGAATAACTTCAAGATTTTTCCTAAGATCTGCATTCAAGGGGTATTGCCTGACAAGGTTTTCTGTGATCTCTCTTGCCTTTTTCCAATCCTTTTCTTGAAAGGCTTTTCTTGCAAAGAAGGATTGCGCTTCGGGCGACTGAGCTTGAATTTCATTGTAGATTGAGGTGGCTGTCGCTGTGTCATTTTGCATGAGGGCAATACGAGCAAGAGCTTCTTTCCCTTGGATAGTCCCATTGAGCCTTGGGTTTGCCGTAATGATTTTTTTTGCTTTTGCGAAATTTTTCTGATCATAGTAGATAAGGCTGATTATCCATGTGGCTCTTGTTCCTACAGGGGTTGTATCTGTAAGAAGAGGCGTAAGCGTGGTAAGAGCCTCTTCTTTTTGACCAAGCGCTACTTGTGTTTCTCCTTTTAAAAGGGTTAGCAGCGGAGATGAGTTTTGTTTTTGTATAAAGGCAAGGACTGCGTCGTCCCCTTTAAGTTGTCTGATGGCGAGGGCAAAGCCGTAAGCCACCCAGTCTGGAAGCTTGTCCGAGAGAACTTCTGGTGTATCAAGTATAAGTCCTGCTTCCATCCAACCAACCGTGAGGTTTGCGATAGCAAATACTTCCTTGCTTTTTAAGACAGCCTGTAAATCAACCGGGATCTCTTGCTTTTTTCCTTCTTTTTCGCTCTTTGCGAGCTCTTCAATTTGTGTGAATACAGGGTAGTTAAAAGTAAGGGTTGTAAGATTTTTTTC
>CAZBXE010000012.1:0-58683 GCA_964496125.1 uncultured bacterium | reverse complement strand
AAATTGAGAGCGCCTCCTTGGCATATTCCCAACTTTTCAGCTTATTTGTGTATATTCCTCTTCACGACCATAACGGAAATATCGTAACCCTTCTTGAGCCTGCAACCAACTTAACTTTGGCCACCGCCACTACGACCCCACCTCCGGCCGCTGGCTCACGCCCGATCCCTCAGGCTACGCCTCCGGCCCCAATCTCTACGCCTACGTCAACAACTCCCCGCTCCACCACATCGACCTCTACGGGCTTATTTGCGACTTATCCTTCGGTAGCCATTTAGGATGGGGCATTTCTCCTGCTGATATTTTGGCGCGAGCTGACAACTTCATTGAACCCGAAAAGTGTTGTATTGCTTGCGTAGGCAATCAAAACCTTTTTGAAGGTCACAGGTTTCTTTACATCAATGGAATGAGCAACAGTTTAGATGACTCTAGACAAACGGCCTCCCTAATTTCAAAAGCCCATGGCGGAACAAATGTCACTTATTGCTATAATTCTACCAAAGCTCGCGGACTTGGTGATATAGTGGATGCATTTTGGGAGATGGTTTATGTTAAAACGGATAGTGTAAAGATGGTAATCGATGCTTTTAACCAAGCTCATAAAGAAATGAATAACCAGGGAATTTTGCATCTTACCCTTTCAAGTGAAGCAGGCCTTATTTTCAGGGCAGCCATAAAAGACCTAGATCCAGAGCTTCTCGCTCGGACCGAGTTATATACATTTGGCTCTGCTTATCTTTTTCCTGATGACGGGAAGACTTTTCGCAAGGTTGAAAATTATTTGTCGTGGGAGGATGGGATTGGCTTGCTTATTAATTTTTTGGACTATAGGGCGGCCATATTATGGGGACGGGCTGATGTCCATTTTCTTGAACCAGTAGAACCTGGATCTGGATATTTAGAGAATCATTCTATGTGCGGTGCAACCTACTCTAAAGCGATAGGCGATATAGGAAGTGACTTCCTTCTGGAACACCCATCAGTAAAAAGGGAAAGTACTTATAGATGAAACAGAAAACTTTGTTGTTTATTATATTGATGGTGTCTTTTTTGGTTGGTGTAATTTATCATAACCTGAATAAAAAACCTCGGGACTATGTGGATATCGCAAGAGACGGTTTGCAAAAGCTTGCAGTTCAATATACGCAAGAATTCAAACTTCGGCTAGTTGCGACTGGGGGAGCTTTTCATGGTGGCTTGAATGGCTTTGTCTACCGATTTGGATCGAGGATTCCTCAATACGGCATAGATAGTGCTAGAAAAATTTACGTGACTATTACACAGGGTATGCTCGATTATGTGAATTCTACAGAAGAAATCCGACCCTATCTAGTTGCTTATCCATTTCCAATTGATGAATTCAAGGTGTCAATTAGTTATCCTGCATTTGCATCAATCGAAGAAGAAGAAAAGGAAAAAAAAGAAGGGGCGCAAAGAATTGACTATGTCGTTGGAATTCAAGGAAAGGTTTGCTATAGAAGGTACAGTTTAATAAACGAAGAATATGAAACGGTCCATGTGGAAGACTACGAAGAGGCAAAGCGTATTGTGGAAAATCAGATCTCCAAATTGAACGTGGCGGAATGACGTTGTGCTTATGACCAGAGCAAAGAGAGTTCTAATGAGTAAGCTTGTTCAATTCACGCTCATTTTTACGAGGATAGGTGGTAGCCTTAGTCCCTGTCCCGCCTTTTGCGATGATAGCCAGTATTCTCTTTCTCGGGAAATATCAGCAAAGGAATGCAAAAGGTATATCAAGGAGTTCCAAAGCGTTTTTGGTAGGCAAATGGAACAGGAATTTAACTTGGTTTTGTCGCCTCACTGTTCTTACCATGCGATGGATTTTATAGCTCATCGCCCCGCTACACGGGATGAAGCAAGAGCTCTTGTGTTAGCTCTTGGAAGCAAGCTTTCTAATGCAATCGATGCAGACCCCAAACTATCGTTGTATTTTAACAAGCTTTCTTTGACCCCGAGCGAGGCAGGGGTTCACGTAGTGTTTAGAGACAAAGAGGGACGGGAATACGGCGATGGGTGCATCGCTAGTGTTTCGCTCGGCTGTGCACGAAGCAGACTGGACAGCATCCAAGGGCGATTTCTCCGGTATCGAACAGCTAGTTGGTACACGGATTATCCTACAAAATACAAGGAGCGGGCGGATTGGATGTTTGAAGAAGCTTTCGATGAGGCCATTAGACTTAATGAAGTCGCTGGCATAGTCTGCCCGTCTCTTCATCAGCCTGCGCCTTTTGAAAAAGATTTAGATCGAATCCTAAATGCCTTCAAACAGGAAATGAAAAAACATAGCGTGGCGTATCTTGCTAGCGGTTGGATGGTGTTTGGGCAGCCAGCTCTTGATTTATCGGAAATTCGCGTTCAATGCAGGTACCCCTATCCTGTTAATTGCCGGGAAGCTAGAGAGATTTTGCTTCTAACTTTAGAAAGGCTGCTCTCTGCTTTCAATGAAGATGAAGAGATTAGACCCTACTTAAAACAATATCCCCTCGCAGTAAGTGGGGTAGAGTTGCAGCTGTTATTTAGAAAACGCGAACCGTGGGGCGGGGGGTATAGCGCTTACACTGATGGGAGTATGGAAAGTGCTGTGTTATACGCAGGTACCATTACCTATAACCAGAGAGTTCCGAGTAAGATTAGTCCCAGGCTTTATGATACTATCGTTTATGCAACTGAAACGTATCCAGAAGCAAAAAGAATTTTGGAAAACACACCTTTCACCTTGTCTGAAACGGTAGGAAGGGTGGTAAAAAAGCTGTCTCGGCACTTGCAGTACATTTTAAGTTGGATTTTTTTGATGTTTGTGTGGCGTGTTAGTTTTCTATGGTTAAATTTTTTTTGGTTGCTTCCCGTTGTTTTTATAGTTTTCATTTATCGTAGATTTAAGGTTAAAACCAGAACGGTGCAGGCGGGCAAACATTGAAAGGCTGAAAGACACAGCTAGAAACGGGTTTTTCAGTTCATTTGTGTCTAGTTAGTTTCCAATCCGGTGCCTGGCACCCGATTGGAAAAATTTTTTCTTTGCAGAAATTGAGAAGACGCCATACACTCGGAGACCACCATGGAGCTATTGATGAAAAAAATCATATTTTGTTTGTGTTTGCTTCTGCAACAGGGCTGCGCAGCTTCCAAAAGCAGTGAGACTACTAACCACGATACACTTACCGTATGGAATAATCCACAGCCAAATCTGGATAAGGGACTTGTATATTCTGTGACAGCAGGGTGTAAGTCAGGCAAAGTCGGCTCTGATGCCCAGCTTACAGCAGTAGTCATGCAGCCAAAAGACTTTCTTGCGCTCGCCTCGAAAGAAACCAATGCATGTGTTCAAAATGAAATGAGCAAGATCGTGTCGATCGTTCGGTGTGATGTTCAGGGACTCCCCAAAGATCAAAGCTTTTGGCTCTACACACAAACCGTTACTAATGTGCTCTCTCCTCTTGCGCATTTTACACAGAATGAAAAAGGAGAATGGGTGTCAGGAAGAGTAGAGCAGCGCCTAACAGATTTTCCCTTCTGCTCGAGCTGGGAAACACACCTTCCAGGGGAACCAATCTGCTTCGTATTGGTATCTGACGATGGTAAAATCATCCTATCTGAAAGAGTGGTGCCACTGCCTCTCATAACAGTAGCAGAAGATGGCGCAAAATTTGGGGTCGAAATTGTCTCAAATAGGCCCGAATGCATAATTTATGGTGCCTATTGCGAAGGATTTAAACCAGAGGAGAGTTGCCTCTGTAATTACTTCTCTGAGCATGAAGTCGCACCCACTTCCCCTCTTTTGATGACCGGTGGCAAGGCCCAGATGATGATTATGCCAAAGGTAATTGGAAAAACCGGAGGAACTGCAGGCTTAAGCATCATAAGAACAGGAGGAGAAACTCTTTCCCTCACTTTCAAATGGGGTGATCAGCTAGTAACAAAGCGTTCAGGCTCTTCATAAAAAGTTTTGTAGAAAGTAGCTGCGAGAAATGCAGTTTTGTGGAATACTTTTTACCTATGTCAAAAAATGAAGAAAAAGTTCCACGTAGTGTAGGCACTCACGACGGCCCTTTTCATGCCGATGAAGTTACAGCATGCGCCTTGCTTGCCCTCGTCGGACGCATAGACCCCCACAAAATCCGCCGCACAAGAGATCCAAAGGTCCTCGCTACCTGCGACTATGTGTGCGATGTAGGGGGACACTACGACCCAAAAGAGCGCTTCTTTGACCACCACCAAGCCGATTACATCGGTCCCATGAGCAGCGCCGGAATGGTCCTTGCCTACCTGCGTGAGCAGGGCGATTTGACTCAGGAAGAATATGAGTTTTTTAACTCCAAGCTCGTGCAAGGAGTCGATGCACACGACAATGGACACGACGTTAAGGTAGAAGGAATGCTTACCTTCTCCAATATGCTAAGCTATTATACACCAGTTCCCTACGATGTGGATGAAACGACTTTTGACAAGTCTTTTTTTGAAGCATTTGACCTAGTCCTTGGGTTGCTTCAGAGGATGCGCCGCCGCTTTGCCTACGTTCATGAATGTGGACAGATTGTGGCAAAGGCGATGGAGTCGGGAAAAGAATGCCTGCTTTTTGATCGGGGCATTCCCTGGCAAGAAAGCTTCTTTGCTTTTGGCGGAGAAGAGCATCCTGCTCGCTTTATTATTATGCCATCTGGTAAACATTGGAAGCTACGCGGTATACCGCCGAATGAAGAGAGGCGCATGGAAGTGCGCCAGCCACTGCCAGAGAGGTGGGCCGGCCTTCTGGCAAAAGAATTAAAAAAGGTTTCCGGGATCTCTGGAGCCATTTTTTGCCATAAAGGGCGCTTTATCTCTGTTTGGGAAACAAAAGAAGATGCTTTGAAGGCCCTTAGCTACATTTTGGAGAACGAAACGAAGTGAGTACCATTTTTGGCAAAATCATCAGGGGAGAGGTTCCTTCTGAAAAAGTGTTTGAAAACGACCGGATCCTTGCCATTAAGGATATTCACCCGGTAGCGCCGATTCACATTTTGATTATGCCTAAAAAAGAGATCGCAAGCCTCCAAGATATGTCTGAAGAGGATCTTCCCCTCATGGCAGAAATTGTAGAGGTGGCACAAAAGCTTGCTGAAAATTTTGGCATTGCCCGCGGCTACCGCCTGACGGTAAATAATGGCACGCCCGCAGGTCAGGCTATCTTCCATCTGCACTTCCATCTCATCGGAGGGCGCACCCTTGGTCAGATGGCTTAGCACGCTTTTGTTTGTTCTTTCTTTGCCCCTGTATGCGTTTGATGAGACAGAGCTTGCAAGGCGGACGAGTGCGCATATCAAGATCCAAGATCCTGGGTCTGCAATCATCGAACTTGAAGTGGCTCTTGCCTCTCAGCCGCGCTCTGAAACCCTACTGAACACCTATATCAAGGCTACAGCTGCTCTGGGTGATGAGGCAAAAATGATGGAAGCATGGCAAAAGTTTGCTACCTTCTATCCAGGTAAAGAATACGATCCTGAACTGCTAGAGGCAATGGCTTGGGGCTCTATCCAAAACGGCGCTAAATCAACTACCGTTTTGACAAGAAACATGTCGCTCATTGCGGCCCTTCTCTCCCGGGATGTAAAGGGAGTAGCCATACTCCATGCGGCTATGCAAGATACGTCTGCCCTCATTCGCACCGTGGCCATCCTTCTCGCATCACAGCTACCCGATGAAAAGCTCCAAAAGGAAATCGTGCAGAGATTTCGCTTTGATAAGGCCTACTCTTGCCGCATGGCCGCCCTAAAAGCCATCGGCACCCGCCGCATTAAAGCAGCTAGACCCCTTTTAGAAAGGCATCTTCTTTCCGACATTTTATCGGACGAAGAGCGCGGTGCAACACTTCAATCACTCGTGCAGATCACAGAGGGGGCCGAGCCGGCAGAGATTGCAAAACTAGCAAAGAGCACCCGCGCAACGCACCGCCTCCTTGCTTGCGCGCTTGTCCAGCGCTATGATCTACATACATGCATCGACATGGTGATCCCTCTTTTGCAGGATCGACACCCTGATGTGCGCATGGCAGCACTTCTTGTGCTAGGTACGCTTCGTCCTCAAATTCCCCTCGAAAATTATGCAAAATCGTGCCTACAAGACAGGGAGAAGCCAGTTGCTATTACGGCAGCTTGGCTCTTAACCCTCTGTAACCCTCCTTTAGGGCAGCAGGCGCTTGGCCCCTACCTCTTCCATGAGGAGGAAAAGGTGCGACACCTTGCATCTGGTGCCCTTAAGGCTACTGGTAAACATGGCTACCCGCTTGTATCCGAAGCTCTTTGCCAAACAAAAGACCCTTACGTACACATCAATCTTGCGCTTTCCCTGGTTGCAGAGAGAAAAGACCCTCAACTGGGCTGTAGAGCAATTTACACGTGCCTAGACTCCCTGCAAAAGGAGCTTTTGATGTGGGAGGACACGGGGGCATTTCGCTACGTGACAAAAAGCACCCTCCACCACCGTCCCGATATCCCGCGCTTTCCCGAGTCATCTGACCTTTTGACCCGTTTAGAACTTCTTAACGTTCTGGCAACACTAGAATTTGAGGGCGTCCAGCAGGCGCTTCTTTCCTTTATCCAGAAGAAGGAGTGGACGGTGACGGGGATTGCGGCATCGCTTCTGCTTGCAGAAGGAGATGAAGAAGCAAAAGAGCAAGTGCGCGCGCTCCTTACGCATTCCGAGGAGAAGGTGCGCCTTCAGGCGGCTCTTCTTCTTGCTCTTTGGGGCCACGATGAAACGGCGCTCCAAACTTTAGAGAATGCCTACGCTACGCAAGAGCGTGCCCAAAAAGAGCGGATACTCGAGGCGCTTGGGTCGATTGCCTCCCGCCGCTCTATCCCATTCCTTGCCAGTTGTTTGCAGGAGCCGCAGCAGCACCTGCGTATTATAGCTGCCTCTTCACTTTTGCAAGCCCTTGCTAACTAAAAATATATAATAATATTTTGAAACGAATCTCTGGTGGGTGGTATAATAGGCTGTATGACCCAAATGAGGTGTGTATGATACCTGCTAACGCCCCCCAGCCTCACAAATTGATCGGACAGGTCCAGGTGAATCCCGAAGGCGTAGCCTCAGGCAGATTCGAAATCAACGGGAAAAACTACGATATTACCTTAAGCTCTGAATTGCTTGGTTGTAAGGGGGCTTCTCCAGAGTATATAAAAGGGATGTTTCAGCGGAAGGTAAACGAACTTGGTGAGACCCTTGCGTTTTCATTGGGGAATTTGAAAGATGGTGAAACAATCGAGATCAACCAGAAGAAAAACATGTTTAGCATGCTCACAGGAAAAGAATGGGAGATTTCTTTACCAGGAGGAAAATCGCACACACTTTCCGGCGAGAAGAAAGCAATGGAAAATGCCGAGAAGGAAATACAAAAGGCAGCAAAGCGTTTGAATAACTTTGCTGATCTGAATGAGCATATCAACAAGGGGCGATATAATGACGCTCGCAACCTTGCAGGTGATAGTAAACATTTGAAGAAGCTTATTGATGCCCACGAGGCAGCGGGCCAAAACGTTCGTATTTTGGAATGTGTAAATGCCCCCTTGCGACGTATCCCAGATCCTATTGAAGCTTTGGAGGAGGATGTCGAGGGAGAGGGTGATGACCTTCTTTCGGTGGCTTCGGAGGAGTCCGAACCGGAGGTGGAGATCGGGGAGGGAGTCCCTCCTGATGTTAATGATGATCCAGTGCTTTAAATTGGCTGTAGATTCACCTCTGTCTTTCGGATACGATCCAAGGAGAAGTTTTCTAGGGAGTTATCATGGGTAATAATGGCAGCGACGTTTCGCCTGGCTTACCGCCAGAATCCAAAAATGGGTGTGTGACATCTATTTTGAGCACCATTCGATCCTTGTTTCATCCACCTGACCCACCCGATCTGATCATAGAGCCCAAAAACCCTGTGATTTGGCTTACGTGCTCTTCTCAAATGATGGCAAAGAGAGATAGACTCTCTGAACCTCTGCGGGGTGAGGTAGAGGAGCTAGACCGGGCCCTTCAGGCGTCCAGTCGTCTTCGCGCAGAGATAGCGATGATGGAAAAAAAGATCGCCACAACAGAATCGGCTTTATTTTACAGCCCTGAAAACGAACCAGAGAAGAGGGCTTTAGAGGGGCAGCGCGCAGCTCTCGAGGAGATGAAGGAACAACTTCCTGAGATTGAAGATCTTGAGGAGTTTTCCAGAGAGAACATAGAGAGGATATGGCACTCGGTAAACGAGGAATTGCAAAGCAAAAGACTGCACTCGTCCGATAACCCTTGAGTTTCATTTTTTGTCCATATTTTCTCTCAATGCTATAATAATGATTAGAAAATAACCATTTGTATTGTTTGTATTGGTGGTGGTGTATGGCTGGTCCTCTCGATGTAAATTCTGGTGGTGCTAACATGCTTGGCGCTGCGGGAGCTCAGTTTCAAGGAAAGCTAGCAGAAATCGATCTTCCAAAAGGGGGGAAAGCTACTCCGGTTCAGGGCGAGCATGGTTTATATTACGTTGTTCACTCTGAGCTTAAAGATGGTACAAAATACACGTTTACTATCGGTGTAAACTTCTTAAAAAATGACCAAGATTTTGGACAGCAAATTGACAAGCACGTTGCCAACATGAAGAAATGCATGGAGGCAGTCAATAGGTCTGGTGTTTTTGCTAAATTTCAAGTTGAAAACACTGATGATGGCCAACTGAGTGGTAGCTATGTTTTCGAAGGTAAACAGCAGGCTGCTCATAATTGGACAAGTTTTGATCATCTTGTGGAACAAAAGAAGACTTTCTGCGCTGAAAGCGGTCTTGAGTACCTTAAAGAGAACAATAATTTCGAAACGATCCAGGATCAGGCTGCTTTTGTTCTTGAAGACGAAAAGTTTCAGCATGAACTGCATATTCAAGATAGTGAAGGGCTTTTAAAATTGGTACGCACCGCTGCGGTGCTTGATTTCATGACTACTATTACTGAGGTTGGAGTGGGGGCTCTTGCCTTGCCTCCTCATTCAGCTGATCAAGCCGCTGGAAATGTTGAGGCACTTAGCAAGTTGACTGAGGCAAAACAGGCAATACAATCTGCTAGCAGCGGGCGCCCTCCAGTAAAAGCGCCGGTAGCTGTTCCTCTGGTGATCCCAGAGGTGCAGATCGGCGTGAAATTAGCAGCACTCATTTCCTGCCAAGAGCATCTTAATCAACACGAAAAGGATGATTTAAAAAAGCTTCGAGAGGTGTACTCGCAGATGGAGGGATTGAAGAAAGATGAAATCAAAGTGAAGCAGGACATAGAGGCAGTATTGGAGAAAACAGTAGAAGCTAACTCACGAAGAGCCACGTTGCAAAAACAACAAAAGGCACTAACCGAGCAAATAAAAGAAAACGAAGTGCGACTGAACCGAGAGATGGCTCCCCTTTTAACAAAGGTTAGAGAAGCTGCTGCCCCTCAGGCCCCACTAAGCCAGCCCCATCAACAGGCATTAGATGATATAACAAAAACCCTCGAAGAACAAAAAAAGAGAATCGACAAGTTGAATGGTGTCGAGCCTTGGGTCTTCGAAGCATATAACCAGAGGGTGACCAATCTCACAGCTGCAGCAGGGCAGTATAACACGGCTAAAAACGAGCCAGAAAAAAGGCAACCACTAAGCGATATGAGAGAATCCCTAGAAAGTGCAGAGGAAGAATTAAAGAAATTAGAGAAATCATTAATCTTGCCACTACCTCTTTCACAGCCTGATGCCCAACTTAAGGATACTCGGCGAGTTGAAGAGGAAAAGCTGCACACAGCTAAGGAGAAATTGGGCAAAACGGAAGATTACAAAGAGGCTATGCGAGCTTGGATATTTTTTGAAATGGAAGGTGAGAATCTAGATAGAGAAAGCAAATGGATTGAATATACCAGCGCAGTTGATAAACTTGACAGTAAACAGACCACCCTCGAGGAAGTACTAGAGCCGGAGGTTGTGTCAGAGGTAAAACAAGCCGAGCATCTCCCTGAGGCAGCGCCTCAGCAACCAGTTGAGCCTATTCCGCCTCCGGAAGACGACCAACCATCTGTAAAGAAAGAATCTGGTTTGAAAAGGGCTTTAACAACCGCTGGAAACGTTTTAAAAGATGAATTAAGAAAAGTAGGGGAAGGGTTGAAATCCGTATCTTCCAAACCTGCAGAATCAAAAGCAGCCCCAGCACCAGCTACGACCTTTCATTCCGACCCTTTATACAAAGAAGCAAGAGAGTACTTGTTGGTTCATAAAGATGTGGAGGAGGCTACGAAAGATTTTGCGAGAGCATTTCGCCAAGACGTTGATTTGAGAGAGGCTAGAGAAAAATTGCAGACTGCGGTCAAGAATGCACAGAGTATAGAAAAAGGGGCCTTTTTTGGCATAGAAGGAGGTTGGAAAGAGCATAGCGAATTTTTGAGAGAGAGTGTGGCTGCCGCCAAAGCGGACCGTGAGCTTCGAGAACCCTTAAACGAGTTGCTTCGGGCTGCGGTTGCTTACAGAGACGATGACCAGGCTAAGGATCAGTATATTGAAGCCGGGAGAAACTTTGAGGAAGCGAAGTATGAGATAGAACTTACCTCTAAGGCTAAATCAGACGAAGGTTTCTTTGCGAACCTCGTGAACCCTCCAGCAGCAGAAGCCGTAGATGATCCTGGCGGTGCAGAAACTGTTTTTGAGGCAGCAGCCGATGTAGCTGGCCACCCCGAAGATCCGCCTGCCGTGAATCAAGCAAAACCAGAGGAAGCCAAATCCAAAATCGATATGAAGAATGACCCGTTACTGGTGGAGGCCCGAGGTCTGGCGCAGCATGGACAGGTTAGAGACGCTATGATTGCCTATGGCGAGGCAATGGCACAAGGAGGAAAGGAGCATGCGAATGAGGAGAAGCTTGTCTTAGAGCGTGCTATTATTATTGAAAAAACGAAAGCTAGCGCAGAAGAAGGGAATTTTTTCGTGACCGTTGGAGACGCGGATTGGGCCGCTCAGAACAAGATCCTGCAAAAAGCGCTTGCTGATGCGAAAGATTACAAGTTACTGCAAGAGCCTTTAAATGAGTTGCTCTTGGCTGCTAACGAACTAAAAAATTCGTCTGATGACAATTATTTGGAGAAGAGGGAGGCGTACGACACTGCAGTTTCGTCTTTTAATAACCTTGTAAACCCTCTTGGGGCTGTTTGGGTAGATAAGGCAGTTCAAACTGAAGAAGGTCAAAAGGTACTAGGCACCACAGAAAAGACAATTCGAGAAATGCAGGAAAAATTCGCGGGATTTGCAGAGGACCAAGAGACCATGATCAAGATATGCGGCGAGTTGAGATCTAAGGGGTACATCACTGAAAAAGAGTACACAAGACTCATCTCTGAAAGAAAGGAATTGGCTGCGCAAGCTCGAACGATAGCCGGACTGCTGGAAGGTAGTCAGAACGCAAGTCAAGTAGAGACAGTTAAAAACTTCTATAGATGCATTCCCGAGGTAGAAAAAGAGATGAATCTGTTCTATGAACGCCTGTCTAAAAAGGTTGTTTTGTACAATAGAGAAACAAATAGCAAGATGGCGGAACTTATGAAAAAACCAGCAGTCGAAGACCTACTGCATCAGAAGGACTTTAACCCACAAAACCAAAATTCACTCAATGCCTATTTTATTAAGGACACTCAGTTTGGGCCAAGAATACCCTTATTGCTAAGAGAGATTCAGAAGGGGCAGGATAAAGTTTTAGAAGGGGAGGAGGGCGAGAAGAAGCTCATTCGTAGCCAATTAAACAATATTCAGGAAACTGTGAGTTGGTGTGGAGCTTTTGTAAATGAGAGAATGGGGTCTGACCTAGACGCACCGGGGAGTGTTGATGTGGACACTCCCTGTAATCCGAATGATACCGTTCTACAAAAGTGGAAAGACGGAAGGTCAGAAGAGGTAAAAAAGAGCATGGATCCTTGTTTAAATAGCTTATACGAAATAGCAAAAGAGTTAGGACAACCGGATAAATTCATGAAAATTGCACGATTGGATTCTGCCATCAAATTATTGAAGAGACAATTGCCAGAAAATGGACTGCCACAACAATTAGAGAGTAAAATTCAGCAGCTCGATCTGAATGATATAGATCAGGTTGATGGCCAAGTGAGGGAGCTGAAGAAGTTGGCTCTAGGGGTAGAAATTGTAGATAAAAGTAAGGAGCAAATGGGACGGGCTCAGGAAGAAATGGGCGCTGCCAAGTCTAGTAAGATCATTCCCTCCACTGTTACAGCAGACCGCACTAAAGATGCTATAAAAAAAGAAGGCTTATACTATGCATCTCTTGCCTGGATCACTTCACCAACTGTGGATATTGCCACCTCGGCACAAAAGAAAGAACTTGAACTGGTTAGTATAGAAAAATTACAAGCATCTCAGGCAATAGTTAAAAAAGAAATTGAGAACGCAAAAGAAAACCTTAACAAACGCGAAGAAGAACATGGCAACATTAAAAAAGGTAAAACGGGTACGTTAGCACAAAAAGCACGTTACATAAGGTATGATAAAAGCGACCTGGCAGCTTCCCAAGATGATCTCACAAGTAGAAGGCAGAGGATAGAGGTTTTGGCGGAGCAAGAGCAGGCCTTGGGGGATTTAATAACGAAGCGGCAAGAACTGGAATACGCGCATTCAAGCGACCAATGGGCCAATTCAAATCTAGTGCAAAACCCTCATAAAGAGTTAGAACCATTAAGAGAAGAAATAGATCAAGCGCTCTCGGTATTGAGTGAAGAGGATAAGCGCAGATTTATAGTGGCCTTCAATGCGCTAAATACAGATCAGACAGTAATAAATTTAATTAAGGCGGAGCAAATATTAGCTCAGAAGCAGCAAAAATTGGGTCGCAAGGATTCGCTTTCCCCAGGGATAAAATCGCAGGCTACAGCCGAGACCAATGCTGTAGTGGAGGCAACGAAAAGTCTGAGACAAAAAATAGCGAGCTTGCAGCAAGAATTGAGGGAGGCTGTCGCTGAGCCTGAACTTTAACTGGCGCATAGCTGATCTGTTCTAGTCAAGATTTTACCCGACGCTGTGGACCTTATCTGATGCTGTCAGGTAAAGTCTTAGTCAGTACATAAGAGGGGGTCCACTTCAAAATGAAGGGGGGTTCTTTATCAGAAGTACCGCGCGGAAGCTTTTCTTGAGATTTCTCGTTCTGATAATTCAATTTATAATATTTTCTTAACAAACCTTTGAGTGGGTGGTATAATGTGTGTAAGCAAACGTGAACCCCTATCTTCGAGGAGGCCTTTTTATGCAACTTGGTCCAGCAGCATTTATCCATCAGATGACAGTTCTTACTAAAGAACAAGCTAATAAGGCGATAGCTGTTCGAATTACAAGCTCATCTAACGCTGAGAAGGTTACAGGGTTTTTAGTGATTAAGGATAAACAGTACAACATCGTTTTAGATAGAAAAGTGGCTGGCGACAAACCTGAAGAAATGCTTCGAGATTTGTACGACCAAATCGCACCTATTTTGAAAATGAATCCCTATGCCTATGAAAACTTGTCTATTAGAAGAACAAAGTACACGAAAAATCTGGTTGTGACTGTTAAGGATATAAACGGTGATAGAACAACCGATGTTAAGCTTAAAAATTTGTCTTCTGCTTTTAATAAAGCAATTAACAAAAAAAAATATAGCGCTCTTCGTATAGATGTAAATAAACGGATGGATATTCTTAGAAGCCTCAAGCCCCCCGAAAAACCAAAGAAGCCCAAAAGCGTCGAAGAACCATCTAGCTCCTCAACAGATGTTCCAGTCTTGTGAAAGTTACAAGCGAACCTAGGGCTGAGATTGTTACAGGCTTTTTGGTGATTGGGGGTAAACAATACGACATCGCTGTAGACACGAATCTTGAAAAAGAAACAACTGGTACAACCAAAGCTAAGGTTGACCCTCTGGTTTCAGAGGCGACAACACCAGAACCACTCCCCCCTCCCTGTTCTGTTAACTCGGTAGATGCGGCGAGTTCTCGGCAGAACCTCCTAGCTAGGATACAAAAGCGCAAAGAGTTGAAGAAAGTAAATGATAGGATCTTTCCGAAAAAATCTAAGGCTGAGATAGAAAGCATCCAGAACTCTTAAAACGTAGGCTGCCTCGGATAAATGGTGGTGGCAGGTTGGAAGAAGTCGACGGCTGGGACTAAAAAATAGCTAAGAGGAAAATAGACGATCCCGTATAATGTGGGAACCTTATCGCAAGTTGCGGTAAGGTTTTTTCATTTCTGGGAGATTTGTGGAAGAAAAACCATCGCTTGCTCGTGTACTTTCAACAATGTTTTTAGTCGGTGGAACCTGTATCGGAGGAGGCATGCTTGCCATGCCTTTGGGTACTGGATTTAGCGGGTTTGTGCCCTCGATTGGGGTCATGGTCCTCGCTTGGCTTGCCATGACCGGGTCTGCCTTGCTGCTTCTTGAGGTAACTCTTTGGATGGGAGAAGGCGCTCATATGATCAGCATGAGCGAGAGAATTTTGGGGCTGCCCGGGAAAGTGATCAGCTGGATCTTGTACCTTTTTATTGCCTATGCCTCTTTGATTGCCTACACGGCAGAAGGGGGAGCACAGGTCATGTCGGCTGTCCTCGCTTTCTCGGGAGTCGCACTGGGTAAGGGATCGGCATGTTTTGTCTATGCCCTTTTATTTGGGCTTGTTATCTACTTAGGTGCTGTCGTAGTAGAGAGAGTTAATGCGATTTTTTTCTGTGGGATGGTTGGTGCGTATCTGCTGCTTGTAGGCGCCGGGCTAAGCGAGGTAAAAGTTGGTCTTTTGGGTCACAAAGATTGGGCAAGAGCGCCGCTTGCTCTTCCTTTGATGTTGACCTCCTTTAGCTTTCAAACCATGGTGCCAAGCTTGCCTCAGCTTTTGGCAAGAAATGCAAGGGCTTTGCGATGGTCCATCGTAGGGGGAACAAGCATTGCGTTTGTGATCTACTTGCTCTGGCAAACCATTGTCTTGGGTGTGGTATCCCTTGCGGGGATTGAGATGGCCTTGCGAGAAGGTGTTTCGGCAACGCACTTCTTCCACGGGGAAGTGACAGTAAAATGGGTTGCTATCGTCGCGCATTTCTTTGCCTTCTTTGCCATTGTGACCTCGTTTTTGGGGATTGCGTTTGGTTTGTATGATTTTTTATCAGACGGTTTGAGGGTAAAGGAAAAAAAGATGGGCGCGCTAATGCTGGGCGCCCTCATTGTCCTGCCTTGCTGGTATTTTGGGGCCTATTTTGAGAGGATTTTCATCATTGCCTTGGATACATCCGGGGGATTTGGTGATGCCATTCTAAATGGAATTATGCCCGTTCTGATGGTCTGGCGTGGTAGGTATGTTTTGGGCCTCGGAGATTCGAGCGGACGGTATACGATAGGTAAAGTGTCCCTTGTGCTCTTGGGCCTCTTCTTTGCCAGCTGCCTAGGAGTCGCTTTGCTTACACAGACAGGCGTCGTTAAGTCTGCCTACGATTTATGACATCTATCCTTTGACACGAGAAAACTCGACGGATAAACGTCTTTTCGGTGATCTATACACAAATAAGCTGAAAAGTTGGTTTCTGCCTGGTTCTTTTGAAGATTAGAGAGCTTGTTCTCTCGTAAAAAAGACCTTCAGGGCCTCTTGTTTCATGCGCAGGTGAAGGCTGTAGAGGCCGCTTGTTCGGTTAGGAGAAAGTAGGGAGGGTAAGCTCAGTTCTTCTAGGAAGGTAGGAGGGCATTTGAGCACAGCTTCAGGCGATTCGCCGCTGTAGGCAAGCGTAAGGACTCGTGCCAGACCGGCAGAGATGAGTGCGTCTGATACTGCTGTAAAAATCATCTGTCCATCGCAAAACTCTGTTTTCAGGTATAGCTTACTTTGGCATCCCTTAACAAGGTTTTCCTCTGTTTTATCGGACGTGGGGAAAGGGGAGTTTTGCTCCCCTAGTTCGATCAGGCGGTTGTACTTGGCGTCAAGGCTGTCGCAGTCAGAAAAAAGGGCTATAACACGGCGCTGTTTGTCTAAGCAGGACTCATACATAAGGACTCATAGTACCTGGATTGTAGCAAAAAGTCACTTGAAAATTAGAACAATTAACGTTTTGTTATTGCAAGTTGTGCTTTTCAAGGTGTCGTCCAAGGTGTATAATAACAAAATAAGCAAGCAGGTGATAGATGTGGATGGATTTAAGACGGAAGGTAGTCCACCTTCTAAAGGTGGAAGCAGCGGTGGTCCCCCGGAAAAATGGAATCGGATTCTCTCGGCTATGGGCCGTATTATCGAGCGCCTAAAAGGAAATACCCGGGAAAGCAAGGCTTCGCTTAAGGTGCTTGAGTTAGCTCCCGGCGAGAAAGAAAGTGGGGTTTTAGGTGCGGAGAAGCCCAAGGCGATCCTTTGCAAGGTAGGTTTTACAGATTCTGCTTTTCGCGCTGTTCAGAAGTTTTTCGGCCTCACGTCTAAGTCAAAAACCACCAAAGACGCAGATAAAATTGAAACAGTCAAAACCGCCTCTGTGCAGCCACAAAAACTAAAAGATGTGCATTCTGAGTTGATGAGAATCAAGCTGTTGGTGGAGGAGGATGGTGTTTTTGATGGGTTAGAAATAAAGCAAAATTTGACAAAACTGCTTTTGATCTTGAAGACGCATGATTCCAGTTATTGGTCTGCCCCAATCGAAAAAACATCTGATCTTGAAAGCAAGTGGTACTTGGGACAGGCCTTGCACGCTTTCCAGGATCATGCGAACCAGAGACAAGGGCTTTTGTTGATGATAGAGAGCGTGGATGCTCATCTAACCCGACTAGGATTCGAAAGGGAAAAAGAAGGGCCACATGCTGAATGAGCATGAGAACACCCGGCGGTAGGGTGCTGTTTTCGCTTATTCCCAACTTTTCAATGCATTTGTGCATTCCTAAAACAGGTATAAATTATTTAAATTTGGCTGCGCTGGAAGTTCGTGATTTTTTATTGACATATATATGTAAAGATGGTTTGATATTACATTTATTAGGGCAATCGGGAAAAAGCTAACGAATGTTATGAGGTTTTGCCCGAAACCCTTTGACACAAAGAGCGCATGGCGAAAGAAGACACAATAAAGCTTGAAGGGGCAGTCGAGGAATTGTTGCCAAACATGACATTCCGCGTTTCCCTTGAAAATGGATTAACCGTACACGCTTTCCTTTGCGGAAAGATGAGAATGAAAAATATTAGAGTCCTAGTGGGAGATAAAGTAACCGTGGAGATGTCCCCCTACGACTTGACCAAGGCTCGGATTATTTACCGGCAGAAGTAGAAAAAGGCGCATTTGGGGTTGATTTATTTTATAAATAAATCTACACTTGCAAGCCTTTGCCCTACTTGTAAGAAAGTTCTTACGAGAGCACTTGCCCAGATAGCTCAGGGGTAGAGCACTTGCATGGTAAGCAAGCGGCCGTAGGTTCAAGTCCTATTCTGGGCAAAAAAAAGTAACAGTAGAAATTATCCACGAGCTCATAACGGAGGAATAACAGGATGGCTAAACAGGCCTTTGAGCGAAAAAAACCGCACGTTAATATCGGTACCATTGGTCACGTTGACCACGGTAAAACAACACTAACCGCTGCCATTACGAAAGTTTTGGCTGATCAAGGGAAAGCTTCCTTTCGATCCTACGATTCGATTGACAAAACTCCTGAAGAAAAAGCTCGAGGGATCACGATCAACTCGACACACGTAGAGTACGAAACAGATGCAAGACACTACGCACACGTTGACTGCCCAGGCCACGCTGACTATGTAAAGAACATGATCACAGGTGCCGCTCAGATGGACGGCGCAATTCTCGTTGTGGCTGCAACAGACGGTGCGATGCCTCAAACAAAAGAGCACATTCTTCTTGCTCGTCAGATGCAGGTTCCTTCAATCGTTGTCTTCCTCAACAAAGTCGATATGCTCGGCGAAAGTGATGCAGAACTCATCGACCTCGTAGAGATGGAATTGCATGAAATCCTCGAAGCAAAAGGCTACAAAGATGTGCCGATCGTTCGTGGTTCAGCGCTAAAAGCCCTTGAAGGTGATCCAAAGTACGTAAAACAGATCCAAGAACTGATGGACACTGTTGACAAGCACATCCCAACACCAGCTCGTGAAGTTGATAAACCATTCCTTATGCCAATTGAAGACGTGTTCTCCATCTCTGGCCGTGGAACGGTAGCGACAGGCCGAGTTGAGCGTGGCGTGATTAAGATCAACGACAAGATGCAAGTTGTAGGTATTCATCCTACAAAAGAAACGGTAGCAACAGGCCTTGAGATGTTCAACAAGTCTCTTGATGAAGCAAGAGCTGGTGAAAACGTCGGTATCCTGCTGCGAAGCGTTGACAAGAAAGATATCGAGCGTGGAATGGTTCTGGCAGCTCCAGGAACATGCACACCTCACACTAAATTTAAAGCTCCCGTTTACATCCTGACAAAAGAAGAAGGAGGCCGTCACAAGCCATTCTTCTCAGGCTACCGTCCCCAGATCTACGTAAGAACAACTGACGTAACTGCGACTGTAGAACTTCCTGCAGGTGTAGAGATGGTGATGCCAGGGGATAATGTTGAACTCACAATCACTCTGATTTGCCCCATCGCTCTAGAAGTAGGTATGCGATTTGCGATCAGGGAAGGTGGACACACAATCGGTGCAGGTACTGTATCCGAAATTATCCAGTAAATGGTGGAAGCTTCCGCCCCTAGAGGGGCGGAAGCATTTTTAACATCGTGAGGGTGTGTAGCTCAGCTGGTAGAGCAGCGGTCTCCAAAGCCGCCGGTCGGGGGTTCGAATCCCTCCGCACTCGACGACGAGACATAAGTGATTGAGAAGGACAGAATTTGAACTCATTTAGGTCGAATGGTCGCAGGGAGAGAGAATGAATACGAGAACTGCAGAGCTCGCGGAGAAGCGAAAACCAATGGAGAGCAAGAAAGCGGCATCGACAGTAAGTCCGGCAGTGACAAATGTCAAAGCGCAGGATTTTATAGGCAATATCAAGGATGAAATTGGCAAGATAACGTGGACAAGCCAAGAAGAGTTGAAGTCGTATACGAAGATTGTTGTGTGGGCGACACTATCTCTCGGACTTGGCATTTATTTGATTGATGTGGTGATTCAAGGGTGCCTCATGTCCTTGAGTGCAGTAGTTCATCTGATTTCGCGGTAGGAAGTATAGAATGCAAAAATGGTATGTTGCCCAAGTTTTATCTGGGCATGAGAAAAAGGTTAAAAAGACACTCGAAGAGCAAAGGGAATCCAAAGGGGTCCTAGAGCTGATCGAAAGCGTCGTCCTCCCTGTTGAGAACGTCTCCGAAGTGAAGAAAGGACAGCAAAAGATCGTCGAGAAGAAAGTATGGCCTGGTTACCTTCTTCTAAAGATGGAACTGACAGATGATTCGTGGCTCTATGTGAAAAATACACAAGGGGTCATTGATCTTTTAGGAGGCGACACACCAACAGCCTTGACAGAGGCAGAAGTCGAAGAAATATTAGCTGACCTGAGAAGGAAGCAAGATCAGGTCACCCAGAAGCACCAATTTGTCGTGGGAGACCGCGTCAAGATTGTTGACGGTGTTTTTGTGAACTTTGTGGGTACTGTGGTGGAGATCTTCCCCGAGAAGGGAATGATCAGCGTGGTGGTCTCTATCTTTGGACGAGATACACGCGTAGATGATCTGGAATTTACCCAAGTTGAGATACTAGAAGAGGAAGAAGCGTAAAATGGCAAAAGAGAAAAAAGTTGTAAAGGTTATAAAGCTGCAAATTCCAGCAGGGAAAGCAAACCCAGCGCCGCCCATTGGTCCGGCCCTCGGGGGTGCGGGCGTCAACATTATGGCGTTTTGCAAAGAATTTAACGCAAAGACACAAGATAAAGGGGGAGACATTCTTCCTACGGAAATCACTGTCTATGCGGACAAGAGCTTTACATTCATCACGAAGAAGCCGCCGATGTCTCAGCTTCTTAAAAAAGCAAAGGGTATAGAAAAAGGCTCAAAGATACCGAACCGAGATAAGGTTGCAAAAATTACAAGAGCGGAAGCGAAGAAAATCGCTGAAGAGAAAATGGATGACTTGAATGCCGCTAGCTTGGACGCAGCCATTCAAATTGTGCTCGGGACAGCTCGTTCTATGGGGATTGAATTTGTAGGGGAAACAAAATGAGTAAACGAAGCAAAAGACTAAAAAGTATTGATGGGAAAGTAGACCGTGAGAAACGGTACTCACTGAAAGATGCAGTTGAGCTTTTAAAGAGTTTTCCCGGCATAAAGTTTGACCAGTCATTAGAGATAGCGCTGATGCTCGGTGTCGATCCTCGTAAATCGGATCAGAACGTACGAGGGACAGTAAGTCTTCCCGCAGGCACAGGGAAAAAGACAAGAGTACTCGTACTTGCAAAAGGGGCAAAAATCCAAGAGGCACTTGCAGCTGGTGCTGATTATGCAGGAGATGCCGACCTTATCGAAAAAATCTCTGCGGGCTGGCTTGATTTCGATGCCGTTGTCGCAACACCTGAGATGATGAGAGATGTAGGTAAGCTTGGTAAGGTTCTCGGACCTAGAAACCTCATGCCCTCTCCAAAGGCAGGTACTGTAACGACAGATATCGCAAAAGCTGTACAAGAGCTAAAAGCAGGTAAGATTGAGTTTAAACTCGATAAGCACGGTGTTGTCAACAACGCAGTAGGTAAGATTTCATTCTCTCTCGATCAGCTGATGGGCAACGTACGCGCCTTTATGACAGCAGTAACAAGAGCAAAACCTTCTACTGCAAAAGGGCAATACATTAGGTCGCTTGTCCTCTCTTCTACGATGGGTCCAGGCCTTAAAATTGATACACGTGACGTGACAGAAGCGGCATAAGGAGACAACGAAATGAAAGATGAAAAGAAATTACTCCTTCTTGATCTAGAAGACCAAATTTCAGAGCGTCCTAACTTCATCATCATGAGATATGAAAAGTTGGGAGCAAATGCTGCGCATAAATTTCGTAGGGCTGTGGCATCGCAGGGCGGTAACGTTGAAGTGATGAGGAAAACTGTATTAGTCAAGGCTGCAGAATCAGCTGGCATTTCTCTCTCATTGGAGCAACTGCCAGGCCACATAGCATTAGTATTTGCTGGAAAGGATTTTGTAACAACAGCAAAACAAGTCTTCGAACTCCGTAAAGGGGCAGAAGAGACAATACAAATTTTAGGGGGCAGGCTCGACAATCAAGTCTACCGCGGAGACCAAGTAGAAAAGATTTCAAATCTTCCAGGTATCGATGTGATGAGAGCCCAGTTCCTTGGAGTATTAGAAGCGCCGATGAGCGAAACATTGGCGGTAGTAGAAGCTATCTTAACGAGCGTGATTCACTGTGTGAACAACCGAGTTGAAGGCGCTGAAAAAAGCAAAGAGTAAAAAAAAAGAGAGGTTTTCCCGTGAGTAAAAGAACAAAAGAAGAAATCGTACAAGATCTTAGCACATTGACTGTGCTCGAGCTTTCTGAACTCAAGAGCATGCTCGAAGAGAAGTGGGGAGTAAAAGCTGCCGCTGCAGCACCTGCTTTTATCGCAGCAGCACCTTCAGCTGATGCAGGCAAAGAAGCAGCAGCAGAAGCTACTGACTTCGAAGTCACACTAGCCGCAGCTCCAGCCGACAAGAAAATTGGCATCATTAAAGTAGTGCGCGAAGTGACTGGTCTTGGCTTGAAAGAAGCAAAAGATCTCGTAGAAGGTGCTCCACAGATTCTGAAAGCAACAGCTCCAAAAGCAGAAGCTGAAGACATCCAAAAGAAACTGCATGATGCAGGTGCTAAGGTTACCCTAAAGGGTCTGTAGAATAATTCTACGATTAAAGAATAAAAGGGCCAGGAACGCGGGCGGCGTACCTGTGCCCTTACTTGCGCTTGTTCGTTCCTGACTGTCCAAAGAATTGTTAATCTATCTCTCGAGGAGATCCTAAAAGTATGTTGAAAACTGCACCCAAACGCGTGAGTTTTAAAGATCAGGAAGAGATTATTGATCTTCCGAATCTAATCGAAGTGCAAATTAAGTCTTACAATCAATTTCTCCAAGCAGAGATCTTCCCCAATGAACGGGAAAATATAGGGCTGCAGGAAGTCTTCACGGAAATCTTCCCCATTAGGTCATATGATGAAAAGGTAGTCTTAGAATTTGTTTCCTATTCCCTAGGCGTGCCAAAATATAGCCCTGAAGAGTGTATCAGACGCGGTATCACCTACAACGTCACCTTGAAAGCAACATTCCGCCTGACAGACGAAACAGGTATTAAAGAAGAAGAAGTCTACATGGGAACAATTCCCATCATGACCGAGAAAGGGACGTTTATCGTTAACGGCGCCGAGCGAGTTGTTGTTTCTCAGCTACATAGATCCCCTGGTATTTGCTTTGAGCATGAACGATCTATCCGCGGTCAGACAATTTACTCCTTCCGTATGATCCCTTATCGAGGAAGCTGGCTCGAAGGTTCTTTTGACACAAACGATATCATCTACATCTACATCGACCGCAAGAAGAGAAGAAGAAAGATTTTAGCAACAACCTTTATTCGTACGCTTGGCTATTCGACGAATACAGATATCATCGAAGAGTTTTTCAGCACACGTAAGGTCAAATTCAAAACTGAGAAAGACTTTGCACAGTACGTAGGGAAGATCCTAGCAGAAGATGTAGTCGATGAAGAAAGTGGCCTTGTCTTTGGAAAGGCAGCTGAAAAATTGACAACAGCGATGCTCAAGCGAATGGTCGATGCTGGCGTAAACATGATCCGAATTGCAGAAGATGCAGACGAGACTAGCCCCATCATTAAAATGCTTGCAAAAGACCCAACCGATTCTTATGAAACAGCCCTGAAAGACTTCTATCGTAAGATTCGACCAGGTGAACCTGCAACCCTTTCTAATGCACGTTCTGCTATCATGCGCCTTTTCTTTGATCCAAAGCGCTATAACCTTGGAAAAGTAGGTCGTTACAAGCTCAACTCTAAGCTAGGCATGCCCATCACCGACGATGCCCTCAATGTTGTCACATTGACAAAAGAAGACGTTATTGAGGCGCTTAAGTACCTTGTGAAGCTGCGCAATGGCGAAGAAGATGTTAGCGTAGACGATATTGACCACCTTGCGAACCGAAGAGTCCGTTCAGTAGGGGAATTGATCCAGAACCAGTGCCGTATCGGACTTGCAAGAATGGAAAAAATCGTCCGAGAAAGGATGAATCTATTCGACTTCACCTCAGATACACTTACCCCTGGTAAAATTGTCTCCGCAAAAGGTTTATCTGGCGTGCTGAAGGATTTCTTTGGCAGGTCACAGCTCTCTCAGTTTATGGACCAAAACAACCCGATTGCGGAGCTTACACACAAACGACGTCTCTCCTCTCTTGGCCCTGGAGGCTTGAACCGAGACAGAGCAGGTTTCGAAGTGCGAGACGTCCACCCATCCCATTACGGCAGAATTTGCCCAATTGAAACTCCTGAAGGGCCAAACATCGGTCTAATCACGTCACTCTCTTCTTTTGCGAAGATCAACGAGTTTGGTTTTATCGAGACTCCCTATCGCATCGTAAAAGACGGTGTTGTTACTGAAGAAATTGAATACATGACAGCTGGCCAAGACGAAAGATGCGTCATTGCGCAGGCATCTGCGAAGCTTGATAAACACAACATGTTTGTGGAAGACTTTTGCTGGGCGCACCACAAAGGCGAACAGATGGAGATTGAAACCTCCAAAGTTACCCACATGGACGTCTCACCCAAGCAGCTAGTTTCCATCGTAACAGGTTTGATTCCCTTCCTTGAACACGATGACGCTAACCGTGCCCTGATGGGTTCGAACATGCAAAGACAAGCTGTACCTCTTCTTGAGCCCGAAGCTCCCATTGTGGGTACGGGGCTTGAAATGAGAGCTGCCAAAGACTCAGGCTCTGTCCTTGTTTCGGAAGTTGCTGGTGTGGTTGAATATGTGGACGGCTTCCAGATCGTGATCCGCCTAAATAAGACAGACACAAAACACTACGAACTGAAGAAATTCATGAGATCCAATGCGGGTACCTGCGTCAACCAAAGGCCACTTTGCCTCGTGGGTGACCATGTAAAACCAGGCGATATCATTGCCGATGGTCCTGCTACAGACCTTGGTGAAATTGCTCTTGGGAAGAACGTTCTTGTTGCGTTTATGCCTTGGTATGGCTACAACTACGAGGATGCGATCATCATCTCTGAGAAACTCCTCAAAAAAGACTACTACACGTCTGTCTATATTGAAGAGTTTGAAGTGACAGCTCGAGATACAAAGCTCGGTAAGGAAGAGATCACAAGAGATATTCCAAACGTATCGGAAGAAGCGCTTGCAAACCTTGGCGACGACGGGATTATCCGTGTGGGTGCTGAGGTAAAACCAGGCGACATTCTGGTCGGTAAGATCACGCCTAAATCCGAAACTGAACTTGCCCCTGAAGAGCGCCTCTTAAGAGCAATCTTTGGTGAAAAAGCAGCCGATGTTAAAGATGCATCCCTAACAGCCCCTCCTGGTACAGAAGGCGTTGTGATGGATGTGAAAGTGTTCAGCAGAAGAGACCGTCTCTCGAAGACAGATGAAGAGCTTGTGGAAGAAGCTAGCCGTATTAAAGATATGCAGAGAGCCTACAAGACAACACGAGCTGAGATTAAGCAAGCAATGCGTGAAAAGCTAGGTGCACTTCTTCTCGGCGATAAGGCGCAAGATGCCATCGTGCATAGAACAACTGCTGAGATCTTGATCGATAAAGGGGAAGTATTCACACAGGAAGTTATTGAAGTCCTCGAAAACGAAAAAGCAGAAGACCTTTTGATGCCAGATAGCCAAGTGGCAAAGACGCTAAAGAAGATCCGAAAAGAAGCTGATCTAGAACTTGAAGGTCTAGAAACGCAGTACAAGACACAGCTGGAAACCATCAGAAAAGGGGACATTGACCTCGACCCCGGCGTTATACGCCAAGTGAAGGTTTATGTTGCCTCTAAGAGAAAACTCCAAGTTGGTGATAAGATGGCTGGCCGACACGGAAACAAAGGGGTTGTTTCGAACATCGTTCCTGAGCAGGATATGCCCTACATGAATGATGGGACAACCATTGAGATCATTCTTAACCCGCTCGGCGTACCTTCTCGTATGAACATGGGTCAGCTTTTCGAAACGCACTTAGGCTTTGCTGCAAAGAGAGCTGGCATCTGGATCAAGAGCCCCGTGTTTGAAGGATTCCCTGAAGCTAGGATCTGGGAAATGATGAAGCAGCAAGGGCTACCCGAAGATGGCAAGTGCGTTCTCTACAACGGTTGCACAGGTGAGCGTTTTGACAACCCAGTCATGGTTGGCTACATCTATATGCTTAAGCTTGGCCACTTGGTCGCAGACAAGATCCACGCAAGAGCCGTTGGTCCCTACTCGCTTGTTACACAACAGCCACTCGGTGGTAAGGCACAGATGGGGGGTCAAAGGTTCGGGGAGATGGAAGTGTGGGCGGCCGAAGCGTATGGGGCAGCACACCTTCTCCAAGAGATCCTGACCGTAAAGTCAGATGACGTGGCCGGAAGGACTCGTATTTATGAATCGATTGTAAAAGGGGAGAACCTCTTACAACCTGGAACGCCAGAATCGTTCAACGTATTGATTAAGGAAATGCAAGGGCTCGGGCTGGACATCCGCGCAGAAGTCCTTGCTGAGGCCCTAGACAAGGTAACCACATAGACAATAACAAGCGCGAAATATTTTTTTGAGGAGAATCTATGCACGAAACGGGTCAAGACTTTCAAGCGGAGCAGTTTGACCAACTGACCATTCAGATCGCATCGAACGATGTGATTCGTAATAAATGGTCTCGTGGTGAAATTAAGAAACCGGAGACGATTAACTATCGTACCTTCAAACCTGAGAAGGGTGGGTTGTTCTGTGAGAAGATTTTCGGGCCACAAAGAGACTGGGAATGCGCTTGCGGAAAATACAAGAAGATTAAACACAAAGGTATTGTTTGCGACCGTTGCGGCGTAGAGGTAACACTCTCCAAAGTACGTAGAGAGCGGATGGCACACATTGAACTGGCAGTTCCTGTAGTGCACATTTGGTTCTTCAAAACAATGCCTTCACGTATCGGTAACGTCTTGGGAATGTCCACGACCGACCTCGAAAGAGTGATCTACTACGAAGAGTACATCGTTTTAAACCCAGGCGAAACAGAACTTGAGAAGAAACAACTTCTTGGAGATGCTGAGTACCGCGAAGCCCAGGAAAAGTGGGGCCGTGATGCGTTTGTGGCAAAGATGGGTGGTGAGGCAATTGCAGAGCTTCTCTCGCAAGAGAACCTTCAGGTGCTTCTTGTAGAGCTCAAAGAGAAACTACGAAAGACAAAGTCGCAGCAAGCCCGAATTAAGCTTGCCAAACGTCTGAAGATCATAGAAGGCTTTATCTCCTCTAAGAATAAGCCCGAATGGATGGTCATGGATGCAATTCCTGTCATCCCACCAGATCTGCGTCCTCTTGTTCCGATTGAAGGGGGTAGGTTTGCAACAAGTGACTTGAACGATTTGTACCGCCGTGTCATCAACCGTAACAACCGTTTGAAAGCCATCATCAGGCTGAAAACACCAGAGGTAATCATCCGAAACGAAAAGAGGATGTTGCAGGAAGCTGTTGACGCCCTCTTTGATAACGGTCGCCATGGTCACCCTGTCATGGGAGCTGGCAACAGGCCTCTGAAATCACTTTCCGAGATGTTGAAAGGCAAAGGCGGTAGATTCCGTCAGAACTTGCTCGGTAAGAGGGTTGACTACTCCGGCCGTTCTGTAATTATCGTAGGTCCAGAGCTGAAGTTTAACCAGTGCGGTCTTCCAAAACTAATGGCGCTAGAGCTATTTGAGCCGTTTATTGTAAAGCGCCTTAAGGAGATGGGTCTTGTCTACACGATCCGCTCAGCCAAGAAGATGATTCAAAGACAATCACCTGAAGTGTGGGACGTTTTGGATGAAATCATTAAGGGACACCCTGTTCTTCTCAACCGAGCACCAACGCTTCACCGTCTTGGGATCCAAGCATTTGAGCCAGTACTGATTGAAGGGAAGGCGATTCGTATACACCCGCTTGTATGTACAGCGTTCAACGCCGACTTTGACGGTGACCAGATGGCCGTCTATGTACCCCTTTCCATTGAAGCGCAGCTAGAAGCTCGCCTGTTGATGATGGCACCAGACAACATCTTCCTGCCTTCATCCGGTAAGCCTGCAGCTGTACCTTCACAGGACATGACGCTTGGTATCTACTACCTCATGCTGGATCCTCTCTATGATCCTGAAGAACATGGTGGGAAGATAAAAGTATTCCAAGATGACAAAGAGGTGCTTCTTGCACTTTCTTCTTCGGGGAGCTTTAACTGGTACGATCCTAAGACAAAAGACGATAAGAAAGTAGAAACCTATGGCCGTGGTTTGAGAACGCATGAGAAGATTAAGCTTCGAACAGAAGCCGGCATCATCGTGACAACTCCAGGCCGTGTGATTTTTAACTCTGTTGTGCCCAAGCAGCTTGGCTTCCAAAACTATAGTATGCCAAAGACAAAGCTTAGCGATCTGATCATGCTTTGCTACAAGAAAGTAGGACTGGAAGGTACTGTGCAGTTCCTTGACAATCTGAAGGCCCTTGGCTTTGCTGAGGCGACAAAAGCTGCTGTATCCTTTGGTGTTAAAGACGTTTTGATCCCAGATATCAAGCACACTTTGATCTCAAAAGTACATGAAAAAGTAGCGCAGGTGAAGAAGCAGTACGAGGACGGGATCATCACGGACGGGGAAAGACAGTCTAAAGTGATTAGCATTTGGACTGAAGCAACAGAAGCTCTCTCCGAAGAGCTCTTTCAGCTGATTAAAAAGCCAAGAGATGGAAAATACAACCCTCTATATATGATGATGGACTCGGGAGCGCGTGGTACGAAAACGCAGATTAAGCAGCTTGGTGCCCTCCGCGGTCTGATGGCGAAACCATCAGGGGAGATCATCGAATCTCCGATCACGTCCAACTTCCGTGAGGGGTTGACAGTGATCGAGTATTCGATCTCCTCACACGGTGCGCGTAAGGGTCTTTCCGATACCGCTCTAAAAACAGCGGACTCTGGATATTTGACAAGACGACTTGTTGACGTAGCACAAGATGTGATCATTACAGAAGCTGACTGCGGAACGCTAAACGGCATTGAAGTGTCTAGCATTAAGCAAGGCCAAGTTACGCGCCTTCCTCTGAAGGATCGTATCTTCGGTCGAACTATTTGCGATGATGTGTACCTGCCTGGTGACAGGACGAAGCTGATTGCAAAGGCCGGGGAGACACTAAACCTCCAGCAAGCAGAAGCGATCGACGACTCTGGGATATCAAGCGTTCGCATTAGGTCAGTGTTGACGTGCGAACTAAGACGCGGCGTTTGCGCAAAGTGTTACGGTGTTAACCTTGCGAATGGGCGTAAAGTGGCCCTTGGCGAGGCGGTCGGAATCATTGCTGCGCAATCGATTGGTGAACCAGGAACACAGCTTACGATGCGCACATTCCACATCGGGGGTATTGCATCCGCAGCTATCGCTCCTCAGATCGTCGCAGAAGAAGAGTGCATTGTTGTATACTCTGACCTCAGAACGGTAGAGACAGAAGAGGGTAACTGGGTAGCGTTGAACAAAAACGGCTGCCTCCACCTCGTGAAAGATGAAGGTCGTAAACTCGATGAGTATAAGGCACTTCTCAGCACGAAGTCTATTGAGCCGCTCCAAACATTTACCATTGAGCTCGGCACGAAAATCTTAGTGGCAGATGGCACGAAGGTGAAGAAAGGGCTCAAAATTGCAGAGTGGGAACAGCACAACATCCCAATCATTTGCGATAGACCAGGTTATGTCAAGTATGAAGACCTCGTGGAAGGGATCTCTACGGAAGTGGAGACGAACCGCCAAACAGGCCAGGTAGAGATCATCGTGAAGCAGCACCGAGGGGAGCTGCACCCACAGATTGCCATCTATGCCGATAAGGAGAATAAAGAGCTGATTGGTACATATCCAGTACCTGCTGGCGCGATTATCTCGATTGGAGAAGGGCAGTACGCCAAGGCGGGGGTGCTTTTAGCAAGGATTCCACGCGGCGCTCTGAAAACGGGGGACATCACGGGCGGTCTACCTCGTGTAGCCGAGCTGTTTGAAGCACGTAAGCCAAAAGACTCCGCAGAGATTGCGAAGATCAACGGTGTCATCGACTTTAGAGGCGTCCAGAAGAATAAGCGTATCGTGATCATCCGTGATGAAACGACAGGCATGGAAGAAGAGCATTTCATCCCGCTGACAAAGCACTTAGTCGTCCAGAAGGGTGACCATGTGGTGAAGGGGCAACAGCTGACAGAAGGCCTTGTTATCCCCCATGAGATCTTAGAGGTATGCGGCGTGAGGGAACTACAGAAGTACCTTGTAAACCAGGTGCAAGAAGTGTATCGTCTCCAAGGTGTAGACATCAACGACAAGCACATTGAGATCATTGTACGTCAGATGCTCAAGAAAGTACGCGTCATTGATCCAGGTGACACAAGCCTTCTTTTTGGGGAAGAAGTGGATAAGAGAGAGTTCGATGAGGAAAACCGTAAAGTAACCGAAGAGGGCGGCAAGCCTGCACAAGGTGCGCCAGTACTCCTCGGGATTACGAAGTCCTCACTCAGTACCGACTCCTTTATCTCAGCGGCATCCTTCCAAGACACAACACGTGTTCTTACAGAAGCTGCCTGCTGCGGGAAAACCGACTACCTCATGGGCTTTAAGGAGAACGTGATTATGGGTCACATCATCCCAGGCGGTACTGGGTTTGAGTACCATAAGCGGGTCAAGAAGTTTGTCGACCAGGAACATGAAGCGGCACTTGTCTTTGACTTCAGCTCGGTAGCCTCATCTGAGGAGATCGGCCTACCTGTCCGATAAAGGGCACACACTTTCGATTTCGAAAAAGGCTGAGCAGAGATGCTCGGCCTTTTTTTTTGCCATCCGTATTGCACTTATACACAAATGAATTGAAAAGCTCGGAATCTGCCAATGAGGATCTCTCAATTTTTGCAAGCAGAAGCGGCGGCAAGGCAGCTCTGGTTAAAAACCAGAGCGATGCAGGCAGGAAAAATTGAGGGATTGTCCGACGCACGAAGAAGCCAGGTTTTCAGTTCATTTGGGTATAAATCAAATCGGGCAAGGGCAAGGGCACGAAAACCAATTCTTCATTCACGATGTGGATATCTTAAGAAAAATTCTTTAGGATATAGTCTTTTAGTTTATCAGCATCCGCCGCAAAGACACGAATTCCCTCTGCTAGCTTTTCTGTTGCCATAGCATCCTCGTTCAGAAGAAAGCGAAAATGGCTCTCATTGATAGGGATCTTCTGGATCTTCTGTTTTTTAGCTGATTCAGGATCAAGAGCTCGGGTTAGAGAGCCCTGTTCTGCTGCAATCTCTTTGAGTAGTTCAGGAGAGACTGTGAGAAGGTCGCAGCCAGCGAGGGCAAGGACCTGCTCTTTGTTACGAAAGGAAGCTCCCATAATTTGTGTTGGGATGCCAAACTTCTTGTAGTAGTTGTAAATGGTTCGAACGGAGATCACACCGGGGTCTTCTGCTGGTGGGTAGCTTTGCACATTATCTCTTTTTCGATACCAGTCAAAAATTCGTCCGACAAAAGGGGAAATCAGTGTCGCTCCCACTTTGGCAGCAGCTACTGCCTGTACTAAACTAAACATCAGCGTCATATTACAATGGATACCTTCCTTCTCCAGTTCCTTTACGGCTTTGATCCCTTCCCATGTAGAAGCAAGCTTGATGAGGATCCGATGTCTAGGAATCCCAGCCTCTTCGTAGAGGGCTATGAATTTTTTTGCTTTAGCAATACTTCCTTTCATGTCAAAAGAGAGGTGGGCGTCTACTTCCGTCGACACTCTGCCTGGAATGACCTTTAAAATTTCACAGCCGAAATTGACAAACGCCTTCTCCATGATGAGCGTGCTCTGCTCTTTCTTATCTGAGGTTTTCTTTTTGGCGTAAGCTACGGCGTTTTCTAGCAGGTGGCGGTACCCTTTTTGAGCAGCCTTGAGAATGAGGGAAGGGTTAGTTGTAGCATCGGTAGGAGCGTACTGCTTAATCTCATCGAAATCTCCGGTATCGGCCGCAATGATGGTGAACGCCTTAAGCCCGTCTAGATTGTTCATTTTTCTCCCTTTTGCATTTCTCTGATACTTGTTACCGGCTCCATCCGGAAGCTGATCGATAAAGTACGGTCGCCGATCTGAAGATCGAGCGTGTTTGTAAACCTTGTGAGAAGCAGACGAAAAGGTACCTGCACCTTTTTGTCACCGACATCGATGCCAACTGAGGTGGAACCTAGAATCTCTTCTGAGTCATGAATTTGTCTACAAAGTGAAACAAATTTCTTAAGCTGTCTTCTTAAATCAGGATCTTGAAAAGAGTAGCGCGCTTTACAATCACTACATTCAACGACTTTTTTTTCTTCGATATCTAAGAGAGAAAAAGGGATCGTTTCCTCGCAACCTCGACAAGAAAAATCAAGTACGTGTCCTTTCTGCATGCATTACCTCACTGCTCACTAAGATAGCGTGATTGCTGCCATTTCGCAAGGGTTTTGTTTTATTTTGGTTTTTGATAAAGAAACAGTATGCGCCATATTTTTTTCTTTTTTCTTCTCCCTCTCACTCTCCTCGCAACCCCCACTTCACTTTTTTGGACAAACTGCACTACAGTAGTGCTTGACACAGGGACGCTGCATTTCGGGGTGAGCAACTACTTTACCCCTCCGAGTGGCCGTGGCAAGGGGCAAATCCTTCCTCCTGACATTTCTTTGACGTATGGTCTTTTTTGCTGGGAAGGGGTAATGGCAGAGGTGGGGATTGATTACTTGGCAGCTAGTAATGACCCTGTATTCTTCAATGGAAAGATAGGCATTCAGGAAGACTACTTCTTTCAGTATATGCCATCCCTGAACATAGGTATCTTTGGCGTTGGCACAAACACAAGGGGATCGCTTCGGACCAACCAGAACATTGTGGATGTAATCTTGGGACGCTCTTTACCAAGTTGGTTAGGGGAGGGGAGTGTGTATGTTGCCGGCTTCTCTGGCGGTAGTGCCATGGGGAAGAATCAGCAAGGGTTTATGGTGGGTGCTGAACTCAAGTATTGCCATGTAGTAGATTGCCTAGGTACAGAGTACTACAAGTGGTTGTTGCTGGCAGACTACGCCTCGGGAAAAAATGTGATTGGAGGCGGTGGTTTTGCCCTCCAATACAATTTTACGCCCTACATTTATATCATTACAGGCCCAGCGTGGTTTAACGACGCCTACTTCAATGGCAAGTGGAAGTGGTCGATCCAGCTCGCTTTCAATCTTCCTGATTTTTAACTCATGCAACATAGTTGAAAGAAACTTTGAAGTTTTGTAACATCCTTGCAAAATCTGGAGGACAAAATGATAGCAGGGATTCATCGCATAGGAGGCGTAGCATGGGGATGGGAAGATGTAAAAAAAGGGGCACGCTCGTGTTTTGATAAGATAGGATCTATTTCCACAAGCATCTTGGGGGCACAGACAAGCGGCTATGCCCTTGTGAGCTTGCAGAAGTTTTCTGCTATCTGTTTAAACGAAGCGATGCTGTCTCCAGATCCAGAATATTGCAGAGAAAAACTCGTATGGTGGAACGTGATGAGCGTTGTAAGTTATACTCTGCTTTTCCATGTAACTGTATGTTTTCCTGACCTCTCTTCAAGGGAGAAAATTTATAGCAATAATATCAAGGCTGAGCATCTGGATAGGGTAGCCCAGGTCCTTTTGGGGCTTTTTTTTGGGGGAATGACTATTCGCGCCTTAGAAACGGCGCCTTATTTTGCCCATACTGCCCACCTTTTTCTTTTCCTCAGTCCGACTGTGTACCTTTCCTACCTAGCCTTTATGAGAGCACAGGTGCCGGAGGAAATCAACATCTGCAGAAAGATTGTATGTCCCTTGGTGAAGAGGTTTCCTGAGTTATCGGACGAGTTAGTTCTCGCAAGGACAGAGGCTAACCTTGAAATTTTGGATCTTCTGGCAACGGATTCCTCACAAGAGCGAGAAGAGAGCATGAATGCCCTCTTCAAGCGGCTAGCAGACAAGCTCGAGACAGTGATCCCACCTCGAACTCAGTAGAATCTAGTGTCCACTCCCTGACTGATTTGTATTGGTTGGCGTGCTTGGTGTCTGGTTGTAGTAGTAGGGTGTTGTTGTGCTATCAGTTTGGTTTGGGTTAAGGATGACAGGGTTTGCGTCTTCTTCAACGTATCCATTGTAACCAGGACCGTAGTAGGTGCCCCCACCCCAGCCGCCCCCCCCCCCGCCCCCCCCACCTCCCCCCCCACCCGGATGACCCCCACCCGTGAGACCCCAGCCGTGGTGATGGTGATTCCCATGGTGCCCCCCATGATGATGGTGCCCGTGGTGGTGTCCATGGCTGCCGTGATGGCCGCCATGGTGCCCTCCTCCATGACCTCCCCTGGCATAGACAGAAGATCCAAGAAAAGACACAGAGAATAAAATAGATGTCATTAAAAGAATTCTTGAAATCGAAAGCTTGTTCATAATGATGACCTCCTATTGTCCACTTTCTGAATCACTATTAGAGGAGCTATCTGTATCGTCTGGCTCGATGATGACAGGAGCTTGATTTTCTTCGATGAGACCAGCTGCTCCAGCCGCTCCAGCCGCTCCAGCCCCCCCCCACGCTCCAACTCCGCCATGGCGATTTCCCTCTCCGTGACGATATCCTGCGCCATGGTGTCCTTCCCCTTTGTGGGCATGGTTTTCTTTATGATGGCCGCCGCTCTTGTGGCTCCCTCCCCCTCCATGTGCTAGGAGAGTTGTACTCATAAAAAGAAGGGGGAGCGTAGCTACAAGCCCCATGCAAATTCTTGAAAGTCTTTTCATAGAAAGCCTCCTGTTTAACCAGTTTCCATTATACCACCCAATGAAATATAGAAACTTTTTCAAAGAATTTTTTTGTAATGCGTTGAGGTTGAAGGTGTCGAAAAAAACTTATCAGAAGGTTTGGTAGCTGTAGGCAAAATTTGCGGGAGTGATTTCTGCTGTATGGATCCCAACTGAGATTTTAAGAGGGGTCCCCGCAAGCAGCTCATTGATCATGCGCTCTGCTATATCTGCTGGAAAGAGCAGTTTATAGCCATCACGAAGTCTGAAAACTCGAACTCTTTCTTGCCCCTGGCAAAAACAGATGTTCACTACAGCCGTCCCAGGGTCCTCGCAGTTGTCACTGATAGGGCAGTAAAGTAGGTTTGCAAAAAACCATAGCCCCTCCCTTGTTTGGATGATTTCCATTTCTAGTCCCTTTCCATTGGATTTGGGGGGAAGGAAAAGCCGTGTATAGGCGTATTCAGGGCATAGAGCATCAAGGGTTTGAAAACACCACTGATGGCATTTGGGAGAGGGGAACAGAAGATTAAACGCAGTGCACGAAGTCAGGCACAAAACCAGAACAACACCAAATCCACTTCTTAAAAAAATTGGAAAAATTCTACCTGCAGTGTTTTGTTGCATTTCCTACTATGCCTCTCATCCACTGCACACAATCTCAGTGGAAGTTGTTGCTATTCTGGACAGCTACAGCAACGATGGCAACAAAGGCAACAGTCGTAAGGGCGACTGCGGGTGCAAAAGAAGGAGCTGTGCAGCACTCTTGGTAGCAATCTCCGCAGCTATAGCATTCTTCTTCGGCCTGAAGGGTTCCTGTTCCTCCCGCTGCTAGGCTAGCTAAAAGGATGGTTGCTATCAATTTCTTTATAGCTTTCATGAAACTTCTCCTTGCAGTATTGTTTTTCCTTCGTATCGCAGATCCGTCATTTTCATGCAATCGTAGCCTTTGTAGCGAACGTGTTCCGAAAGTCAAGTTTTGAAAACATGTTCTGTAGCTTCATGAGCCGCTGACTAGGATTTCATCTTTAATTTTATTCTCTACAAACTCTCTCCAACCTGGCCCCATCTCAGCAAAGTCATTTTTTAAAGTGTCCCTAAAGGGAGCCCAGATCTTTTTTTGAACTTCTTGGTCCTCAAAGAGTTGCGCTCCGTTCAATTTGTTTTTTGCAGCAAGCTCTTGCCAATCGAGTTTCACTTTTTGGATCGCTTTTTGTAGTTCTGCTTGCTTAGCTGGCACCTTCACCATCTCAAGATACCCTCTATTGAGTTTTAAAGAGCGCATGGCTGCAAAAAAATCTTTATAGAAAAGCGGAAACTCTTCTTTCAGAGCCGAGGCGGTCAAAATGTAGGCTTGTCCGTCTGCAAGTAAGATGGTGTGCATAAGTCTTACATCACCCCACTCAGTTGTTGTGTCGATTTGGGAAAGACTTGCAGTTCCTGCTTCGGTTTGGATGGTTCCCAGGTCTTTCCATTCAATGCCTTGAGAGGTGTTGATTTCCTTAATTTTGGCAAGATACGTTTTTAATGTTCCTTCGTGCCTATCAATGCCGAGGTTCATCGAAGGGGGGAATTCAGTTTTGCCTTTTCCAATGACCATGATTTTTACGCTGCCTGGGAGTTTAGTGCTGTCTGCGAGGCGCCAGCCTGTCGGGGGGTCAAAGCTTACAGTGCCAGGGATGCCGCCTTCTTGTGATTGCTCTGCTACTACGCAGCTGCACAAGGCGAGAAGTAGGAGTGTAAGAAAGGTTTTTTTCATGATGCGACCTCGTTTCTATTCACTTGTGTATACTCTAGCGATTTTTTGAGAAGGTGTAAAGTAGGAAATGCTTGAATTTTGCATTTGATCGGAGTAAACTTTACGCGAGAGATTTTTTTGCAGACTCGGAGGGCAAAAGTATGAAAGCGTTGGATGCAGGGGATGAAAGAATCCAAAAAATATGCAACGAACTGAGAAAAGAGACGTTAGAACCTGCCGAGAAAGAGGCGGCGCGCCTGATCACGGAGGCAGAAAGAGAAGCGGAACGATTGATTGACGAAGCTCGGCATGAAGCCAAGCGGATCTTAACGAAAGCGCATGAAGACCTCGAAATCAAAAAGAATGCATTTACCTCAGGTCTTGAGCAAGCGGCAAAAGAATCGGTTTCAAAGCTGCGTCACCTCATTGAATGTACAGTTTTTGATGAAGAGCTTCTAGCTACCCTTCAAACGGAAATGAGAGCTACAAATTTTGCGGGCAAGCTCTTAGAGGCCCTCATTTCCGCCGTTGAAAAAGAGGGGCTCAGTGCAGATTTTTCAGCTGTAGTGGGGAAAACGGTTTCGGCAAAAGAGGTATGCGATTACCTCCATACCCGTTTCTTAGAGAAGCTGCGGGAAAAAGGTGTCCAGATTGGGGATTTTCAGGAGGGCGTCCGTCTAAAATTGCATGATAAGCGGATCTCATTTGATATCACCGATGTTGCCTTGAAAGAGCTTTTGGTGACCTATGCTAGAGGTGAATTTCTTAAGAAGATGTTCGGCTTATGAAAGAATACTACTTTCTCTCGGCACTACTTCCTCCCCTTAAGATGGGCTCGATCCCAGGGCTTGGTTTTACCGAGCTTGTGAGTTTGCTTGAGCAGAATCTGCAGGAGTCTGATTACAAACAAATCGAAGTGATCCGCCTTTACACAGACATCTTAAATTTGAGAAATTACTGGCGAGGGGGGGCGCTTGATGTGCGCGGAAACCTTGATGAATATTGGATGGTAGAGGGGCTTGCAACGCGTTCTCTCTTTCCAGAGTATGTCTTTACGTTTACCGAAAAGTATGAAACCACGGCAGCACGCCTTGCCCATTTTTCGGAACTGCTTGTCTCCTACTACAGAGAGGAAATTGCGCAGGCTAAGGGGTTTTTGCAAAGCTATCTTTCTTTTGAGCGGGATCTTTGCCTTGTGTGCCTTGGGTTTCGTGCAAAGAAGTTGCAGCGAGATTTAGTCAAAGAGCTGCAGTATGAAGATACAGATGATGAGCTTGTGCGGCAAATTGTTGCTCAAAAAGACGCTCCTTTTTTCGAGCCTCCAGCAGAATACCAAGGGCTTAGATCTCTTTTTGACGAGGAGAATACATCTCCCTTAAAATTGCAAGAGTCCATCTTGAAAATCCGTTTTGATTGGGTGGAGGACAAGGTGGGTGTGGATCTTTTTTCCCTCGATAAGATTCTTGCCTATTTCATTCAGCTTGAGTGTGTGGAAACGGGGCTTTTGCTTGAGAGTGAAAGAGGAAATGAGATTGTAGATCGTATGATGAAGGAAGCATTATGAAGACACATGTAGAAAAGAAGTGCTTAGGGGTTGTGGTCAATGCATTTGGCAACCTTGTGCATGTACAGTTTGAGGGGCAGATTCGGCAAGGAGCTGTTGCCCTTGTTGATATCGGCATGTGTAAACTCAAGGGGGAAGTGATCGAGATTTTCGGTGACTGTGCCAAAGTGCAGGTGTTTGAAGACACGCGCGGCATTAAGTATGGCACAAAAGTCGAGTTTCTTGATGACTTACTTGAGGCAGAGCTTGGTCCTGGTCTTCTTTCTTCGATCTTTGATGGCTTGCAAAATCCGTTGGAAGAAGTGGCTCTTGCTTCTGGCTACTTTTTGCCACGGGGAGTGTATCTTCCCCCCCTCGATCGTAGGAGGAAATGGGACTTTGAGCCGCGCGTGAAGCCAGGCCAGGCTGTTTCAAGGGGTGATATGCTGGGAATGACGATGGAAAAACGGTTTCTGCACCCCATCATGGTTCCCTTTAACCTTTATGAGTCGTACAAACTCACTTGGGTGATCGAACCTGGAGCCTATACTGTGGATACTGTCATTGCACGTGCCGGCGATGTAGAGTTTACCATGATTCAAAGATGGCCTGTAAAAAATGGTCTTCTCTACGGAGAGAAGGTGAAGACACATGAGATGATGAGTACGGGGCTGCGCATCCTAGATACACAGTTTCCCATCATGAAGGGGGGCACTTTCTGTACCCCAGGGCCATTTGGCGCAGGAAAAACGGTGATGCAGCATCATCTGTCAAAGTTCTCAGACGTTGATATTGTGATCATGTGCGCTTGCGGTGAGAGGGCGGGGGAGGTCGTTGAGATTCTGCGCGAGTTTCCTCACCTCATCGATCCCCACACCTCTGAATCGCTCATGAACAGAACAGTGATCATTTGCAATACCTCTTCCATGCCGGTAGCAGCACGTGAATCATCGATTTATATGGGAGTGACTATCGGAGAGTATTATAGGCAACTAGGACTTGATGTTCTCTTACTTGCCGACTCCACCTCTCGCTGGGCGCAGGCACTGCGGGAGATGTCAGGTAGGCTTGAAGAAATTCCGGGTGAGGAAGCCTTTCCGGCTTATTTAGCCTCCCGTATTGCAGGCTTTTACGAAAGGTCGGGAGTCGTCCGTCTAAAGAATGAGCAAGAGGGGTCACTGACGATAGGAGGAGCGGTTTCTCCCGCGGGGGGAAACTTTGAAGAACCTGTCACGCAGGCAACACTTTCTGTTGTGGGTGCTTTTTTGGGTCTTTCTCGCGAAAGATCAGATGCAAGGCGCTACCCATCTGTGGATCCTTTGATCTCCTGGTCTAAGTATATTGAAGATGTCAGCTGCGAGCTCGAACACCGTGTAGAGGGTTGGGGGGAAATGGTGCAAAAGGCTTTCCATATCCTGCACCAAGGAAGTGAGATTGGTAAAAGAATGGAAGTCGTTGGAGAGGAGGGCACTCTTCTCAAGGACATGGAGATCTACCTTAAGGCAGAGCTCTATGATTTTGTCTATTTGCAGCAAAACGCCTTCGATACGCAAGATAGCTACTGTCCTCTCGGACGGCAGATTGAGCTTTTTAAGCTGATGGGGAGACTATTTGATATGCAGTTTGTCTTCAAAAACCACGATGCAGCTAGGACGTATTTCTTAGAACTACAAAGCCGCATTAAAAACATGAATTTTATGGAATATCATTCCGATGCTTACAAAAAAGCGTACGCTGAAATCGAAGAGGTGATGGATGAAAACAGTCTATGAACGAATCTTGAAGATGCGTGGCAACCTTGTCACCGTGGAAGCGGAAGGGGTGTCACTCGGGGAGCTGGCGCAGATCCGCCTCAAGGATGGACGCTCTGTTTTCGCAACAGTTATCCGTATTGAAGGCACCGAGGTGACTCTTCAGGTATTCCAAAATACGCGAGGCTTGTCAACACATGACGAGGTCACCTTTTTGAAGCGAGAAATGCAGGCAACCTATGGCGAGGCTCTTCTGGGGCGCTGCTTGAATGGGGCGGGGGAGCCCATTGATGGGGGACCTTTGGTTCTGGGGGAGAACATCAATATTGGCACAGCTTCGTTTAACCCTGTGCGAAGAGTGGTTCCGAAGGAGATGGTACGCACAAATATTCCGATGATCGATGTCTTTAACTGCCTTGTGAAGTCTCAAAAGATTCCGATTTTTTCTATCGCAGGGCAGCCCTACAATAAGTTGCTCATGCGCATTGCCAACCAAACGGATGCGGATATTGTGGTCATCGGGGGGATGGGTCTTACTTTTAAAGAGTACCAGGCTTTTATCGATAACGCGGAGGTGTCTGGCACGATGAGCAAAACTGTGTTTTTTGCTCACAAGGCAACAGATCCAGCAGCTCTTTGTCTTCTTGTTCCTGATATGGCCCTTGCCTGTGCGGAAAGATTTGCCGTAAACAACAAAAACGTCCTTGTTCTGCTCACTGATATGACAGCCTATGCTGACGCGATCAAAGAAATTGCCATCACCATGGACCAAGTGCCCTCGAATAGAGGCTACCCCGGTTCTCTCTACTCTGATTTAGCAAGCCGGTATGAGAAAGCGGTGATGATTGAAGGTTCAGGTGCGATTACACTCATCACTGTGACCACGATGCCAGGCGATGATGTTACACACCCCATTCCTGACAATACAGGATACATTACTGAAGGGCAGTTCTATCTCCATGGCGGCAGGATTGATCCCTTTGGTTCCCTCTCAAGACTGAAGCAAAACGTCATTGGAAAGGTGACGCGTGAAGATCATGGGGAGCTTGCAAACACCATGATCCGTCTCTATGCGGAGTCAAAGAAGGCAATAGAGAGGCAGGCAATGGGATTTAAACTCTCCCACTGGGATGAGAAGCTTCTTCACTATAGCCATCTCTTTGAAAGTCAAATGATGTCTCTACAGGTCAACTTGCCGCTTGAAAAGGCGCTTGATCTCGGTTGGAAAATATTGGCCGAGTGCTTTTTGCCAAGTGAAGTTGGGATTAGAGAGTCGCTGATAAAAAAATATTGGAAGAGCCATGGTGGAGCTTAAGCTTACAAAAACAGGCCTCCGAGATGTGCAGATGCACCTTGCGCAGTTGCTTCGCTATTTGCCCACGCTGCAGCTTAAAAAGGCGCTTTTGCAGGTGCAAGTGAATGAGGTAAGACAAGAAATCCATGCTTTCAATCTCGCTCTCGAGAAGAAAAAGTCTGAGGTTGTGAGAGAGTCGGCCCTCCTGCAGATGCCAAGCCCGATTGACCTCGAGGAGATGGCCAAGGTAACGCAGGTGAGAAAAAGGATGGAGAACGTAGCAGGCGTCGATGTGCCGATTTTCGAGGGAATAGAGTTTGAAGAGGTCATCTACTCTCTTTTTGATACACCGCTTTGGATGGATCAGATGATCACTTTGATGCGCTCTTTGCAAAAGGCGCGTGCAAAAGTGGCTGTTGCTATCTTAAAGAAGCAAGCTCTTGAAAAAGAACTGCGCGAGGTTTCTATCCGCGTAAACTTGTTTGAGAAAATTTTGATCCCCCGAGCGAAAAAAAACATGAGAAAGATCGCCGTTTTCCTAGGGGATTTGCAGCTTTCCTCTGTATCGCAGGCAAAAGTGGCAAAGGCCAAGATTGAGATGAGAAAAAATGCGTAAGGATGTCGTAAAACTTTTATTCTTTGGGTTAGAGAGAGACAGGGAGCCTCTTTTTGAGAAGATGCAACAGCTCGGCCTTGTCCATTTCATTGCACCCGATAAGATGAAGCCTGTGGATGTGCCTGCTGTTCTTTCGTCGATTGAGCAGGCAATCAAAGTACTTCTCGGGCTGCCTGTGATGGAGCAAGAGGGCGCTGATTTTGCAGACGCGCAGCTTCATGCGGATGAGATCCTTTCCTTAAAACAGTCCCTTGAATTGATTGAGGAGCAGATGAGAGTGGCATCTGTCGAAATGGCAAGAGTAGAGCCATTTGGCAGATTCAACCCCGAGGATATTGCCTACATCGAAGAGAGGTCAGGCCGTACCTGGCAGTTTTTTTGTGCGAAGAAAAAGATTTTTGACAAAACCAATCTGCCAGAGGGTTTTTTCTTTGTGCATTCCGACAGTGGCCTAGACTACTTTGTAGCCTTGCGTGATCAGCCTGCAGCGATCCCTAAGATGATTGAGATGAAAGTCGATGTCCCTATGATAGCTTGGAAGGCAAAGCTAGCAGCGCTCAAAGAGGAGTGGAGAAAAAAGGAAGACACGCTGAAAGGGTATGCAAAGTATCTGGACTATCTTCATCGCGCTCTTGCTCTTTACCAAAACCAATACAATCTCGTTGTTGCCAAACACAAAGCTTTGGGCGAAGTCCAAGGGAAGATGTTTGCAGTCCGAGGATGGGTTCCTTCGAGCCATGTGCAGCAAGTAAAAGATGCGTGCCTCTCTCTTTCTGTTGTAGGGGAAGAGATTGCTATTGATGAAAAAGATGTGATCCCTACCTACTTGGAAAATGAAGGGGTAGCAAAAATGGGGGAGGATTTGGTCGGCATTTATGATACTCCTTCTGCGCGCGATAAAGACCCCTCCATTTGGGTCTTGGGCGCTTTTTCTCTTTTTTTTGCATTGATCATTGGCGATGGGGGCTATGGTCTTATCTATCTTGCGATTTGCCTCTTTCTCTGGTGGAAGGTTCATCCTCAAAAAGGGCTACCAAGGCGGGTTCTTCTTTTGTTTACATGGCTCTCGTCCTGCTGCATCCTTTGGGGAGTACTTTCTGCTTCTTTTTTTGGGATTTCGCTTTCTCTCGATAGCCCTTTCCGAAAGTTTTCGCTTGTGCAGTGGCTTGCTGAGAAGAAAACGGGCTACATGTTGGCAGAGAAAGGGGATGATTTTATCCACTGGGCAAAGAAATTTCCTGCTCTTCGTGAGGTTGGGAGCGTTCATGAGGCTTTCTCTTCTGTTCCCGACCTTCTTGCAAAGACAACGGATGAAGTCGTATTTGAAATTGCCCTCTTGATTGGCCTTGTGCATATCGGGCTGTCGATGACCCGTTACCTCTTTCGTACCTATGCTTTTACAGGCTGGCTTTTAGTTTTGATTGGTGCCTATCTCTATGTACCCACATACCTGGATGCAACGTCTATGTTGAACTACTTGGCAGGCATTTCCAAGCATTGGGCAGCAGAGCAGGGATGTATCTTTATGATGGCAGGGCTTGGACTTGCCGTTTGCTTGTCGGTTCTACAGAATCATTGGAAAGGAATTTTTGAGCCTCTGACGCTGATCCAGGTCGCATCCGATGTGCTCTCCTACTTGCGTATTTACGCACTCGGTCTTGCAGGAGGGATCATGGCAGCAACGATCAATGAGATGGCAGCAGAGATGCCCCTTGTGTTTGCTCTCATCGTTAGTTTTCTAGCGCACGGCCTCAACATGGCTCTTTCCGTCATGTCAGGCGTGATCCATGGGCTTCGTTTGAATTTTTTAGAGTGGTTTCACTACTCATTTGAAGGGGGAGGAAAACCCTTTCAACCTCTTAAGCTTTTAGAACTTGAATAAAGGAGAGTTGTATGGATATAAATATGGTGGGACCAGCTTTAGCGCTAGGTCTTGGTTCGATCGGAAGCTCGATTGGGTGCGCGATTGCAGGCGCTTCTTGCCACGCTGTGATGAGCCGGGTAGAAGAGGGGCATGCGCAGCTGATCGGGATGTCGGCAGCTCCCTCTTCCCAGGCGATCTATGGGTTTATCTTGATGCTATTGATGAAAAAAGCCATTTTAGCAGGCTCTCTTTCCCCTCTTTCTGCAATAGCTATTGGTCTTGCCTCGGGTATGGCGATCATGATCTCAGCTATCTATCAGGGGAAAGTTTGTGCTTCCGGGATCCAGGCATCTGCCAAAGAACCAGGGATTTACGGAAAATGTTGGCTATCGATTGCGATGATTGAATCGTTTGCTCTCTTTGCATTTGTCTTTTCGATCTTGATCATGTAATGTCCAAAGTGGGATGGGAAAGAGGATTGAGAGGGATAGTTTAGGGGAAGTGAGTGTCCCCTCCGAGGCTTACTACGGGGGACAAACTGTGCGTTCTCTTGAAAATTTCCCTATTGGCTACGAAAAAATTCCTCTTCCCATCATCTATGCTATCGCGCTGATTAAAAAAGCGGCAGCAACTGTCAATCACGAGCTTAAGCTCCTCTCTCTTGAGAAAAAGAAGGCAATTGTCACAGCCTGTGATGAGATTTTAGAGGGAAAATACGATGCACACTTTCCTCTTTCTGTCTGGCAGACAGGCTCTGGCACCCAGAGCCATATGAACGTCAACGAGGTGATTGCTAACCGAGCAATTGAACTGCTCGGGGGCAAAAGGGGATCGAAAACTCCTATCCACCCAAATGATGATGTCAACATGTCGCAGAGTACGAATGACGTATTCCCAACGTCTATGAATATCGCAGCCGTTCTTCTCCTTGAAAAAAGGCTAAACCCTAGCTTGCAAAAACTTTATCAGACCCTATTAGATAAAGCAAAAGAGTTTTCTTCGATTGTGAAGATTGGCAGAACGCATATGATGGATGCCACGCCTCTAACGCTTGGCCAGGAGTTTTCTGGCTACGCGCAGCAGGTGCTCTACAGTATGGAGGCACTTGACGCAACGCTTCCCCATCTTTTAGAGCTCGCTCTCGGAGGAACGGCCGTGGGTACAGGGATCAATGCTCCTCCAAAATATGCCTCTCTTGTGGCCAAGGAAATAGCAAAGCTAACAAGCCTTCCGTTTGTATCTGCGCCCAATAAGTTTGAAGCGCAGGCAGCAAGTGATGCCGCTGTGGAAACAAGCGGAGCACTAAAGCGCCTTTCTTGCTCTCTTTTTAAGATAGCAAACGATATCCGTCTTTTAGGATCGGGGCCTCGCTGCGGTCTTAATGAACTGCTTCTGCCTGCCAATGAGCCAGGATCTTCGATCATGCCTGGAAAGGTGAATCCAACTCAGTGTGAAGCGCTTTTGCAAGTGTGTGTGCAGGTGATGGGCAACGACGTTACGATTACGGTGGCAGGCTCGCAGGGGCATTTAGAACTCAATGCCTATAGGCCTGTAATGGCTTATAATCTACTTCAATCGATTACACTTCTTGCGGATGCAACGTGTTCTTTTAGAGAGAGGTGCCTTGAGGGCCTTTTGCCAAACTGCAGCCAAATTGAGAAGCATCTGCACAATTCGCTGATGCTCGCTACTGCCTTGAACAAGGAGATTGGTTACGATAAGGCGGCAAAGATTGTGCAACTTGCGCATAGTGAGGGGAGTACGCTTCGGGAAGCTGCCCTCAAACTGAAACTCATCACTGCTGACCGTTTTGATGCCCTCACCGATCCCTCCCAACTAATCTAGAACATCAAAAAATTGCGCTTTTCTCTCTATACACAAATAAGCTGAAAAGTATTGAGAGCTAGGCCGACGCAGGCAGAAACCAACTTTTCAGCTTATTTGTGTATATGTATTCGTCTACGATTGATTGAAGAAGAACAGCATAAAAAAGGGCGTGAATTGATATTGCGTATTGTTGCAATGCTTACAAAATTGGCTAAGGCACATAGTACGTAGAGTTAGTTAAATAAAGTCGGGCAAGGGCATGGGCACGGGCGCGGGCACGAAAACCAATTCTTCATTTTAATTGTGTATACAACCAAGTCTCGTAAGACTTACCAATCAGTCCCTTTCCTAATGAGTTGGAGCTTTGTTAGTTTTTCTTTTGGGCTAATCGAATGTAATGAGGTTGCAGTAGAGCTGGTGGTACCAAGCAGCGACAATCTCATCGTCTGAAAAGAGCTCTGCCTTATAGGTCACAACGTCCCCCTTGCAGTAGTAGGGGCTGTTCACATGGAAGTAGTAGTAGGAGCCACATTGCCTTGTGACAGGGATTTCAATCGTTGCCTCCTCCCGGTTTCGGAAGCGAAGGGTTAAGTACATGTGCAGGTTAGGGGAGTCGTAGGTAGCATCAGGCAGTGACCAGTTGATCACAAGAAGCTGCCCCTGCGTGGGACGGAACTTTGAGAGGTCGGGTGTCGATACGTGGAAGCTGGCTAGCTTTTCACGCGTGATGTAATACTTCTCCACTGTCAACATAGGCGGAGAGCAGCTCGTAAGAAAAAGAAGAAAGAGGCTAAGAAATCGCAGCCACATGTCCAAAGATCCTCTCTTGCGCCCAAAGGAGACACTCTCTTGTATCAGCAAAGCTAAGGCAGGGATCGGTAATCGAAATGCCATAGTTCAGTTCTTTAAGAGGCCCTGGGGGCTGATTGCCTGCGTTGATATGGCTCTCCATCATCGCTCCCACAAGAGAGCTGTTGCCTTGCAGTCTTTCTGTAATGATCGATCGAAATACAGCAGGCTGCCGCTCTTGATTCTTTCGGGAGTTGTCATGAGCGCAGTCGACAAGCATGCGCACTGGAAGAGAAGCCTCCTTAAGCAGCTGAGAGGCCAATTCAAGAGATTCCGTTTGATAGTTAGGGCCACCTTCTCCTCCCCGGAGGACAATATGAGAAAGGGGATTGCCTTGTGTTTTGAGAACAACTGGAAACCCTTCTTCATTCATCCCAAAGCAGGTTTGAGGGCTTGTTGCGACAAGGCAGGCTTTTACTGCATTTTCAATGCTTCCATCTGTACTATTTTTTAGGCCCATGGGAAGCGTTAAGCCTGAGGCAAGCGTCCTGTGGATTTGGGATGTGGAAGTTCTTGCGCCGATGGAGCCATAGGTGATCAAATCTTCTAAATAAAGAGGGGAGAGAGGATGTAAAAATTCGGTTGCTACAGGCACTTCCATGGTAGCCAGTTCAAGAAGGATTTTTCGAGTTTCTTCAAGCCCTTTTTGAAGGTTGTTTTCCCCTGTAAGGTCAGGATCATACAGGTAGCCTTTCCATCCATGGGAGGTGCGCGGTTTTTCAAAATGAGCGCGCATCACAAGGAAAAAAGATTTGCTGACTTCTTGTTGCAGTTGATAGAGATGCTTGGCATACTCTAGGGCAGAAAGAGGATCATGGATGGAGCAGGGACCAACAATCAGAAGAAACTTGGGGCTCTCTTTATTCAAAATGAGTTCCACCTTAAGCCTTGCCCTTTCAATAAATGCCTTTTGCTTGGAGTTTAAGGCAAGGGCATTTTTGAACTCTTTGGGAGAGGGTAGCTTCATACTGAAACCTCGAAAGGGGAAAAACTTTTAGGTAACATTTGGTATCTAGTGGTATAACAAGAATTTATGATAAAATCAAGCAAAGCAACAGAATCATATACAGCCTTCTGGAAGAAGGGGACACTGCAAATCCGGGGAAACCTCGCGTTTGGAGAGCCTCAGATGGCCCTTTTTGCAAAAACACCTTTTCTCCCTGAATTTATGGGGCAGGTGCGGCCCAAATTTTCGATTCGCCCCCTTTTTGTCACACGTTTTGCCCCTACGCTCTTTCTAGAAGGGATGTGTCAGAGGATCACAGCCCTTGGCTATAATGCTATGATCTTAGAAAACTGGGATATAGCTACCTATAGAGCCTTTCAGAATCACGGAATTATGCTGATTGGGAAGGGAAGCTTAAACCTTCCAAGAGATGCTGTCTATGCAACGTGCAGTGGAATGGCATTACTGCAAAAAGAGGGAGCAGATCTTAAGACCTTAAAAGAGCTTATTGTTGAGGAGATGCAAGAGCTTGAGCAAGGGGGGGTACCTCTTTTTTATGAAGTGCGGAATAGAAAAGAGTTTCAGGCAGTAGTCGATCGGGCTTCTGCTCAAACACACATTGTTTTTCCAGCTGCTGCCTCTTTCATGGAAGATGAGCTCGGTCCGAGTGAGATTTGGTCCACCTTGGCAGGACGAGAAAGCACAATAGAGACCCCCTTGTTGCCCCTGATCAATATGGGTGGATTGCGACTCGGAGAGGCGCTTTGGCCGACGTTACATATCGATCTTCTCAGAAATTATATCCCACGCATGAAGAGGCACAATTTTGTAGGCGCTGCGATGCTCACCCCCCACATCCCAGAAGAAGGGAGCCTTTTAGAGGGCAATCTCTTTATGGCATCGCAGGCACTTTGGCGCGATGCTCCTTTTGACTTGACAGCCGAGTGTTGGCTTTCTGCACAGGGTGAAAAGACCCCTTTAAGTTTCTTTGAAAAAAATAGACAGCTTGCCCTGCAATTATCAAGACTACGTGCTTTTGCTGAAAAGAAAGCACCGCTGGATCCAAAAGAGGCGAGGGTGCTTGCAGACTTGACCTACGCTATGATTTTGGAGGTGCAGAAAGATAAAAAGTCTATGTTCTTTGTGCGGGATGCAAAAAGAATTCTTTTTGTTTTCTTAAAGAGTTTTGGAATTACATTGCCTGGCTTTCTCGGGGAGGAGGATCAACTTGATTCCTACTGGACCTACATGAACGAGGGAAAGGTTTTTTTTCGAGAGACTCCCTCTCTGGCTCTAAAATAATTTATATATATACTTCTAAAAAAAGTAGTGACTATTTAATGCGATAATTGATACTATTGTTGGGTTATGGAGCAAATTGAACAGATACTATTTCAAATAAAAGTTTGGGCCTGGGGTCCTCCTTTGTTATTCCTTACTCTGGGAATTGGCCTATATCTCTCCTTCTCTTTGTCGGGGGTGCAATTCCGCTACCTGGGGTATGCTTTTAGACAAGCGTTTACCCCTCAATCCTCCCATCATGAAGGCGATATTAAACCTTTCGAGGCATTGATGACCTCTCTTGCGAGCGCCATCGGTACGGGAAATATTGTTGGTGTGACGACTGCGCTTACGATTGGGGGTATGGGCTCACTTTTTTGGATGTGGGTGACAGCCCTTATTAGCCTTGCCATTAAATATAGCGAGTCTGTTCTTGCGATTCGTTACCGACGTACGGACAAAAAAGGGGAGATGTGCGGTGGTCCTATGCAGTACATCGAAACGGGGCTGGGCTGGAAAAAAACGGCCTATGCTTACGCTTTTCTAGCCTCTCTTGCTGCGCTTGGTACTGGAAATTTGGTCCAAGTCAATGCGATTTCTGAGTCGATTACATGCTACTTCCCTGTAAATCCCTGGCTTGTCGGTATCGCTCTTGCAGTGATTACAGGACTTGTCTTGATTGGTGGGGTGAAGAGCATTGGGAAGGTTGCCGGTATTCTTGTTCCGATCATGGGTCTTTTCTATCTCTTTGGGGGCACGCTGATTCTGGTTCTCAATGCAGCAAAGCTGCCTGCAGCGCTGCTGCTCATCATAAAGTCTGCTTTTACTCCCCAGGCAGCCGTTGGCGGCTTTGCCGGGGCTTCTGTATTTATGGCGATCCAGATGGGGGTATCACGAAGTGTATTTTCGAATGAAGCTGGCCTTGGCCTGTCATCGATTGCAGCAGCCGCTGCGATTACAGATAGCCCTGCGAAGCAGTCGCTCATTAATATGACAGGTGCTCTGATTTCCACGGTTTTAGTCTGCAGCATTACGGGTCTTGTCGTTGCTGTAACGGAAACTCTCGGTGCTACGGGGCAATCTGGCCAGCTATTAACAGGTGTTTCTCTTGCTATTACTGCCTTTGAGACTTCCATTCCCGGCGGAGGGATCGTTGTAAGTGTAGGTCTCATTCTCTTTGCCTATTCTACGGTCATTGCCTGGGCTTATTATGGAGAAAAATGTTTTGAATACTTCTTTGGAGATGGCTCTGTGAAAGTGTATCGCCTCATTTTTGTGGCGATGGTGATCCCAGCAGCAGCTCTTAAGATGGAAATTGCCTGGCACCTTGCAGAGATCTGCAATGCCTTGATCTCGATTCCAAACTTATTAGCTCTCTTCTTCCTTTCCCATGTGATCCTCGAGGAAACGAAGAAGTTTATGAATCAACAAGAACTGATTGCAGCTTAAGGGCTGCCCTACGGATATCGGATGATTGAGAACATAGAAAGCATTTTAGTTCTTATAAAAGGCTGGGTGTGGAGTCCTCCTCTTCTTTTGTTTGTACTCGCAACGGGTACTTATTTGACCTTTTCTCTCTCCTTTGTTCAGTTTCGCTACCTTGGATATGCTCTCAAACAAGCGTTTACAGCAAAAGCAGAGGGAGATAAGGGCGATATCAATCCTTACGAAGCTTTTATGGCAACCCTTGCTGGCAATATCGGTACAGGCAATATCGTGGGTGTAACCACTGCCTTGATGGTAGGGGGCATGGGATCTCTGTTTTGGATGTGGGTGACAGCATTTATAAGCATGGCTGTAAAATATGGGGAGTCTGTACTTGCCATTCATTACCGCATAACTGATAAGGCAGGGCAGATGTGCGGCGGCCCGATGCACTACCTAAGCGCTGGGCTTGGCTGGAAGAAAATGGCGTCTTTTTATGCACTTTTTTGCGCCTTAGCTGCCTTCGGTACAGGAAACTTTGTACAAGTGAATGCAATTGCTGCATCAGTTCATGCGTATGTCCCTATGAATCCCTGGATTACAGGAGCGCTCCTCTCACTCGTTACTGCCCTTGTTTTGATAGGCGGAGTAAAAAGTATTGGGCGGGTTTCTTCTGTGCTTGTTCCTGTGATGGCGCTTCTTTATCTTGTGAGCGGGTGCCTTATTCTTCTTGTTCATTATGCACAAATTCCAAATGCTTTCATGCAAATCTTGACAGCTGCCTTTACACCGCAAGCGGCGATAGGCGGTATGGCGGGCGCTTCTGTTTATATGGCGATTCAAATGGGAGTTTCCAGAAGCATTTTCTCAAGCGATGCAGGACTTGGCGTATCCTCCATTATTGCAGCCGCTGCGATCACTGATAATCCAGCAAAGCAGTCGCTCATCAACATGACAGGCGCGCTCATCTCCACCGTTCTTGTTTGTAGTATTACAGGCCTCGTTGTCGTTGTGACAGGCAGCTTGGGGGCGACCTCTCCAAGTGGGGAAGTACTAAGTGGCGTGCAGCTGGCAACGCATGCCTTTAATAGCACTTTGCCAGGTGGCGGTGTAATTGTCGCCATCGGTCTTATACTCTTTGCCTTCTCAACCCTTTTGGCATGGGCCTATTTTGGGGAGAAGTGTACCGAGTACCTTTGGGGTGAGAAGGCTGTGTCTTACTTCCGCTTAGTTTTTATCATGGCCGTGATTCCAGCTGCGGCGCTTAAATTAGAAATTGCTTGGCTACTTGCTGACATTATGAACGGGCTGATTGTAGTGCCAAACTTGCTTGCACTCTTGTTTTTATCCGGTGTCATTGCAAAAGAGACAACAACATTTATTCAAAAAGAAGAAAAGAGGAAAATATGGGCATAGTAGAAACAGTATATCAAGTTGTATGGGGTCCGCCTCTATTGATTCTTTTGATTGGAGTGAGTTTGTATCTGACTGTAGCACTTCGGGGATTGCAGTTCCGCTACCTGTTCTATTCCCTCAAGATAGCTCTTGGGTTTGAGAAGACAAAGAAAGGGAAGGGAGACCTTAGCCATTTTGAAGCTCTCATGACTGCTCTTTCTGCTTCCATGGGTATTGGAAATATCGCAGGTGTGGCCACAGCGATCACACTTGGCGGCCCTGGCGCTCTCTTCTGGATGTGGGTTACGGCCCTATTGGGGATGGCAACAAAATTTGCCGAGGCAATTCTTGCCATAAAGTTTAGAACGATGGGTAAGAATGGCCAGATGTCTGGTGGCCCCATGTATTTTATTGAACAAGGTCTTGGTTGGAAAAGTCTAGCCTGTGCTTTTGCCCTTCTTGGCTCCCTTGCCGCTCTAGGTGGTGGAAACATGATCCAGGCAAACTCGGTTGCTGATGTGATGCAGTCGGTGTGCAATGTGTCCCCCCTGGAATCGGGCATTCTCTGCGCTCTCATTATCGGGATTACCTTGCTCGGAGGTATTCACTCTATTGGGAAGCTAGCTTCCCTTCTCGTGCCTTTTATGGCTCTTCTCTACCTCTCGGGGGGGGTTGCGATCTTGGCCATAAACTATGCAAAGCTGCCTCACGCTTTTGGTCTTATCTTCTCTGATGCTTTCTCCGGTAAGGCAGCAGTAGGGGGTCTGCTTGCAACAATTCAGGTGGGAATTTCCCGAGGTCTGATGACAAGTGAAGCGGGCCTAGGTACTGCATCGATTGCAGCGGCAGCATCACAAGCGGACCACCCAGGAAGAGGCGCTCTTGTCTCGATGACAGGCGCTTTCTTGACAACCATTGTGCTCTGCTCGATCACAGGACTTGTGATTACAACAACAATTGATAACCCAACAACTACGGGCGCTACATTGACTGCCAGCGCCTTTGATGTCCATATTCCCTATGGTTCAGCGATAGTCGCAGTTTCTCTTTTTCTCTTTGCCTTTACGACTCTTCTTGGCTGGGCGTATTACGGTGAGAAGTGCACAGAATATCTGCTTGGGCCAAAGTCAGTGCCTATTTACCGAATTCTCTTTACCCTGACGATTATTCCGGGTGCGATGCTTAAGCTTCAGACAGTTTGGATCTTAGCTGATATTTTCAACGGCTTGATGGCGATCCCGAACCTTCTCGGTCTTCTTGCGCTCTCTGGCATCACGATTGCCGAGACCCGCAGCTTTATCCGCCTCCTCGAGGCAGAGCGCGACCCAGAAACCGCCGTTTCTTAAGATCTAGTGCAACACCCCTCTCCTTCAGGGTGTTGCTCCCCCCCTTTTTTTTTGTTAAGATGCCTCTATGCAGGTTTTTAGACAACTGCTTTTGACCTCTTTCGTTTTAGGTTTTTTTTTAATATCTTATGAGAATTAAGGAGAATGCCATATGACATCACCTATGAAAAGAAAAGTGGAGGATCCTTTTTCCTTGCCTCCTGTAACAAGGCAAAAATTGGATCAATCTCCAGGGAACCCTGAAGTAGGCTCGTTACCGGCTCTTCCTAGGGAATTGATATTACATGTTTTCTCATACCTAGGTTTGCGGGACCTGGCGCATGCTGCCCACGTAAGTCGCCTTTGGAGAGAGCTTGCGAAGGTTGCACTCAATGATTATAGGGATGGTCTTTCACCAGAGCAACGTGCATTGAAGGATACAAAACCTATGGCGTTTCTTGAATGTTGCGAAAGGATAGCACAGTGGATGCCTATATCCCAGATTCGTTTCAGACATTCAATGCCTCGCGAGCATGAATGGATAACTTCGGTTAAGGTCGTTGTACGCGGAGGTGTACTTTTTTTTGGAAAAAGAGGGGATTCGTCTATTAATTTTTTTTCTTTTGAGGGACAACGTATTGGTTTTCTTGGAGGAAGGTGGAATTACAATCTCGCTTTCTTTGACTCAAATGGAAGGGACGTTTTTGCAAGTTGCAGCACCCTCCTCGGTGATCCTTACAACACGAGACTTCGTTCTACGATCAAGAAATGGGAGGTTTCTACAAACAGAACAAAAGAAAGGCAGTTCTCTCATTATGCTGAGAAGATCACTTCTCTTGCAGTTCATGGAGAGACCCTTTTTATAGGGACAGAAAATGGAGTTGTAATGGAGTGCAGTCCGGAGAGGGGTAGAAGCAAGCGTGTTTTCTTAGGGCATAGCGCAGAGGTAAAAAGTTTGCTTTTTACAAAAGACTCTTTTTTTTCAGGCTCCACCGATATGACAGCTCGGATGTGGAGTCTAGCGACGGGACAATGTGAACAGGTTTTTTCTGGCCATCAGGCTGAGGTAGGAGTGCTTGCCCTTTACAAGGAATGTCTCATAACACGTTGCTATTTAGATCGCACGCTAAAAAAATGGGATTTGGCTACAGGCTCTTGTCTGACCACTTTTACGCGCGGCTCTTGCCAATCTGATCCTAAGTTCAGGTCCTTTCTTGTCACCAAAACAGATCTCTTTGTCGGTTACGATCCTCTCGTCCAGCAACTAAGCGAGGGGATGGAGGCTGTTGAGAAGAGCGCTCCTGGCATGATTGTGAGATGGGATCTTGATAGCGGTTTCTGCAAACAGGTCTTCTCGAGGCCGACAGGCACAGGTCCTGTGAGCGCTATGTTGGTTAGCGGCAATTGCCTTCTTGCAGGTAGATTTAGAAGCCCTGAGATCGAAGTGTGGGATATCAAAACAACTTCTTGCCTCAGAATTGTAAACCTGGGCGCTTTTAGCATGGGAGTGGAGGATTTGCTAGAAGTAGACGGGAAAATTGTTATCGTAGGGCTAGACGATGCTTTGATCTGCCAGTTCATTCCTTCTTCATTCAGAACTTAACTAAAGTTAAAGAAGAGGGAGGCGGCAATCGAGTGCGTGTGTGGCCTTTGGGTTTGATTGGTCTTGTACTTTTCAATATAGGTGCTCTGTAACCGATACCCAGTGTAGATATAGTCTAGCCCTACACCCATCCAGCAGTTGATTTCAAAGTTGGCACCTACACCTGCTCTTAAACCCGACTTGTAGTCGTTAAAATCATACTGCGCCACGTCGGCAGCTTTTTTCTTATTCAATTGTAAATGCAGCTTGGCAAATGAGCCGCCAATCCGTCCATAAAGAAGATAGTCCCTGGCCAAGCGGTAGCCGGCCACTACATCCAGGCTTGCCATTTCCCGTACAGAGAGAACGTTTGTGAGATTGAATTTCGTCACTGAAACAGCGGGCCTTTCTAGTCTTGCAGAGATCTTTGGAAACCGGGTTGCTGTTTCTAAGCCTAGATAAACACAGTTAGGCAGCGTCCACCCAAATCCGAGGAAGGCGTTTCCTTGGCAGATGACACGGCTTGCCTCTCTTTTAACCGACACACCTGTCAGTGTATTCATCGCCTTAAGGTCGAATTGCCCAAAGCCAGCTCCGCAGCCTGCTCCTAGGTAAACCCCATCACGAACATGCGCCTGTACGGTAGTTAAGCTAAGCGTTGCGGCTAAAAGCAAGATTTTCCATTTCCATGTACCCATGGGCTCCATCATCATCAAAATCTAAAAACGGGCAAGAAAAAAATGCTCAATGTAGGGCATCTTTGTAACTTCTTGTAAAATAATGCGTTGTGTGTTTAATTACTTTTTACTAAAAAAGTAATTGCGGTTTTGTTATAATAAAGTTGTGTAATTAATATACTTTAGTAACATCATGGGCAATGATAGAATAAAAAAACTGTTTGAAATCTTTTATGCAGCGCTCAGAAAAGTCTCCTTGCATTCCAAGGGGGGAAGGGGGGAAAAGGCTAACGTTTCCCAGGATATGAATGAGATGCTGGAAAAGGGTGTCGGTATGGTTCTCCGGGGGCTAGAAGGCTACCTGGATAATCCAGAAGTTTCTTGCATTCAAAAGCTTGAGGTATTTAAAAAGAAAGAGTCTTCTTTGGACATCTTGGGTGCGGTAGCTGAGGAGAATTACGATGTTGCTGATCTGATTGGCATTGATGAGTTTGATTTGAGAAATCTCTATGAAATTGCAAGTAAGCAACTTGCGACAAATTTTGAGATGGCGAGAGACCTCTTTGCTTTTTTGATCTTCCTCGATTTTGCAAGGTATCAGTTTTGGATTGGTGTTGCTTGCGCACTCTCGGAGCTTGGAGCGCATGAAGACGCTATCCAGGCGTATGGAATTGCGATCCTGATCAGCGAGCACCATCCCCTCTCCTATGTCTACTTTGCAAGGTATTTGCTCATGCAGAACGATCCCCTCGCTAAAGAAGTCATTGAAGAGGGCCTGGATTTAGCTTCTCAGTCAGATGAGTTCGAGCAAGAGCTGGCCATGCTCGAGCACCTCAAAAACCAAGCCGCTTGAGAATTGTTGTTTGTAAAATTTTTAATCTTTAAGGGAGAGCTTTGCGAGTTTAGTGGAGATTTCGCGTAGAGCTTGCTCTTCTCGCGCCAGGGTTTCCCTCTGCTGGATAATGATATGTGGCGGAGCATTTTCTACAAAAGAGGTGTTCTCAAGGCGCTTTTTTGCCCCTTCGACTGTCTTGGTAAGCTTCTCCCACTCTTTTTTTAGCCTTTCCTGCTCTTGGAGCAGAAGTTCTTTTGGAAGGGGGATCATCACCAACACATTGCCAAGCACGGCCGTACAAGCAAAGCCAAGGGCTGGTTCTCTGTGAAGTGTTTCAATCTTCTGAGAGCGCACAAGCGAGCGGATCATCTGGGTATTTGCCTCGATGATCTGGTAGGTAGGATCGCTTGCATCTCCTACAAAGTAGATGTCGATGGGGGTGCCAGGTGGCACGCGCATTTCACCACGAATATTACGGATGGCGTAGACTGCTTGCCGTACAAGGTCAAAGGTTGCATCTACTGTTGGATTAATATCAGACGCAGAGATCACTTCAGGGTAGGGAGCTACTATACATGCAGGACTCGTAAGAGCTTTGATGCTCGCGTGGGTATAGGGGTCAACAGAAGAGGAGGTATCAAGGGGCCCTAGCTGCTCTTTAAGAAGATGAAAGAGCTCTTCTGTAATGAAAGGTGCCATAGGATGAAGTAGGCGGATCGCGTGGTCAAGTACGATGGCGAGTATCTTCTGTTTATTATTTTTCTCTTCTTCTGTTCCCGCTTTTCCAAAGAGGTAGGGTTTTGTCACCTCTACATAGTAGGCACAAAACTTATCCCAGAAGAAGGTATAGGCTAGGTTTGCCGCATTGTCAAATTCGTAGTTTGTAAGTTTTTCGTTTACAGCTCGTATGGCTTCATTGAGCTGCGAGAGAATCCATTTGTCTTCCAGTGTAAAGAGAGAGGCATTAAGCCCCTGATCAAAGTGTGAGGGGAGATTCATGAGTACAAAACGGGCGCCGTTCCATACCTTATTGGCAAAGTTTCGGTTCTCTTCAAATTTTCGGCGGTCTAGGTCGATCTCACGAGAGGCAGAGGGGCTAAGCGCAAGAGCCATTCGCATGGCGTCTGTGCCATATTCTGCAATCATTTCGAGAGGATCGATAATGTTTCCTTTTGTTTTTGACATTTTTTCCCATTTGGAAAAAACGCCCTCAGGAAGGGGTTTACCGAGGTCATACTCCTTTCGCTCAGCTTCAGAGAGGTAAGCAATACCTCCCCCTTTCTGCTCGCGCCAGTACGACTTTCCATAGATCAGGCCATGCAGGTAGACTGCGGGGAAAGGGGGCTTTTTATTGACATAGTTGCCCATGAAAAGCATACGTGCTACCCAAAAGAAAATGATGTCGTGCCCTGTGATAAGCGTAGCATTCGGATAGAAGCGAGTAAGTTCTTCTGTTTTCTCTGGCCAGCCCAAAGAGGCAAAAGGCCAGAGGGCTGAGGAAAACCACGTATCGAGAACATCTTCTTCTTGTTTCCACTCATCTGGATGTGTGCGTACTTCGTCTGGAATTTCATCGCTCTCTTGGCAGATAAGGCGAGAGGAGTCGTTTACATGGTACCAAATCGGGATGCGGTGTCCCCACCAAAGTTGACGGCTGATGCACCAGTCGCGTAGGTTATCGACCCATCTGTAGTACACCGTTTCCCAGGGCTTTGGAAGGATGCTGACTTGCCCTTTTTCCACAAGGTAGCGCAGCTCTTTGGCAAAATCGCTCATTCTCACAAACCACTGCTTCGAAATAAAAGGCTCGATGACGGCTTTAGATCGGTATGAAACACCAACGCGGTTTACGTGGGGCTCTGCCTTGACAAAGAGGCCTTTTTCTTGCATGTATGGAATGATTTTTTGCCTGCACTCTTCCATGGTGAGTCCTTGGAAGGGAGCGCCATTTTCATTGATCTTCCCATCTTTTGTCATGATGTTGAGAAGGGCAAGACCATGTCTTAGACCCATCTGGTAGTCGTTCGGGTCGTGAGCGGGAGTGATTTTTACTACACCTGTACCAAAAGTAGGATCTACCATGTGATCGGCGATCACAGGGAGAAGTCTGTCTGAGAAGGGGTGGCGGCATGTCTTTCCGACAAATGCGCTGTAGCGTGCATCTCCTGGTGCAACAGCGAGCGCCAAATCCCCTAGCATCGTTTCTGGCCGGGTTGTTGCAAACTCTAAATAGCCAGAACCATCGCTTAACGGGTAGCGAAAGTGCCAAAGAGAAGAGAGGCGTTCTTCATATTCTACTTCATCATCGGAGAGGGCTGTTTGTGTTAACGGATCCCAATTAACAAGGTAGTCGCCTCGGTAGATAAGGCCGTTTTTGTAGAGCATCGTAAAGATAGAACGAACGGCTTTGTTGTTGCCCTCGTCCATCGTAAATCTGTAGCGAGACCAATCGCAAGAACAGCCAAGACGTTTGATTTGCTTGACGATCTTTCCCTCATTCTCTTCTTTCCATGCCCATACAGCTTTCAGAAACTCCTCACGGCTGTGGTCCACGCGTCTTTTGCCTGTGGTTTTGATTAAGTGTCTTTCCACAACGGTTTGTGTGGAGATTCCAGCATGGTCAACACCTGGTACCCAGAGAGTTTCAAACCCTTGCATGCGCTTCCATCGGATCAGGATATCTTGGAGTGTATCGACAAGGGCATGGCCCATGTGGAGAGCGCCTGTCACGTTAGGTGGGGGTATGACAATGCAGTAGGGAGGCTTATCTGACGAAGGGTCTGCTTCGAAAAATTTATTTTCTTCCCAAAACTCGTACCATTTTCTTTCTATATCTTGTGATGTGTATGTTTTGGGAAGCTCTTTCATAGGAAGAAATTTACAGGAACTTCTCTTCTTTTGCTAGAGAAAAATAAAGTTTTGATATTAAGATTGGGAAAAAAATGATATCCCTTCCTTGAAGATGTTTCCAACTTTTCAAATCATGTATGTGTGGGATATACACATCGTGAATGAAGAATTGGTTTCGTGCCCGTGCCCATGCCCCAGATTTTTGTAAATGCCCGAGCCACTCATGAGCGGTAGAACGCTTTGCCGATTGCTCTCCATAAGGGACATCGCACCATCTACTTGAGGCAGTTGCTCTAAGGTTCTTCCCGTCAATAGCGATTAATTTCGTCTTATCCTCATCTGGTAACGACTGAATCCAGCGAACAAAACAACCTTCAATCTGCCTTGGATGCAGTCTCGTGAGGAGCCACCAAAAGACATCATAGCTCGGCGCCGTGCTCATCTGGAGAAGTTGCTGAAACATTCCAATTTTAACCTGAGCATGGGTGTGAATATCCGTGATCGTATTCGCCCCAGCCAAGACTGCGCATAAAATGACAACCAGAAGATCTACAAGGGGATGGTTTTGATTGTCTTTTGCACCCGTGGCTTCAATTTGCAAAAATCCTTCACGCACTGATTCGAGAAACGCTTCTTTATCGGCGATTTCGTCAATCACCGAGTAAAATTCCTGTACTTTTTTCTTACTCATAACACCTTCAAATTTTTGAAGATGCTACCATTATATAGGAATGTCTATCAAATCTTTTTAAACCCTGTATTTCTTTCCATACATACATTCCTTAATTGTGTCCATCTCACCCCAATGTCGCAACGGCTGTATCCACTTTTGTAGCCTTTTCCGGCCTTGTAGGATAAGTCACCCTTCGGTCGATTTATCCTAAAATATTGCATC
>CAZBXE010000011.1:0-69930 GCA_964496125.1 uncultured bacterium | reverse complement strand
GTTCAATCGGCTCTTTGGAAAAGAAAAGTTTTTGGTGTCCTTTAAGTGCTTGCAAGAGTTCTTCAAAGCGGCAAAAAGTCTTGGAAAAGGTTTCTGTAATCGAGACAAGAGATGCCCATCGATCTTCTAAGGAGAGAAGATCATCAAAGACAACAAGCGTATCTTTCCCCATGTAGTCCAAGAGAGTCGCAAGATCGGTTTCTTCTTTGAGAAACTCCATTTCTAGAGCAGGAAAAAGCACTACGTGATCAGCAGAAGCCACTGACTTTTGTCCGACAGGATCGTATGTGCGGATCGAGTCAATAACATCTCCAAAAAACTCAATCCGGTAGGGGTCTGGGGTGGACACGGGAAACACGTCCAGAATGCCACCACGGGTCGCAAATTCCCCCTTTTCCATGGCAACTGAATTTTTTGTAAAACCCATCCAGACAAGCTGTTCTTTAAGCTTTTCTAAGGAAAGGGTGTCACCTACCTTTAGAGACTGTGTAAGAATCTGAAAGGTGTCAGCAGAGAGGGTCCTTTGCAGGCATGCTTGTAAGCCGCTTAGTACAATGACAGGTTCTTTGGCTGTGACGATCTCATGGAAAACGGTGTATCTAGCACCAACGATATCAGGGCTTGGGGGAATATTTTCGGAGGGCAGTGTTTCCCAGGCTGGGAAATCCAATACTTTTGCATTTGAGAAAAAGGGAAAGTCGCTTAAGAGATGTCTCTCTTCGCGGTTTGCTCCAGTAAGAATTAAGATGTTCTTATGAGATGCTTCTTTTGCAAGAGTTGTGATTAGTGCCTTAGGGGCATCCCAAAGCCCTTCTAAAAGAAGATCGCCTCCCTCTTTGATTGCTTCCTGAAAAAAGTGCAGGGCGCTACTTTGAAATAGTTTGCTACGCATTTTGCAAGAGTTCTTTGCATTTCTGCAGGGCGGCTGCTAAGTTTTTAGGCGCCTTTCCGCCAGCTTGTGCCGCGTGAGGCTTTCCTCCACCTCCGCCTTCAATAAGGGGAGCAATTGCTTTGATGAGATCTCCCGCTTTGATCCCTGTTTGGACAAGGTTATCGCTTACTCGTATTACGATCTGGCATGTATCTTCTCCTGCTGAACCTAGGGCAACAACACCTTCTTTGAGCCCTGCCATAGCTAAATCAGCAACTCCTCCGAGATCTTCCCCATTCTGTAGTTCAGCGATCAATACGCGCGCTTCTTTTATGACTTCCACCTTGGTAAGAAGTCCTTTTACCAGGTTCTCGGTTTGCCCTTTTTTTGCGAGTTTGCCAAGCTTTTGCGCTTCGGCATGTTCTTCAAGAAGACGGTCCATTTTTTCGTGCAGTTTGTGAGGACTTACTTTTAGCTTCTCTGCAAGGCTGAGGAGGATGTCCTCAGAGCCTCTGGCAAGAGCTTCTGCCTCTTCTCCTGTGACGGCTTCTATACGGCGGATACCAGCTGCAATACTACTTTCTTTAGCGATGCGAAAATAGCCGATATTGCCTGTTTTGGAAGTGTGGGTGCCTCCACAGAGCTCTTTGGAGTAGTCGATGTCAACAACGCGGACCAAGGAGCCGTATTTATCTCCGAAAAATTGCTTAATGCTCGCATCTTTTTGTGCCTTGTCGTAAGGAATTTCGTAGCAGCTTACGAGTTTATTTTCCCGGATCTTGCTGTTGACGATATCTTCAATCTCTCGTAGGGCAGAGGGCTCGAGGGCTTTATGATGGCTAAAGTCAAAGCGAAGGCGACCTGGCTCTACAACAGAACCTTGCTGTCTTGCATGCTCACCGAGTACTTTGTGGAGGGCGTAGTGAAGAAGGTGCGTGGCCGTGTGGTTGTTTGCTATTTTTTGCCGTTTGGCTACATCTACTTCTGCGTCCAGTGTTTCACCGACGTAGAGCGTGCCTCTTTCAAGTGTTCCGATATGGGAGATGATCCCTTTGAAGGGGTGTTGGCATTGGCACACATGAAAGACAGCATCTTCCCGAATAAGATGACCCGTATCCCCTACTTGGCCTCCCATCTCGGCATAGAAGCAGGTCGTATCGAGTAATACTTCCCCCTCTTCTCCCGCGTGCAAAGTATCTACGAAGGTGCCATTTTTTACGATCGCTGTGATAGTGCCATCACATTTTACGTTGTCATAGCCTACAAACTTCGTAGGACCCTCTTGTTCAAGAAATTCCTGGAAGAGGTTTTCGGAGACGGCTTGCCGTGTAACCTTAGCTGTGCTGCGGGAGCGCTCTTTGGCCTCTTTCTCAAGCTCTTCGTAGCGCGCAAGATCTACGCTGAGATGGGCGTCTTTGGCAAGAAGCTGGATCTCGTCCAGAGGCAGTCCGTAGGTGTCTTTGAGTTTGAAGGCATCATCGCCTGAGATTTTAGCCCCATGTTTTTTGGCGCTCTCCATGATTTGAGAGAGGATATTGCCACCACGCTGAAGCGTGCGCAGAAAGGCTTCTTCTTCAGCAGTAATCACTTCTGCAATCTTGTTTTCCGATTTGATGAGTTCTGGATAATCCTCTCCCATATCGCTTACAAGACGTGGAAGTACATCTGCAAGGAAAGGGCGGTTCAATCCGAGCTGCCTGCCATAGCGGGTAGCCCTTCTGAGGATTTTCCTGAGAACATAGCCTCGTTCCACATTGCTTGGCTGTGCGCCATCAGCAATGGCAAAAGCTAAGCAGCGCAGGTGGTCTGCAATAACACGAAAGGGAGCGGTATCTCCTTCATAACGTTTTCCCGAGACTTCTTCGACTTGGGCGATGAGGCTGCGGAGAATATCGGTGTCGAAAACAGAGTCGACACCTTGCTGCAGTGTGACGACCCTTTCTAGTCCGGCGCCTGTGTCAATGCTGGGTTTGGGAAGGGGAGTAGTGCTTCCATCGGGATTGCGGTTGAACTGCATAAACACGTGGTTCCAGAACTCTAAAAATCTCTTGCCGCTTGGGTCCTTATCGGGAGAGGGTCCCGCCATGCCGCCTCGGTCATAGTAAAACTCTGAACAGGGGCCGCAAGGGCCCGTTTCGCCCATCTCCCAGAAGTTGTCAGCAGCGCCCATCCGAACAATATGTTTTTCGGGGATGAAGGTTTTCGCTATTTCAAAAGCCTCCTCATCTTTTTCAAAGACGGAGATCCATATTTTCTCTGGATCGAAACCAAATATTTCGGTGGAGACTTCCCATCCGAAACGAAGGGCTTCTTTTTTAAAATACTCGCCGAAGGAGAAGTTGCCAAGCATTTCAAAAAAGGTGAGGTGGCGTTTTGTGTGGCCGACGTTTTCAAGGTCGTTGTGCTTGCCTCCTGCGCGGATGCACTTTTGGCTTGTAGTGGCTCGGACGTAATCTCGTTTGCTTTTGCCTAGGAAAACATCTTTGAACTGGTTCATCCCTGCATTTGTAAACAAAATAGTTGGGTCATCATGGGGGATGACGGGGCTAGAGGGGATAATGGTATGCCCTTGTTTTTTGAAGTATTGGAGAAAGCGCCGTCTTGTTTCTTGTGATGACATCGTAGAGGCAGTATAATTTTTTTACACATTAATGTCGATGCGGATCTTTTTGCGTTTTTTAGGTTTAATCAGGGCATCGTTAGTTTGTGCTGTTTTAGTAAATTTTGATACACATCTTCACGCTGACGGGTGAAGCCTTTATTATTTGTGAGGCTCTCTTGCAACAGTTCTTTTTAGGGATAATAGGCGAGGAGGGAGGCGGAGCCAAAGAGAAGGTCTGTGTCAAAAGAAAGTAAGATCGCAGAGCCCTTGTGCAAGGCTAGGGGTTTGGGCAGAGCGAGGGCAGACTCATAGAAAGAGAGCAGGCTCGGGGCGTGTCCTACAAGGAAGACTGTTTCGTTTTGCAGCGGATGAGGCAGCAAGTTTAAAATTTTTAATACATTTTGCTTGGCTTCTAGCTCTTTTGCCTCTTCTAAAGGGGCAAGGAGAAGATTTGCGACCTCTTCTGCTGTTTCTTTTGTGCGTTTTAGCGGCGAGTAAAAGATGCGGGCAGGATGAAGACCGGCTCGTTTGAAAAGAGCCGCTTGTTCTTTTACCCGTTTGTGACCCTCTGGTGTCAGGGCGCCATTTTCCCCGGGAAAGGGTTCGCCGTGTCGTAGCAGAAGAACTTGAGTGCTCATCGCCTTAAAAGCCCCTTGGGAGGAGTCCCCACGATGCACCACATGAAGTAGATTCCCTCTCGCACTGTGTCTTCCACTTCATACGCAATTCTCTTACCCCCGGAGAGCAGCGTTTCTCCTCCAAGGATTCCCGCAGAGAGGGTGCTGATCAAAAAATCAGCAGAAATGGGCATCCCCCAAACAAGAAGAAGATGATCGATTGCTTCTTTATTGGCAGAAAGATCAGAGAGCATTTTTTCTTTGTCTTTTGCTGCTTCTTCAACAAGGGCGGAAAAGTGCACTCCAATCTCGTAGACGGCCTGTTTTTTTTGCCACTCGCAGAGTTTGTAGCAGTCCATCACGTCCAAAAAGCGCATAGCGAAAACAAACCATGCCGCAAGCAGAAGAAAAGCGCTTTTTGCGACCTTTACAAGTTTTTCTTTCACTTCTTCTGGCTTTAGTCGGCGTCCAATAAAGATGTTTTTATAGAGTTCCGTTTTTGCATCGCTAATTTTCTTCTTTTGTTGCGCGCATACTTGAATCCTGCGGAGCACCAAGACTAGGTAGGCAATAAAGAGGGTCAACCTCCTCTCGCCTGCCGCTAGCCCGATGAGGCCGCCTGCACTTAGTTTCCATCTGTTTTCGGGCTTGATCGTTTCTGTAAGGAGCTTAAGTTGCCAAAGACCTCGTACTTTTTGTGTAAGCGTAAGAGAAGCAAGCAGGACCGCCGGACAATTAAAGGAGCCCGGCCCACTTTTGTTTAAGCTTGCGGTTGAGGAATCAATGCCGCGGGCAAGGGTGAACATGAGCCGATGGTAACGATATTTTTTTCTTTTGTAAAGCGCAAAAAATCAGAGCTTCTCCGTGGCTCGTTTCCAATTTTCCAGCTTGTTTAAAATAATTTATGAGTTGTAATTGTTTTGGTTTTTGTGTATCGTTTTTTGTTTATTTTGAGGTGTTTATGTTTTTTGATCAAAACTGTGTTTCAACAAGAAGTGCTCAAGGCGCAACCCCGGCTATTTCAACAGGGAGCCGGAATTCTCCATGCCCCACGTTACCAAAGGTGCGCCTTTATGATCGATATATGCCTTGCGCAGAAAAAGCTCTTTTTGAAACTCCTTCTCTAAATTCCGAATCTACTGAGTATGAAAAAATGCTCTACCATGCGTTGACCGATAGAAATTGGGGTGAGCGCGGCCCTAGGATATTGGGATTTAGGCAAGACTCTCAGCCGGTTGTTGAAAACTATATTCACTCTCGCTCTTATTTTGAGTCTCTTGGTTTGCTTAAGGATCGCATTAGGCGGCTAAAAGTGGAACGGGTACTTGATGCTCCGGATTTCAATTTTGATTTTTACGGTAATAGCCTCTCCTACAACGGGGTAGTTTTGGCCATAATTTTAGGTGAAAAAATTTTCTTTAAGAATCAGGGGTCTGGGGCTACTTCAGAAATTCCTGTTGTTGATTCTCGGCCTGTTTCTTTGCCACATAACCTGCAGGAATTTTGTCTCACAGTAAGCTATCAGAATGGAACTGTGAGGATTTGGGATGTTCAGCAAGAATTAAAACTTCAGCGAACCATGGAATGTCCTGTCCGCGTGAATACGCTTCTCTACTCAAAAGGCAGGCCACAAGTGCTCTTTGGCGGTGATACATTAGGCTCGATAAGACTTCTTGATGTTCGAGCTCAAGAGGCCCATATCGGAGACTTCTTAGCGCATACAGACAAGATTTGTGGTCTTGTAGAATCGGGCGAGCGTTTGATTTCGAGCGGAAATGAAGCGTTAGTAAAAATGTGGGACGTTCGTTCTCTTAATTCCCCTCTGGCTGTTTTCCCTCATGAGAAAGCCGTAAGGGCCCTTGTTTGTTGTTCTTCAAATCCTAGCCTTGTGGCAACAGGTACAGGAAGTGGTGATCATAAAATACGGATCATTGATTTGGACAAGAAAAGGGTCTTAAGCCAAACGGACACAGAAGCAGAAGTTACAAATTTGTTCTGGAAAGATAAAGAACTTGTTTCTACTCAAGGGATTAGGCCTGGTGCTTACACAGAAATTGAATCTGGTTTTATCAACATGTGGAGGTGGTCACCACAAACTCATGCTTTGACCTGCTTAGGCTCTGTTTCGGGGCATCAGGAGCGGGTTGCCGATGCCGATTGCCATGACGACACGATCGTCACTGTATCGCTTGATGAAACTGTCTGTTTTTGGAAACTTTGGGATGAAAACTTAAAACCCAGTGCTTGGTCCACGGGTGCAGAAAGGAAATCTACGGGCTTTAGCAGCAGGTTAAGATCTACTATTAGGTAACCTGTGTCACAGTAGACCTTTAAAGAAAAGTTCTCTATCTTAAAATTGCAATTAATCCATTGCGCGATTTAGCAGAGATAGCCATACTAAAGCTTGTTTCTTGTAGGAGTTTGGTATGGTAGATCCGGGAGCTTTGGACCCTCGTCTGAAAGAGTCGCTTGAAAAAATTGCAAAGACTATTCGTGCTCTTTCAATTGACGGGGTGCAGAAAGCCAATTCAGGCCATCCCGGTCTTCCCCTTGGGTGTGCAGAAATTGGAGCTTATCTTTATGGCCATGCCCTGCGGCACAATCCTAAAGATTCCAGCTGGGTCAACCGCGATCGACTCATTCTATCTGCAGGCCATGGCTCCATGTGGCTCTATTCTTGCCTTCACCTCGCTGGCTTTCGCCTTCCGCTTGAGCAGTTAAAAGAGTTTCGGCAGCTTCATTCCCACACACCAGGTCACCCAGAAGCGCATGAGACAGATGGCGTAGAAGCAACGACAGGCCCTCTTGGACAAGGAGTGGGCAATGCGGTAGGTCAGGCGCTTGCCCTCAAAGTCTTGGGCGCCCGATTCAACACGCCCATGCATAAAATATTTGATGCTAAAGTGTACTGCCTTTGTTCCGATGGGTGCATTATGGAAGGGATCTCCTCGGAGGCATGTTCCTTCGCCGGCCACCTGAAGCTTGATAACTTGATTCTGATCTACGATGCCAACCACATTAGCCTTGATGGTCCACTTTCTGACAGCTGCTCAGAAGACACAGTGAGCCGCTACAGAGCCTATGGATTTGATGTGTATGAGGTAGATGGGCACAGCTTGGATGAGTTGCATAAAGTTCTCTCCCACGTGCGTAAGGCGCAGGTTCGACCTTGTCTCATCAAGGCAACGACCATTATTGGAAAAGGATCCCCCCACAAAGCGGGCTCCCATAAGGTGCATGGATCACCGCTTGGTGAAGAGGAAGTAAAGCTTACGAAAGAAGCTCTCGGTATCCCACTCGAGTCTTTTTTTGTTCCACAGGCAGTGCGCGCCTTTTTTGAGACAAAACTGCAGCAAGATGCAAAGTGCGAAGAGGAGTGGAGAAAAGGGTTTGAACAGTGGGGGTATGAAAATCCAGGCCTCTTCCAAGAGTTTGAGAGGATGCATAAGCATTTTGTTCCCAAAGATCTCGAGGAGAAGTTGCAAAGCATCCCCATCACTTCCCCCATCGCAAGCAGAACCTCTTCCCAAATGGTCCTGCACGTCCTTGGCGACTTGCTGCCCCAGTTGATTGGGGGGTCGGCTGACCTGTCCTCTTCCGATATGACCCTAATGAAGCAGTTTCCGATCATTGCGCCTGGAAATTTTAAGGGAAGAAACATCAAGTTTGGTGTGCGCGAATTTGCGATGTGTACGATTGCAACAGGCATGGCAGAAAATGGGATGTGGTTTCCCTATATTGGGACGTTTCTTACCTTTTCCGATTACATGCGAAACGGAATACGCCTGGCTGCCATGCAAAAGGCACATGTTGCCTATCAATTTACCCACGACTCGATTTTCTTAGGTGAAGATGGCCCAACACACCAACCGATTGAACACCTAGCTTCACTTCGCGCAATGCCCAATTTGCATGTTATCCGCCCGGCCGATGCCAACGAGGTGAAAATGTCCTGGGTAGCTGCGGTGCGCTATCAGGGCCCCTCGGCGCTTATTCTCTCGCGCCAAAACCTTCCAGAGATTCCTGGTACGAAAGTTTCCTACGAGGAAGGAGTGGGAAAAGGCGCCTACATCCTCAAAAAAGAGAAGAAAAAGCCAGATTTTACGCTTTTTGCCACGGGATCTGAGGTTTCCCTCGCGCTCCAGGTAGCAGCGGAACTAGAAAACTTAGGGAAAGATGTTCGTGTTGTTTCTGTTCCTTGTTGGGAGCTCTTTGATCTGCAAGAGGCCGAGTATAAGCAGAAGATTATAGGTGGAAACCTTGGAAAGCGGGTCAGCATAGAGGCTGCCTCAGATTTCGGGTGGCAGAAGTTTATCGGCACAGACGGCGTAGCTATTGCCATGGAAGGCTTTGGAGCCTCGGCTCCTATAGATGCTCTTGCTAAAGAGTTTGGTTTTACCGTCGATGCGATTTTAGAAAGGATCTTGTGAGCCGGTTTTTAAGCGCTCTTTCTGCCAAAAATGTGGGGCGTCCTCCTATCTGGGTGATGCGTCAAGCAGGTAGATATCTGCCTGAATATAGAGCTCTGCGGCAAAAATACTCATTTCTTACACTTGCTCACACGCCGGAGCTTGCCGCGGAAATTACCCTGCAGCCTATCCGCCGCTTTGGCATGGATGCGGCCATTTTGTTTTCAGACATTCTGGTCATTGCAGAAGCATTTGGTGTGGGCCTTGCGATCGAAGAGGGTGTAGGACCTTTGATCGAAAGACCTCTACACTCCTCTGTTGATGTGGCGCGCCTCCAAGTCCCTGCTGTGGAAGAGGCGCTCTCCTATGTTCGGTCCGCCATCGACATTCTCGGAAAAGAACTTTCCGTTCCCCTTCTTGGTTTTTGCGGTGCCCCTTTCACAGTAGCAAGCTATATGATTGAGGGGAAAAGCTCCCGTGACCTTAAAAAGACAAAGCAATGGATGCTGCGCGATCCAGCTTCTTTCCATGCGCTGCTTGAAAAAATTGCCGAGGCATCGATTGCCTACTTAAATATGCAAGCAGCAGGGGGTGTTGCCTGCGTACAAATCTTTGATTCTTGGGCAAATAGCTTGGCACCTGCCCAGTTCCGGGAGTTTTCCTTAAAGTACCTTCAGAAGATGGTGGAGAGAGTGACTTGTCCCGTTCTTCTTTTTTGCAGGGGATCACCCCTTTTTGTAGAAGAGCTTGCTAAAACAGGTGCGCGCGGTATTGCCTTGGATTGGAGCGGTGATGTCGCAGTTGCGCGGAAAAGGGTTGCCCACACGGTTCTACAGGGGAATCTGGACCCGATGGTGCTCTATGCGCCGAAGCAAACGATACAAAAAGAGACGCGTTGCCTTCTTGAGAGTATGCGTCACGATACTGCCTATATTTTTAACCTCGGGCATGGCGTTTTGCCTGACACTCCTCTTGAGTCGATGGAAACCCTTGTAGATACTGTGCAGAGCTTCTCATGAAAAAAGTGGTTGTGTTAGGTGGTGGCTTGGCAGGCCTTTCTCATGCCGCAGCACTACGTGGAAAGGCCCACGTGACCCTTCTAGAAAAGGAAAATCGGCTTGGTGGGGTCATCCGCACGATCAAAAAGGAAGGTTTTCTTTTTGAAGAGGGTCCTCACAGTATACGGGCAGCCCCCTCAATGATTGCAGGCCTTGGCCTTGAGAAAGAGATTCTACTTGCAGAGAAAAAAGCCCAGAAGAGATATGTGTATCGGGAGGGGAAGTTGCGCTCTTTCCCTACTCCTTTTGCCTTTCCTTTAGCCTTGTGGAGGGAACTCTTTGCTCCTAAAGGACGCGAAGAGGATGAGTCAATTGCTTCTTTTGTGGAAAGGCGCTTTGGGAAGAGTTTCTTAGACCATCTGGTGGAACCCTTTGTGGTGGGAATCTATGCGGGTAAGTGCAGAGATCTTTCCATGCGAAGCTCTTTTCCTCACTTTTTTGCTAAAGAGAGAAAGTCTGGCTCGCTTTTAAGGAGTTCTCTGTTTGAAAAACGTGATAAAAGCGTGATATTTTCCTTTCGCAATGGGATGGAGACTCTTGTGCAGGCCCTTGCTGCCCAGATTCAAGGAGAAGTACGTCTTAATTGCAAGGTGACAAGAATCGAGCGAGGTGCTGTCTACGCTGGTAAAGAGGTGTTTGAGGCGGATGAAGTGATTTCGACACTTCCTGCCCCGGCTCTTGCAAAAATTGTCCAGCAGGAAGTTGCAGAAAGACTTGCTGCTTTGCCTTATCAGTCGCTTGCTATTGTAGGTTTTGGGTTCCATGGCCCGGTTTTGAAACACGAGGGGTTTGGGTATTTATTGCCGCCTACTGAAAAAAGTGCCATCTTTGGGGGTATTTTTGATAGTGCGGTATTTCCAGATCAGGCCCCTGGAAAGGGAAGTACACGAATTTCGTTTCTGATGCGACCTTGTAAAAATATGGAGCGGCAAGCAAGACAAGCGCTTGTAGATCATTTGGCTATTTCAGAAGAGCCTGATGTGGTGCATATTTATGAAACAGAGGGCGGCATACCCCAGTTTCCTTTGTTTTTTTATCGGAAGCAAGAGGAGATTGTGAGAAGGCTCTCTTATATTACGCTTTCTGGCAGTTGGATTTCTGGTGTTGCTATCCCCCGCAACCTGCTCTGCCTTAAAAGCTAAACGCCCTTTTTTGTTTCCAAAATAGTCTTTGTATGCTCTTTGATTTCCGTGTTAATAATTATTTAAAATTTCCGCTTTTCGAATTGATTGAAATTAAATTCGTTTTTTTGATAGAATTTACAATTTTTTCGTTGGTATTATCTGAAAAAATGGATTTGATATATGAGTTTTAATGTTTCTGGTTTTTCCTCTGCTCGCCCTCAAAGAGCGACCCAGTATGATCGATTCATGCCTCGTTTTGATAGAGTGGCATTTGAAATGCCGCCAAGAGATCTGAATGAGGGTGAGTATATCCACCGCCTCCGTTATGCTCTTACTGAAAGAAACAGTCCTGGAAGAGTACAGCGATTTTATTCGGAATTGGCAGCAGAGCCTGAACCCTATGCACACAATCCAAGAAGGGGCGTGGATATCGCTTCTCTGAAGAAGCGTGTGGAATCAATTGTAGCCAGTAGAGTTCTTGATGCTCCGCAAATCACCTCTGATTTCTACTCTCATCCGCTTGATTGCTTTGACAATAATCTGGTCGTTGCTTTGGGAAGCGAGGTTTATTCTATGAAAATTTTCGAAGATAGAGCCGAGTTTGTGTGTGAAGAGGGGGGTAAGCTGCCTACGGCAGTAAAGTGGATGGATCAGAATATGCGCCTGCTTCTAGGTTATGATCTAGGAGATGTGGACATTTGGGATCTAAAAAGCTCTGCACGTAAATTGCGATCAGTCCCATGTCAAAGGAAAGTTGTTACCTTGTGCTCCTCTAGGCAAGAGCCTAATAGTGTTTTGTTAGGTCTTGAGAATGGTTCTCTTGTAAAATTAGATGTGCGCATCGAAAGAGCTGTTGTCTTGCTGAATAGGGGAGCGCACCGGGGTCAGATATGCGGGATTGCGGAATCAGGTTTTCATGTAATCACAGGTGGAAATGATCATGAAGTAAAAATATGGGATATGAGATTTAATGCCCATTCTCTAGCTACAATTCCGCATCTAGCGGCCGTTAAGGCGATCACTACTTGCCCTTCAAACAATAAATTGTTTGCTACAGGAGCAGATTGTCCTGATAAAACAATTCGACTTATCAGTCTTTCTGATCTTAAAGAGAAAGAGACAATCATGACTTCAGCCCAAGTGACTGGGCTTTTTTGGAGGGATGAGGAGCTTATTTCTACTCATGGGATCGGAACTTCTAACTATCAGTTCATAAAAGTGTGGCATTGGTCCCGTAACAATTCTTTGACGTACTTAGGCTCACTTGCTGGGCATACGGCTACTCTCCATCATGCTGCTTTGGACGCAGAGACGCTTGTTACTGCAGCTGCGGATGATACTATTCATGTTTGGTCGCTTTGGAAAAAACCCATAGAGCAGCCGCCTCCTCCTGTATCGCCAGGGAATTCTCGGGTAGGTTCTTCAAGAACACATATCAGATAACAGCACTCCCTTTTACCAGAAGCGCTATGGATGCTGACGTTCGAAGTTGGCATGGTTTTTTCTTGTAAAGTAGAGTCTGGTTTAGTTGGTTAAAATAATTAGTTTACTGTTTAATTAGTTTGTGTTACTATAATATTATGTGAGTTTGTAATAGTTTAAAGATTGTAACCTTCTAGTTTAGGGGGAGGTAGTCATGGCGCTTAAGATTCTGCGTTTGGAAAAACGTATTCTTTTTGACGCTGCTGTGGCAGCCGCTGTGGCCTCGGTCGCAGTGTCTTCTGCTACATCGGCCGCTGCTAAAAACACCGCCGATGCAACTGCCTCTCCCGACCATCCGGCCACTACCGACACTGCTAGTACCGATACCCACGCCGCGGCCGCCCCTCAAGATACAGATATCCATGCAGCAACTGATAGTCATGCAACGGCTGATTCTCCTTCTGGGATGAAAGTCTTAGTCATTTCCAGCAAAGTCACCGATTATCAGTACGTAGTCAATAGCGTGCAAGGCAACGTAAAAACAGTTGTCTATGACCCCGCCAAAACGACCCTTTCTGCCCTTGCTGATCAGATTAAGCAAACCCTAGGAGGTGAGCAAGCAAGCAGCATTGCCTTTGCGAACGAAGGCAACGACGGGATCTTTTATATCACGCAAAATGTGTTTGTTACAAAAGATACTCTCCAGTCCAACACTTCCTTAAAAACTTTTTGGGCGGATATGGGCTCTCTCATCCAAGAAGGAGGGCGTGTAGATCTACTTTCCTGTAGCCTAGCTCAGTCCGGTACAGATGTTGTGGATCTCATTCACAGCTATGTTGATTCCTCAGGCCATAATGTTGATGTGGCTGCCTCTGCGAATATGACAGGTTTTGGAGGAGACTGGAACCTTGAGGTGGGTGGAGTGAATGCACTTACCTATTTTGATGCCGCAAAAATTGACGCTTGGGATGGAAGGTTGAATGCCTACAACGTTATAAACACAAATAACAGTGGAGCGGGGAGCTTAAGCCAAGCCATAACCGATGCGAATAATAATCCCGGGGCAGACCAAATCTATTTCTTTGCATCAGGGACATTTTCGTCATCAAGTCTTCCAAGTATAACAGATCCGGTTACAATTAATGGATTACGGGGATTCATTGTCATCGATGGTTCAGGTGTTGGGTCTAGTAGTAATGGTTTGACGATCTTAAGCGGTGGGAGTAATTCTACAATTATAGGCTTAGCCATACAGAATTTTAGTCAGAATGGGGTGAGTATTATATCGGCAAGTGATGTCACTCTACAGGATTGTGACATTGGCGGCAATGGGTGGAATGGTGTGTTAATTACCCAAGGAAGTAACAACGTTGTGCTTCATAATAACCACATTGGGACTGATAGTACCGGAAGCCTGGCCATGGGGAATACGCTTGACGGGGTGTTGATTGATACGGATTCAAACAGTAACTACATTGGTGGCAGTGGCTTTCAGGAAGGAAACTTGATTTCCGCAAACGGGCAGAATGGCGTACATATGATAGGTAGCACAGTCTCATTGAACTCAATCTTTGGAAATACGATTGGGTTGGACGTAACGAAGACGGTAGCGCTTGGTAATGGTGCAAACGGCATTTACATCGAAAGCAGTGCTCACAACAATTTTGTAGGGCAAGGTGCAGACACTGCAAACGTGATTTCTGGAAATAGTGGAAGCGGTGTACTCATTAGAGGGGCTTCTTTTAATGAAGTGCAGAGCAATATTATTGGTACAAATGCCTCGGGTAGTACTGGTCTTGGAAATGCCTTAGCGGGCGTATGGATCGACGCAGCGTCAACGAATAATCAAATAGATCAAAACATCATCTCTGGAAACGAAGGGAGTGGAATACAGTTTACTTTGATCTCTACTAATAATTCGGTCCTGGGTAACTATATTGGACTGGACAGTGCAGGCACAAGTGTCATCGCCAATGGTGGTGATGGTATTTCGATTGATGCTTCTTCGAGTAACTTTATTGGCGGTTCTGCGCCAGGGGATCGAAACTATATCTCTGGAAACGCAGGGAATGGCTTGCTCATTACAGACGGATCGTCTTTTAACTCAGTATTTGGAAATACAATTGGGCTTAATGTAAACGGTACCATAGCTGGGAATAGTGCAGATGGTATTCTTATTGCAGCGGGAGCCCACAATAATTTTGTTGGGCAGTTTGTGGGCAGTGGAAACATTATTTCGGGTAATACGAAAAATGGTGTGGAGATCACAGGTGACCCGTCGATAAACAATGATGTTCAGTTTAACTGGATTGGTCTTGATAACACAGGAGCAGGAGCTGCAGCTAATGGAGGAGATGGTCTTTTGCTAACGGGAGGGTCTTCCCTTACGAATGTGACGGATAACGTAATATCCGGAAACTCGAAAAATGGCGTTCATATCAGCGACTCGCAGAGCAACACATTTACAAACAACTGGATAGGGCCTGCAGCATTTGGTGGTGGTGCTGTAGCAAATGGTGGCGATGGTGTTCTTGTTGAGGGTGCTTCTTTTAATAATGATTTCAACTCGTCAATCGGACCTAACGTTATCTCAGGTAATAAAGGCAATGGAGTTGAACTTCTCCTAACAACGGGTCAGGTACTCTACTTTTCAGGCAACTATGTGGGGACGGATCTTGCAGGCGTTTCTGCCTTGGGCAACGAGAAAGATGGTATTTTGATGAACCAAGCTTCTTTCGAATTTATTGGAAAGGACAATGTTATTTCAGGCAATGCTTTAAACGGGATTGAGATCTTGGGTGTGGGTGCTCATTTTGCCAATGGAAATTTGATTCAAAATAACTTTATAGGGGTCGATGTTGCGGGACAATTTGCAGTGCCGAATGGGGGTGATGGGGTTTTAATTTCTGGCTCGGCATCGTTTAATGACATCAGAGAAAACCTTATCTCAGGTAACGCGGGAAATGGTGTGGAAATTCTTGGGGATGGAACAGGGGTTACGAACAACAATTACATTGTAAAAAACTTCATAGGTTTAGATAGCAACGGGAACTATGCGATTCAAAACGGCGGGGATGGTGTTCTCATCAAGGGGGGGGCGCAGAACAATTTGATTGGGGAGGCTACGATCTCTGGGTTGGGTAACTTTATTTCTGGGAACAGAAAAAATGGAATAGAAATAGAGGGGACTGATACGACTGGTAATACCGTAGAACAAAACTATATTGGATTGGATGTTACTGGTTTAGTAGCCATCGGCAATCAAGAGAGCGGTGTTTTAATCGATGAGGGGGCTCAAAACAATACTATCGGTGGAAGTACTTCAGATAGCAGAAATGTTATTTCCGGCAACTTGCAATATGGTGTGAAGATTCAAGGTGCTGCAACCAACACTGTTGAAAATAATTATATTGGGACGGACGTAAGTGGCGCTGTAGCCCTGGGAAATAGTTTCGATGGCATTTCGATTGATGAAGGTGCATCTGGAAACTTGATTCAGTATAGTCTGATTTCTGGCAATGGTTGGAGCGGTGTTCATGTGAGTGGCACTGATAGTGTAAACAACGTCATTCAGTTCAATCAAATTGGGTTGAAGGTGAAGGGCGATGGCTCTTTAGGTAATGGTGCTAACGGCGTGATTATCGAGTCTTATGCAGATGGAACGCAGATTTTTTCTAATATCATTTCTGGGAACACTGCAAACGGGATTGAGGTTGCGGGTGTTGTTTATTCTACACGGATTGCTGCGAATATAATTGGTTTGGATCCGTTCCTTTCTACTGCCTTTGGAAATGGTCAAAATGGCGTACTTCTTCTAGGTGGACCTAAGGATACTATTATTGGGAGTGCTGTCAGCGGCGAAAATAACGTTATTTCTGCAAATGGCGGCAATGGCGTAATGATCTCAGGTTTTGGTTCGGATAACAACTCTGTTTATAACAATATCATCGGTCTAGGTGAGGATGCTTTTGGTAATACGCTTGGAATGGGCAATGCGCTTGATGGAGTCAAAGTAGATTCGGGCGCTTTAGGCAACATCATTGGTAGTATAACAGCACCTGTCAATGTGATTTCTGCAAACCTTGGAAATGGAATCCATATTTCAAGTGCCGGTTATGTTTCGGTCTATAACAACTACATTGGGATAGATTCTAGCGCAACAATACCGTTTGGAAATGGCAACGATGGCATCCTGATTGACGCCGGATCTTACCAGGTTGGCGTGGGTGCAGGAAGTGGTGCACCTGCTAATATCATTGCAGGAAACATTCACAACGGCGTGGAGATTAAAGATTCTACCACTAGTGAGATTGTGGTGTCAGGGAATTATATAGGATTCGACAACATTTCCTTTATGATAGGAAACGGAGGAGATGGTGTGTTAATTAATGCCGGTGCGAACTCCAATACCATAGGTGGTCGCAATGCAGGCGATGGCAATTTCATTTCCGGCAATGCGGGCAACGGGGTTCATATAACAGGATCTGGGACTCGGTATAATACAGTGCTTGGTAATGTCATAGGGCTTACGTCAACTAACACGGCACTGGGGAATGCTTTGGATGGTGTCTTGGTTGATGAGAGTGCTTCTCTGAATTATATCGGAGACTATACGAACGCAGGGAATTTCATTTCCGGTAACCTCAAAAACGGTGTCCATATAAAATTAGCATCTGAAAATTACATTCGTAAAAACTATATTGGGCTAGACACAAGTGGAACCTTCTCCATTGCCAACGGCGCAGATGGTGTGCTGGTAGAGGTTCAGGCGACGCTCAACGAGGTTGCGGGTAATACGATTTCTGGAAACTCTCTGAATGGGGTCGAAGTCTATGCGGGTAAATCCAACCTCATTATAGGAAATATTATCGGAATGGATGCGACAGGAAGCTTTTTTGTAGGCAACAAGTTCGATGGTATTCTGCTAGATCAAGATTCTGCGTTGAATACAATCGGAGGCAATGCCGTAGGAGAGGGCAATTTGATTTCTGGCAATGGTGCAAATGGCGTCCATATTTCTGGGATTACCACTACTGATAATAAGGTTTATGGCAATATGATTGGTCTTAACTTTTTGGGAAGCCCATTTTATGGGAATGCGAAGGATGGAGTGTTAATTGATGGATCGTCTTCTCGTAACTACATAGGTGATGGACAGTCTGGGGCTGGCAACGTGATTGCAGGTAACCTAGGAAATGGTGTGGAGATTACAGATCAGGCCCACGCTAACTACGTGCTCGGCAACTTTATCGGCACCGATGCGGGAGGAAACTCTGGCATTGGAAATCGGAAAGAGGGTGTGCTCATTGATGATGGTTATAACAACCAAATTGGGGGCAGCGGTCTGGGTGAGGGAAATGTCATTTCAGGTAACCTACTTAATGGTGTACATTTGACAACTAGTTTGACGTCTGGCAATGAGATCAAGGGAAACTTCATTGGTTCTGATCCTTCAGGGGCTGCTGCCCTTTCTAATGGGATTAATGGAGTGCTCATTGATGCTGGCGCCATAAACAACACTGTTGGCGGTGACGCTACGACTGGTGAAGGCAATGTGATTTCCGGCAACAAGGGAGATGGCGTTCACATCGAAGCGTCGTCATCTAATAGAATACAAGGCAATATTATTGGGCTTGATAGTTTGGGAACACTCTCTCTTGGGCAGCAGCTTGAAGGCGTTGTGATGGAAGGGGGTGCAAGCAATAATGATGTGGGCGGGGAGGGAGCAGGAAATGGGAACATCATTTCAGGGAATAATGGCGATGGTGTTCACATCACAGGCAGCGGGACTGACCAAAACCGTGTCTTTAGAAACTCCATTGGGTTTGACAAGAGCGGGTTGTATATTATCGGTAACAGCAATGACGGGGTGTTGGTAGATAATGGTGCTAAGTACAATGAGATCGGCTCTGTGGTTTTTGTAAATAAGCAGCCAATTCTTGTGGGCAACACTATTACAGGAAACGAAAAGAATGGCGTTGAAATCACTGGGCTAGGCACCGATTACAATATCGTGCAAGGGAATATGATCGGGCTTAATGCAGTAGGTACTTTGGCAGGCTATCAGAGTTCCGTATATGGAAACCAAAATGATGGCGTTCTTATTTCCGATGGAGCTTCCTACAATACTGTTGGAGGCAAAAACGTAATATCTGCAAACTGGAATAGTGGCGTTGAAATATCAAGTGCAAGTAATAACGAGGTGTCGGACAACATAATAGGGCTTGATGTAACAGGTTCCATGTCGGCGGATGTTAGTGGCTACTTCTTTTCAAACTATTCTGGTGTTTCAGTTAATAATGGATCTCAAGAAAACGTTGTAATAAATAATGCGATTTCAAACAACTTCTTTTGGGGTGTTGGAATTTTTGATTCTAAAGACAACACCGTTGCAGCAAACAAGATCGGTGTGGATTCAACGGGATTGATTTCAGGACTTGGTAATACATTTGGTGTGTTAATAGACAGTTTAGCAATCAAGAATACGGTTGGGTCTGGGAATGTCATTTCAGGCAACCTTTCTGCCGGTGTCTTTATTGAAGGGGTCAACAACGTTGTCGAAGGAAATATCATTGGGCTTAACGCCTCGTCCACAAGTGCTATTCCGAACGGAGATGGTTCTTCCTCAGCGGGCGGGGTTGTGTTACAAGTAGGTTCATTGAACAAGGTGCAATCGAACACCATTTCTGGAAACGATGGCGCTGGTGTGCGTATATTTGGAGGTGTAAATAACGTGGTGCACGAAAATAACATCGGGTTAGATGCAACGGGCACCTTTGCGCTTCCCAACACGGCCTCAGGTGTAATTATTCGAAGTTCTTCTTCTAACCAGATTGATTCTAATCGTATTTCTGGAAATGATGATGCTGGTGTGTATATATTTGGTGGGAAACAAAGCTCTCAAGGTAACCTTATTCTGCAGAACTTGATCGGGGTGAATGCATTTGGTAATTCTGTACCAAACGCAAACGATGGAGTCTTTATTGATGGGAATGCAGGCCAAAATATTATGAAAAGTAATACCATATCCTATAATGGGTCGAATGGTGTGCATATTTCGGAGGGTTTTTTTAATTCTCTTATCGGCAATGAAATTGCCTTCAATACAAAAGACGGTGTGCTGATCGATCTGGCTGCCAAGGGTAACTTTGTTTTTGCTGACACTCCTTCTTCCGGAAATAGTATTCATGATAATGGAGGTTATGGGGTGCATATTGCCTCGAACGCAGTTGACACAATGATTGTTTTTAACTCGATTTATAATAACGGCAATCTTGGGATTAAACTTGAACCAGGAAGCAATAATGATCAAGTCTACCCAACACTTGTAAGTGCGGTCGTTTCTGGCCATACCCTAACCATCACGTGGGTCTTGGATAGCCCTCTTACTCCAAGTGCACCTTTTGCATTGCAGTTTTTTGCAAATGATATGGTAGATCCAAGTGGCTTTGGTGAAGGGCGCTACTATTTGGCCACAGATTCCACTGTTGCTACGGATGCCACTGGTCATGCTTCAGGTGTAACTATAGTTGATTTGTCCTCTGTATCCATCCCTTCCCAGGCAAAATTTATTACCGCAACTGCAACAGACCTTGATCCGAACACATCTGAGTTTAGCCGTGCGATTGAACAGACTGGGCCACAGCCTCCTCCTACTCCTGGTTCTGAAGGACTTGCTGAGCCTCCTGGTCCATTCTTCTCTGAGAATTTTAATATCTTCTTCCAAGAGGTTCCAAGTTTGCCTGCACTTCTTCCAAGCTATAAGCCTTGGGGCTTCTTGACTGTGGCAGATGTGGGACAAATGACAAGCCTTGGCGATTATGTCGGTTTTACACAGCTTGTTGCCTTTGGCGATGTAAGAGCCTTCTCTGATTTGAATGCTTATGTTGGCTTAAGTACAGCCTATGGGCAAACGGCTGATGCCTTGCATGTTGCCAACAGAATGTTTGGCTTCGGTGGCCCAGAACTCAGCGTTAATCTTGAAATTGAGAGACTGGCCACGGGCGGGTTTGCTGGCCAGGCAGGAGAAGTGCTCGGAGCATTTTTACCACAGCCTGTTATGGAAACTATCCGTAACCTCTTCTATCCAGAATAGGGGCCTCTGGTTCATCCTAAAAACGCGATGACACCTTGCGTACATCGTGTTTGCAATTAAAAGGATCTCCCCATACAATGAAGGTATTGTCGGGTCATCTTTTTATGTCATTAACAATCTGGAGTTTGGATGTTTGATAAGTTTACTAACCGAGCAAAGCAGGTCATTAAGTTAGCGAAAAAAGAAGCGCAAAGAATGAACCACAACTATTTGGGCACCGAGCACATTCTGCTCGGCCTTCTAAAGCTTGGCCAAGGGGTTGCGGTCAACGTCTTACGAGGATTAAATATCGATTTTGAGACCGTGCGTTCTGAAGTTGAAAAGCTGGTAGGCTTTGGCCCGGAAATCCAAGTGTATGGCGATCCCGCCCTTACAAGCAAAGTAAAAAAAGTTTTTGAGTATGCAAACGAAGAAGCAGCCAACTTAAACCATAACTATGTTGGCACAGAGCATCTTCTTCTTGGCCTTTTGAGGCAAACAGATGGCGTTGCAGCTCAGGTGCTTGAGAATCTTAGCGTCAATTTAAAAGAAGTTCGTAAGGAAGTCCTCAAAGAACTAGAGACATTTAATTTACAGCTTCCACCTCTTGGTGCACCTCCTCCGGGCGGTATCATGGGACAAAAGGGCTTTGAAAAGGCAGGCGCAGCCCCCGCCGGTGCTGACAAAATGCCAGCCCTAAGAGCGTATGGTCACGATCTTACGGAAATGTGCCGCGAAGGGAAGATGGATCCCGTCATTGGCCGGAAAGAAGAGGTAGAACGAGTTATCCAAATCCTTTGCCGTAGAAGGAAGAATAACCCCGTTCTTGTCGGAGAAGCAGGCGTTGGAAAAACAGCGATCGTTGAGGGACTGGCTCAAGCGATTCATCGGGGAGAAGTGCCTGATAACCTACGCAATAAGCGTTTGATTGCGTTGGATCTTGCTCTCATGATTGCCGGAACGAAGTACCGAGGGCAGTTTGAAGAGAGGATCAAAGCCGTTATGGATGAGATCAAGAAGAATGGAAACGTCCTACTGTTTATCGACGAGCTGCACACAATTGTGGGGGCAGGAGCTGCAGAAGGCGCAATTGACGCCTCAAACATCTTAAAACCCTCCCTTTCTCGGGGAGAGATCCAGTGCATTGGCGCAACAACTATCGATGAGTATAGAAAACACATTGAAAAAGATGCAGCCCTTGAAAGAAGGTTCCAAAAAATCCATATCCAGCCCAACTCGATCGATGAGACGATTGAGGTTCTGAATGGTTTAAAAGGGCAGTATGAAACCCACCATAAGTGTATCTACACCCAGCAGGCCCTTCGTGCAGCTGCCGTCTTATCGGATCGATATATCCATGGCAGGTTTTTACCTGATAAAGCCATCGACCTCATAGACGAGGCAGGAGCTAAGATGCGCATTGCTGTCATGAGCCAACCAGCCGACATTGGGGACTATGAGACAGAAATTGAAGAGACCCGCCAGGCAAAAGAAGAGGCAATCAGCAAGCAGGAGTATGAGAAAGCAGCTAAACTGCGCGACAAGGAGAAAAAGCTACGAGAGGAGCTGCAAAAACTGCGTACCGAATGGGAAAGCAACAAGGAAGAGCAAGAAGTGATCATCGAAGATGAGGATATCGCGGAAATTGTAGCCAAGCAGACCGGTGTGCCTTTAAGTCGGCTTACAGAAGGTGAGACGCAAAAAGTGCTTAGGCTAGAAGAAGAGCTTCAGAAGAATATTATTGGCCAGGAAGAGGCCGTAAAAGCCGTAGCAAGAGCCATTCGTAGAAGCCGTGCGGATATCAAAGATCCAAATAGGCCGATTGGTGCTTTTATGTTTCTCGGACCCACAGGTGTAGGGAAAACGCTTCTTGCGCGCCTTCTTGCGATCAATATGTTTGGGGGCGAAGATGCGCTGATCCAGGTCGACATGTCGGAGTACATGGAGAAGTTTGCAGTCAGCCGTATGACAGGATCTCCTCCAGGATACGTGGGACACGAGGAAGGCGGACAGCTTACAGAACAGGTAAGAAATAGGCCCTATGCAGTGGTTCTTTTCGACGAAATCGAAAAGGCGCACCCTGATGTCATGGACCTTCTCCTCCAAATCTTAGAAGATGGACGTTTAACGGATTCTTTTGGCAGAAAGGTTAACTTTCGCAACACGATCGTCATCATGACATCCAATCTTGGTGCTGACCTTATTAAAAAGAGCACGGAAGTAGGATTCGGGGCAAGTCAAGGTGCCCCTGATTACGATACGATCCGTGATAAGATCGAAGCGGCGATGAAAAAGCATTTTAAGCCAGAGTTTTTAAACAGACTCAATGATACCGTGATCTTTAGACCCCTCTCAAGAGATAATCTCATGCAGGTGATCGAGATTGAGCTTGGGAAGCTCAAGAAGAGACTTGAGCTCAAGGAGATTTATATTACCTGGGATGAGAAGGCAAAGAACTTTCTTGTTAATAAAGGCTTCCAACCTGAAATGGGTGCGCGTCCGCTACGAAGGACCATTGAACAATACCTTGAGGATCCTCTTGCTGAGATGCTTCTTCTCCATCCGAATGAAGGGAGAAAGGTTTCCATCTCTGATGTTGGAGGAGAGTTGGTTTTCAAGGACTTAGAGGTTTTTCCTATTGCAGACCGTAAAGGGCGCAAAGAGGGAAAGAAAGACGCTCGTCCTGAACAGGCGAACGCAAGTTCCTGATAATCAAAGAATTGATAGGGCAAGCTCCTCTGGCTAAAAAGTCAAATATTTGCTATAATACAGTTAGCAGAAGACTAAGCCGTGGAGATCATCTATGGATACAGTTGGTGGAGTGAGCGGTTCTTTGCCTGTACCGGGTCTATCGGATCCAAGTGGCATTACCGGCCCTTCCGGCAGTACGGGAGGGGTAGTTCAGGACGCACTCCATGCGGCGCCTCCTGTTCTTGAGGATCTGAATTTACCCCAGATCCTATCCTTGTTTCCCCAGCTTTTTCCGCCTTCTGAAACAAATGGAATGTCTATTGCAGCCTTTATCAATGTGATGAACAGCGAGCATCAGGCTTGGAAAATTCAGTTTCGCGCGGATCACTTTTTGGACGTTGAGAAGCAAAAGCAGAGCCATTTCGGCTTTGCACGTGCACTTGCTGGTCTTTTTGCGATTTTGCAACAAGTGGATACAGCATTTAGCACATCTACAGATCTTGTCGATGCAAATGCGCAGTCTAAACTCGATACACTGAATTCAAGACTTGCCACTGTGAGCAACAATTTTAGTGGAGCTCTTTCTGATTTAACGGCTAAGAGCAATGCTTATAATGCACAGCTGATAGCAACTGCAAATGTGTTAAATGATTCTGACGCTACAGATAGTGATAAGAACAACGCAGTAAGCGCGTTAAACAACGCAATTCACGCCTACAATAATACAAATATTGTGAAATTAGGCAATGCCTATGCTGCTTATATCAGTCAGATTACAGCTGATAATGCGACTATTACAGCTGACAATGTGACACGGGTGGCCAATGGTGATTTTCCCTTACCTCTTTATCCTGTGCCAGTAAACCCTTATCCGACAAGTTGGCCCGATGCGAGCAGGACTTTTTTGCCACCTTTTCTTCCCTTTCCTCCTAATGTTTCTGCGCCCCCAGAGTCAAGTATAAGTGCGGTTCCTCCTGATTATAATCAATATCTTCAGGAAATCGGTGTATATGATATTCTGCAGAGTTTAACACGACAGCTTCCGATTCTCTACGACAATTCAAAGCAGAATTTGAAGGCCACTTTGGATCCCTATCTTCGTAATTTTCTTGGTCTTAGCGAACCTGTATCGCTGTATCGGATAAGTCCATCAAGCCGAGGACAAGGGTTAGTTGGAGGGCCGGGTAATATTTCACAGACGGTTAAAAGTTCAGGCTTAAATAATCTAAATTTGCCGGGAATACTGGCTAACCAGAACTATCAAGCTGCTTTGCGTGAGCAAGAATTTCAATTTCAACGGAAAGATGCGCTCTTTATGCAACTTTTGCTTGGGAACGCGCAGCAATCAATAGCAGAGCAGATTGCTCATCCCACAGTTGCGGCTTTACAGACCCCAACAGGTAAGGCCCCAGCTGCAGAAGGAGTAGCTTTTGATGTCGCTGTTGCAGCAAGTGCCGTATCAGCTGCCAACCAAGAAATTTCTGGTGGAACTCTGAAGGAGGCTATTGCTGTTTTGGCAGATGAGATTAAAAAGGCAAACCCCGACATCAACCCATCTGCTCTTCAAGAAAAGGTGAATGCCTTTGTCACTTCCGTATTTATTATCCATCAGCTTAAGGTAGCGGAGGCAGCTGTAGGAAATCCAAATTTTACAAGAAGCTTTATTGAATTAGCCGCAAATGCAGCAGGAATTAAGTTGCCACAAGCAGGGGAAGGATCTGTCTCTTTTGGAGTAAGGCCTCCTACAGATGCTGATATTACAACAGATGTAGCTAAAAGATTTGCAGATGGTACACATGAAGTGGCGCAGCTTGGAAAAGAGGCCTATGAGAACAAATTTACACATGCGGCTCTCGAGCAAGGACCGGATCCAAGACATCGTAGCTTAGATGAGCTACTCAATGCTACACGTAATCGTACTCTTGCAGAGGTGAGGCCTCTTGTCGGGGAAGTCAAGGCCAATGAGCTGGCAAACCTTCTTACAGATGCACTTTTTGGGGCACCTGGCAAGCCGCCGGATAACTCCTTATTTGCACATTTGAGGGATCAGCTCGGAGCTTTTGCCGCAAGCGCAACAGAAGCAGAAACGCAGCATTATGTGAGGGGGCTTCAATCTTTGGAAAACAATCCAGAAGATGCAAATAATCTCCTTGCGATTACGGCACCTAACGCTTATGCAAGAGCATCACTTGCTGGTATTGGGCAAGATATGGGCGATAGACCTGGCCCTCTTGGAGTGGGTTCTGTTATCTCAAAGCAACCCATCTAGTTGTTTGTATCTTTGCGTGGGTGCTGTTTTAAGTAAGCCTCGATTTGTTCAATACGATGCTCTGGATGTGGGTGTGATTGTAAGAACTCAGGCGTATACCCTCTTCCTGAGGTGGCTTGTAGGATTTTCATGACAGCGATCATAGCTCTTGGGTCAAACCCTGCTTCTGTCATGAGTTTAAGACCCCAAATATCTGCTTCTGATTCGTCTTTTCGACTATAGCGAAGCTGTATGGCTTGGTTAACAACCGTTGCTACCATCATCGCGCTTTGGGAAGAGCGTTGTTCATCGCTTGCGCCAACGCCTACTGCGACTACGAGCAGCTGTCCAAGTTGTCCTTTTGCCATTTGCTGGGCGGAGTGGCGCTCGATTACATGGCCCATTTCGTGGCTGAGTACGCCTGCAAGCTGCGCTGCATTTTGCAGTTTCTCATAGAGGCCCAAGGTGATAAAGATTTGTCCGCCTGGTAGGGCAAAGGCGTTGACGGTTTTTGTATCTGCGAGAAGGTGAAATTGAAACTTCCAGGGCCCTTTTTTTGCTTCTGTGGTTTCTGTGAGGATTTTCCCTATTCTTTGTACTTCTTGTGCTCTTTTATCACTGACAGGGACTTCTCCTCCCATTTTGCGGGCCATGCTGGGGGCGGAGGCAAGTCCGAGCTTGACTTCTTCTGCGGGGGAGAGGGAGACGAACTGGGTTTTGCCGGTGACGGGATTTTCTTGGTTTTGGGCAAAGTACATGATGAAAGCAACGATGGCAATTCCTATAGCTAGGAAAAGTCGCGTGCTGAAGAAGCTTTGCTGGGGACCTCTGTATTGGCCCGGATCAAACATGCCCATATTTTGGTTTCATACCCATGCGCCCCTTTCCTGACAACCCCCAAATTTGCAATTTGCATAACACGCCAGGCGTGGAAGTTTGCAATTCTCAAAAGCAAAATTTGCATAACACGCCAGGCGTACAAATTTGCAATTCTCAAAATGGGGATAAATCCCCCTTGATTGAGTAAATGCGCGGGCAGAAAATAAGTTTTCAGTTTATTTGTGTATAACTCGCTTAGTAGACTGCTGGCTTGCAGTTTCTTTATGCGATTTTTTCGGCGGTACGCTTAACTGCAGGTTGTTTGTTTTTCATCACAACCTCCTCGTCAATCGTAATCTCTTGGATGGTGCTGTCAGATGGCACTTCAAACATAAGATCTCGCATCAGATTTTCTAAGATCATGCGGAGGGCTCTTGCTCCTGTGCCTGCTGTGATTGCTTTCTTGGCAATCGCTCTTAAAGCCTCTTCTGTCACTTCAAGCTTCACCCCTTCGACTTCAAACATTTTTTTATACTGTTTGACAATCGCGTTTTTGGGTTTAGTTAGAATAGAGATAAGGTCTTGTTCGCTTAGCTCATTGAGGTTAGCGATACTGTTAAACCTGCCCACAAATTCAGGGATCATCCCATAGTGAATCAGATCTTCTGGCTCTATTTTAGAAAGAAGGTAGTTTTTCTCAGAGGCATTGAGATGTTCTTTCTTCTCGCCGCCGGAGGAGAAGCCGATGGTGCTGCGGCCAAGTCTTTTGGCAATAATCTTCTCTAGGCCCACAAACGCTCCCCCTACGATAAAGAGGATGTTTTCTGTGTTGACCTTGATGTACTCTTGGTTTGGATGTTTTCTGCCGCCTTTTGGGGGAACATTGGCTATCGTACCTTCTACAATCTTGAGTAGGGCTTGCTGCACCCCTTCACCAGACACGTCACGAGTGATTGATACGTTGCCTGTGGTGCGGTTAATCTTGTCAATTTCGTCCACATAGATAATACCAAGCTCTGTTTTGCCAACATCATAATCTGCAGCTTGGAGCAGGCGCAAAATGATGTTCTCCACATCTTCCCCAACATAGCCAGCTTCTGTTAAAGTGGTGGCATCGGCGATGGTGAAGGGAACGTCGAGAATGTCAGCAAGAGTTTTGGCGATGAGCGTTTTGCCGCTCCCTGTAGGTCCAAGTAAAAGAAGATTTGATTTTCCAAGCTCCACATCGTCTTGCTCGTTCTGTCCAGCTTTTAGGCTCATGATCCTTTTGTAGTGGTTGTATACCCCTACAGCGATCGAGACTTTTGCATTTTCTTGGCCGATGATATACTCATCTAGCTTTTCTTTGATTTCTTTGGGCTTGAGGACGCGAAACTCATAGCTTGTTTCTGTTTTCTTTTCGAGAATGCCGTTGCAGAGTTTTACACACTTATCACAAATATAGACATTTGGTCCTGAGATGAGTTTCTCAACCGCCTCTTCCGTACGCCCGCAGAAGGAGCAGCACGCGGTTTCTTTGTCTGGAAAAGGTTTTTTTGTCATCAGTTGTCCCTAGGATACGGCTTGGGCCACTTCTCGTTTTGAAATCACTTCGTCTATGATTCCATATTCTTTGGCCTCATCCGCACTCATGTAAAAGTCGCGGTCTGAGTCCTCGATGATTCTTGCGAGATTTTGGCCTGTGCATTCAGCTAAAATTTTATTGAGGTTTTCTTTAAGTACAAGCATCTCTTTTGCTTGCCTTGCCACATCGGCAGAGGTCCCGCCAACACCACCAACTGGTTGATGGATCATAATCCTACTGTTGGGCAGAGCGTAGCGCTTACCAGGTGTTCCTGCTGTGAGGATCAATGCGCCAAGAGAGGCTGCTTGCCCGATGCAATAGGTGGCAATTTGACACCCCAAATATTTCATCGTGTCGTAGATGGCAAGGCCTGAGTTGATGTATCCACCTAAAGTGTTGATATAGACTTTAATATCCTTTTTGGGATCTTCCATCTGGAGAAAGAGGAGCTGAGCTACGACAACGTTGGCAACGTGGTCATCAATCGCCGTGCCGATGAAGATGATCCTATCCTTGAGAAGACGGGAATAAATATCCATGGAGCGTTCTCCACGGCCGGTGTCTTCGATTACATAGGGCGTCAGTGAGTTCTTAGGTCTTTTTTCTGTCATCGTGTTTCCCCAGGTTTAATTTATCCCACTTACTTAATCCAAATGGAAATACTGGTCAAGCCTTATTTTTTTGTTTGGGCTAGCAGCGACTCAATGATTGGAGTTAAGGCTTTTTTTGTCCAAACAATTTCCGCCAATTTTCGATTCATCAAGTCAGGTTCCATACCGGAATAGATCATGCTTTTCTCTGGTGGTAGCATCCAGAGCTGGCGCGACCACTCATAAATCATCTCATCCCTTGTAACAGGATGCTCTTTTCCAAAGTTGAGCTTCTGCAAGAGCCAAAACACACGCATTGTCCTTTCCGAATCTTCTTGAATCTGGGGGGCTTGTTTTACAAGCTCTTCGGCAATGAGTTCTTTGGATTTGTGTTCTTTTTGAAGCCGGTGGGTGAGAACGTCTTGTCTTAATTTCTTCTCTTCTTCAAGGTCCGAGAGAGGAATGTCGAATGAGTAGTGATCCGCAAAGTGTGTTTCCAGATGTTCGCGCATTTTTTCTAGAGCTTCTTTTTCAAAGTCAATGGCAAGCTTTCTTTCAATTTTTTGTGTGAGGTCTGCTAAATCATCTGCGCCGACTTTTCTCGCAAGTTCATCGTCCATGACTGGAAGGGTTCCTTCGAAAATCCCTTTAATTGTGATTTTGCATCTTGTGGGACGAAACTGCATCTTTTCCATCGCCAGGGCATCTGGAGAGAGTTTTCCTGGGCGTTTTGCATTTTCATCTTGTTCACTTGTGGCTTCGAATACATCTCCTGTTTTTTTCTCGAGAAGAAGCGTGCGGAGCCATTCACCGATTTGATTTTTTTCCACATGGAATCGAGCATCTCTGCAAATAACCCTACCAGGCTGCCCTTCAGGGCCATCGAGAGCCTCAATGCTAAGATCTGCATAGTCTCCATTTCGAATACCGCGATCTTTCACTTCTATCCATGTCGCTTGTGAGAAGACGATCTCAGCCTTTTCATCTTCGATCATCTCGTCACTCACAGGTGTCGGAGGAACGCTTTGCAGTTTGATATCTCCAAGGTTAACATCAGGGATCTCAGGAGTTCTTTCAAAGGAAACCTCGACTTTCGCACCTTCTTCTTGAGAGCAGGAGAGAAGTTTGGCTGTGCGGATCGAATTTTGTCTGAGAGGATAGATGCCGGTCAGCTTCAGGGCTTCGTTGAACGACTTATTCAGTAGAAAGTCTTTCATCTCTTGCTCTATCGGCTTTTTAAAATTTTGTTCAATGACGCTTGAGGGCGCTTTACCCTTTCTAAAACCAGGCAAGCTGACTTCCTTATTGATGGTCTTAACTGCTTGCTTGTATGCCTCGGAAACTGCCTTTGGCTTCACAAAGATGGAGAGATGAACTTGGCACCCTTTGGTTTGCTTCATCTCTACTTGGATAGTATCGCTTGAAAATTGTTGTGTCACAGAAGATCCGTTTGGTTATAAAAGCGGGCGATGAGATTCGAACTCACGACCCTCACGTTGGCAACGTGATGCTCTACCACTGAGCTACGCCCGCAATTCCTAATTTTTTGAGCGGGTGATGAGATTCGAACTCACGACATTTACCTTGGGAAGGTAACGCTCTACCAGCTGAGCTACACCCGCGCTTCACATGCAATCTTCAATCTTACATGGTGAACAGGGCAGATTATACGTATAAGGAAAATATTTTTGCAAGAAAAAGCCGGTTCTAGAGCAAAGAATGGAGGAAACTTTGATCCAGGACCGGCCGAGGGATGGTAAAATCAACATTCCACCATCGGTATCCTTGTAGCAAAGGCATTTATTTTTTTCTAGATTTTTTTTTATACCGAAAGTGTTTCAATCAACTCAATTTTTTTATTGCGTTTGATGTCGGGAAAAGGTAAAAAAGGCGAAGTTAAGGAACATCAGCTTGAGAGTCCTTAATAGAGAGATTTGAGAATTGGGAAGTTGTAGATGTTGAATTTTCGCAAATTAAAAAAGGATTATTCCCCAGCGATCCTCAAAGAGGGGAAGATTCTCTTTGATAAGAAGATGGTCGATACGGTAAAAATCCTCTCCTTTGGATCGGAAGCCGTGAGGCTTAGTTGCCGAGTCCAGGGGAATTTCAAAAACTCCTACCACAGTGAAATTGAGATAGACAGAGGGGAATCAGCAACGATCGACTCGGATTGCGATTGCACTTATAAGTATGATTGTCAGCATCTTGCGGCCGTTTTGTTTTATCTGGAAGAACACTTTGATGAGATTGTCGTTGAATACTCTAAACAAACTGACCTTGAGGAAGAAAAGAGCATAGATAAAGAGGAGAAAAAACAGCTTCTCGAAACTTTCCAGGAGGCGAAGAAAAGTGAAGAGAAGAAGAGGGGAGAAAAACATCTACAGGAGCTTATTGAAGAATATGTGGGTGCTTCTGAAATCCTTGGAAGATCTCCCTATTTTATGCCTGAGGAAAAAGTAGAGAAAGACTCCGCTGAGCTTGCGGTTATTTTCAACCTAAAAGATCCCAAAACTCCCAAAAAGCCTGTTTTTGAGATCCAACTAGCGCTTCGTTTACCATTTCGCTCCAAGCCTCTGAACGTTCCAAATATCAAGGAGTTTTTGGACGCGGTTCGCTACCAAGAGTCGTTATATGTTGCTAACCGGCGCTATTTTTTCTCCCTTGAATCGTTTGAAGAGGGAACAAGAAAGCTTGTGCAACTTCTCTTAGAGTATGCAAAGCATTCTGATCAGAAGACGGATAAGGGACTTAAATTCGCAGAGATTGAAGGTGAAGATTTCGGAACTTTTCTAGCTCAGTCTCAAGATCTTGCGCTTCATAAAACTGAAATGACACCAAATGTTGCCCTCCATAAGGGAGCGCTTCCCTTTCCTTGTCTCTATGTGGGCAGCTTGGAAGAGCCGATGAATTTCTCTTGTTCCCCTGCTCTTTTGAAAGTTGATCTGGAGTATTTAGAGGTGCCAGCTCCTAAAATTCTCTTAAGCCCCTCTCTCAAAATCGATGCAGAAACACAAATTTCACTTGAAGATGCTATCCTTTTTGCCTGTGAAAAACCGGGACTGATCTACCAGAATACCTACCATAGGTTCCAGCCACAGATCCGAAGAACGCATTTAAAACAACTCGATCGCCTAAGAGAGATTACTATTCCAGAGCCTCTCTTTGGTACCTTTGTGGAAAATAGCTTAACGGATCTGATGTCGTATGCTGAGGTTTCCCACCAGGAAATCATGAACAAGTTCACAACACTGCCTTTCGTAGGGCAGATGCAAGTGGAGTGCGACATTGCCTACCTAGATGGCGAGCTTGAAGCTACGGTTCACTTCGTTTATGATTCGATTAAGGTGCCTTCCTCTGTTGCCCGCCTTTCTGAAAAAGAGATCATGCAATTTGTCACAGAAGAGGGCGTACTTGCTCGAAACCTAACACAAGAGCAAAAGATTTTAGAAGACCTGTTCCAGGGTTTTGTTTATGATCCGCAGCAGGGCATCTATTCTGTCAAAAATGACAAGAAAATTGTCGAGTTTATGACAGAAACCATCCCTCAAAATACGGGTCTTGTAAAATTCAACTGTCCGGAAAATCTTCTGGATCAGTTTGTGTATGACCAGACGAAGTTCACGATGCATCTTTCTGAATCAGATAAGGTAGATTGCTATAAGGTGGATCTTAAGGTTGATGGGGACCTGCGCGGTGTGACTGTGGAGCAGCTTTGGGATTGTCTTGCTTCTCGCAGGGCATTTATCCAGCTTGCTAAGAAGAAGGCAGCAAAGGGTAAGGGAACGAATCAAGTGCAGCATTATAAAACGCTTGTACTCGATTTGGATAAGCTTGCACCCGTTGTGCAAATTTTTGATGAGCTTGGTATTGGCCTCTTGGATAACCACATTGAAGAGCGTCCTCTGTGGAGCCTAGCAAGTATCACGGCTTCTCAGTTTGAGAATCTCCCGATCACTTTCTCGATGACGGACAAGTTGCAAGAGATTCAGAAACAAATCCTCGGCTTAAAGCCAATGGAAGTGGAACCTATTCCGAAAGATGTGAAGGCCACTTTGCGCAATTACCAAGAGGAGGGAGTTCACTGGCTTGACAGGCTCCGTAAAATGCACTTGAATGGTATTCTTGCCGATGACATGGGTCTTGGTAAGACAGTACAGGCGATCACGTCGATTACTCAGTATAAAAAACTACATCCTAAGAGCACATCAATTATCGTAGCTCCAACTTCGCTTCTCTATAACTGGCAAGAAGAGTTTGCAAAGTTTAACCCAAAACTATCCGTGATTGTAATTGACGGAACACCTACCCAGAGAAAGAAGCTCCAGGGCTCCTTGGATGATTACGATGTGATCATCACCTCTTATAGCCTTGTGCAGAAAGATATCGATTTTTACAAGACCATCCACTTTGGGTATGCTCTTCTTGACGAAGCGCAGCACATTAAAAACCGAGGGACTAGGAACGCTAAGTCGGTTAAGATGCTTGTTGCGGCTCATAAGCTTATTCTTACGGGTACCCCCATTGAAAACTCTCTTGATGAACTATGGAGCCTTTTTGACTTTCTTATGCCCGGGCTTCTGAGTAGCTACGACAGGTTTATTGAAAAGTACATTCGCAGCAGTAAGGCAGGGGAAGAGAATCCGATTGAGACTCTCAAGAAGAAGGTTTCTCCCTTTATCTTGCGCCGCATGAAGTCAGATGTTCTTGCAGAGCTTCCGCCCGTGTCAGAGCTTGTGTACCATTGCCATCTTAGCGATTCGCAAAAAGAGCTTTACCGCTCGTATGCAGATTCTGCAAGGCAAGAGCTTTCAGAGCTTGTTAAGAAAGAGGGCTTTGATAAAATTCAGATCCATATTTTGGCAACTCTTACCCGCCTCAAGCAAATCTGCTGCCATCCAGCCATTTTTGCTAAAGAAAAAGCTGAGCCGGGCGATTCTGCAAAATATGAACTTATGATGGAACTTTTGCAGACTTTGATGGAAGGAAATCATAAAACGGTCATCTTTAGCCAATACACAAGGATGCTCAAAATTCTAAAAGATGATCTTGAGCAAAGAGGCATTCCTCTTAGCTATCTTGACGGTTCTTCTAAGAATCGTTTGGAGATTGTCAAAGAGTTTAACGAAAATCCGAAAATCCCATTCTTCCTAGTTTCTTTAAAAGCAGGTGGTGCTGGCCTAAACCTTACAGGAGCAGACAGCGTAATTCACTACGACATGTGGTGGAACCCCGCCGTCGAAAATCAAGCAACCGACCGTGTGCATCGTATTGGGCAGAAGAAAAACGTCTCTTCCTATAAGCTTGTTACTTTGGGTACGATCGAAGAGAAGATCGTTCAGCTCCAAGATAGAAAGAGAGGTCTTGTGCGCAAGGTGGTCAGCTCTGATGAAGAGGCCATTTCGAAGCTCACCTGGGAAGAGGTGCTCGAACTCTTACAAACATGAGTTTTGACGTTATCAGACCAGTTAAAATTCTTAAGCCGGGCTTCAAGGTTTGTAGTCGTATGAATTAAAAAAAAGTGTATAATAAGTGAGGCGGGGAGGTTTTATGGAAAACATGGGCTCACTATATGATCTTTCAACAAGGTATGACTCGGCGGCAAGCCAAATAGAGGGGAAGAATCTTTTCAATTTGAAGGTCGATCCTACTACGGGAGAGATTGTTGAAAAACAGGGAACCTGGAACGCGGTTTCTTCTTTCTTTAAAAATTTGTTTTGTTCTAAGGAGACAAAACAAGTGTTGCGTGCGGATCTTCTTGTAAAACTCCATAGTGCCTATGATGCCGATATTCAAAAGATAAGAGCACTGGTGCAAGAGGCTGGATTAACTCTTCCTCAACAGGAGAACGACTCAACTGAGGGAGATTTCAAGAGATATTTGAGTGACTTAGTCAGTATGGCAAAAGATGTAAAGGGCATGAAAAATTTTGATTCTGATGCTGTTGCCGCAAAGGAGATCATTCGTTCGGTCATAGAACTTTTACCTTTAGAGCTTCAGGAAGGTGCAAGAAAGAGGAGCGAAAGGCTAGTTCCATCGGAGCAAAAACGCATTGCGAATCAACTTAAACATGTTCAGGGTGATAGAATACCTGTATTATCTATAGGTGACATAACCGAAATTGAAACAATAAGAGCGCAAGAGCTCTCAAAATCTAAAGTTCATACCGGTTCTCCAAATGAACGTGAGCTTCAAAATCTTCTATGTGCAGAAATCATTATAAGAAAGTATGAACCCCTCTTAGATGCGGTTTATGAGAAAATGAATTTGGATATCGCTACTATTTCAGAGAAGCGGCTTGCCACTGTTGTATTGCAGGAAGAGGTTAAAGAGGTGGGAGAGGGAGCCAAAACTCCTTCTGGTTGGAAGACTGTCAGGGGAAAGTTTCCGCAGTCTATCAAGCCAAAAGGTTTTGCGTTTCAAAAAGTTGCAAGAGAGGCACTAGAAAAGGCTCGGGCAGCGCTTGCTCGTCCGCTCTTGCAACAGCAAGGAGTGTTATTGACAGATCTTGCTTCAAGAAAGGATGTGGCGAGCTTTGAAAAGAGCGCAACTTCTGCGCAACTAGCAGCTGTTGGCAAAAGAATGCACGCTGTTCAGGGTGCAATGAAGCCTGTCTTAGAAGAATGCGAAAAATATATAGAACTATGCAATAAAGGAATTGTGGATAAGGAGTCCATGCGAAAGCTGCTTAGAGCAGAGCGAGATCTTCTTTTGTCTCAACATGTAAGGAGAGCAGGGGAGGGTGAGGATAAAAAGACAGCTTCTATTGGGAACTTAGTTTGTTCGGATATGGTGATTAGACAGTTTGATATACTGCTGGAACGGGTTGATCTTCTTAAAAGTGGCGAGGAAAGTCTTCCTAAAGAAGAATCTTCCAATGATCTTACATCTGTTGAATTGCTTCGTCTTTATAAAAATGGCAGTTTTGAGAGGGGCTTGAGCCTGATATATAAAGATGCGACTCGCATAAGAAGCCATACTCTTCTTACACAGGTTAGAACTATTGAAGAGGGGCTACCAAAAGACAAACCACAATCTTTTTATCTGAATTGGAATAGCGGGATGGGTTCGCAGAGGCTTGTTAATGCGCAGGAGGCTTGCCGAGCTTTAGCAGAGGAGCTCGGGGAGGATCAAGTTAAAGAAATCTTGACCGAATTGAAGTTTGACCTCCCTGCCGATGGTTTTAAATTTAACCCTGAGGTAGAGTTGTAGCAGGTCGTTTTCTCTACCGAAATGGAGAGTAGGGCAATTTTTTTGCTCGACTATTTAGAGAAAAACGGGTTTAATCGTCAGCAACGACCCAAAGTTGGCTTTTCCTTAAGGTGTACACATGAAACAACAGTTTAAGAGGGGCGCTAAAGCGCTTTTTCGTTCCCTATCGCGAGCTTATTTCGGGCAAGCTGATCGATTTAGAGGCGTATTTTCCCACGATATCGGGATTGACCTTGGTACTGCGAACACGCTCATCTTCGTGCGCGGCAAAGGGATTGTCTTAGCTGAACCCTCTGTCGTAGCCGTCGACTCAACAACGAATGAAGTGCTCGAAGTCGGTCATAAAGCCAAGGCCATGCTTGGTAAAACGCCCCGCAAGATCCACGCTGTCCGTCCCATGAAAGACGGGGTGATCGCCGACTTTGAGATTACAGAAGGGATGCTCAAGCACCTCATCAAACGTGTAACTCCTGCCAGGAGCCTTTTTAGGCCAAAGATTTTGATTGCCGTTCCTTCAGGGATTACAGGTGTAGAGAGACGAGCTGTTGAAGATTCAGCCTTGCATGCAGGAGCACAGGAAGTGATCTTGATTGAAGAGCCAATGGCTGCCGCTATTGGGGTTGATTTGCCTGTGCATGAGCCAGCTGCGAGCATGATCATTGATATTGGCGGCGGTACAACAGAAATTGCCATCATTTCTCTTGGGGGTATCGTAGAATCTAGGTCGCTTAGGATTGCAGGTGATGAGTGCGATGAGTGCATCATCAACTACATGAGACGTACCTATAACCTCATGATCGGACCGAGAACAGCTGAAGAGATAAAAATGACCATCGGGTCTGCCTACCCCTTGGGGGATAGCGAGCTTGAAATGGAAGTTCGTGGTCGTGACCAGGTCGCAGGCCTTCCGATCACCAAGAGAATCAACTCGGTAGAAATCCGAGAATGCTTGGCAGAGCCCATCCAACAGATTATCGAAAGTGTAAAGCTTACCCTTGAAAAATGTCCTCCTGAACTGGCTGCAGATCTTGTTGAGCGGGGCATGGTGATTGCAGGGGGCGGTGCGCTCATTAAAGGGCTAGATAAAGCGCTGATCAAAGAGACCGGTCTTCCTGTCATCATTGCGCCAAACCCGCTTCTGGCTGTGTGCATGGGAACGGGAAAAGCTTTAGACCATCTTGATAAGTTCAAGAAGTCTAGAGGGGTTTATGCAAGATGAACCCCGTCCTTTCGCAAGCCATTAAAAATGAAAAGGTAAGCGACTGGATAGATACGGAGATAAGGCGTTGCAAGCCAGATTCTGTCTATCTTTGCAATGGATCTAGAGAAGAGTTTGAAGCGCTTGCAGAAAAGCTTATAGCATCAAAGACCTGGATTCGGTTGAATGAGAAGCTGCGTCCTCATAGTTTTCTTGCTCGGTCAGATCCAAGAGATGTCGCTCGCATAGAAGAGAGGACCTTTATCTGTTCTAAGCGTAAAGAAGATGCTGGCCCTACCAATCATTGGAGAGAGCCATCGCTTATGAAAAGCACGATGCAGGCCTTTTTTGAAGGCTGCATGCAAGGGCGAACCCTCTACATTATTCCCTATTGCATGGGACCTCTTTCCTCTCCTCTTTCTAAAGTAGGCATCGAGCTCACCGATTCACCCTATGTTGTGTGCAATATGCACCTTATGACAAGGCTTGGGCGCTGCGTTCTTCCCCGCCTAGAAGAAGAGGTAGTCCTTGGTTTGCATTCTGTAGGTGTGCCGCTTCTGCCTGGAGAACAAGATGTTCCTTGGCCTTGCAATCCGGAAAAGACGCATGTCGTGCACTTTCCAGAGGAAAGGCTGATCTATTCCTTCGGCAGTGGCTATGGGGGTAATGCACTCCTTGGCAAAAAATGTTTTGCGCTTCGTATTGCCTCTGTTCAAGGACGTGATGAGGGGTGGCTAGCCGAGCACATGCTCATTATGGGAGTTACAAGTCCAGCGGGTGAGAAAAAGTACTTTGCGGCTGCCTTTCCGAGCTCATGCGGGAAGACAAACTTAGCGATGCTCTCTTCTACGATTCCAGGATGGAAGGTAGAGACTGTAGGGGATGACATTGCCTGGATGCGTTTTGGCAAAGATGGTCGTCTCTATGCGATCAACCCAGAATCAGGCTTTTTTGGTGTGGCTCCAGGCACCTCCTACGCATCCAATCCGAAAGCAATGGATTCGATCCGTAGAGACACGATCTTTACAAACGTTGCCCTGACAGATGAGGGGGATGTGTGGTGGGAGAAGATGACGGCGCCGCCTCCTCAACATTTGGTTAGTTGGCTTGGAGAAGAGTGGCAGGAGGGGTCCTCCAAAAAGGCAGCGCACCCAAACTCCCGTTTTACAACGAGAGCAAGCCAGTGTCCTTCCATCGACCCTGATTTTGAAACGCCAGAAGGCGTTCCCATTTCAGGCATTATCTTTGGCGGAAGGAGAAGTAGTGTTGTGCCGCTTGTCATGGAGTCCTTTTCTTGGCAGCATGGCACTTTTTTAGGGGCGACTGTTTCCTCTGAGACAACAGCAGCAGCTGCTGGAGAAGTAGGGCGTCTTCGGCATGATCCATTTGCAATGCTTCCCTTTTGTGGCTACCATATGGGAGATTACTTTGGCCACTGGCTTCGTATGGGACAAATGAGTAGCCCTCAGAAACTGCCTCACATTTTCTTTGTGAATTGGTTTCGCAAGGGGCCAGACGGCTCTTTCCTATGGCCTGGGTTTGGGGATAATATCCGTGTGATCAAGTGGTGTTTTGAGCGCATTGATGGCACAAGAAGAGCTCAAAAAACAGCTATCGGCTATCTACCTGAAGAGGGGGATCTTGACATTTCGGATCTTTCGCTTGCACCCGATGCCTTGCATGAACTGACTCATATCGACAAAGAAAGCTGGAAGATAGAGGTAAGACAGCTAGAGCAATACTTTACCCTTTTTGGTGATAAGCTACCCGTCGGAATCCGAGAAGAGCTTCACAAGCTGAAAGAGAGGCTTACGTAATGTTTCGCAAGGGAGCATCAGCACAAACAGAACTTTTGATCCGTGCGCTTCTTTTTAGCGGTGCACTCAACATTGTACTGCTTGGCACCCTTTCTTTTTGGGCTTTCAAGGAGTGGTATCCCTACGCACTGTACCAAGTGACCCCCTTTTGGCTGACAGAGGAGTCTTTTTTTGCCGATGAGAAAAGCAATGAAGAGGTGATACAGTATTATGCCGGGCTCCCGTTCGAGCAATTAGTCGCCAAGCTCCATGCCCCACGCCTTGTTGAGGATGGATATTCCCAAAGGGATTTAAGCCTAGCCTGCCTTGTCAATTTTCATGATTTTGATTTGCAGCGCGCTCTTTCTGTAAAAATGGAACAGATGCAAAAAAGAACGATCACTCTCCAGGGGAAAGAAGCACTTGTCGTTTTCCCCGGCCTGCAGGATGAACAATATGCAAAGATCATCTATTTTGCCGAGACAGAGAAGTTTCCCTTCACAGCCAAAGGGCTCTTTGAACGTCTAAAAAAAGGGGGGACCCAAGAAGGGCTTCTAGAGGCATTTCTGCATACACCGGAATGCATTGCTTTTGAGCAGCTTTTACAACATACAGCGACAGGTGCCTCTCCCCAAGACCTTGTAAAAATGTTGCTTGAGGGCACATATGAGGAGATTGCACACTTTTATGCAAAGCAGAAGTTAAAACCTGACTACTCAAAGCAGGTTCTTAGGACGCTTCTTCTTGACTACTTAGAACATAGGAGCAAGACAGCAGCCTACCTGCTTGTTAAAATGGAATATGAGTTTGCACAAAAGAAGCTGGACGATCGCCATGTGATCTCCATCTTGGTGCTCATGGATGAGTATACAGAGGAGTATTCGAGATTTGCGCTCGATCTTTTAAAGAGCCCTCGCAGTGATGTAGTGTGGCATCTTGCAGCCAGAAAGCTTTATGAGTTTTCAGGCAAACCTGTTCCTCAAGATATGAACCATATCGCAGCTCTAGCGCAGTTTTCGCAGCAGAATTCGATGGCCGAGATGGGATCTAGGAAGAAGGTAAAGTTGGAAGAGACTCCGAAGGAGGACAAGGTGTACGTTGTGCAAAACGGAGATACGCTATGGGGCATTGCGCGTATGATCCATGTGGATGTTGAGCTTTTGAAGAAGAGGAACAATTTAGCTACGAATACCCTGCGCGCAGGCACCCTCCTCCATCTTCCTTAGAATCCTTGGAGTTTTAATCACGCTTGCCCTCATAAGGCTGCACGCTTCGTAGAAGAGAGATAGAAAAGGCAAGACCTGCTACAATCTAGGTTATATGCGCATTCCATCTTTTGTTACAAAATGGCGATCCGAGGCAAAAAAGCTTCTCCTCGAAGGGGGAGTAAAGGACATTGAATTCTCCTCTGCCACATACCAAGTGGAAGTTGAAGACCCACACGACCAGTGTCGTTACTGGGCTTTTATGCAGTTTGCTGAAGGAGAGAGAGTTAAAGATTTTTTTTGCTCTTGCGAAGCGGATTCAGGGTGCTTGCACCTAGCAGCTGCGTTTTTTGCCATCACGAAAGGCAATGAGCCCCCTCTTCATATCCGTTATGCGGAAAGTTTTTGGAACCTTTATTTTTGCGCTCTTTTCGAAGAAACCGGGGATACTTTGGAGGTAACTGAGAAGAAGGAGGAAGGAGTGTATTTTTGTAAGAGCGCTCCGGGTCTTTCTCTCTGTTCTAAGACTTTAGATGGTAAGGAGATGGTGAAAAAGCTTCTTCACATGGGAAGAACACAGACGGAGGAGACTTCCCTCAAGTTTTCAGGTCTTTCGGAAGAGGAGATTGAGCAGTGGAGGGCCGGTAGGCCTAGTCCTTCGCTTCGGTTTGAACTTTCGTTTTGGTCTGACCTTGCGAAGTGGCTCATGCTTTTGCAAGAGGGCGGAAGGCTCCGTGCGGTATCCTTCATGGAAGATGAGCGTGGTTTGCCGACAGCTGTGCAGGCAGACTTTGATGATATAACCCTACATCTTCCCATGGATGAAACTCTCCTTGCACGTTTGATTCCTTCTTTTTCTGGTTTAAAAACTCACCTATATGTAGAGGGACAAACGACCTTGTCATTTAAGTCAGCGACTTTTGACAAGGAAGCAGGTTTTTTTCTTGTAGAAGCGGAAGAAGCCCTTCGTCCAAGCGATGAGGAGCTTAAGAAGGCCATACACGTGGGCAACTACCTATTTCTCTATGGCAAGGGATTTTTCTTAAAAGAAAAGGAAAAAAAGGTTTGGAAAAGGGAGTATCAAGGGAGGGAAGTTTCTGGCTTGCTTAGAAAATATACCGCCCTTTTAGAACCCCACTTTTCTAAAAAGATGTTTCACTTCTCTCCTGTGTCCCTTTCTTATTTTCTGTTCTTTGATCGCAAGTGGAATTTGCACATGAGCGCCTACTTATTTGAGCAAGGAGATTTACAGGCTCAAAATTCCCATTTTTTTGGAGACTTTGCCTATCTGGAGGGAAAGGGATTTTACCCTTTGGAGCATGTCCTCTTCCCAGAAGATGAGATGGTAATCCCGAGCAACGAGCTGTCCACATTTGTTTTTCAAAATCGCGCTTTCTTGCAAAAACAAGAGGGTTTTGTCTGCCACCTTACCCATATTGAATCGACTCTCTCTTACAAGGTAGATGGAGATGGGACGCTTAGCTTTACCTCCAAGGTAGAGATCCCCAAAACAGAGGGAAAGACGCATGATTTTGGACCCTTTATTTATGTAGATAAGGTGGGATTTTTCGCAAAAGGAAAAGGAGACAATTTGTTTCCCTTTCCTATCGATGCTAAGGTTCCAAGAGCCCAGGTGTCCTTGTTTTTGAGGATGTATGAAAAAGAGCTTTCCTACGTTGAAGGATTCTTTACAAAGGAACATCCTGTAAAAAGAGCAGGGCTCAACATTGAAATGGAAGGAAAAAATATTTGCGTTACTCCGCAGTATGAAATTGGATCTGAGTATGATAAAAAGGATCTGTTCTTTTTTGATGAGTTTGTCTATCTTTCTGGAAAAGGGTTTGCGCCCTTGCCTATACTTTCTAAGGTGCCGCAGGCATTTAGAGAAGTGCGTATCGTTCCTCCGGCACAGCAAGATCACTTTTTTATTTCTGAATTGCCTCATTTATTGCCCTTTGCTTTTTATGTTGATCCCCATCTAGACGCCTCTTCACAATTGAAGCTTAAGGTCGTGGAAGAAAGTGGTGGGGATCTCAAACTGCGTTACGATACAGAAAAGGGAAGCGTAGATGTCTCTGACTTGATGGAAGCGTCCGCTAAGGGTAAAAAGTTTTTCTGCTCTCCTGCAGGGAGAATCGATCTGAGACAAGACCGTTTTTATTGGCTGCGAAAGCAAAAGGTAGTGAAGGGGGAGGGGGGGCTTTTGTCCTTTACAGCCCTTGAGAGAATGCGTCTTTCTGTATTTGAAAACATCCCTTTTTCTCCACGGTTAGAGCGTCCTGTAGAGCATGGAGCCCTCGTCAGTCAGTTGCGCCCTTACCAGCTCGTAGGGCTTTCATGGCTTTGGTCGCTTTATGAACACAAGCTATCCGCCCTTTTGTGTGACGACATGGGTCTTGGGAAGACACATCAGGCAATGGGTCTCTTGGCCTCTGTGAAGCATTATGCTAAAGAGGGGAAGCGGCCCTGCTTTTTGGTGGTTTGCCCCACCTCTGTACTTTATCATTGGCAAGATAAGTTGCAGCAGTACCTTCCCTCATTTACGGTCCTGACGTATCACGGAAGGCTCCGTTCGCTCTCAACCGACTGTGATGTTTTGCTCACATCGTACGGGACTCTGCGTAGTGAAATTGAGGAATTGAAACAAATTCCGTTCGAGGTTGCAATCTTTGATGAGCTTCAGATTGCAAAAAATGAATCGAGTATTGTCCACGGATGTCTTGCTGCCATCAAAGCAGAATTTCGTCTTGGACTCACAGGCACGCCGATTGAGAATAGATTGAGGGAGTTGAAATCGCTCTTTGATCTAATCGTACCTACCTACTTTCCGCAGGAAGCAGAGTACCGCGAGTTTTTCTTAACTCCTATTGAAAAGCGAGGGGATGAGAAAAGAAAAGAGCTTTTATCTAAATTGATCCGCCCTTTCATTCTCCGCAGGAAAAAGGAAACAGTACTCACAGAATTACCTCCTAAAGTAGAAGAGGTGGCGCACTGCGGCTTGTCGGCCATGCAAAGAGAACTTTATATCGCCACCCTTGCACAAGAGAGAGAGAATGTTTTGAGCACACTCAGAAAAGAAGAGAGCCCCATTCCTTATGTGCATGTTTTTGCGATTCTTTCTCATCTCAAGCAGATTTGCGACCATCCTGCCGTGTTTTTGAAGAGGCCAGAGGAGTACAAACAATATGAGTCAGGGAAATGGGATCTTTTTGTAGAGCTTTTGAGCGAGGCCAGAGAGAGTGGACAGAAAGTGGTGGTTTTCTCTCAGTATCTTCATATGCTTGACATTTTTGAACTCTACTTGCAAGAAAACGGCGTTGGCTATGCATCGATCCGCGGTGCTACGCAGCGGCGGGGGGAAGAGATTAAACGTTTTAATGGCGATCCTGATTGCGAGGTATTTGTGGCATCTCTCCAAGCTGCAGGTTTAGGCGTTGATCTCACGGCAGCCTCTGTTGTTATCCACTACGACAGGTGGTGGAATAAGGCAAGGGAGAGTCAGGCTACAGACCGAGTGCATCGAATTGGTCAGATGCGAGGGGTTGAAGTTTTTAAACTTGTGACGAAGGGTACATTTGAGGAGAGGATCGATAAGATCATCGAGCAAAAAGGAAAGCTCATGGAAGAAGTGATTGGGGCAGACGATCACCGCTTTATCAAGCGCTTTGACAGGGAAGAACTCCTCCAGCTCCTTTCAACCCCCACACTTTAGGGGCCGAGATTATTTGTGTGTAACATCTTTGGGGTCATAGGGGTTGACAGAGGATTTGCCCTTCATGAACATCTGGATGGGTAGGCCAGTAAAACTATACTCTTCACGTAGCTGGTTTAACAGGTAGCGCATATATGACCCCTGCATCAAGTGAGGATAGTTCACAAAGAGAACAAACGTGGGTGGGAGGCTGTTTACTTGTGTTGTATAATAGATGCGAAGCCTCTTGCCTTGAATCATAGGTGGATGGCTCTTCTGGATTGCCTTTTCAATTGTTTTATTGAGTTGGCCTGTTGTGATGCGTTTTTCTGTTTCAGCTAAAACTTGTTGAACGATCGGAAAGATATCTTGCAGGTTTCTCCCTGTTTTCGCTGAGAGGAAAATTTTGGGGCAATATTTTAAGAACGGGGCTTCATTATGAATACCTCGCAGGCAATCTTCCATCTGCACTCCCTTTACAAGATCCCACTTGTTGCAGAGTACAACGCATCCCTTCCCTTTTTCTTCTATCAAGCTAGCAATGCGTTTATCTTGTGCCGTAATGCCTGCCGAGATATCGAGCATAAGGAGGCAAATGGAGGCGTTTTCAATCGCATTTTCTGTGCGGATAAAGGCAAACTTATCGACTGTTTCATGTTCTTTGTGCTTGCGGCGGATGCCCGCTGTATCGAGGAGAATGTAGTGCTTTTCGTCATAGGTAAAAGGAATATCAATGGAATCTCGTGTGGTACCTGGGATGGGGCTGACAACGCACCTTGGTTCGTTGAGGAGGGCATTGACAAGGGAAGATTTACCAACGTTCGGTCTACCTACGATTGCAATACATGTTCCCTGTTCTTCTGTAACAGGGGAGGCGATAGGGATTGTTTCGAGGGCCATTTCGAGCAGCTCAGAGATGTTCGTTCCTTGCGCTGCTGAGACAGGGAGGATCTTTTCAATCCCTAACGAATAGAACTGGTGGAGGGTTTCCTCTTGTTTTTCGCTGTCAATCTTGTTTACAGCAAGGCAGAGGGGTTTATTTGTGCGGAGAAGCATCCGGGCAAGGTTAATGTCAAGGTCGGTCACACCAACTCTTGAGTCTACAACCATAACGATCGTATCTGCTTCAGCAATCGCAATTTCTGCTTGTACGCGGATTTCATCAGTAAAGGGGGCATCCCCATAGAGACGGATGCCACCCGTATCGATCACTTGGAAGGGGCGGCCATAAAAGTCGGCATCGCCATAGAGTCTGTCTCGGGTGACCCCTTCTTCATCATCGACAATCGCTTTTCGTTTTTGGCAGATGCGGTTAAAAAGGGCAGATTTGCCCACATTCGGGCGCCCAACGATAGCAAGTGTAGTTTTTTTTTGTATCATGGGAAGAGTATAGCATGGGGGAAAATATTTTTCATAAAAAAATTGGGATTTTCGTATAATATAAGGCTATGTATGCAAAAACCAATTTTTAGGTCATTTGAGCAGTAAGTATATGGCATATGGTCAGTTAGGCGATGAACTCTCCTTTTTTGAGATCCAAAAGGATCTTAAGGGGTATTCCCTACGCTCCTTTTTTTGGGACATCTCGTCGGGATTTACTGTAGCGCTCATCACCCTTCCGCAGGCAATGGCTTTTGCTCTTGTGGCCGGCTTGCCGATTAGCTGCGGCCTTTATGCTGCTATCTTTGCTTCTTTTTGTGCAGCTCTCTTTGGATCTTCCCGCCATACAGTGATTGGACCGAGTACTGCGATTGCTATCTTGGTTCAATACGGCATTTCTGAAATTCTTTTTACCTATTACCGGGACGTGAGTCCTGAGGTGAGGGAGGTGCTTTCCCTCCAGATATTGACCCAGATTTGCCTTCTGATCGGGGTAATACAGGTACTAGCTGCTTTTTTCCGACTAGGACAGCTGACCCACTTTGTCTCAGACCCTGTCATTGTCGGCTTTCTTATGGGGACTGCTGCAGCACTGACTATCAACCAAATATTTGTATTTTTAGGCATTCCTAATCCAGAAGTGCCCTCTTCACTCTTTGACCAGGCCGTTTATATCCTGGGGCACTTAAGGCAGGTAAATTTGACAACAGCCTTTGTCGGCTTTATGAGTCTTGGGTTGCTTGTTTCGTTGAGTAAAAAAATTTCTACCGTAACTGCTGCCGTAGTCATGCTTGCTTTTGTGGTTGGTTTTGTCTATCTTTTTGGTTGGAATGCCGAGGCACCAACCTTTTTTGGCGTAGGCATCCCCCGGACGGCAGTCGTTTCAGATGTGGGAACCATGGACCTCTCGGCTTTCCCCTTCAGTTGGCCATACTTTCAATATGGCATGTTGAGTAAGCTTCTTCCCGTTGCATTTGCCATTTCTTTGCTCAGCACGCTGGAGACGGCTTCAGTAGCTAGGAGCATTGCTTCTAGCTCGGGGCAGCGCCTTTCTGTAAACCAAGAGATTTTGGGTCTTGGCATCGGAAACTTGATCTCAGCCTTTACATGCGCCCTGCCCAATTCTGGAAGCGCTTCGAGAAGTTCCATGCTTTTCCATCTGGGGGCTGTGACAAGGTTGTCTTCGATGTGGAATTCTGTTTTTGTAGGGGTGATTGTTTTTTTATTTGGGGGGTTTGTTGAGATGATCCCTCTCGCAGCCCTTGCTGCTATCCTTCTTGCTAACATAAAAAATATTGTAAATAAGCGTACATTTTTGCTCTGCTTGAAGGCAACAAGTTCCGATGCGTGCGTGATGCTCACCACTTTTGTTTGCTGTCTCTTTTTTGGGCTGGATGTCGCTTTTTATATCGGTGTGGCTATCTCCATTACCCTTTATCTTAAGAAAGCAGCCGTTCCCCATCTTGTAGAGTGTACATTTGAGGATACAGGCCAGATCCACAGGATGGAGAGTTCTCATAAGCGAGAGCCGCAGAAAATTCGCGTGATCAACGTGCAGGGGGAGCTTTTCTTTGGAGCGGCTGATATTTTCCAGCGCACCTTAAAATCAACAACCGAGGATGACGCGAGTACGAAAGTAGTCATCTTACGCCTGAAAAATGCGCGCGATATCGATGCAACAGCTTGTCTTGCGCTTAGGCAACTTTCAGATTATTTGCGCAGCTCGGGCCGCCACCTGATTGCGTGCGGTTTGCAGGAGCAGAGCTGGGAGGTACTATCTCATGCGGGGATCATTGATGAGATTGGGAAGGAGAATTGTTTTATTAACGATGAGAAGCGTCCTTATCTTTCGATGCAAAATGCCCTAAAACGCGCTTCAGAGTTAATCCATGGCGCGGTGGCGCCAGCAGAACCGCAGCAGCAGCAGGAGCGTCCTTTACTTCCTTTAGAACCTCAGGTTGTCTCTGAAGGCCCAGCTTAGCCTTTCTGTTAACCCAAAGTAGAATCGCGTCCTTTTGGGTTTATACCGTTCATGTTTGAAGAATCGGTTTGATTAAAATTTATAGTAAAAGTTGAAGGAAAATGTGTTTTGTGATACAGTTTCTCTAAAAAATTTGTGAAAAAATGAATAAAGACGTTTCTCTTTCACCACTATTAGTTTCATTGTATGAGACCATGAAAACAAGGTCCCCAAGAGATGGGTGGGCCACTGAGCTTGTTTCATATCTAGAAAGGCATATGAACGTTTCTCTCGCAGGAAAAGCGTGTATTGATATTGGATGCAGAAGTGGTGAAAATACGATTGCCATGTAAGGGGCTGGCGCCCAAGTGATCGGTATAGATCCCGATGATAGGGAATTTGCAATAGCAAAAGCTAAAGGCTTGCGAGATCACCAGCTCATCAAACTAACTTTGCAAGAATATCAATCCACTTTCCCAGATCAGAAATTTGATTTAGCAACGGTCTTTTTGTGGAACATTTCGTTCGATGAAAGAGAATCATTTGCTGAGGCCTTGGCCGCTATCATTAAACCGGGTGGGTGCATTATCATTGGTTATGCCGACAATCAGTATCATAGAGGCCAAGCAAGTGTTCCCGAGCTAATGGTACGCACTTTTCACCAGATTGAGTTTTTTTTTCATGGCCCAGGCCACAATGAATATCTGCTGAAATGTTCAGAGCCACGAAAACGTTAATTTAAAAATTATTTTACGGGATTGAATTTGAAGGTGGTGCCGTATTCGCCCTTCACCGTATCGTAGATCCAAGGATCACTGTTTTCACGCATCAGACGGTCACAACCCAGGGGAACTCCAAGAAAAAAGCCGTATTTGACAATGGCTTGTTTCGTATATTCGGAGCTGCTTGGTTTGAAATGACTCCTAGGTCCATCAGCCGGGGATATGACATTCTGATGGAAAGAAATAAGAGTATTTCCAACCAAGGCGAGGGGACTTTGGATGGGTTCTTTAGAATCCACGGAGTAGATACAACAAGGATTCTTTACAAGATCAGCGTCTTTGCCGAAGGGATCAGCGCAAAGATACATGGGGAAGAGTAGAAGAAAAAATAACCTCATACACCTCTTATACCAAATCTTGCTTACAAAGTCACGCAAAGTGCCGAAATATTATCTGTGCTCCCTTCATTGTAGGCATAGCGGACCAGATGATCTCCAGACCTTGTAAGATCGTGCATGGAGGAGACGTAGTCTACGGCTCTCCGTGGGGTTGTGACATCCCAAAGGCCGTCAGAGCCTACGATAAGGAAGTTTTTCCCCCCCTCTGCTAACTTCCGAAGGTCGTAGGAAGTAACATCTACTTTAAGCGCTATGCCCCTGATAAAAACATCACCAAAGGCTCCAGCCACAGCCAACATCCCCTCCACGCGGGGTGGTTTTCCGTTAACAATGGTACCTCCTCGTTTTTCTACTCTGCGTTTATATCTTCCTTTCGGGGACTGGTCGTCTGTCATCGGGCGCGTATGTCCATTATCGCTTAGCACAACCTTTGAGTCGCCGATGTTAGCCACATAGAGTTTGTTCTCAAAGATGAGAGCTACCGAAGCTGTTGAGCCAGAAGGATCCATGCGGAACATGTTTTTCCAATCTTCTTGCAAACTGGCAAAGGTGTGTTGGAGTGCGTTTGTCATGATCCAGTTGCGCCTTTTGTCTTCTGAAGAAAAGTGGAGCAGGTCTGCATCTTTTGCAATGTGGGAAAATGAGCGTGCAAACGTGGTTGCAAAATGACTCTTAAGATACTGGGCTGCACCTTTTCCACCATGTCCATCAAATACACCAAAGATGCTGACAGGGTGGCGTGTATTTTCGTAGAGAATCGTGGTACTTGTAGCCAGGTGCGCATCTTGCATGGAGTCACGTCTTCCCTGGAACGAGGCGATATGGGCAGTCCTTGTTCCCACTCTGAGGCTTTTTGTTTTTACCCCTCTGTCAAGAATCTTGGCATTTTCTCCGATTTTGTGGAGGGTAAGGGCTGGGAATCTTTGGATCACGAATGAGAAGAGACGAGACATGCAGCCAGGCATACTACTTGTTGCCATTTTTTGGTTTTTCTTTAGATTTTTTTCGACATTCTGTGATGATGAGATTTTAAAATTGATTTCTTTACGTTCCAGGAGTTGCTCTTTTGCAAGCATGTGGGCGTCATAGACATCGTTATCCAGATAACCAATAGCTTTAAATATACATCCTACCGAAACAAGAGGCAGCGATACGAGGGCGGTAATGAGCTTGACCAGAGTAAGCAGTGGGTTTTCGGGCAACTTATGGGATGTTTGACAGGTGATTCCCTTGTCTGTTTTTACGATGATAATCCCACGCCCTAAGTACCTAAACCCCGTGAGGCAGAGGTCACCAACGCGGATGAGAATGTTGCCTTGCGGCATTTCAGCGTTTAAAAATAGTTTTAAATTATGAGCTGTCATGACTTTACCTTATTTAAAGGCCCATCATTTTATCAGATTTTAAGCAGAGAAGCAAAAATCTTAACCCGATCTTAAATTTTGTATACACAAATGAATTGGAAAGTTGGTCCTATACAAAATTGAAGGATTGTCCGACGCAGGCAGAAACAAACTTTCCAGTTCATTTGTGTATATTGTTGAGTGAACTTAAAAGGCTGTTGTGAACATCAAGGCAGGGAAGAGGCGTCCTTGCAACATCGCCTCCTTGCCAAGTGAGTTGTAAAGTCTTTCGTTGTACTCTTTTGCTGCAAGACCTGCCCCGTTAATGCCTCCAAAGTACCATCCTAATTCTAAGCTTGTAGTGATGGCGCCTGCGGCAATGTAGTCCCTTTCAAAGAAGGTATAGGCGGCAGTGATGAAAAGAGCGTTGATAACAAACGAAGTAAGAGCGGATTGCTTCTGGCCGACATAAAGATACCCCGATCCAGGGAGCAGGGCATTGAAAATCTGGGCCTTTCTAGGGGAAAGCGCATGATCACAGTAGCACTGCATGATCTTTTGCATTTTTGGGTAGGTTTCTGGGATGTGTGCACTATTTCCTTCTTGGATCAGCGCTCCTACTCGCAAATCTTCAGCAGTATCGGGGGAGTATTTTTCAATAAAGGAAAACGCTTTATCTGCCCGGTCACAGTACCCTAAAGAATGATACGACTCGTACAAGATGAGCAAAAGATTGGTAAAGGCGGGGAAACTACTCTTCATGTTCACAAGAGGACTTGCTTCAAACGTTTCGATAGCAGACTGATATTTGCCCCCTATATAGTAGGCTAAGATGATCTTGTAGACAGTCTCATCTCTTCTTTCCACTCGGCACTCGGGCAGGAAGACAAGAGCCCGTTTATACGCAGTAATAGCACGATAAAGATCTTTTTCTCTTGCAAAAGAATCTCCGCAAAGAATTTCTTGCCCAAATGCTTGCTCTCGTTCCTCTAAGGAGAGGGGTGGGAAGGCAGAAGGGAGCCTTTCAAGATAGCTTTCGGGAATGGAGTAGTAGATGCACGGTTCTAGAACATCTGTCTTGGGATGACACCCTGTCAGCACAAAAGCGGCTAGGGCAAAGAGAGAAAGTCGCCTCATCCACACATTTGGTATAATCAAAGCATCCTTTTACCAGGTACGTTCTTTCGTGTCGCAGGGGCCTGGACAGGCGCCTTTATCGCAAGGGCTCTGTCTTGGCGAGCCGTGATATGTCTTAGGTTTATGGATATTTTTATCAATGTTCATCCAGTCAAGAGCTTCTTCAACCTCGAGATGCCAGCGGTCTCCATTATCGGTGAAGTCATTATAGATGTCTTGCTGTCTCTTTGTTGTGTAGTCGATTTCCTCTTCTGTTTCTACGATATGAGGACGGATGAACATGAGCACAACGCGGGAGCTTTTTTGCCTTGTCTTTTGGCTAAATGCCGCACCTGCAACGGGGATGCCACCAAGGCAAGGGATTTGGTTGCGGTCTTCATCTAGCTCGTCACGCACGTATCCACTCAGGACAACAAAGTAGTTATTAGGCACGTGGATTGTGGTTTTGGCTGTGGATTTTACAGTAGTAGGCCCTGCGTCCGCAAGGCTTCCGTTGGCTGCGTTTGTAACTGTTCCTGATACGCCCCCTTGCTGGATTGTAGCTGTTTGGGAGAATTCTTGGTCGATATCGAGGGTGATCAAGTTGTTGTTACTTATGTGAGGGGTTACTTTCAGCGTGGTACCAATGTCTCTAAATTCATAGTTTGAGGTGACAAAGTTTCCGACTTGGTTTGTGATAGCGTTTGTTCTAAAGGCTGTATTTTCCCCCGCAAAAAAGGTTGCCATCTTATTGTCTTCTACAATGATCTTTGGATTGTGAAGTACTCGGCTTACTTTATCTTCATGAGAGGCTTTTACAATAGCTGCAAGGTTTGCAAATTGTGTCGTGCCTTTAATGATCGTGCGTCCAATAACGCCTAGTTCAAAACCTTTTGCAAAGTTATTCCTGGGGGTAACAGTGGCTGTCGATAAGGAATTTACAGGGTCTTCTCTGTTGTTTGCAGAGACAAAAACTTGCTCTCCAGCAGCATGGGTTTGGTCAAAGCGGGAACCCCACTCAACGCCGTAACTCAAGGCGTCTGTAATGGTGGTATCGAGCATGAGCACTTCAATAAAGACTTGCTTAACGGGAGAGTCAATTTCTTTAATCAGCTGCTGGATCTTCCGAAGGGCAGAAACTGTCCCACTAAAAATGAGGGTATTGGTTGTCTCAATCCACTGGACGGTGTTGATCGCATTGGCAAGATCGTTGCTCGCTCCTTCTGTTGTTTGCATGGTTTCAGCAACTTTCTGGAGTGCATCTGCAATCTCTTTACCAGTTCGGTATTGGAGCCTGTGGAGGAAGAATTGCATCTTGTCAGCAGATGTTTTTTCATCTTCCGGGGCGTCTGATCTTTTACGTAGTTTTTTGACAAGTTTTCCCGTTTTTGGATCTCTCACATACACTTCTTCAAGATTGCGGGCTCTCTCTGCTTCTTCCAGTTTTTTTCTTAAGTTGCCAAGGGAGGTAATCTCTTCTTTTGAATCGGCAACATCGAGCTCTTTTAAGACTGTGAGAGCTTGCTCGACAAGAGCTGGATTGGAGACAATAAACGCTTTGTTCGAGCTGACTTTTGGCACTAAAAGGAGGGTTTTGTCTTGCGCGATGGGCGCTAAGATTTTTTCGGCTAAGACAACGAGGTTGCCAATGAGCGCTTGTTTTGCGGTGTATTGTGCGATCGTAAAATTGTTTTGGGGAGAGTCAATCGCTTTGATAATCTTGGTGATCTTTTTAATATTGGCATTGAGGTCAGTGACAATTAAGTGATTTGATTTCTCAATTGGTTCTACAATAGCCTGAGGGGAAACAAGGGGGCGGATGACGTCTGCTAATTTCACTGGATCCATGATGGAGCTGAGTTGGAATACCCTTGTTATGATCTGCGCATCATCGCGGTTTAAGTCTTTGGTCTGATCTGTAATCACCTTAGCAGGGCTGTGGACGTTAGGGTTTGCGTGGATGATGATATTGTTATCCTCTTCGATCATGGAAAGACCACGGATTTGGAGTACTTGCATAAGAGTAGTCAGTACATCGCGGATTGTCGTGGGCTCTTCGGAGATGATTGTGACTTTGAAATTGAGTTCATCCTCATCGAAAACGAAATTTTTTCCTGACTGGCGGCTGATGAAGTTGATGAGCTCGACGATGTTGATGTTGCGAAAGTTGATGAGCAGCGTATCGGTGTCGGAGAGGAGATGGGGTTTTTCTTCATGCTTGACTTCGATGATGGAAGAAGAAATTTTTCCTTTGAGTGGTGTTTCTTTTGGTTTTTTTTCTGTTTCTTTTTCTTTTTGGAGAGGGGTGAACTCGGGAAAAGCCTCTTGGAATTTTCTTTTATCTTCAGATCTTACGGCAGAAGCTTTAGTAGAAGCTTCTCTTGCCGATGGTCCTCGCAGCGGGGGTTCTTTTGTGGCATTTTCGTGTAGGTTTGCTTCACTTTCTGAAGGTTCGGTTGTGGTTATTCTTGGCCCTATTTTACTCGAGTTTGAAGCAGCAGGAGCAAGCGATCCCTTTTTTCTTTTGGCGTTGGATGTGCTTCCCACGCTGTCTGCATCCCCTTCCAGAAGTGGGTTATCGAAGTTTTTCGGATAGGTCCCCGACGTTGTGTCTTTAGGATAAGCAGATTCGTTTGTAAGGAGGGAATCGGTAAGATGACTGGGGTCTAATTCTGCCTTTCCATGTGCGTATGCAATCACGAGAAAAAGCGCGGTAAGCAAGATAAGAGTCTGATGTGCCGAATTCCGTAACGTCATGAAAAAAAAACACTTAAGTATAAGACTAAGTTTTACTAAAGATTCTATTAAATTTCCAGAGAAAAGTTATTTGGTATGTCTCTTCTCTTTTTGAAACATGTTTTTTTGCCTACATCGAGAATAAAGAATTGGTTTTCATGCTCTTGTCAGCGCCTTTGCACGAAGTGATTTCCTGTTCCTTTGGTGTATATATATACAAATGAATTGGAAAGTTTGTTTCTGCCTGCGTCGGACAATCCCTCAATTTTTGCCCGTCTGCATCGCTCTGGTTTTAACCAGAGCTGCTTCGACGCCTCTACCGCTTGCAAAAATTGAGGGCGCCTCCTTGGCATATTACCAACTTTCCAATTCATTTGTGTATAGATCAAAGGCGTTTTAGGCATACAATCGTAAGAGAGTGGTCTTCAATATCACTGGGGAAGGCAGTCCGAACCCTGCGAAAGAGAATTTCAGCTTGCTTTTGCGCTGGCAAATGTCTTGTTGTGGAGAGCATTGTTTTGATCTCCTTGTTCACAAGGAGGGCTCTTTCTTTATTCTTTGTGGGGTCTTGCATCGTAAGAAGAAGGAGATCTCCCGTCTTCCATGTGAGTACTTTTGCCTCACTTAGGATAGTCTCTTTTTCCCCAAGAAAAGGGTTGCTTTCTGAGTGGAGGCTAGCTTCTTGACCCCCTTCCGGATAGTAAAAGAGCGCGTCACTGCCGCAGGAGAGAGAGAAGTATTGATTTTCTTGTGGTTTGAGATAGAGGCATTGAAAAGAAAATTTTTGATAAAAAGGGCTTTGGTGTAGCAAGTTAGAGAGTTCTAAGGCAAGCTCCTTTGGTCCTCTTGCTTTTTTGTAAAGGGCGTGCACCATGCCACGTAAGGTTGAGAGGTGCATTACACTGAGAACTCCTTTCTCGAAGGGTTCTGCAAGAATCAGGCAGTAGGAACCAGCTCCTAGTCCGAGAAAGTCACAGTAGATACATGATTCTAAAAGACCTTTATGATGGGTAATTCCTATCTCTAGATAAGGCAGCTCAGGAGGGATTTTTGGAAAAAAAGATAAAACGGCAGCTTCTAGGGTTTCGGTGATTTCACCTAGAAAATTTCCACCCTTCCTTTCTTTAGTAAGGAGAGGGGATCCGAGGTAGCTAGTAATGTCGGAAATGAACTCTACAATATCTTGGTACCTAGCGTCGACATTTTCTTGTAGCGCTTTAGATAAGATTTTTTGCAGTCCTTTGGGGATGAGAGAGAGGTGTAGATGCCCCTGCGAGAGTCTTCCTAAAATCAGTTCGTACGCAATGATTCCAAGGGAGTAGATATCGGAGGGGAAAGATACAGAGTCAGGGTGATCCCTTTGTTCAGGGCTCATATAAAATGGCGTACCAATGACGCGAGGGCGCTTTTCGGGCGCAAGCTCAGCTGCTTCCGATAAGAGCTGCGCGATTCCAAAATCAATGACTTTAACTTGGCCGGTTTCTGTAAGCAGAACATTTTCTGGTTTTAGATCCCGATGGATTACGCCGTGCGTGTGGAGGTGACAGAGGGCATAGGAAATTTCAAGAACTAGCTCTAGCGCCCTTTTTAAAGACATGGGTCTATGTTGTATGACCTTTTTTAAGGAAACTCCCTGGACAAATTCCATGGCTATGTAGAGCCCGCCTTCCCAAGTTCCTTGTCCATATAGTTTGACGATGTTAGGGTGGTCGGCCAAGGCGATGATCTCTGCTTCCTTCAAAAACCGTTTTACAACTTCAGTTTCTTGGGAGTACCTGGGGGAGAGGACTTTTACTGTAATTGGCTCTTTGGTTTCTGGATGGCATGCAAGATAAAGAAGACTCATTCCTCCTTTTTCCAGAAGGCTTTCAATCGGATAGGGTCCAATTTTGGCAGGCAGCTGCTCGGGGGTGAGTTTTTCCGGCCTCGCAGGTAGGCCGTTCATTGTTTCCCTTTTGTGGAATTCCTCTTCTGTCATTTGCCCGCCTAAGTTTTGCAAAAACTTATGTAAAGAGGTCGATCACCCGGACGCCCAGGGTCTCTCCTAAGCGGAGGAGTTCCCCTTTTCCAATAAGTTTACCATTGACCACAAGATCAACCCCTTGTTCGGGATGGACTTCTAGGTTGACTAAATTTCCTGGTTGTAACTCCATAAGCTGCTTGACGGACATGTGTACTCTACCCACTTCTATGCTCAGGGGAAGGGAGAGATCTTCTACAGAAAATGGTTTTTTTGTCTTGGGAGCGACCTGTGTAGCAGTGTCGTTGGGAGCTTTTGGCAGAGGAGGTAGTGTAGCGGCTGGAGGGTCGGCTTCTACCGGAGGCTCTGATTGTGCTGGTTCTGTAGAGGCTGATTCCGTCTCCACTTCGGGTGCAATGTCCTCTTCTTCAAACTCTTCATCGAAATCTTCGACCTCTTCTTCTTCTCTGTCCATATCTTCTTCTACCTCGTGGAGTAAAGGTTTTTCCGTGATTCGTACCTGCGATTTTTCAATGGCTCCGATGAGAAGGGGCCTGCTTTCCACCGTCAAGAGAACTTGACTATTTTCTATAGCTTCGGGAGAAATTGTGCATGTATCAAGGAGAATGAAATCCCCCTCTTTCACTTTTTTCCACTCTTTTGCAGAAAGGCGTGTTTTACCAATTTCTAGATGGAGAGTGATCGGAATAGTTTCTGCTTTTTCTTGCCAGTAAGGTGAGAAGGCTCCTTGATGAGCGCACTTTTCTTTCCAAGATCTTTGCAAGTCGGAAGAGACGAGAATTCTTGCAAAAACATTTTTGGAGCCATGGGATATGGTGAGATCGAGAGCAAAAGCGGGCCCTTCAGGTTTCTTTTCTCCTTCCAAGATCTGGGGGCTTAAACCTTCAAAAAGTTGTTTGTTGCTTTCAAGGATTTCCAGAGTTACAAAGCGGATGAAAGCGTCTTTATACTCTTGCGGCAGATGAAAAAGGGCATTTTCATCATGCGATTTGGCAACCCAGCCTAACATTTCTTCTAAATCAGACGAGTTGAGGATGAAATAGAGAGGACCTTCTAAGGGGGTAAGGACAAGGCATAAGGAAATAAGATCGCTTCCAAAGCCTGTAAGAAGATCTTGCTCTTCTCTCCATTTTTGTTCTGTGATTTGGATTGTAAGACCTTCAATATCAAATCTTTTTGCGAGAATGGCAGACAGAGAGTTTAACGATAAAGAGGAAACTTGCTGAAACAAAGGAGCGGAATCGATCTTGATAAGAGACTGGCTTACTTTTTTGAGCCAAGAGAATGGGGTAGTTGTTTTTGCTGTCACGATGCCTTTCAGTTGAATCGGATATTTTCTCTGATTCTATTGTGTTTTTTATTATCTCACAAGAGGTACCGATCAGATGCTGATATTGTTTTTTGACAGCGTCCTAGTCCTTTTCTCTTCTTTAACCAGGCTCCCCTTCTTGCTCCTGCTTCTGTTGCTCACCCTGCTTCTCTTCATCACGAGGGCGGTAGAGGTTCGAGCTTTCTTCAGCTGCCTGTATGGCTGGTAGCTCTGTTGTTGTTGCGGTAAAGATTTGGACTGTGTAACCTTTATCTTGTAAGGCAGTTAAGAGGCTTTGCTTATGTATTTTTGAATCAAGAATTTCTTTAGCAGATTGGGTTAGATTATAGAAGGCGATATTAAATTCCCCTTTTGCGGAGTCAAAGGCAGAAATGACAATGCTCGATCCTTCAAAGCCGCGTACGTTATTCAGCATGATAATAGTATCAGTTTGTCCCTCTTTCTTAATGAGGTAGACCCGATCGATCATCTTCTGTGCGATCGCTTGGATTGACTCATTTGTGGAAAAGCCTCCGGTTGATGTCGAAGAGATCTTTACCATCTGTCCATCATTTCCTCCTCCGGCTAAGAGATTTACAGTGGGAAGATCGGGCTGCTCTGTCATAAAAGCAGTGGACTCATTTTTTATATCTACTGACGGTTGGATAGCCCCTGCCTCTTGACGCGCATGTTTTTCTGAAGCAGATAAATCAAATACAGAGAGTTTTTTCTTTGGCTCGTCTTCCTGCTCTACGAGAGTCTCCTTCTCCTCTTTTTTCCCCCCTGCTACCTCTTCGAATTTTTTTCGGGCATGTGGTGGCTTCTCGGGACGTGTTTTTTTCACTTCCGATTTTGTTGCCGAGTCCTTGCCAATTTTGATATCTTTCCAAGCATCTGGGTTATTGACCATACTCTCTCCTTCCTTTTACGCCTTTGATCTCAGTCTCCTTGTATTGAAGAGCACAGTTCCGATTTCATCGAGTTCTTTGGCCTCTTCTAGCTCTTGTTCTTTACGCGCCTCTTTGATCCATGATTCTTTGTGCGTTTTTAGCTTGTCCACTTCAAGTTCACGGAGACGGAGTTGCTCTTTGGCGTCTTCTACGTTTTTTTGAGCGATTTTTACCTGAGCCTTTTGTTCCTCTACCTTCTTTTCTTCTCCGGCGAGCTTTTCTTTGACTAGTTTGAGATAAAGTTTCATCTGCGCAATTTTTGGGGTTGTCGTCTCATGGTCCATCGTGTCTCGCAGCTGCTGCAATTTGTCCGCGTGGTGCTTTTTGACCCCATCTCTTTCTTTTTCTCTCTCTCTTAACTTTTCTTCCTCTTTTGCAAGAGCTTGCTTTTTTGCCTGCAGGACCTTTTCGGCTGCCTCTACCCTTCTTTTTTTGATGTCGATCACCTGTTCTAGGGGGTAGCGTGCCATAGTTTACCTTATTTGAAGATGGCCCTTAGTAGCTGCAGTGTTTCCTCGAACGAACATTTTTCATCCACTTTTTGCTTTAAGAAGTTGTTCACTTTATCAATGTGGTCGATAGCAAAGTCTGCCATCTTATCACTTCCTCTTTTGTATTCACCAATCTTGATGAGAAGCTCGTTTTTCTTATAGCTTGCCAAGACTTCCCGTACTTTCCCTGCAAGCTGCAGGTGCTCTTTTTGAACGATACTTGGCATCACACGGGAGGCAGAAGAGAGCACATCAATGGCCGGATAGTGGAATTGCCGTGCGAGTTCTGCCGATAGAATAATGTGGCCGTCTAGAATAGAACGGACCTCATCAGCTACAGGCTCGTTCATGTCATCGCCCGCAACAAGTACTGTGTAATAGGCTGTGATTGAGCCTACATCTGAGTTACCAGTTCTTTCAAGTAGCTTGGGCAGGGTGGCAAATACAGAGGGCGTATAACCAGCTCTTGCTGGAGGCTCTCCTGCAGCAAGGCCTACTTCACGCAGGGCTCTAGCAAACCTTGTTACAGAGTCCATCATGAAGATGACAGACTTTCCTTGGTTACGGAAGTATTCTGCGATCGCCGTCCCTACGTAAGCGCAGTTTAGCCTTACTTGTGAAGGTTGGTCGGAAGTAGAGATGACAAGTACTGACTTTTTCAACCCTTCGGGACCTAGGTCCCGTTCAATAAAGTCGCGCAGTTCTCGTCCCCGTTCCCCAACAAGGCTGATGACGTTGACATCAGCCACAGCATTCCTAGCAAGCATCCCCATGAGGGTAGACTTACCGCCACCTGCTGCCGCGAATATCCCAACCCTCTGCCCTTTCCCTGTTGTAAGTACAGAATCTAGGGCCCGAATTCCCGTTGTAAGGGGCGTTTCTACCCGCTGTCTTGTCATGGGGTTTGGCGCAGGATTGATGACAGAGAACTGCTCTGTTGTGACAAGAGGCCCTTTTGTATCTGTATCGATGGGTTCTCCAAGACCGTTGAGTACACGCCCTAGAAGGCCAGGGCCTACACGGATACTGAGAGGAAGCTTTGTTGGGATAACCTCTGAAGAAGGCCCAATACCTGTCATTTCACCAAGGGGGGAAAGGATGACCTCTTCTTGGGTGAAGCCAACCACTTCTGCAAGCAGAGGTTCACCTTTTCGCTTGATGAGGCAGATCTCGCCTACCTTGACGTCTGGAATGATCGCCTTGATTAACATTCCCACAATTTCTGTGATACGACCATTGATGGTCGTTAAGCTCAGCGATTCGAGCCCAGCGGTTAGGTTATCGGTATCATGAAAGAAGCTCATCGCTATCTCCAGTTTGGGGGTCTATGAAGTCCTTAAACTTGGACGTTCATGACGGTCTTTGTGGATTCAAGGGCTTTGTTGAGTAAGCTTGTGAAGAACTCAAGCTCTTGCTGAATCCGTCCTACTTTGATTTGGAGGCCAAGCATGTTTGCAGCCGAAAATTCTTGCCCAGTGAGCCCCATCTCATGGAGTTTTACGCTTAACTTTTCAAGTTGGTCTTGCCCATGTGTCAAGTAGCCGACAAACTTCCTGATAGGGTCGGCAAGCCCTGCTGGCTTTGTGTCCTCAACAAAGGGAGTATACTCAATCCCCGCTTTAGAAAGAGCGACTTTTAGGTTGTCCTCTACAGACGAGAGCCTTTTTCGCAGCAGGTTTTGCAGCGATTTCTTGACCGAAAGACTTGGATCATCAAGCGTCTTCTTGATCTCATCCATCCTGCGGATGGCTTCATCCGTCTGAGAGACAAGCTTTTGTGGATTCCACTTAGCAAGGTTATCGATCTTGGAGCTTGCGTTTGCCAGTTCATCAATAGGCGAAACGCCGGTCGCTTTGGCCGTTGGATCAGTTCTTACAGGCGTTTCAAGTTTTCGATCCATAAAGGAGCTGAATTTTTCCGCATCGCCACCTTCGAGCGGCGTTGGGCTTGTTCTTTTTGAAAGCCCCTTTGCCCCATCTAGTTCGCCTGAGATCTTCGAAACTCTTTCAATTGCATCTTCATCAGGCATATTCTTATCCCTCCACCTTATCTTGACAGCCCTACAGCTTGGATTTTGTTTTTATTTCCCTCGCTCCGGTTCTGCAGCAAAATAGGGAGACTTTTGCTTCTGCAGATCCTTTTCCCACCATTCGAGTGCGATTGTTCCCAAGTTCTTGATTGTAGGGTCTTCTGTTTTTTTTACTGACTCTTCTATAAGTTTCTTACCTTCTTCATTCTTGCCCTTCGAGAGCAAGTAACACATTCCTAGGAAGGTCCTTGCCAAGTAATTCTCTTTTTCCTTCTCCACTACCTGTGAAAAGATTCGGGTAGCTTCCTTGATGTCCAGTTTGTTTAGGGCTATGTAGCCAAGCCCTATTTTTGGGGCAGAGCTATCTGGTCGCATCAGTTGTGCTGCTTCGAATATTCGCGCAGAGCTCAGCTCATCGAGTTGCTTGACTGCCACAAACCCGGCCTCAATCATTAAGGCAAAGTCGCCTTCGAAATCCCTTACGATCTCCTTTCCCATAGAACCTTAAAACCCCCGATTTTCTACATTCCTAATGGGGAACGCTCCTTCTCGGTAGGAAGCGCTCCCTTGGCTTTATTTTTTGTTTTAAGCCTCTTATAAAGGGATTAACCTTTTACGTTACGTGCCATAGACACAATTGCAGAGTTCGCAGCGTTAACGACAGCTGTCGACATTTCGGAAAGCTGTGATAACGTGTTCATGAGCATCTGCATTTTAAACATGTCGCCGATACTGATTGCGCTTTTTTTGGACTGGATCTCTTGTAATTGTGCTTTCGCAGACACGGTCGCTTTGTTCACAATACTGATCAGCTCATCCATGTTGAAAGATTCTTGCTGATTACTCATTTAACACCTCCAAATTCGTGTTACATCTGCCACAGATCCCTTTTTGATCCTTGGCTTGGTTTATTTAATGGTGAAAACCTACTTTTCCCCGAATCGCCCAATCACTTTCAATAGCGAGGTATAGCCATGCAGCAAAACTCCGTAGATATCAAATTCCTCTTTGTTTTCACCCGTTCTTAATGCGGACTTGATCTGCTGAACTCTTCCTTCGGCTTTATCCTTGATTTCTCGTAGTCTTTTGCGATCTTTCAGTTCCTTTTCAAGGTCAAACACATAACCTGTAGATTTCTTCTTCTTATCACCTTCTAGTCCGAACATGAATCTTCCTTCAAGTTATTGTTTTCCTTATATTTGTATTATAACATATCCTATTTATTATAATCAATCCTGTATTTGATACCACCTTTCTCAAGGAAAATGACGTTTGGGCGTATGCTCGTTATTGTCATACCATCCAGAACATCGCCTCGAGAAAGGATTTTCCCATTTATCACGACGTTAATCGTGCCGCCGGCTAGGTTTGAGTAGCCTGATACCTGGTACAGATCGCTTAGGTTAATAATCGATTGCTCTGGTTCTTGGGAGAGGATTAAGTTGCGGACGGATCTAACACCTGCTATCTCCTTAATCTGGCCTATAACGCGGGTTATATCGCTTGCTTGCCCGTAAGGTGTGCTACCAGAGAGGGTTACTTGGCCACTTGAGACCTTGATGTCGATATTCTTGAGACCTGCTTTTTCTAAGATGTTGTTGATTTTACCACCAAGCTCCTCTTCTACAATTACTTTTTTCTCCAAAAGGTCGACGTAGGGGAAGTTTTGGGTCATGTAGTCGGATAACTCTTCCCACTGTTTGCGGGTTTGTAGGTAGCCAGTAAGCACAAAAACACCTGGTTTTGGGGATTGAACGGCAACGCCGCGCCATCTTGGGTTTTTACCAATCACCTGGTTTGTCTCCTGCCACACATACTCATCAATGATAACCCCGCTATCGTCTACTGATTTTATAAATGGCAGCCCTTGAAGATCATACTCAATTTGATTCTTGTCTGCAGGCGATTCGACGTGGCCAACAAGAAGCAGGCGCCCTGTTGCTTTGTTGAAGCTATACTGCACGTGGGGAGAGAAGGGCGTCAAAGCTTTTTTAAGTTCTAAGGTGACGTCGATCGATTTCGGTATGACTTCTTCGGCACGGAATAAGCTTGTCGCAGCATAGCCAATCACAAGGAAAAGCGTTCCTAAAATACCGATGAGGATGACCCTGCTTTTTAGATGGAGAATACCCTCTTTTTTCGGTTCTTCCGCAGGGAGAGGGGTTGATGCAACCTGTTGTATGTCTGTTTTTTCTGTCTTTTGCTCCGCCTCTTTCTTCAAAGTGTTGACAATCGAGGGAAGAAGAGGGGAAATGATGGTTTGCCTATCTTCATCCCGGTCGAAAACGACAAAGCTTGTTGTCCCAACAGTGACGATGGCATTCGTTGCGATTTTTATCTTCCCTTGGATGGGGCCGGATTCTAAGTTTGTGCCATTTTTGCTTTTTAAATCCTCAATTAGGATCGATCCATCTTCAGTGATGGCAAGGCGTGCGTGTTGCCTTGATACGCTGGCGTCGTGGAAAACGATATCAGAAGTAGCTGGGTCTGTGCCGATTACATAGCTAGTATCAGGCTGTAGGGAAACTTGAGCCCCGTTATTCGGGCCTGATATGACCTTGAGAAGAAAGCGCCCCGCATTTTCTGGTTCAAATTCGATATGGGCGATGTCGGGTCCTTCGTGAGCCTCTTCTTCAAAAATGCTCTCTCTTTCGCCAAATTCCATGTCTTCGTCAGTGTTCATCATCTTTTTTGCTTTGGTTGTCTTTTCTGCCTCTTTTTCTTTTTTCCCCGCATTTGTTCCTTGGTAGAAGCTGTAGAGCACGCTCCCAATCATCACCTTGTCTCCTTGTTGCAAGGTGCGGGGTTCTTTAAGTTCTTCATCGTTTACTTTTACAGGATTTGTTGAACTTAGGTTTTCTAGAGTAAACCCTTCGGGGGTTTTACGGCAAATGGCATGTTTTCTAGATGCAGTTGGATCCTCGATAATGAGGGAGGATTCCGCGGGATCTCTTCCAATAATCCACTCTTCCCCTTCCAAAAAGAGGAGTTCGTGTCCTTTTAGTAGCCCTTCTTCGCCAACTAATTTAGCAGTCATCGTTTTTTGTGCTCCCTTCACCTATTCATCTCATACTAGGCAGAAATGGGCAAGCTCACCCCCTCATAAACCGCAAATTTTGTGCCAAAAAAGGGTATTGTTTACCTGGAGTTGATGATGGATCCCCAGGTGGCAATGCTATTGATAAAGTCTTCAAAAACTAACTTAAAGTCATCATAGCCAATAGGATAATTAATGTCTCTTTGCAAAATGACAGTTTTCCCATCGGGTTTTAGCCCAAGGACGGATAAAAAGGTCTCCCGTCCAAATAAATTGGAGCCGAGCATCTTTTCTATCAGTTCTTCTGTTCTTTCTTTGGGTAGCTGTCCGAGGGAACAAAACAATGAAACCGTACCCTCCTTTTCCTGCAATACCATCTCCCCCTCTTCTGCAAGGGGCAGGCTGTACACTCCTGCCTCATTTGCGGCAAGGGGTATGTCAAAATCTTCTGAGATCTTAGGTGCAAATTCATTAAGCAAGGTCTACCTCCCTATTATCGCGGACCTACATTCCATCTTTGCGTGATCGATTTCATGATATCTTCTAGCATATGGAAAACGGAACTTGGGTCCAATTTCTGGGCTGCGTCTTGTGCTTGTTGGGAGGCTTGTTGACGAACCTGTGCTGCCTTCTGGTGGTAGGTTTGTTCTGCTTGTTGCCTCATCCGTGCTGCTTCAAAGAGGGAGACGATCCCTTGGCTTACCCCTGTCATGGTTTGTGTCATGGGTGTTAAATAACTGCCAAAGCTTGCAGCAAACCCAGGTCCTGTAGCCCCTGCAACTGGTGCCATGGGCGCCCCACCTGCAGCACCTTCTGCTGGTTGTGCTCCTAGGCGAGCGGCGTTTCCTGCCGGTGGTGCTCCTGCTCCACCAGCGGCTGGCGCTCTTGCTACAGAGCCTCCTGGCTGAGTGGGCGTTCTGTTTGCCATTTTGGCGGCACCTGCTGATAAGATGAAGGGAGCAACAGCCATGCAGAGCTGCATAATCCCTTGTTGTTCAAAGGATTCAGCTTGCTTCATCATGCTTTTAACTTCTTCTTTTGTTTCTTCAATCGATGCTTTCATGTTTTCAGAGGACAAGAGTCCTTCGACAAGCTTTCCGAAGATATCGACTGAGGCAATCGTCATCATCTGCATGAAGATGGCAACAGCAGCGACATTGGTAAGCCATGGGTTTGACGCAAGCTCGCTTGATACTTTGACAGTGGTCGTCACTGTTATGTCTTCAGTTTTGTCGAGCAGGACGCCGTTTTGTTCGTACCAGTATTTTATTTTTGCCTGGGCGCTTACTTCAACTACACCAGTGCCACCTGCAGCTATCGTACTCTGCCCGGTCACTTGGATGGAATCGGGATTGATGCTTAGGATCTGGGCTCCCTTGGCATCTCCCCCTTCTGTCCGTATTTGCTGCTCTATGGCTGCCTTCACATCATCTGTATTTAAAAAATAGTTCTGCGGTGGCGGTGGAAGTGTTGGGTCTACAGACATAGGTCCCTCCTTTTTTATCTAATGTGGACATTTAGTCCACAGATTCATAAACATTAGGCCGCACCTTGGTACAGTGCATCCAAGCCTTGGATCCTTTCTTGGACCATCGAGTCAAACATCTTTTGGAGCTCAGTTGACATCTTTACCGCACCCGTATCGGAATTTAGTTGTTTCATAAAATCAGCCAGCCTGCTCATGTAGGCTTCTGTTTGTGTTTGAGCAGCACCAAGCCTTTGGATATCTGCATTTAGCTTATTCGTTTGATATTGCTCGACGCTTCCTACAAGGTTTAGGGTAGCGGCGGTAAGGCCTAGCATGAGAGAAGAGTGCTCTAATTGTTTTAAAACCGCGTCATAGGAGGAGTTTTGTGCAGCTGCCTTTGCCTCAGCGGTTGTTGCCTTTGCTCCAGACCCACTTATCGCCATTTTTGCTCCCACGAGTATGGCTGCAAGCAGGACAATCATGGCCATGATTTGCACTACCTGGCTATCTTTGGGTTCCCCTGAAATACCCGCAACAATGGATGTTGCCATCTTCATAGCAGAACCTGTAGAAAAAGCAAGGGTAAGACCTGTGCCCGCAGCTGTTTTCATAGTGACTTCACTTACCATTTTCTTTGCCATTTCTTGTGTCATATTGCTAACGCCGGTTTTGACTGCTGTCGAGATGGCTCCCTTGGCTGCGATTCTGCCCACAGCACCAGCTGCGCCTGCACAGGCGACAACAAGCAGAAGAGTTCCTACCCAATTCGGGCAGCCGGGCGGTGTTAATGCCTCACCTGCTTTTTCGAGCCCCTTCGATATGGCCCCGCCTGTCTCCTGGTCGGCAATCATAAGAGAAGATACCATGGTCCCCACGAGCAAGTTAACGGGCGTTGGAGGCATAAAGGTTGCGACGATGAGGACGATGGTGACGATCTTCATGATCTTGTTGACCTCATGCATCTTTTTAAGTTGCGCTCTCATTTTTTTGATCTGCACCTCATTGATGTGCTGTAGGTGGAGTGCTTGATCTTTTTGAGATTGTGCTTCCTTTAAGGATAGATTCTGTTCTCCAAATTGTATTTTTTGTAATACCTGCTTTAATTCTTGGATCATTTTCGCAACCACGAGGAGAAAGTCTTTTGTTGAGCTATCATTGGGGTCAAGGGAGGCGAGCGCCTTTGCCTCTTTATCGAGTTGCTCGCTCATCAGGTCTAAAAATCCTTTTGCCCCTGTGGTTGCTGTTTCTGTTACTGTGGGGGTGCCTGCAGGAGGGGGAGGGGTATTGGCGGCCTCAACTGTGTTGTTTTGTAGAATAGCTCCCCCTTTGAGTAGAGCCTGAATCTGCGCATCTACTCCTGCATTTTCTGAGATTTGCTTTCCATCGGGGCTCATGGCTGTAAGAGTCTTCATTTGTTCTTTTAATTCAGCCTCTATCAACGAAAGTTGTTGCTCGTACTCGTTCGTCTTGCCAGTGTGGACTTTTTCGTCCTGCATCTTCTCCCAGTGCTCTGAATGGTATTCTTTGGGAGCATGAAGCACGCTCTTAAGAAAGTGTGTAGATTTGTCGAAACTATGTACTTCAGCGTTGTTTTTGATTAGATTTTGGTGGTGTTTGTGTTTTTCAATGACGTCCACGTCCATCTCTTTGTCGTCAATAGCGTGCTCTTCTAAGGTAGTATCGTTTACAGCATCAATGTATGCTGCGTCCACGTTTTCTTGGGGCGTTTTGCCAAGGCTCGGGCCGCTTCCTAAACTGGTTGTGTCCATAGCCTACTCCTTACCTTGTCCCTTCCTCTGGGACGATGTTTTCTTTCATCTCTCTTTTTGTTTGGTTTTCAGCTGCTTGGTTCAAACCATGGATCGTTAATTCACACGTTCCTTTCAGTTCCATGTATTCGTTTTTTTCTCCGCAAAGTTTTATGGCAAGCTCTAAGCACACAATAGCCGAAAGCGGGTCGCCAAGCTCGAGATAGCAAAGAGCCATTTGATAGAAAGGTACAGGGGATTTCGGATCGAGCATAGAGCATTTTGCATACGTGTCGGCAGCTAGCTTATAATGTTTCAATTTATGGAGGCAGGCGGCAAGGCCGAGGGTATATTTCGCATCGGTGATATTCAGAAAAACCAGCATGTTAAATAGGTTCATAGCCTCTTTGTAGTTGCCGCTATTGAAAAGACGATAAGCTTGTCCATACATGGCTTCGATGCGTGCATTGCTGATGCCTAGTGCATCTTTGGGAAGCATCCCCTTTTGGAAGATGTTGTTTGAAATTTTATAGGCAGCATCCCCCACATCGGTGATCTTTTCGTTTGCCGATCTTTTTAGAGCTCCTGCCATTTTCTCTGCCTTATTAGCCATGATTTGCTCCCTCAAGCCGATTGCGAAAAAACTGCTTTTAACTGCTGGATTTCATTTGATTGTTGAAAGAATCCCTCTTCAAGCTGAGTGATGGTCGATCTTTGCTCAGCAAGGCCTACCTTCACAGCAGCAAGGCTTGTTCCACAAAGGGCTATTGCCTTTTCAGCACAACCTAAAAAACCCTCAAAATCGCCTTTTTCTAGACTTAAAAATGCAATTTTGAGTAGGGATTCAACCTCACCCCTAGCAAGTGCACCGCTACTTTTTACCTCTGCGACCACTTTTTCGATTTTCTCCTTGATCCTTGGAGCAAAGGTTCTAAATGTGCGCTCTGCGGATTTTGTATCAAAGCCTCCGTCGGATAGATTGGCCAGAAGAAAGGAAAATATCGCTAGGGGCTCTGCCATGTTTACAAATAACTCTCGTTCTCTCTCCTCCTCCAGGACTGGCCTTAAGAGTTCTCTTCCAAGCGCTGCAACCAGCCCACTTTCTACAGCGCAGTAAGCGGTAAAAAAGTTCTCTGTGGCGCCGGACTTTCCGTCTGGGGCAAGCAGAAAGAGTGATAGAGTGAGTACAAGAAGAAGGCGTCCCTGTACATCCACCTGCTTTTGTCTATTCGGTATAAGGTTTACAAGCCTTGAGGCTATTAGACGTAAACCTTCTTTTTCTTTCCCTTTTTCTCCTCCCTCAGCAATTAAAATGGCAGCTGTTTCACTTGTTTTTGCCTCCCCCTTATGGAGATGGAGAAGAAGGGGTAGCTGCGAGATCAAATCTCCCAAAACCTTCATGCTTGTGATACTATTGTTCAGCTCCCAGTCTTGTTTGAGTCCTGCAATCTCCTTTTCAAGCTTTACAAGAGAAAGCTTTCCTTTTTTCATAAAGACCCCTCATGTTGCGCATAGGCTGTCACAAGTGACTGAATGCGATCAATCATCCCTTGAAGCCATACCCCTCCAGGATCCATGGGACCAAGCTTATCAATTTCTGTTTCTACCTGTTGCGTCACACGCAGGGTAAATTGATACAGGCCTTGCCTTAGGGCATTTGCAAGAGTCCTATTGGCTTCTGTTCTATGAATTGCACTCGCCTCGCTTATATTTGAGGCATTTTGCAAGAAGAGCAGTACATAAGCTGCCCTCCCTAATGTTGTGATGATCGCCTGGATAGTGGGATCTCTCTCATGTTGTGGTTTTTCTAGCTCTTGTCTTATATCCTTCTGCAGTTTCGAAGGCAGTGTTGCAAGAAGTTCATCAAAGACCTTTGTTGTCTTTGCTTTTTCAAATCCCATGTTTTCTATATGCACATGGGTGATCGTACTTTTAGGCGGTGGAATGAGCTCTCTTCCATACTTCCAAATTTGTCCGCCAAAAATTTCGATAAAGCAGTGATCAACGGTGCTGTTTAGAATAGCAAGAGACGTAAGGTTTGTTTGTACAAAAGCAGTTTGCTTTTGCGTTTCATAGTCTTGGTGCATATAAAAGCCCGTTCCTTTCGCATTCGCGAGGGAAGGGTCAAAATGGGGAGCGCTCATTAAGCCACCTTTTTTTTGGTTTCTGTTTTCTTCTTCTCTTTTTTTGCACCTTTTTCTTGCTTGATCCTCTCTTCTAAGAATTGGAGGGTTAATTTTCCTCGGTTGATAAGAGGCTCATACATTTTTTTATCTCCTGAACGTTCCATTGCTGTTTTTAACGTTGCAAGCGCATGCTCTATCTTACCCATTTGAAGATAGCAATCAGAGGCATAGTAGAAATTCATCGGGTCTGTGGGGTCAAGAGCTGCGCAGAGCGCATAGACGGAAGTGGCTCTTGGGTAATCTTTCATCATATGAAAAGAAGCTGCGCTGCCAAGAGCATATTTTTTCTCCAGGGGATTGAGCATCATCATGAACTGAAAAAGTGTTTGAGAATCTTTGAAGCGACCGCTGTTGTAGAGTCTATAGGCATGGCTATAGATTGCCTCCATCGCATCATCACTAAGACCAATCGCTTGCTGGGGCAACTGACCTTTTTGAACCACGTTTGTTGTAAACTCTCTCATCATTTTTTTTTGTTCTTCGGTAGCTTTTGCTCCTGCTTTGTTGATAATTCCTTCCACTACCTCTTTTGAATTGAATTGCATTTTTTCCTCCTCATTTTTAAGGCCCTTTAGGCTCCTGAGAAAATGCTTTGGAGTATTGTGCTCATTTGCTGGATGATGGCTGTGCTAATGTTGGTTTGCTGCGTTACTGCTTCTTGGGTTTGTTGGATGGCTGTTTGGTGCTGTTGCGCTTGGCTTCCGACCATGTCTCTGTAAGAACGAAGTGTCTGTGTCATTGTGTTGTTTTGGGAGTTCATGTCGGTTCTAGCATTGCCGGATGAGTCGTTTGTTTTATCGTTGTTCAGGCCAAAGACAGAAGAGTCGCCTGCCGTAAAGATGGGGATCTGTCCAATCAACGAATTGTAGGCGTTTTCCCATTTGGCGTAGAAACTTAATCTATTGGCCTGGACGACAGCTATCCTTTCTAAGGTGGTAATCATGCTGGCCACAAGTTCAAATACCTGCACCAAGATGAACGTGTTTGAGGCATTGATGGAATCCAGGCTACCTCCTGGCGGAGGGGGCAGTGGCAGTAAGCTTGCTGCGTAATCTTCCTCTACAGACGTAAGAAAATCACTGACAAGGCTAGAGGGGGTAAAAGTGCCCTTTGGCTTACCTATTTGTGCTGTGTAGAAAGCGGAGAGGGCACTTTGAAAATCTGCTTGGGTTGCATGGGGGAAAAAGGCAAAATAGATTTTTTCGAAAGAAGGAAGGTTAGCATATTGCCCTGTCGCTGTTTCTGTTAAAATCACCGCGCGAACGGCTAGAAATTTAGACCAGTCTACCATCATATTGTTTGTAGACACATCGAGGAGTTGAGCTCCCGTTAGCCCATTGAGAGAAGACGCATATTCTGTTATAAACTGGCCAAAGGAATTTTCAAAGAGCGTTTTAAAATCAACCCCTGTAGAAGCAAGTGGAGACCAGTCTCCGAGAGCCCCTGAACTATTAGGGACTGCTTGGTTGATCTGTCGGAAGGTGGTGATAAATCCATCTTCTATGTTGTTTATGAGTGTGGTAAGAGAAGATCCTGTGACCGTGGGTGCTAAGACGCTTGAGACATCTGTCATCAACGTCTGGAATGATGTATTTGTCGGATTGGCATTCACCTTGTTGTTAATGGTCTGCAAAATTGCTGTAAGGCTTGTGCTTGGGAAAGCTGCTAGAAGGGCTGCTGTTGCCGGCGAAGTAGTAATGTTAGTGGAAGGGTCGACATAAAAATTCAAATCACCAACACCATTAAGGAAGTCGACTGTATTTGTCATAATTTTACTCCTCTTTTCCTGTTAACCCGCAATATTTTGCGCCATTTTACGGATAAGGGCATTTAGATTTTGTAGCATGGTGCTTGCGGATTGGTAAAATTCTTGGAATACGAAAAGTTG
>CAZBXE010000010.1:65482-73201 GCA_964496125.1 uncultured bacterium | reverse complement strand
TAATACGCTTCAAACTCTTTTCAACATCGCGGATAGCACGTTCTGAAACTAAAGGATACCCGGGCAGTGGATTTAGAGGGTGGCGGTAGAGAATCAGGGCGGCTTCTATATCTGATTTTTGCATCCAATAAAGCCCTTCATCGGTTGTTTTTAACCTGCCCTGATCTAGGGCTATCATCTCAAGAAGAAGAAGCTTCGATATATACTGTTTGCAAGAAGGATCGATAGAATCAAAAAATGGGCACGCATCTGCCACACAGGCTAAAACACTCTTCATCTCCTTGACAAACCCAAAACCCTCAGAGTGTTTTCTTTTTACCTCTGCAGGGTTAGAAATGGTAGTCGGTACGGACTCTTTCTTGAAACGAAGAAATTCTACCCATTCTTGGAACGGGGTAACAACCGCCTGCCACCCATCCCCTTGTGGCTTAAAATGGAGATAACACACAAACTGAAGCTCTAGATAAAGCATACATCTTTCGAAATCTTCAGAGGAAAGTTGAAATTTTTCTCTCAGAAAATCTGCGGAAACTTCAAACTGCGATGAATTAAATACCTCTTTCATGATCTGATAGAGAACGGGCTCGTCAAAAACTATCTCTGAAAGATAACGGTCGTAGATCTTAGGAGTAATAAGATATTTTTCAACTATGGATTTAAAAATATTATCTGAGGTCCGCGGAAGAGAGTACCAATTTGGCAAGACATGGATGGGTATGCGTGCCAGCTGCGCCTGTATAAAATCCATGCCAGGAATGAAATCTTCCTCAAACCGAGCAAGCTGACACTCATAATACTTACGCATTTCCTTATCAACGGAAAGAAACTCTCCATTTCTTGTAAAAAGGGCTGTTTTCTCAAGAGTAGCAAGCGTCTCTTGGATCTGCTCTTGTGAAAGGTCTAAAGATTCTTCCAAGCTTTGCAGGGAAAGATAAAGAGGGCCGCAAACAATTTCACTCAGTACTTCAAGATCTGTTTTGCTTAGCACCGAGAGCGCAATGCGGTGTTGGATATCTTTTTGAGAGTCGTAGTCAGCAAGATCTACTTTATGTTTTCGCACCTGAGTCATCGAACACACTAGTGAAAATTTTATTTATGTTAATTCACAACCAATTACATTCGATACTATATTACAATCAGTTTTAGCACAAGATGTATTAATTTATTCAAATTTACGCTCAATTAAATTTTAACACGCTACCTGAGCACAAAAAAAAAGCCCTCACAGGTGCCTGTGAGGGCTTTTTTTGCTATACTGAATGAGACTAGTTACTTTTTGCTAGCTTTGCATCCTTCAATCAGATTGATGACATCACCAACTGTTTTCAGCTTTTCAACCTCATCATCGGAGATTTCCAAATTAAACCGTGACTCAAAAGTCATCATCAACTCAGTCAGGTCCAGGGAATCAGCATTTAGGTCCTCGATAAACGACTTTGACGGTGTAACTTCTGCTTTATCGACACCGAGTTCATCTGCAACAATATCGATTACTTCTTGCTCTGTAGACATAGGTTTTCCTCATTTATTTGTTTTGTAACTCTGCATACATTATTCATATCACATATACAGCCCGCCATCTACTGTGATGACCTGACCTGTGATGTAATTGGCAAGTCCACTGCAAAGAAAATACGCCACGTTGGCGACATCTTCAGGAGTCCCGAACTGCTTCAAAGGGATCTTCTCAAGAACTGCTTCTCTTTGCGAAGTAGACAACTGCTCTGTCATAGGCGTCTCGATAAAACCTGGGGCAATGCAATTTACCAAGACATTTTTTGATGCCAGCTCTTTTGCCAGCGCCTTAGTAAACCCGATGATAGCTGCTTTTGAGGCTGCATAATTCACCTGACCCGGATTCCCCATGAGGCCAACTACGGAGGTGATGTTCAAGATCAACCCTCGTCTTGCTTTTATCATGGAACGCAACAGCGGCTTTGTTGTATTGTAACAAGATTTTAAATTGACTTCAAGAACCCGATTCCAATCCTCTTCGGCCATCTTCATGAGCAAACCATCGCGGGTAATACCGGCGCTATTCACCAAGATAGAGATATCTCCAAGAGCAGCGACAGCCTTTTGGATAGCCAGCTCCACCTCTTGGGTGCTCGCTACATCAACTTGTAAAAAGATGCAGTTTTCCTTGCCCGTGCACATCCTGATTTCTTTGACGGCCGCTTCCCCTTTTTCCGTATTTGTACCGAAAATGGCAACTTTGGCTCCATGCAAGGCTAATTTTTTAGCAATCGCTTTCCCTATGCCCGAGGTGCCCCCCGTAACAATAGCGCTCTGCCCAGCAAGCGTTTCTTGTGGAATTTGGTTCATGTCAAATACTTTTCTAAAATCGTTAGATCGTTTAAGTTTTCCACATTCATACAATTTCCTTCAACTCCAATTCTCTTATTCATCCCTGTAAGGGTTCGGCCCGGCCCAATCTCAAGAAAATTATTTACACCTTTCGTCGCAATGTTTTTAACTCCCTTCTCCCAAAGAACAGAGTTTGTGATCTGTTCTTCCAGAAACTTTCGAATATCTTCTTCGTTTTCGACAAAATCACCGACTCTGTTCATTACAAAACCCACTTTGCTTTTCGAAAGTTTAAGGTTTTCGATGTAAGGGCCAAGGCCAAGGCGTGCCGAACGCATAAGACCGCTATGGAAAGCCCCTGCCACATCCAGTGCAACCACTCGTTTCGCTCCTCGCTCTTGGGCAAGGCATTTGGCCTTCTCTATAGCGCGTAGAGTCCCCGAAATAACGACCTGACCAGGACAATTCAAATTAGCCACAAAAAGCTCTTCTGGAAGAGCTAAGTCCCCTACGATCTGACGCACTTGCTCGACATCTAAACCCATCACAACAGCCATTGTGCCTGGCGCCTTCAGGCAGGCCTGCTGCATAAGCTCTCCTCTTGTTTTTACAAGGAAAAGCACATCCTCAAATGAGGCCTTCTTAGAAGCAAGAAGTGCGGTATACTCCCCTAAGCTAAGTCCGCTACAGACCTCAGGCGTCAGAGCTGGAAAAACTTTTTGAATCGCAGCTAGGATGGCAGCAGAAACCACAAAAATGGCAAGCTGGCTTCGGTCAGTGCGAACAAGCTCTTCATCTGTAGATTCAAAGAGGAGCTTTTTAAGTTGCATTTTGAGTAAATCCTCAGCCTGCTCTAAGACAAGAGCTGCCTCTTTGTGCTCACCTACAAAGTCTTTACCCATCCCAACGTACTGAGCCCCTTGCCCGGGGAAAAGAAATGCAAAACGATTCATCATATTTTCCTTAAGAGGCAAGAACCCCAGGTTAAACCTACGCCAAAAGAAACGAGGAGAATCACATCGTGGGCAGTTACACCCTCCTCTTGGATAAGCTCATCAAGCGCAATCCCAATACTTGAGGCGCTCGTATTCCCATACTTTTGAATTGTCTGATAAATTATCGACTCTGGAACACCTAAAAACTTAGCAAGAGAATCCATGATACGGACATTAGCCTGGTGTGGGACTATCCAACGAAGATCCTTTCGATTGAAACACGCTTTAGAAAGGCTCTCATCGATCGTCTCTGCCATCCGCCTAACCGCATGTTTATACACAGCTTTGCCATCCATGCGAAAATAATGTTCTTTAGCGGCAACCGTTGCCTGAGATGCCGGATGGACAGCACCACCTGCCGGGATTTGCATCAAGCAAGCTTCAGAGCCGTCTCCTCCCAAGCAAACACCTTCGATGGTAAGTCCAGGCCCCTCCCTCTGCACAACCGCTGCCGCTGCCCCATCTCCAAACAGAATGCAGGTAGTCCTATCTGTATAATCCACAATAGAGGACATCTTCTCTGTTGCCACGAAGAGAACTGTGCGATACATCCCCGACTCAACAAATGCCTTAGCTGTTGAAATTCCGTAAAGATAGCCGCTGCAAGCTGCGTTGATATCAACAACGCCTGCGTGGACAGCCCCTATCTTCTGCTGCAGAATCGCTGCCGTACTTGGAGAGGGATAGTCGGGAGTCATTGTAGCTACGATAATCAGCTCTACTTCGGCCGGAGCTACCCCTGCCCTATCTAGAGCCTGGCCTGCGGCCCTCTTTCCCATGTCGGAGGGGTGTTCATCCGGCTCTGCTATCCGACGTTCTTCAATGCCCGTTCGTTGGATGATCCATTCGTGGGAAGTATCTACTATTTTTTCAAAGTCATAATTGGTCATTACCCGTTTGGGTAGATAAGAACCAAGTCCTGTAATTCTTGCTTTCAGCATAAGTAAAAGATTTAAACAAAAGGGGGTAAATAAGTCAAAGCAAACGAGCTTTTACCTTTTTATACTCCTCTTGTTTATACCGAACTCGTGACATCCAGTAAGCAGAGGTCAGTCGCACCCGAAACTCGGGATTTGTAAACGCTCCCTTATACTGTCGCAACCACTTTTCAAAATTCTTTTTGTCAACCTCTGACCAGTCCTTTATGATGACAACAGGGAGTCCTTCGTAAAGAGGATCAAGGGAGGATGTCTTCACAATCACAATGCACCCCAAGAGAAGGTCTTCCCACGTGCGGTGGCAATCAAGTCCGACACCATGCGGGCTGATAGAAAACGCATATTTGCCCTTGATCTCCCAAAGCTTGTACCTAGGCATTTGCTTCCGAGCGACATCCACAACATGAGACTTCGAAATCTTTTTAAAAATAGCACTACGGCTCTCTCCAAACCCTTTTCCCCTATCATTTAACTGAAAGTCTATAAAGGCCTTAGGGATGCGTTCTTCGGTTGGTTGCAAACTGGAAAGAAGAGCGTTAAGAGCCTCTTCCTGTTCTTCTACTGATTGTTGCTTTTCCATGAAAATTTGAGAGTGCTTCGAATGCGCAATCGTATGGTAATCAATGCCGATAGGGATCGGCGTCACCTTGCTTCTCGGTGCAGAGATGTCCATATTTTGCACAAAAATATGAATGACTTGGGGGTTAGTAAAAAGCAAGTCTACATCAAACTCGCGCCGAAAAGAGGAAGGAAAAGACTCATCCCCTTCATTGATACAAAGAATAATGGGCACAGGCAAGGTAGGAAGAACCGTATGAACAAACGTGCTAAGCTTTGAGCTTGGCACCCAGACAATATCGCCATCCTTTAAATCCGTGATATAATGAGAGAAGTCGATATAATGGTGAGAGGTCCATGGATGATAGTCCTGCATAAGACCGCTTTTAAACGGAGTCTTGTCACACATCATAGCCATCCCAAGGTTCCAAACATACTCTGGAGGCAGGGTGTCTGCCAAAACAGCAGAAAAAAACAGGAAAACCAAAAATGGCACACGGAACATGAACCCAGTATGAGAAAAGAGGAGTTTTAAGTCAAAATTTCAACATCTCAGTTTTGATTTGCAAATATTGTCCATCATTCACTATGATCTACCTTCTCTAGAAGCGCGCCGACGGGACAGATTATGATACAAAAAACGAAAAATATACTCTTTGTTCTCCTTTGCCTTTGTTTTGCAGATCTTTCTGCACAAATGCTGCTTTTTGAACAACAGTGCATTGGTGGCATTGAAATTCAAGATGCAACCGACACCCATGATGAGAACGCGTTCTGTGCAAGCGTACTGTCTCGCATGTGCCTTAAACCAGGTTCTATCTTCACCCAAAGCGACTTTGACTGCGATCTAAAGCTTCTTGCGCAGGAATACGACCACGTCGAACCAACCGTGCAACTGCGAGAAGAGCAAGTTTGGATTAAACTGAAAATTTGGCCAAAGCCAGTCATTCGATGCATTCGCTGGTTTGGCAACGAAAAAATCACAACAGATAAGCTGCAAAAGGAACTGGGCATCAGGCCGGCCTGCCCCTTCAACCGAGTAGCCTTCAACCAAGCGTTTCAAAAATTAAAGCAATTTTACATAAAGAAGGGTTTTTTCGAATCTAACCTCTCTTTTACAGTCACCCGTGACACATGCGACAATGTGGTCGATATTGACATTTCTATATGCGAAGGACGCTGCGGAGTCATCCGTAAAATCTGCTTTGAAAATTTCACCGATGAGGAAGAGTGTGAAATCTTAAACCTCATGGTCACCAAGCTCTGGAACTTTTACCTTGGTTTCTTCACTGACCAAGGACTTTATCGCGAGGAGATGGTCCAGCACGATCAGTTCCAGATCATCAACTACATGCAAAACAAAGGGTTTGCTGATGCGAAAGTAGACATCCAGATTTTCCAAGGTGACTATGATGACAGGATCTGGCTGAAGATTATCCTCGATCGGGGCGAGGCCTATAGATTTGGTCACATCTCCTTCGAAGGAAATAAAGTTTACAGCAACGAAGAGATCATCCCCTTAATTCTCGCAAGAGAAGGATGCCCCTTCTCGCCTGAAATTTTGAGGGAAACAGCAACGGGTATCTCAGATCACTTGGGACGCCACGGGTTTATTGACGCCTTTGTCGACTTCGAACTTCGTCTCAATCCCGAAACTAGATGCTACAATGTACACTTCAAGATTGAAGAAGGCAGCCCTTACCAAGTAGGGCTCATCCAGGTCTTTGGAAACTGCCGTACTATGACAAAAGTCATCCTTAATGAGTGTCTGCTCAGCCCCGGAGAAGTCTTCAACATTGTAAAATTGAAAAAGACTGAGGAAAGGCTCAACAATATCGGTTTCTTCAAAACAGTAAACGTCTATGCCGTGCGCCCGGAAGAAGGTTCTGGCCTTGGACCCGAGTACCGAAATATCCACATTGAGGTAGAAGAAACAGGAACGGGTCAGATCGGAGCCTTCGGCGGATATAGCTCCGTAGAGGCTGCGTTCGGGGGGGTCAATCTGACCGAGAAAAACTTCAATATTGCCGGCCTGCAGTGCCTCTTCTCCGACGGATTTCGGTTCTTGAGAGGATCGGGGGAATACGCCCATGCTACAGTCACTATCGGTCAAAAAAACAGAAGCTTTGTTCTGTCCTGGACAAAACCCTACTTCAATGACACTCCCTGGATGATCGGTTGCGACCTGGAGAAGAACTTTAACCACTACATGTCAGAAGCGTACACAATTGATAGCTGGAGAGCAACCATTCATGCCAAATACCCGATTAATTACTTCACAAGGTTTGGCTGGCACTACAGAATTGGAAACTCAGATGCTGACTTTGAAGATATAACGTACCCCACAGATGACCAAATCCGTGAGTCAGTAGCCAAACAGGCCGAAGCAAAAAGCAAGACGGGCACAGTCGACCTCGAGCTCGTAAGGAAATCTGTAGATGAAAACATTAAAGAGCGAAATACAAGGCAAACTCAAAGAGACCGTCTGATCGAAGAAGCGTCTAAAAATGGTCTGATCTCAGCAACAGGCGTCAGCCTAACCTATGATTCTACAAACAACGCCAATTTTGCCACCTGTGGCTTTAGGTCGATTGCAGCAGTCGAGTTTGCCGGTATCGGAGGTCGCTGTACATTCCTCTCTGTGTCGTATTTAAACTCCTACTACATTATGCCAGACCCGTGCGGTGTGCTTAAATTTAGAGCCGATCTTCGCTTTATCCAACCTATCATGGGCCAGATTGGAAATGAAATCCCTCTAGATGAAAGACTGTTCCTCGGGGGTGACACGCAACTACGCGGGTTTAGAGCGTATGCCATTGGCCCTAAATTTCCAGGAGATGGAGCCCCACGCGGCGGTCTTTCGATGATCCTTGCCTCACTTGAATATGTCAGACCCCTGAACAACCGCTTTGATGCGTTCG
>CAZBXE010000010.1:31148-65472 GCA_964496125.1 uncultured bacterium | reverse complement strand
CTTTTTCGATACAGGTCTTATATCAGCCGCATCCTGGAGAACTATCGACTTTAACGGTAACAGCCCAGAAAGCTACAAATACTCTCTTGGATTTGGAGCGCGGGTAAAAGTTTTTGAAAACGGACCGCCTCTTGTCATCGGGATGGGCTTCCCCCTCAATGCTTCTAGCCGAAGCGAGGTAAAGCGATTCTTCTTTGCACTAGGCTCAAGATTTTAACGGAGGACAGTTGTAATGCAAATGTTAAACAAAGCTTTCAGCAAAAAACTTCTTATGATGTGCGTGCTTAGCGCAGGACTTCTCCTGCAACCAAGCTACGTATCTGCAGCCGATACGGCAAGTCCACTCAAGGTGGGCATGGTAAATTTCCGCATTGTTCTGGAAAAATCCAAGCTCGGAAAACAAGAGTATAACTCCTTTGAAGGGATGAAAATGCAAATGGCAGCCATACTCGAAGAAAAAGAAAAAGCACTGATTGACCTACATTCTAAGGTAAAAGATCCAGACTATCTCGATGGACTTTCTCAAGAAGCTGAAGCGGAACTCTCCAGAAAGTTCCAAATGCTACAAGAAGAGCTTGGGCAGCTAAGAAATCAATACATGCAAACACTCAACCAAGCCAACATGAGAATCATGCAAAAGCTTACTAGCAAGATCTCCGAGGCATCTCAACTCGTGGCAAAGGAAAAAGGGCTTGATGTTGTCTTCAACGAAGATGGCTGTTTCTTCTGCAGCGAAAAACTCGACATCAGCAAAGATATCGTCGCAAAGCTTGATGAGCTCTTCGCAAAAGACGATGGTACAAAGAACAACCCACACGAGGGTTAAAACCAGATGGTAGAAAAGAGCTATAGCCTTGCAGAGATTGCAACGCTAACTGAATCCCATCTGGAAGGAAATCCAGATCACAAAATTAGCCGCGTTGCCAGCCTGCACAGCGCAGATGACAGCGCGGCCTCTTTTTTTGCCCCCAGCCGCCTCGACAAAAGCCGCTTTGATACCGACTACGAAACCACGAAAGCAGGTGCCATCTTCATCCGCAGCGATGCAAAGCGTCAACCCGATAAAAATTACCTAATTTGCTCTGATCCCTCCCGCGCCTTCGAGAGATTTCTTGAAGAACTCATGAAAGGTGAAGACACTCTCTCCTATTATACAGACATCCATCCCACTGCAGTCATCCATCCCTCTGTAAAACTGGCAGAAGGGGTATCCATTGGCCCCTATGCTGTCCTAGATTTAGGGGTAACAATCGGAAAGAATACATTTATTGGTTCACACTGCTATCTTGGGCCCAAAGTGATCATCGGAGAGAGCTGTATTCTTCACCCTCACTGTACTATCCGGGAAAGATCACAGCTTGGTAATGAAGTCATCCTACAACCAGGCGTTGTTATTGGTGGCTGCGGCTTTGGTTATACCACAGATGCCAAAGGCAAGCACCACAAGCTAAAACAACTCGGCATTGTCGTCCTGGAAGACAAAGTAGAAGTGGGAGCCGGCACAACAATCGACAGGGCAAGGTTTGGAGAAACCCGTATTGGCAAGGGAACCATTATCGATAACCAAGTGCAAATCGCACATGGCGTTCAGATTGGAGAAGACAATATTCTTGTCGCCCAAACGGGAATCGCAGGTTCCACCACCACAGGCAAACGAGTAGTGATGGCAGGTAAGGTAGGAGTCAATGGACACATCCACATTGCAGACAATGTCATTATTACCGCCTATTCCGCTGTATCCAAAAGCCTGTTAGAACCCGGCGCTTACTCGGGAAGGCCTGCAGAGCCTGCAGCTAAGTACAACAGAAAATCTGTATACCTACGAAACATCGAGACCTACGTCGACGCCATCAAAGAGCTTAAATCGGAGCTACAAGCGCTCAAAACCCAAATTCAAGAAGCGTCTGAATATCCTTTGAGGTAAGCCCCTCCACCTGCCGAAGCTCTTCTTCTGTTGCCTCCTTGATCCGTTTCACGCTCCCAAAGTGAGAAAGCAATCTTTTTTTCTTTACTGGCCCAATCCCTTGTAACGAATCAAGCTCTGAAGAAAGTTTTCCTTTGAGACTCTTCTCTTTATGAAAAGCAATCGCAAAGCGGTGCGCTTCATCCCTTATGCGTTGCAGATAGAAAAGAAGCGGCGAATGGGCATGTAAATGAATCGGATCCTTTCGAGCAGGCAAGAAAATCTGCTCATTGGTCAAAGATTTATCATGGCGTCCACCTTCTTTAGCAACCGCAATCAGATCGACAGTGCTGATATCAAGCTCTTCTAATACGCTTGAGGCAGTATTGAGATGTCCTTTACCTCCATCGATGATAATCAGATCGGGTAGCCCGTTCTCCTCCTTGGCCTTCCGGTAGCGCCTTGCCAACACCTCGCGCAGGGCCGCATAATCATCTGCTTTCTCGGTAGACAAAATCTTGTACTTACGATAACTTCTTCTCTCGGCCTTCCCTGCTACAAAAACAACCATCACGGAAACAAGTGCCTCGCCTGCCGTATGTGAAGTATCAAAACACTCAATGCGGTCTGGAAATCTCGTCAGGTCGAATCTCTCTTGCATCTCAAGAAGAATTTTTTGCGTAGAATCAGCTTCGTTTCGTTTCTTGCTAAACTCAGCCTTTGCATTAGAAGCAGCGAGTTCCAAAAACGCCTTCTTTGCTCCCCTAACAGGAGTAAAAACAGACACCTTACCTACGGCCAAATCGGTTAAAATCTCAGAAAGGGCCCCTGCATTTTTTAGGGTGAAGGGAAGTAAGATCTCTTTCGGGATGTTTTGGCTTCCTTCATAATATTGAAGAAGATATGGCTCTAAGAGCTCGTCATCGTCGTGTGCGACTTTAGAAAAGCTGGCATGCTCTGTACCCATAAGCTTTCCACCCCGAACGGAAAGCACGGTCAATGTAAGCTCATCCCCTTCGCGATAAAGAGACCAGGCATCTAAATCAGAGCCTAAAGGAAAATCAACACCTTGCTTCTCAACAGTCTTTTCAACTCTTTCAATCATCCTCTGGATCTCAGCGGCCTTTTCAAACTCTAAGGCAGCCGAAGCCTCCTCCCTTCTGCTGATCAAATCTTTAATTACTTGCTTATTCTTCCCGGACAGAAACTGCATGGCTTCTTTTACGTAGCGATCGTAGTTCTCTTTTGTACACAGATGAACACACGGAGCAAGACATCTTCCCATTTGATGCAGAATGCAAGGACGAGTCCGTCTCTTTAACTCTTGATCTGAGCATTCCCGAATGGGGAAAATCTTTTGGATCAAATCATAGGTTTCTCTTGCAGCAAAGGCAGCCGTATAAGGGCCAAAATAGACACCATCCTCTTTTGGTTTATGCTTATAACGCACAATCTCAAGGCGCGGCCAGGGATGCTTTGTGGTCATCTTCAACGCCATGTAGCTCTTGTCATCCCTAAGTAAAATATTATAAGGGGGATGATGCTGCTTAATCAGATTGTTTTCGAGTAAAAGGGCCTCTTTTTCTGTGCGTACTACGATCGTATCGATTTCTTCTGTTTTGGCAAGAAGAAACGGGATGCTGGGGCGAGTATCTCCACTCTTTGCAAAATATTGCCTTACCCTCACCCTCAAATCATTGGCCTTTCCCACGTAAAGGACCACTCCTTCACGATTTTTCATCAAATAAACCCCAGGGGCTTTGGGAAACTTTTGAATTTTATTAGGATCAAATGGCATAGGAATATCCTTATTGTATACGGATGGGAAATATTTCTCAAACCTTCCCTAAGATACCCTAAGGGCCCTATCTTGGAAAAAATGATTGACAGGATTCCACCTCCTTGCTATGTTAATTTTTCTATTTAATTAACGTGGTTTAGTATCAGCAAACTTAGATTTTTTACCAAAACAATAATGAAAGGAGAATTTTATGTTAAAAAGAACAATTCTTTTTAGTATGTTTAGTTGCATGGCTGTATTCAGTGGTGCAGTAGCATGCGATGAGACTGAAAGCCAAGGAACCGAGCAAGAGGTATCTACCTCCCTAGCAGAAGAAGTTCCTGCACACGGTGTCGCATTCTTTGCCACAGAAGAAAGCCAAGAAGAAATACTGTCTTTCAAAGCAGGGTTCGATGACGGAGAAGAAGAACAAAACGTCATTGCAAATGAAGAACTTGAAGCTCTAGCTGGTCTCTTCGGCGATGAAGAACAAGAAACAGCTAACTCAGAAGATGACGCTTCCCACCTGATCGCAGGTTGCAAAGGCGGCTGCGGCAAAAGAAGAGTATAAGTTTTTTTGGGTTAGCGGGTTTTCCTGCTAACCCTGTCCTAATGTCTTTTTTTCCAAAACCGGAAGAAACGCGCAAGATCTCTCTGCACAAAAAGCCATTTTATCGTGGCAAACAGCCCAAAATTTCTATAGACGAGCTGAAGACCTTCCCAGAAGTAGGCCCAAAGAAGCTGGAGCGGCACGAAGCGTAGATCAAATGTGACCATTACCCTTGTCGTAGAAGCGTGAGAAAATCTTTCATACTTTAGAAACCTGCAAAAGAAATCAAATCCTCCTCTTGTCTTATACTGTGGATTAAATTTCCCTACCTCTCGAAAGATATCGGTTCTAAAAAAACATCCCTGTATCACAGTCGGCGAATGACCAGAAGAAAGTGACTGCCAATCTAGTGGATAGTAAATAGCCCTTGTTTCCCCCTTGTCTGCTATCAGGAGTGTTCCAGAATACACAAGAGGGGGTTTTGCCTCTTTTAAGGCAAGGGCCATAATGTATTTTAAGGCTCCCGTAATAAGATAGGTATCTCCCGGCAACAAAAAGTTAAGATACAGACCAAGAGAATGGGAAATTCCCTTATTGAACATCTCAAAGAGGTTGTAGCTAGTTACAGAATAAATTCTGATACGCGGGTCCTTAAAACTGCTGATGATCTCCCAGGTTCGGTCTTTCGAAGAGGCATCAACTACGATCACTTCAAAGTCAGGATAGTCTTGGTTGAGAACGCTTTCTAAAGTTCCACCTATGGCTCCACTTGCATTCCACGTAGGAATCACAAGGCTCACTTTGGGATAGGCCAGATCGCTATACTTCCCAACGCCCTCTTCCAGGAACTTAGAAAAAAACGAGCTCTCTTGTTGGTCTGCTCTATCCAAAGCGTCGCCCTTGCTATTATCGTTTTACAGGAACACGCGCCTTTTTGGTAGTCCATGAAGCAATTCTTTTCATAGCAAATTCTTTTGTCGTTTGTGTCTCAAGATCAAAAGCTCTCACAAACCACTGGGCATCATCACTCTCACGGTTAAATCCAAAAAACATTTCAACCGGTATAACGGTGATGGTTTCGATGTCCCCTTCGGCGTCTCTGTATGCGATCTGAACAACCTTGTCTTCTGCTGCAATTGATAATGGGGATAGTATGTTATCCTTTGCTGATTGTGTTTTACTCATCTTCTCTACCATGCATTACATTAATAAAATTTGTGTTTGTGTAGAAGGTAGCGAAAGATCTCTAAAATTTCAAGAGTTTCTTTTCCAAAGCCTGCTCAGACGCGCTTCTCGGCCCGATTCCACGCGATAAACTTTGTAATGAAGCGGATTTTTAGTTTGGTATTTTTGATGGTATTCTTCCGCAGGATAAAACACTCCTGCAGGAAGCAGTAGTGTAGCAACAGGCTGATGAGGCACTCTTTCTTTTGCGTGTTCGGCAAGCCTCCTTTGCATATCATTGTGATAAAAAATCGCCGTACGGTATTGGCTGCCCCGATCGCAAAACTGCCCTCCTGCATCCACGGGATCGATGCTATACCAAAATGCCTCTAACAATGCCTCATACTTTATCTGCGTAGGATCGAACACTATTTGAACGGCTTCAAAATGGCCAGAAGCTCCTTTGCAAACTTCTTCATATGTTGGATTTTTTGTGCCCCCTCCCGTATAGCCTACGGTCACGGAAAGCACTCCCTGCAGTCCTATAAAAGGGGATTCCATGCACCAAAAGCACCCCCCCGCAAAAGTCGCCTTCTCTTCGTTTTTCATAATTCCAGCTTACACAACCTCAAGCTTTTGTCAACCCCCTGCACGGGTTAAAAAAGTTATAGACTTTAGCAGAGCAATCCTGTATAGTAGGTTCGGATGTCTACATTTCAAAAGGTTGTTTTTGACCTACACAAATTCTGGGAGAAAGAAGGGTGTGCTATCCATGCCGGTCACGGAGTGGAGATGGGAGCAGGCACCTTCAACCCCGCTACCTTTTTTAGATGCCTCGGACCCGAACCCTATAAGGCTGCCTACCTAGAGCCTTGCAGAAGACCCACAGACGGACGATACGGAGAAAACCCAAACCGTGTCCAACAATTTTTTCAATATCAGGTCATCCTAAAACCCTCCCCTCTCGGTGTACAAGACCTCTACCTGAAATCACTCGAAGCCATTGGGTTCGACCTATCCAAGCACGACATTCGCTTTGTTCATGATGACTGGGAATCTCCCACACTGGGCGCCTGGGGTCTTGGCTGGGAGGTTTGGATAGATGGCATGGAAGTTACCCAATTCACCTATTTCCAAAGCGTAGCAGGGCTTGAACTCTCCCCCATCACAGCAGAAATTACCTATGGGGTGGAAAGACTCTGCATGTACCTGCAGAAAAAAAAATCTATATTCGATATCGCCTGGGGTGGCGGCCTTTCCTATGGAGATGTTTACCATAGAAACGAAATCGAGTGGAGCCACTACAACTTTACTGCTGCATCCACCGAGATGTGGAAAAGACATTTTACCGATTATCAGAAAGAAACAAAAGACCTCCTCGCAAAAAACCTACCGATTCCAGCCTACGAATTTGTCATGAAGGCCTCACACGCCTTCAACATCTTAGACGCAAGAGGGGTTATCTCGGTTACGGAGAGAACTGGCTATATCGCTGCCATCCGGAACCTGGCTCATGAAGTTGCTCTTCAATATGTAGAGAGCCGCGAAAAACAGGGCTTTCCCCTTCTCCGAGGAAAAAAAGAAGAAGAGGTTCCTCCATCATCAAAACCTCTTTCTACTCATCTTGAGCACCCAAAAACAGGTGAGCAAGAAGACTTTCTTCTTGAAATCGGCACGGAAGAGCTACCAGCTACTTTCGTCCCTATTGGGATGGCACAACTCGAAAAGCATCTTTGCGAATTTCTCATAAAAAACGGCATTCCATTTAAAAGCGTTTCCGTATTTGGAACACCAAGAAGACTCTCCGCCCTCGTCTCGCAGCTCTCCTTGCTCAAACCAGCAGAAAGCATTGAAAAAAAAGGCCCTCCACTAGACCGATGCTTCGATGACGAGGGGAATCCCACAAAGGCAGGAGAAGGCTTTATACGTACACTAGGCCTTGAGAATGTCACACTGGGTGCGATTCGCAAGGGCAAAATAAAAGACCTCGAAATCCGCTCTCTCAAGGACGTAGACTACCTCTTTGCGACAGTCACTTCTGCTGAAATACCAACTGCAACCCTGCTCCAGCAGTCGCTTGCCAAATTGATACAAGCGCTAGAGTTTCCAAAAAAGATGCGTTGGGATCCCCTCTCACCGCCTTTTGCCCGGCCTATACGTTGGATCGTAGCGCTTCTTGGCAACGAGGTCATTTCCTTCCCGCTTGGCAGGCTCCTTTCATCCAATGTGAGCTATGGCCATAGAAGGCACTCCCCTGGGCCGATCCCCATTCAGCATCCAAATGAGTACAAAACGCTTCTAAAAGAAGGCAAAGTGCTTGTAGACGTCGCGGACAGAAAAGAGAGCATTGTAAAACAGCTGCAAGAAATTGAGAAGAACGAGCAGGTAGAAGCCCTTGCTCAAGACGATGTGATGAAGGAAGTTCTCTTCCTTGCCGAATGGCCAAACCTTGCAAGTGTGCCCTTCTCCGAAACCTTCCTGAAAGCACCTAAGGAGCTTCTAGTAAAAGAGATGGTAGACCACCAGCGCTACTTCCCTCTAGCTCATAACAACGGATCCCTCAAAAATCAATTCGTGATCACAGCTGATACAACACCGACGCAGGAGATCATGGAAGGGAATCAGAAGGTGCTTGCCGCCAGACTCTCCGACGGGGTTTTCCTCTACGAAGAAGACCTCAAAATGGGGCTTAAGGCGATGAATGAAAAGCTCAAAACGATCACGTTCCAAAAGGAACTTGGTACCCTTGCAGAAAAAGTCGATCGGATCGAAAAGCACGCACATACCATAAGTCACCATCTTCAAATTAAAGACCCAAAGAACATCGCTAAAGCCGCTTCCCTTTGCAAAGCAGACCTAGCCTCCCATGCCGTATACGAATTTCCAGAACTACAAGGGACAATGGGAAGATACTATGCCGATGCTGAGCACCTTCCCAAAGAAGTTGCACTTGCCATCGATGAGCACTGGAGTCCAAGGGGTGAAGGGGGCAAACTTCCCGAAACAGAAGCTGGTATCATCGTCAGCCTTGCCGATAAGATTGACAATTTGCTCGGTTGCTACTGCGTCGGATTGAAACCCACCTCTTCCAGCGATCCGTACGCGTTAAGAAGGCAAGCCATCGGCCTGATTCGCATAGCTATCGCAAGCAAGCTTCGGTTCTCTCTACCAAACCTGCTATCAGACTGTCTTAATCACTTCCCCGCAATGCTACGCAAAGCAGATGCCGTAACAGAAATTGTAAGCTTCATTCAAACGCGCATGAAACATACACTTGAAGAATTTCATTTGAGCAAAGATGAAGCAGAAGCAACACTTTCCTTTGGCTTTACTGACATATACGATGCATTCCGCAAGGTAGAGGCGCTGCACGAGTTTCGCACATCTCCAGCTTTCTCCTCCCTTCTTGAAGTTTATAAACGTGCGAAGGGACAAATTAGCACCTTCAAAACGCATCCTTTCGCCGTCGACCTCTTGCACGAACCGGCGGAAAAAAACCTAGCAACAAAGCTCGAGCAGATTGAGAAGCCTTTTGCTACAGCTCTTTCCGCCTGTGATTATAAGAAGGCATACGAGCTTATTGCCGAAGTGCAACCTCCTCTTGCCACTCTCTTCAACGAAGTAAAGATCTTGGCAGACGATCCAAAGATCCAGCAGAACCGCATAGCTCTTCTCCAAAAAGTCTTTACTCTCTTTGAGAAGCTCCTCGACTTCAGTAAAATCCAACAAAGCTAAGGGAGGAACCGGCTCATTTGCTCGGAATCAGGAATCCGGCACGATTCCTTACGAAAGAGACGATGACGGTGCCGCGCTACAAAACGATACGCTGGGTTAATCAAAAACTTTGGCAAGAATGAGAGCAGACCGGGCACCGTCCATATTCCCCCTACAAGCCAAAGACAACGCAAAGCCGCCTGTCCAAGCAAGTACATCTTAGGGGTTTCTCCTTCAAAATTTTCAATCAACACCATCGTTTCTTCACTTGTGCCACCGGGACCTAAAAACCGCTTTGCTGTCTGCCCCTGCAAAGGCGCAAAGACAAAAAGCACCTTCCTATCGAGCCGTAAAAGCTGGCTTACAGCGCGATCACAAAAACCGCATTGCCCATCGTAAAATACAAGATGTTTCCTCATGACAAATCTCCTTGGATCCTAGGCGGAGTACTTTTCTTTGCATCAAATTGCTTAACCAGCGAGAGCACTTCATCTTCAGAGCACCTGCCACTTTGGATGCGCAATCTAATCTCTTCTCGCTCCTGCATCCAGTTTCTGTCCAGCACTTTTTGCAGCGTCTCCAAAAAACACTCCTTTGCCCTCTCCTTCTTGACCTTTTTCTTCATCAGCTCCATCAAAAAATAGTGTGCTGCTGGATCTCTCAGCTCGATAGCAAGAGATAAAAGGTCTCGGTGCCCCGCTAAAAGAGCTGCGTAGATCATGCGGCACGCAGGGTAGCGAAACTCCTCCGGGGTCATGTTCTGCTGCAAAATCTGAAAGCAAGCTTGGCCATCACCTGGCAAAAGGGTCCAACGCAATAAATCCCCTTCCAGTATTGCATCAGGGTCTACTGTTTCTGTACCAAGAGAACCTACCTTTTTAAGGTATATCTGCCCCCCTCCTCTTATTCCCATTCCCACCATCTCCTCTGGGACGCTCGTAAGATGGGCAAGCTTTTTCAAACTCTCATGTACCATAACAGGACTTTCCCAATCTCTAATCTGCTTGCTTACCTCCTTGACAAGCTCAGCTTTTGCAGCAGGAGAGTGCATCGGCAAGTTCTTACTCTTCTCTTGGACAAGAAAGCTTAAATAATCGGAACTTGCCACAAGACGCCCCGCAAAAGCTTCCTTTCCTTCCTTCCGAAGCAAGCTATCAGGATCAGAGCCGCTAGGTAGTAGGACCACTTGTACCTCAATGCCCCTGCTCTGGAACATGTTTCCAATCTTCTCGGCAGCAGTGCGCCCTGCTTCATCCCCGTCGAGAGCAAGATACGCTTTATTCACCCCAAGCTGGACTAGCTCTTGCACATGCCCTTGCCCAAAAGCAGTTCCTTGTCCTGCGACTGTCGTATCAAACCCTTCATAAATCAAACGGAGAGCATCAATCTGCCCCTCCACAACTATAACCTGTCTTTCTTTTGCAATCTTCCTACGACAATAATTCAACCCAAAGAGAACACGGTTTTTCTTGAAAAGAGGGGTTTCTGGTGTATTGACATACTTACCGCCAAATACCTCCTCATGAAACTTACGCCCTGAAAAACCAATGACTGCACCAGCTGCATCTTGAATGGGAAAAAGAATGCGCTGGGAAAAAAACTCACGGGTTTTGCCCTCGTTTAACAGGCCGACAAGCGCCAGGTCTTCCTCATTAAACCGCTTGCTTTCCATAAAAGCACGGAAAACGCCGCCTGTCTTCGGAGCTAGTCCCAAACGAAACCGTTTGATAAAATCAAGGCCAAGATCTCGTCTAAATAAATAGCGAAGCGCCTCTTTTCCCTCTTCTGTATGGAGGAGATGAAACTCGTAGAACCGCGTTGCCTGTTCTAAGATCTCTTTGAGAAGCGTTCTATTGTAGCTTGGCTCCTTAGCATCCGTTTCCTCTTTTTCCAAAGGGACATGAAACTTTTCTGCCAGATATTCGATCGCATCTACAAAGCTCATTTTAAGATACTCCATCAGAAATGTAATGGAGTCCCCATGAGCCCCACAGCCAAAACAGTGATAGTGGCTCTCGCCTCGTTGCACAATGAAGGAGGGGGTTCTTTCTTCATGAAAAGGGCAGAGCCCCTTATAGGAAGCTCCTTGCCGTTTCAGGTCAACATGAGAAGAAAGGACATCAAGCAAATCAACTTTTTGCTTAAGTCCATCGAGGGATTGTTTTGTGTAGACGTACATGATCTTTGTCCCATCATACCCCCCCGTGAAAATTTCTACAAGGGATCATCTGTCCCGTTCAAAGAAGGTGCGGCGCTTTGAAGGCCAGCTTGCTTCTTCGTCGTTATCTTGCGTCCAAAAGGTTTCAAAACACATATCTCGGTGAGCGTAGGGATCGCAAGTGGGGCAGCATCCCTGCTGACAACTGGCGCATTCACTCGGCTCCCCCTCTTCTTCTCCCACAATCACCTCACCAAAGCACTCCTCAGAAGCTGGCTCAGGAAAGAGAAAATACCCCTGCAGCCCTCCTGCTGAGACCAAAAGAAAAAGAGCACACAGAACAGACCGTCTCATCGCTACCTCCCTTTTCTTCCTTTTACTTGAGGGGAGGTAATAGTGTCCAATCCTTTTCTCGGCAAAGAAATGTATATCACTTAGATTAAGAACGTTACCTTCTCTCTAAGAAATCAATCACCCGATCTTTTGTTTTTATAAGCTCCGTCTCCGTATGCGCTGCTGAAAGCATCCACGCCTCAAACTGTGAAGGAGGAACATAAATCCCCTGCTCGAACATGGTCCTAAAAAAGCTTGCAAACTTTTCTAAGTCAAGTCCCTTCTTTGCTTGCTCCATATTCTTCACGCTGCGCAAACCAAAAAAGAGGGTAAACATCGATCCAACTCTCTGTAAGCAAGCATCCTCTTCTTGCCTTTCGAGATAGTCAACAATCGGGTCCGTCAGAAGCCTTGTCTTTCGTTCTAGCTCTTCATAGAATCCAGGTGCAGAAATGAGCTCCAGTGTTTGGTACCCAGCTTCCATCGCAAGTGGATTGCCTGAAAGCGTGCCTGCCTGGAAGACGGGGCCAAGGGGCGCAAGATAATCCATGATCTCCCTCTTGCCACCGTAAGCGGCAGCCGGAAGCCCCCCTCCTACAATTTTGCCAAGGCATGTAAGGTCAGGTGTGATCCCATAAAGCTCTTGAGCTCCACCTTTTGCAACACGAAAACCGGTCATAACTTCATCAAAAATGAGGAGGGCTCCCTGCCGTTTTGTTTCCTCACGGAGCATCTGCAAAAAGGCAGGATGCGCGGGCACAACGCCCATGTTCCCCGCAATAGGCTCTAGAATCACACAAGCTACCTTTGTCGACTTCAGAAAATCATAAACTGCGTCGATATCGTTAAACGGTAGACTGTAGGTATACTTGACGCTATCTTGCGGCACACCTGCAGAGCTAGAAGTAGGGGAGAGGTGTGTAACAGAAGAACCTGCTTGCACAAGAAAAAGGTCTGCATGGCCATGGTAGTGCCCGTTAAACTTGACTACGATTTCCCTTTTTGTAAATCCTCTTGCCAGCCGCACAACGCTCATAGCTGCCTCTGTACCTGAGGAGACAAACCGCACTTTCTCAAGGCTTGGCATCATTTCCCTAACCTTGCGGGCAAGGCGTCCTTCAATTTCTGTCGTCACACCAAAAGAGGTTCCAAGCAGAGCTCTCTTTTGAATCGCCTCAATCACCTGACCCTCCGCATGCCCCAAAATCAAAGGACCCCAGGAGCCGCAGTAATCAATAAACTCATTGCCATCCACATCATAAAGAAGAGCCCCCTTACCACGCTCTGCTACCATGGGAAGCAGGCCAAGACCTACATACGCCCTCACAGGGGAGTTTACTCCCCCGGGGACAACCTCGCAAAGTTCACTGTATAAGTTTTCTGATCGTTCTCTTTTCATATTTCCTTCTTTCCTCTAAAATTGTGGTCCATGCATAGACACATTTTACTCTTCACTTTTTTCTTCAGAGCACTCTTTGCAGACCCGATTCCCTACGAAATCCACTTCGAAGGGGATATCGATCCTGCTACCCTGACTGTCTTGCAAACGGCATCGCAAATGTTTAAGCTTCAAGACCGTCCACCCGCAAGCGTTATGGCTCTTCGTACAAGGGCAGAGGCAGATGTTGCAAAAATCACGAAAGGATTACAAAGTCTTGCCTACTACAGCCCGGACGTCCATCTTCAAATCAATACAAACTATCTCCCTGCGACCGTGATCTACCATATCCACAAAGGACCCATCTATCCCATCGCAAGTTTTGAGATTTTACCGGGGAGCGATAAATGCGTCTACAACTTTAAGGAGATCACCTCCAAAGACGTTGGGGTCTGCATCGGTGAGCCTGCGTACCCCAAGAGTATCCTAGATGCAGAGAATGAACTTTTAACGCTGCTTGCAGAGGATGGCTATCCCCTGGCAGTCGTCCAAAAGAAGGAGGTGGTTGCCGATCAACACTACTGCTCCATTGGCATCACCTTCTATGTCGATCCTGGGCCATTAATCTACTTTGGCACAACGGAAATTCAAGGTCTCTGCAAGGTGAAAGAGACGTTCGTGCGCAACAAGATCTACTGGGACTTTGGAGATATTTTTGACCCCCAAAAGATTGCTAGGACCCAGTGCGCTCTCGAAGCAACAGGACTTTTTAGCGGTGTTAGCATCAACTACCCTGAGGGTCTGGAAGATGAGCACATTCTTCCTATGCAGATACAGCTTACAGAGGCAAAACACAGAAGGATGGGGGTCGGGGCCAGCATCACCACCCAACTCGGTCCAGGTGTTGGGTTTGAGTGGGAAAACCGCAACTTTTCTGGATCAGGAGAAAAAGTCGCGCTGCGCTCCTACGTTTGGAGAAAGCAGCAGTCTGTAAACCTTCTCTATTGCAAGCCTGACTTTCTCTGTTCAGCGCAGACCTTTAACTGGGTGTATGAAGTGCTTCAAGTGCAGACAAAAGGCTTTGATGAAACTTCCCTTTCGCTCTCGGGTCTTGTCGATAGAAGACTCGATAGTAACTCCTCCTTTTGCTATGGGGGTAAAGTCAAACAACTCTACACAAAAAAAACAGAAAACAATGGAGCCTCTACCCTTTTTAAAACGCCCCTGCACCTTCGTTGGAGCGAAGTAGACCAGATTTGTGATCCTACAGTAGGCATTGCCCTCAATTTCAAGGTCATCCCTACTCTAGAGATTACAGGAGACCACAGCGCTTATATCATCAATTCGCTCACAACGTGCATCTACCACTATCTTAACTACGACCAGACATTCATTGCAGCGGCAAAGGTCAATATAGGAACCATACTCGGCGCAAATCCAGATACGATTCCCATCCCTGAAAAGCTCTTTGCAGGCTCACCATGCACACTACGCGGCTACAACTACCTCACTGTCAGCCCGCTAGATGCTCAAGGAAACCCAATTGGCGGACTCTCTCTTTTGATCTTCTCCTTTGAACTCAGAAAAAGGGCCACCGAAGAATTTGGGTTTGTGCTCTTTCATGATATGGGAAATGTCTACCGGAATCCATTCCCTAATTTTTGGGAAAAGTATCTACAATGCACAGGGGTTGGACTTCTCTACCACACGCCGGCAGGACCCATTCGGTTTGACATTGCTGTGCCCTGGAATAGGCGCCCGGGCATTGATGCCGCATTCCAATATTACTTTAGCGTAGGACAAGCTTTTTGATGATGAAACGATTCGCATTTGCTTTTTTCCTCCTTCTTAGCATCACGTTAAGCGCCCCCTTCTGGCAGGAAAGCGCCCTCAAAGGCGTTCTTTCCCTGCTTAAACAACAAACTGGAATTGACATCAAAGTAGACAAGCTAACCCTTTGCCTACCAGACCTTGTACACGGCGAGGGGATCCTGCTAGAAAGCCAAGGAAAAAAGATAGCCGAGATCAAAGAAGCAAACCTTACCCTCTCCCTTCCAGATCTGTTGCAAGGCAAGCTTGTTTTCTCCTTCTGTCATATTGATACTCTTTTGGTTTTTTCTGAGCCAGAAAGTGGAAAACCCCTCTTTTTACCCATACCCCCTTCGGTGCATGAGCTCCAGGTGTCAAATCTCTCTTTTGCTGGAGTTGAGCCTGTTTTTGACATCACAGGTTTTCTCGTTGCAGAAGGGGAGAGAGTGAAAGGGGATCTTAGCGTGAAGCCAAAAGATCTTTCTGCCCTCTCCTCTTTGCTTTCTTTCGAGATGACTGGTGAGATTTTCTGCTTCTTACAAATCGATGGAACTTTTGCGCATCCTAGCGTCAACCTTCACTGGAAAAGCAATAAAGTTCTCCTGCATGACACCCCTGTTACCAGCTTGCATACAGTTCTTTCTTGCGACCTTTCCTCCCCTCTTGCTTTCCAAGGCGCCTGCGAGTTTGTCATGAGTGGAGTTCCGCTCGTAGCAAACATGCAACTTTGCCAAAAAGACGATGGACGTTGGCATATTCAGAATTTAAACCTAGCCCTCCCGCAAACAACCTTAGAAGGAAACCTTACGTGGCAGCCTCTTTCCCCTTATGTAGAGGGGTTTCTAAAATGTTCTGCGGAAGACCTCTCTTTCCTCTCTCCCCTCTTCCATCAACAAATGGAAGGTTCCCTGCATATCAAAAGCAACTTTCAAAAGGGGGAGAAGCAGCAAGACATGCAGCTTGAATGCTCTCTTAAAAACCTAAAAATGGGATTGCAGGAAGTAAAGCTTGCTTCTGTCGCCATGTTTCTAGAAGACCTCTACGGTTCAATAAGTGGAACCATCCACCTTTCTGCTGAAGAGGCTAAGAGCGGAGAGAATAGTCTTAGCCGCGTAGCATTTGAGTCAGAGCTTGATGCAAAACAAGCGACCTGGCCCTTCCATCTTGTTGCAGAGGGAGGGGACAAAAATTACTTCCAGATGAGGGCAGGAGGCACATTTGGTCCCTTAGAGGATACGTTTTCCTTTGTCTTAACAGAGCTTGTGGCAGAGCATGGAGGGCAAAATTTTTCACTGACAAAGCCCTGTACGAGCTCTCTTTCGTTTAAAGAATTCAACTTAGGCCCCCTCTCTCTGCTTGCAAAAAGCAAAACACAGGTGGGCACCCTTTTTGCCACACTCCGCTACGAATTTCTCTCCTCACCCTCCTTTGTTGAAACTCAAATTAGGGTTGAAGGAATGCCTTTTGATATTTTAGACCCCTTTTTTCCCGCCCTTTTACTGTCAGGCAGTGCGACAGCTTCTCTCCATGCGGCGGGCTCTCCTGGCTCCCTTTCAGGAAACGTATCGCTAGAGCTAAAAAACCTAATTTTCAATGACAGCCTTCTGCCACAGACAGCCCCCCTTGAAGCGCGGTTTAAAGGGAAAATAGAAAACTGGGAAGTGCATCTTTTCGGAGAAGTGACGGGCGTAGGCCTCGAACAGGTCTCCATTCGTTCTGCCCTTCTTTCTCCCTTTGAAGAGAATAAACTGCGTACAAGCCTTCATCTAAAAGGGGATCTTGGGCCGCTTGTGCAAGTCTTTACAAGTGAAACCATCTTAGTGGATGGGAAAGCAGACCTCTTTTTAGAGGTCGCCGGAGAGATGGACTCTCCCGAAGTTTCTGGAACATTCACCTTAGAGCAGGGATATCTGGAACATACCACAACAGGAGCCCTGTTCCAAAATGGCAGAGCTATTGGAGAACTTGAGGGGCAAACCCTACATATTCACTCCTTAATCGCCCAGGATGAAAACGGAGGAACGTTAAGTGCCACAGGAAAAGTAATCCTTGCTAAAAGGGAGAACTTCCCCTTCTCTTTTGCAATAGACTTGGACTATGCCAAAATTTTAAGCACCGAGAGCATGCTTGGGCACGGCTCTGGGCATCTTACTTTTGCAGGCGATCTAAATGAGGGCACGTTGAAGGGAGCAATCAATGTACACTCCGCCTCCTTTCACATCCCTGATGATCCACCAGCACAATTGCAAAGCGTCGATGTAACCTACATCAACCTCCCCGAAGGAAAACTTCCTCCTCTCGTACGGGAAGATCCCTCCCTCTACTGGCCCCTTCATTTTGACATACAGTTCACAGTCCCCAAAGACCTATTCTTGCTTCAGGAGGACCTTCTTCGCTCAGAATGGAGAGGAAGCGTTGCTTTAAAAGGCTCTTCTTTCTATCCCGAATACCATGGATCCTTGAAGCTCATCGAAGGCGAATACGACTATAGCGGTAAAATTTTCACAAGCGAGGAAGCCACTCTCACATTCAATGGTGAGTTTGAAAGCAAGACTTCCCTATACGTAGTCGCCTCTCACCAGATTGAAAATACCAAGGTAGATGCAATCTTGAAGGGAACGGTCAAGCAGCCAAACCTCTCCTTTCGCTCTAACCCACCCCTTGCACAGAGGGAGATTGTCTCCCTGCTTCTCTTTAACCGTGCGGATGCGGACGTTACAACGGCAACGCCGGGTGACGACATTGTCAATCTCATTGGTCAAAACAGAGGAAAAAAGGGACCTGACCCCCTTACAAAAATCCGCAAGACGATCGGGATTGACAGAATCGATATCAACACGGGTGATGCAAGCACAAGTGACGTATCGATCAGGATTGGCAAGTACATTGGCAAGCGCATTCTTCTCTCTCTTCAAACCAATATCCAGACGGAAAACAACCAAATTGCGCTCGAGGCAAACATCTCAAAGAACGTGAAAGTGCAGGGCGAGATGGGGTTGGAAGCAGAAGGTAAACTGAGCCTCAAATACGAAATCGAATACTGAGCTACCTTCGGGATACTTGGTCTGAGAACTTATCAGTATAGGCGTTTGATTAAAGAAGGACGGAGGGAGTGGGTTTTTTCAAAAAATCGTGTGCCCCGTTTTGCTAAATTTTTTTTAACGCCAGAGAAGGGCAATTTCCGAGATCGTGATGTCACTCTTGCGAGGTGCAATCTCTACCTTGCTTATGGCAACCGAAATGTCAGGAACCTCATCCATCTCCTTTTTTAGTTCAGCTTGCAGGTCAGAAATTTGCTGTTGGCAGGCTTTCAGATCGTCATCTATTTGAGCGACCGTCTCCCCGGCCGCCGTGCTCTTGCCTACTTTCATGAGGGAGCTGCCCGCAAGGGAAATCGTCCCTTTAGTGACACCGCGCCCAAGAAAGGCCCCTAGAATGGCACTTCCTGCAGCAATCAACCCATCCACCTGTGCCTCTCTTACCTTCTGCTGCTTCTGTGCCGCCTTCTCTTGCAGCTGCCTCTCCTTCGTTGTAAAAAAAGCAATCTTTTTGCTGTACTTCTCTTGCAGCTCTTTGACAAGCGCATCCCTCTTTTCACGGCGAGTATGATCCACTCTTGCTTGAAACTCCCCTTCCAGCTCCCCTTCTTTGGCCGTAAGACCAAGCTCGGGAGCGGAAAGCAAAAGAAGCTTTTCATGCTGAAAAAGATGTAACTGAAACAGTTTTTCAAAAAGAGAGTAGTTTTTCTCCTGCATAAGACCTGCAGGAAGGGTGGTAAATGTAGCAGTAGAGGGCATTTCTTTGATCATTTGCTTTTTCATCTCGAGTGCCGGCACAGCCTCCTCCCACTTTACGCTTTGCCCATCTTCAGAAGCAGGCGCCAATAAACAAACGTCTTTCCACACATCAATCTTGTTTTTCCCATCCACGAAATGTAGCTTGGCAACACCTAGGACAAAAGGCCTATAAGAAGTGCTGCTGGGAAGGAAATATTGCCTAACTTTTGCAGGGACAATCGGTCTTGAAACTACCTCTTGGATGGGTTTTGGGGAGACTTTCTCATAATCCTTGCTTTCAGATAAGGTAGCAATCTGTGCAAGCGTAAGAGGACCTCTCAAGTAAGAAAGTGTCCATCTTGTTTGGAAAACAATCGGATCCTTTTGATGTACACTCCGCAAAATAAAGGTGCGGCTTGCAAGGGAAGAGAGCTGCTTATTCAAGGTGGCTGCATTCATCTCGCCATTCGAGGCAGCACTTAAACCATCCAGAACACGCGCTCTATCTCTTTCTGTCTGTAGCTTTCCGATAAACCACGTGCCACAATTAGAAAGGCCTTTATAGTCAAGATCCACCGGGTTTTGCGTGGAGAGAACCACTCCCAAGCCAAAGGCTCTTGCCTGTTTGAGAAGCGTAATCATAGGCTTTTTTGAAGGAGGTGTAGCAGTAGGGGGAAAAAATCCAAAAACCTCATCCATATAAAGAAGAGCGCGCAAGCTCGGCGTTCCGCTCTGTAGGCGCATCCAAGAGATCAACTCGCTCAGTAAAAGCGTAACAAAGAACATCCGCTCTGCATCAGAGAGGTGAGCAATCGAGAGAATTGATAGTTTTGGCTTTCCCTCTTTCGTGTAGAGAAGCTCTTTGATAGAGAGAGGCTCTCCCTCCATCCAGGCCTGAAAACCAGGAGAAGCTAAAAGATTGTTGAAAGAAATAGCCAAGGCTTTCCTCTCTTTACTGGGATAGAAAGTTTCTAGATCAAGCACTCCTACTGTGTCAAAGGGAGGCGTTTGGATCTGTTCAATTAAGGTGGCTATGGAGAGATCTTTTCCCTGGTTCCACACCTTTTCAATCAAGTGAGAAAGAAAGATATGCTCACGACTTTTTACAGGATCGGCATCGATCCCAAGAAGACCAAATAAACTTGAAACAAGGGAGGCAATGCGATCACGAAAAAGTGTTGTGTCAAGAGCAAGATCTTTAGAAGGCGACGAAAGCGAGTGGAGAATGGAAAGAGGTGTGCCCGCCTTACTTGCTGGGGTGTAGATCTGCATCTTCACCACATTCTTAAGCTTCTGAATCCTTTCTTTACCCTCACCCCACTCGGCAAGCCCCTCCTGCCACTGTTTTGCAATGAGCGCTGCATATGCCTTAGGATCCATCCCCTTTTGCTGAGCTTCCCTCTCATCAACCCATGGCAAAAATTCAGCGGCTGAAAGCTCAGGGAACGTTAAAAGAAGATTGGCCAAATCTCCTTTCGGATCAATAACAAGGGACGGAATACCGTCGATGGCAGCCTCTTCGAGTAGAGAAATCCCAAGTCCTGTCTTTCCACTACCCGTCATGCCAAGAATCACGGCATGTGTTGTTAAGTCCTTAGAGTCCAATAGAATAGGATTGCTTGTCCCTGCTTCAACAGGCTTCCCAAGGTAAAAAAGGCCTAGTTTTTCAACATATTCCATTTGCACCTACTGTACCATATTCTTTTTTTTCAGCCTATTGTGAGTTAAATAGGTATCGCCTAGTATCCGCAATATCATGTTAAAAATGCTAAGACACACAACCTTTGTCGTAGGTGACTATTTCACATTGATATTCAATGCGATATGGATAAGTCTTAGGCGTCCTCCGTCTTGGTTTCTTGTCCGTGATCAGCTCTATGAAATTGGTGTCATGTCCTTGCCGGTTGTTGCGATTACTGGTTTTTCAACAGGAATGGTATTGGCAGCGCAGTCTTTCTTTCAGCTTTCCGATAAAGGGCTTGCGAGTGCAACAGGGATCATGGTGGCAAAAGCAATGATGGTAGAACTAGGCCCCGTGCTCACGGCATTCATGGTAACAGGCAGGGTCGGGGCTGCTATGTGTGCCGAACTTGGGAGTATGAAGGTCACAGAACAAATTGATGCAATGCGCTCCATGGCTGTAAATCCCGTCCGCTATCTTGTGGTCCCCCGCTTTGTTGCCGGCACGTTTATGCTTCCCCTTCTTACTGTCTTTAGCTGTGTAACTGGGATTTTTGGCGGCTATATCGTTGCCGTATTTTATTATAAGATGTCCTCTAACACCTTCCTCGATCCTCTCCCCATCTATATCAAACCCTTTGACTTTCTGAGCGGTCTTGTGAAAGCCTTTGTGTTTGGAATGATTATTGTTTCGATCTCCTGTTACCGCGGGATGACAACAACAGGCGGCGCTGCTGGTGTGGGACGTGCAACCACCAATAGCGTTGTGATTTGCTACTCTATCATCCTGATTGTCAACTTCTTCCTAACACTTCTGCTGAACGCCTCATTCCCCTACGTATCGCCCATCTTGCAGAGGTACTTATGATTAAGATTAAAAACCTTTGGAAAAGTTTTAATGGGTTGAAAGTATTAAAAGGTCTAGATCTGGAAGTAGAAACTGGGGAAACGGTTGTTATTTTAGGGCGGTCTGGTGTGGGGAAAAGCGTTCTCTTAAAACAGATTTTGGGACTACAACAACCAGACTCTGGCTCTGTTGAGGTAGATGGGATTGAAATATCAAGCCTTAAGGAAAGCGAGCGGAGCAAGCTTACGCACATGGGTATGCTCTTCCAAGGTTCGGCCCTATTCGACTCCATGAACGTTGAGGAGAATACAGCTTTCTTTTTGAGGGAGCATGGCGATCTGGAAACAGGAAAACCATTCCCTGAAGCAAAAATACAAGAAAAAGTGAAGGCGGCCTTGAAGATGGTAGGCCTCGAGGGCACACAGAAAGTAATGCCCTCTGATCTCTCGGGAGGGATGAGAAAGCGAGCTGGCATAGCCAGGCTCATTGTCTACAGGCCGAAGCTTTTACTCTATGATGAGCCCACAACAGGGCTTGATCCGATCACAGCAAACCAGATCAACGATCTCATCTTAGTTACCCAAAAAGAGCTACATGCAACGAGCATTGTAGTCACACATGACCTTCAATCAGCCATGATTGTAGGAGATAGACTCGCTTTTCATCATGATGGAAAGATCCGTCAACTTGCAAAAAAAGAAGATTTCTTACAGATTGACGATCCTGAGCTCCAAGCGTTTTTAAAGTGTTCCCTGCTGGGGACAAAGAATAAACTATAGAAGGAAGAGCGTGCAAGATAGCGGGAAAACAAGCTTAATTGGGATCTTTATCCTCGTTTCTATCTGCATCGTCGTATTTGTGCTCGTCTACCTTCGGCCTCAGGTCGGGGATTACGGAAGCACTCTCTATGTTAGATTCACAAACATCGACAAAATCGAAGTGGGCACACGGGTTACCCTAGCCGGCCATCCGATCGGGGAGGTCTTTGCGATCAATGAAATCGAGGGAGCTCGAGAAGGGCGAGTTGAAAAGGATAAGCGCGTCTACATCTACGAACTCACGTTAAAGATCGACTCTTCTGCGGATGTCTTTGTCACAGACAAAATCACCGTGCGCACTTCAGGGCTTTTGGGGGAACGCTCTGTTGAAATTGACCCACAGCCCTTAAAACCTGGGCAAAAATTTGTCCTTGTAACTCCAGAAGATGTTCTCTATGCAGAAAGTGCAGGCTCTGTAGAAGAGGCATTTGCCACCATCAGCACGCTTGCTGATAAGGCAGGAAACCTCTTTGACGCACTGATTGATCAAATTGATCAGATAAACCAGCAAAAGCTCTGGGAAAACATCGGAAGCACAGCTAGAAACGTACATGAGATCACTTCAGCCTTCAATAAGCCTGATAAAATTTCAGATATAGTGACTAACATCCATGCCACTTCGGAGAACGTGAAGAAGTTCTCCAAAAATCTAAGTGATGCTTGGCCTGAGATCAATACAACTATCACCAATATCTCCACTTTTGCAGACAAAGCTAGCACAGTGGCAACCTCAGTTAAGGATGTTGTGGATAAAATTAGCAGGGGGGAGGGAACGATGGGCAGAATGCTTGTCAAAGAAGATCTCTATCTTCAGCTCTCCTCCGTTCTAACCAAGGCAGAGACTCTTGCAAACGATGTGAACCACTATGGCCTTCTTTTTCACTTAGATAAAGGATGGCAGAGGATGAGAGCGCGTAGGGTGAATCTGATGCAGCAGCTTTGCTCTGCGCAAGAGTTTCGCAACTTCTTCAATGACGAGCTTGATCAGATCACCACCTCCTTAGGTAGGGTGGCCATGATTATGGATGAAGCTGAGTGCTGTCTTTGTCCAGAAGATTATGCTGAAGATCCCGGTTTTATCTGTACGTTTGCAGAACTTCTTCGCCGGGTGCAAACCCTCCAAGAAAACATTAATCTTTATAATGAGCAGATCTCGGACATGCGGTGCAGGATGATGTGCCGACCACCTTGCGAATAGCTAAACATGTTCTGGATAAAGGGCTTAAGAATTACGGTTTCCAGAAAAGACAAAGCTTGGCATAGGTAGAGTATGGAATCGATGCCCTACTCTCAGCTTGAAAAAGGAGCCCTTTTGATCGCCACGCCCGATATCGAAGGTGGCCTTTTCTTTAGGAGTGTCATCCTTCTGTGCGAACATACACAGAAAGGCTCCTTCGGGATTGTGATCAATAAGACCCTTGACATTGACCTGCCAGAAGAAATCATCAAATCGGGTGAGCTTTCAAATCCTCATGTCGGGATGCGGGCTGGTGGCCCTGTCCAAACAAACCAAATGATGCTGCTCCATAGCTGTAGCGATATTCCCCAGCAAACCCTGCAGATTTGTGATGGGGTTTACCTGGGAGGAGATCTCCAATTCTTGCATTCCATAGTAGAAAGGGAAGATCAACCTTACGTCTACCTGTGCTTTGGTTATTCCGGCTGGGGTGCTGGCCAATTGGAAAGGGAATTTCTAGATGGACATTGGTTTTTGCACAAATCCTCCATCGGGCATGTTTTCCACACAGATCCGACAAAACTTTGGCAAAGATTATTGAGGGATATGGGTGGCAAATACGCCACCCTATCCATGATTCCTGAAGACTTAAGCCTGAATTAACGTTTCGAGAATTGGTATCTCTTACGCGCACCTGCAAGACCGCATTTCTCACGCTCACGTTTACGCGAGTCTCGGGTCAAGAAGTGAGCTGCTTTTAGATCGTGTCTTCTTGTCTCATCTTCTTGTACAAGCGCCCTTGAAATCCCAAGTCTTGTTGCAATCACTTGGCCTTCAATCCCGCCACCCTTGACGTTTATGAGGATATCGTAGGAGGAGGTAAGCCCAAGGCTTGCAAGTGGAGCTAACGCTGCATCTTGCTGGATCTGAAGAGGAAAATACTCGGAAAAAGGACGCCCATTCACTACAACGGTTCCTTTTCCATGACGCAAACGCACTGACGCTACAGCTGTCTTTCTTCTTCCTACTCCAATGCTTTCATCTCTATCTTTTTCTTTCATATCTTATACATTCACTTGTATTGGCTGTTGAGCTTCCAGATTGTGTGCTTCCCCTTTGAATACACGCAACCTCTTGAGTTGGGCTTTCCCTTGTTTTGTTCTGGGGACCATGCCTTTAATGGCTTTTTCTAGGATAAACGCAGGCTTACGCTCTTTCATGACGCGATAAGGAGTCTGACGGAGACCGCCGATCCAGCCTGTGTAACGACTATAAACTTTATTAGCTTCTTTATTGCCAGTTACTTCGATTTTTTCGGCATTGAGAATGATCACACCATCTCCACTGTCTACGTGGGGTGTATAATCAGGCTTATGCTTTCCTCGCAAAACTTTCGCGATCTCAGAGGCAAATCGTCCTAAAACCTTGCCAGTGGCATCAAAAACGAGCCATTTACGCTTAACGTCTGTTGGCTTCAGTATGGTTGTTTTCTTATTGAAGTTCATCTCTTCTTCCTTCATGTCTAAAGGGGGAGATCATACTATCAAATCGATTTTTTTGGAAGCATTTTTTAGCACACCTAAAATTCAAAACAATCCTTACCATTCAATAGAATGAGACCTTGAAAAAAGAAGAGTTTTTCTTTACCATGTCCCCCATGAGACATCTAAAAAAATTCTATGTAAAGACCTATGGCTGCCAGATGAACGAACTCGACTCCGAGGTCATGTCGGGCATACTAGAGCGCCGTGGCTTGGAAAAGACAGAAAGTGAAGCAGAGGCTGATCTTTTGCTCTACAACACATGCTCCATCCGGGACCTTGCGGAAAGAAAGGCGCTTGGCACTCTCGGCCTATTAGGGAAAACCGAAAAAAAGGAGGCCATCATCGGCGTGACTGGTTGTATGGCCAATGCGAAGAAGTCCTCACTTTTTGAAAAAATTCCTTACCTAGACTTTGTCCTTGGGACAAACAACATCCACGACCTAAACGCTGTCCTTGATGAAGTTCTTGCCACAGGCAGGCAACTTTCTAAGACAGATGAAAAATTTACCTATGAGATTGACTACCTAGCAGCGAGGCGCAATCACAACGTCTCAGCCCATGTTTCGATTATCCGTGGCTGCGATAAATTCTGCACCTATTGCGTTGTTCCCTATACACGAGGACCCGAAGTCTCCCGCAAGCCGCATGAAATTATCGAAGAGTGCAAATTTCTCGCTGCAAAAGGCTACAAAGAGATCACCTTGCTCGGGCAAAACGTCAATAGCTACGGCAAAGACCTCTCTTTCCCTTTCCTATTTCACGATCTTCTCTATGAGCTCGATAAAATTGAAGGGATTGAACGGATCCGTTTTATGACCTCCCATCCTGTTGATATCACATTCGATCTCATGCTGGCGATCCGCGATTTACCCTCCCTTTGCGAATTTGTACATTTCCCTGTCCAAGCTGGCTCTGATCGCATCCTTAAAAAAATGCACCGCATCTATACAAAGCAAGAATATCTTGAGAAAGTAGCCAAACTGCGTGAGTTTGTCCCTGGCATCTCTCTTGGCACCGATATCATTGTAGGATTTCCAACTGAAACGGATGCAGAATTTGAAGAAACCTACGCGCTTCTTGAGCAAATCCGCTATAGCGTCGCTTTCATCTTCTCGTACAGTCCTCGCAAGGGCACTCCTGCCAAACGGTGGAAAGACGATATCCCAGAAGAGGTAAAAGACGCGCGTCTTAAAAAACTTCTCCAGTTGCAAGAAAAAATCAACCACGAGCAGCTTACGGAAATGCTTGGCACAGAAGTAGAAGTCCTTGTGGAAGAAAAGGGACAGCGCGGGGATGGGATGTTAAAAGGAAGAACACGCTGCTGGAAGAAAGTGCTCTTCCAAGGCGAGGAGAGCCTCGTTGGGACGCTGCAAACCATTAAGCTGCACAGCTTTACACATACATCGCTTTTGGGCAAAGCATGTTAACGATGCTCTGATTCAGTGAGGCCACGTTGTACCGACAGGTGCATTAAAGCGTTACCTCTGTGGCTGAACTCCTCCGTCTTTTGTCTTCAGAGCAGCTGCTTAAAATAAGACTCGTCGAGAAGAGGTATCCCCAGTTCTTTGGCTTTATCCAGCTTGGAGCCGGCATCCTCTCCTACAAGAAGATAATTTGTTTTCTTTGTCACACTCCCTGTAACCATACCGCCGCGCTCTTTGATCAGTTTTGCGGCTGTATCGCGGGTATACTCGTGCAATGTTCCGGTTAAGACAAATGTCTTATCCTTAAAGGGATGGTCCACAAAAGTCTTGTGATTCATTTTTTGCGGAGTGACTCCCAAAGCCAGAAGGGCAGTGATTTCTGTCTGGTTGTCAGGATCGCTGAAATAAGAAAGGCAAGCATCTGCCACCTTATCCCCGACCCCTTCAATTGAAAGAAGATCTCTGCGCGTTAGAGAAAGCAGCGTATCAACATTGATTGCCTTTTTTGCAAGCAGCTCAGCGGTTCCAGCTCCAACAAAAGGAATGCCAAGAGACATGATAAATTTAGGAAAAGACACATCTTTTGATTTTTGTAAGCTCGCGAGCAAATTATGGATCGACTTATCTTTGTAGCCATCAAGCTGTGAAAGCTCTTTTTCTGTAAGTCTAAAAAGATCAGAGGGTTTTTCAATAAACCCCTTTTCAAAAAGCTGTTCTACAACCTTCACACCAAGATGCTCAATATCCATCGCTTCCTTGCCAGCAAAGTAGAGAATGCGCCTGAGCCTCTGCTCCTTGCAATGGCGGAAATTAGGACAACGAACAGCCACCCCGCCGGCTTCATGCACAACCTCTGAACCGCAGCTAGGACACTTCTTTGGCATCGCCCACTTCTTTACATGAACCGGTCGAAGCGAAAGATCTACCCCTACAATTTTCGGGATTACATCCCCCCCTTTTTCAAGAAAGACAAAGTCTCCGATCCGAATATCTAGTCGTTCAATTTCATCTTGATTGTGTAAGGTAGCCCTTGCGATTGTGCTCCCGGCAACCACAACTGGCTCAAGCTCAGCAACTGGCGTAAGCACGCCAGTTCTTCCGACTTGCACCGTAATTCCAAGCAAATGGGTAATCCCTCTTTCTGCTGCAAACTTATACGCAACCGCCCACCTTGGGCTCTTGCCCTTGGCGCCAAGCTTTTTTTGCTCAAACAAGCTATCCACCTTCACCACAATGCCGTCAATATCAAAAGGAAGGTGGATTCGCTTTTCTTTCACGGAGGCCGCAAAAGCTAAAATCTCCTCTTCACTATGGCAAAGCCGTGCCATAGGAAGTGTGGGAAGCCCATACTTTTCCAAAAGGGAGTGCACATCGTGCTGGCTTTCAGGCATACCATCTGACTTCTCTACAATTCCGTAAAACACAATAGAAAGCCCACGCTTTGCCACTTCATTTGGATCTTTGAGCTTAAGAGATCCTGCAGCGGCATTCCGTGGATTTGCCCAGAGCGGCTCACCCGCCTCTTTCTTTGCTTCATTTTGCCTCTTAAACACCTCGTGGGTCATAAACACCTCGCCCCGGATATCAAGAAGATCCGGAATATGGCTCCCCTTCAGTTCATAAGGCAAACTTTCTATGGTGCGCATCCCCGCCGTCACATCATCGCCCCTTTTGCCGTCCCCGCGTGTGGCTCCCCGGACAAGCTTTCCCTTCTCATAAAGAGCAGAGATGGCAATCCCATCCATCTTGAGCTCTACAGAAAAGGACACATCCTTTTTCCCAAGCCACTTGATCATCCTCTGTATGAAATCGCGCAGTTCTTCAGCTGAGTAGGTGTTATCAAGCGAAAGCATTGGCGCTTTATGTTGCACCGTTGCAAACCCTTCGGTGAAAGACTCCATGACCTTTTGTGTGGGCGATGTTTCCTGCACCCACTCGGGATGCTCTTTCTCGATTTCCTTTACCTTTCGGAGCAAGCCATCAAAGGCCTCATCTGAAATCTCAGGGTTATGCTCTTCATAGTAGAGACGATTATGCCTCCACACCTCATCTACAAGTCTTTTATACTCCTCAAACTTCATTTCGTCAGTTCCTGGCAGACAACATTAATCACGGGATCAGAGAGGAGCATCTGCACATGCCCTACCCCCTGAAAACAAACGCGTCTTGCCTGTGTTTCCGGCAAAACTGCAGAATTATGTGGCCAAACAAGAAGGTCTGTTGTGCTATCTATCGTAACAAATTTTGTGTAGCTGTTTTTTTGCAAACCTTCTCTTAATTTTTGGACAAAAGATCCCCCAAGGCGCATCTCAAACGAACATTTCCCCGGGCAAACAAACGCAAGATAAGAACCTGCAAAAGGAGTGCCCAAGGTGATCACTTCTTTAACTACCTTTGGCGGCGCAAGATTAAGAGCATAGTAGGTAGCAATCAGCCCCCCCATCGAGTGACCTACAAGAGAAATGTCCTGGCTACCAGTCTCCTTCAGAATCTCTTGCACCCTTGCTTGAGTGATTTTGGCAAAATCTTCAATCGAGCCAAACGGATTCTTAAAATCCACAGTGTAGACAGGCCCGAGCCCTTCTTGTCTCAAGCGATGTCTCATCCACCACCAGCAAGAAGATGAAACCATCATGTAGCCTTGCAAGAGTAGAATCGGTCTGCCCTTTCTTTTTTCCTGGGGAATAATCTCGCCGTCAATCCAATAAACAGCACAACAATAAAGAAGTGCTACAACTTCAAGCACAAGCGTTCGGAACCATTGTAGGGGAGTTTGCAAGAACCCGGGAAGGTGTGGAAGAAAAAACTCTAACGCTAAAGCGGATATAAATAGAAGGGTAAGACTGCCCCAAAAACCTTCAAGCGGCAAACCAAATCCCCGAAGAGGGACATAAATGAGTCCGAGTGAACTTAAGAGAAGAGGGTTGATCTGTTTCATATGGCGTACTTCTGATACTTGCAATACAGGGGTGTTGGGATCTCGGCCCGGAGTACCACGTCGTTTTCTTCGTAATCTGTGTGTATCACTCTTGAGTTCTGCATGATCTCGCTAACAACTGCATACTCACTTTGCGGTATGCGCAAGGTGGCAAGCTTTCTTAAAGAGCTAATTTCCTTTATCATCAGCTTCTCAAGATCATCAAAACCCCGCCTCTGCAAAGCAGATATGCGCACATTCTTAGGAAACTTTACACGAAGTGAATTGATCAAGGCAGGGTTTTCCACCTTGTCAATTTTGTTTAGGACCGTGATGATCCTCTTTTCATCCGCACCCAGTTCTTTTAACACTTCCATCGTTGTTTCCGCTTGTTCGAAGGCAAGAGGATTACTTACATCCACCAAATGGAGCATAAAATCAGCGTGAACTGCCTCCTCAAGGGTGCTTCGAAAGGCTGCGACAAGAAGGTGGGGGAGCTTGCGAATGAAGCCTACCGTGTCGGTCAAGAGAACCTCTTGGTTGTTGCTAAGATGGTATTTCCTTGTTGTGGTATCGAGCGTTGCAAAAAGCTTATCCTCAACAAACACCCCTGCATCTGTCAAGGCATTTAAGAGTGTTGACTTCCCTGCGTTTGTGTACCCCACTATAGCAAATACTGGTATAGAGGAGCGAATCCTTGCAACCCTTTGCGTCGCTCTATGCTCCTTCATCTCATCGATTTCAGCATTCAGACGGTCAATTCTCTTTTCCAAAAGTCGCCTGTCGATCTCAATCTGCTTTTCCCCCATTCCCTTGGTGTACGCAGAAGCTCCAGCCGTCCCTGTCTGCCTCTCCAGGTGCGTCCAGAGCCTTTTCAACCTTGGAAGCTGATAGGTCACTTGTGCAAGCTCTACCTGGTTTTTTGCCTCTCTTGAATGGGCTCTATCGGAAAACACCCCCAATATCACCTCCGTACGATCGCTGACAGGGATCCCAAACTCTTTTTCTAAGTTTCTCTGCTGCGTGGCCGTGATCTCATCATCAAAAACAACAAGTTCTGCTTTATGTTCCTTGGAAAGGGCAATCATCTCAGCAAGCTTACCCGAACTTAAATAGGTAGCTGCATCAAATCTTCGGATCGGACAGGCGGCTTTAAAAATAGGCTCGATTCCATATGTTTCACAGAGAAGGGCAAGCTCCTCTAAGTGATCATCACATACTGCCTTCTCTTTCGCTGTGCCCTGGTAAATAGAGATAAGGAGTGCTTTTTTGTTTTTTTCAATCATAATATAAAGGGGATCACGAGACCATCTGAGGCCATCCTGATGTGTTTTGGCAACTTTTTGTTTGTTTTCTCATACTCAAGCTCATGCGCTGCGTGAACTAAATACACTTTTTTAGCCGAGGTCTTCTCAGCAAACGCCACGGCCTCATCTACTGTAAAGTGAAGCGGGCTTAGCTCCTCTCGCAGCGCGCTGATTACAAGGGTTTCAATCCCTTCCAATTCATGATAAATATCCTCTTTGTAGAACTGAATGTCTGTAATGTAGGCAAGGTCTCCAAACCTAAGGCCATTTACGTCGGTGCCTGCCTGCTGGTAGGTAAAGTAGTGAAGAGGGAGCCCTTCAAACGTAAGGCTTCCCTTTCTAGCAGGAAAATGGTGCAGAATGAACTGGGTGACAATGGTTTTGCTCTCCCTGCGGGTAAAAATGTAGCTAAACCTCTGCTGCAAATCTTCATGAGTGGTCTCACTCATCAGAAAGGGAATGGGCTTTCTATGATGGACAAAAAAAGCGCGCAGGTCATCAGTGCCACCCGTGTGGTCATAGTGGGCATGCGTAAAGATTACGCCATCTAGATTCGTAAGGCCATAGGTTAACGCCTGCTGACGAAGATCGGGGCTGGCATCGATTAAGATTTGCTTTCCCTCCCAAGAAAGTAGGGCTGAAGAGCGAAGGCGCTTGTTGTTTGGGTTTGTGCTTGTGCAGACTTCGCAAGAGCACCCAATCATAGGGACTCCCATCGAGCCCCCTGATCCCAAAATCCTGATCGTTCCTTGCCTTTTCATGAGCGGATCGCTCCCAAAACCTCTAAGAGCACATTGGGATGTCGGAAATACGCAAACCCCTCTCCTTCTGCCAACAGTCCTACCCTATAATACATGGTGTCAGGAGAAAACTCTACGACTTGCACAATCTCTTTCCCACTACTTGTCTTGGCGCGTATGGTCAAAGCCGTATTCCTATTCTTGTTAAACAGGTAAATAATTTCTTTATTCACCTCTTTCAAACTGACATCTTGTTCCATAATATGGTACAATTTCTTATACTGGTCGAAGGTCAAAAGCAACTCCTTCCAAAACGTTTCCTGCTCCTGGTATTGCAAAGAAAATGACGAGGCGCTCTTTTCTAAAACCGTGGGGGCAAGGAGAACTTTTTTTACAGTATAACGCTCTTCCTGCGGGCCGGTTTTCACCATGTAGGTTGTAAGAAGAAGAGCTGAGGCGATGGCGGACAAAAAAACGATGAGCAATTTTAAGATATCGGCTTTGAAACTTTGCATAGGATCAGTATAGGGGCATGAAAAGAAATATTGCAATACTTGGTGCAGGATTTGCAGGGCTTGGCCTGGCAGCGACGCTTCTCGAAAAGAAAAGAGATGTGCACATTACCTTATTTGATCCTAAAGGGATAGGCGGCGGAGCTTCTGGCATCTCAGCAGGATTACTCCATCCCTTCACGGGAGCCCGCAGCAAGCTCAACTGGAAGGGACATCAGGCAATGAGGGCAACCCAACATCTCTTAACTCTTGCAAGCTGCGCCCTACAAAGCCAAGTGTACATCCCCTCTGGCATCTTTCGCCCGGCACTGGACCCTGAGCAAATGAAAGACTTTCAACACGCAGCTTCCTCCTATCCAGAAATCCGCTATGAAAAGCGTGGTCTTCACGAAGGAATCTGGATTGAAAACGGCATAACTGTGTACAGTAAACGCTACCTTGAGGGGCTTTTTGCCTTCTGTCTCTCGCAGGGAATGACCTTCCTCTCCCACGAAGCAAAAAACCTAGATTCTTTTGACAAAATACTTTCATGCCGAGGAGCAGCCGAGCCAAACATCCCTCTCACACGGGTAAAAGGACAAATCCTGCAACTTGCCTGGCCAAAAAACATCCCACCGCTGCCCTATCCGCTTAACTCAAAAGCCTATCTTGTGATGCATCCAGATGGAACATCTTGTCTTGCTGGCGCCACCTATGAACGAGAATTTACAACAGAAGAACCCGACACAGAAACAGCCCGGAGGCTTCTTCTCCCTAAAATTCTTCCCCTTGTGCCGCAGCTTGAAAACGCTAAAGTACTCTTCTGCGAAGCGGGTATCCGCGCCTTTTTACCTGGGCACCTGCCAAAAATCTTTCATCCTGACGAAAAGAATTGGATCATCACAGGCTTTGGCTCGAAAGGTCTTCTCTACCATGCGCTCTTTGCAGAAGATCTGGTTTGTCACCTTTCCATTTAAGCCGTTTTTGTTTGTATTGTGCCCAGTCCAGCGACAATACTTTCCATAGTGGGTCGCAATCTGGGGTCTGAAACAGTCATCCCTTTCAATAGATTGCCCAATTTTTTCGCTTCTTCTTTTTCATACCGACCCGAAACAATGAGTCCTTCTACCATTGCATCAATATACTTATAGATAACAACCTGTTCCGGCCCACCCTCTGGGGGAGAGGTCCTAAAAACTGCAGGCACCATTTTTGGTGCATTCAAACTAGCATATGTCTCAACTTTTGATTTCCAGGGGGCCCCTTCTAGGTCGCGCTGTTTTGTATCCTTATGATAGCACATATGATGCTCTACCCCGCGCCTTTCATTTTCCTTTGCAAAAGTCCCTGCTTTTTTTTTGCCAGAAGGAATGTCAACAAGGGCTTGCTTATTGCCTTCTTGAAGCAAAGGTTCTTCCAGCACACGAATCATGATGAGCGCCATGCTATACACATCCCCCTGTTGGCTTTTCCCTCCCTCAGGAGGCACATAGCGGGTGTTGCCTGTGTAGAGGGCTCTCTCTCCAGGCTTGATAGGAGATGTTTTTCCCCAATCTGAGAGCCTATATATTTTTTTCCCATCCGGACCATCATACACCATAACGTTGTCTGGTTTTGGATCCCCTAATGCCATACCAGCCAGGTGGACATTCTTAGCGCCGTTTGCAATTTGTTTTACACAATCAAGCGACTCCTCGGCTGTTGGAAAAGGTAACGTTTTTGCCTTTTCTCTAAATTCTAGAGCCTTTGCTGTTAAGTTTTCTGCTTCTGCTTCTAATGCTGTTGCCGCCTCAGAAAACACTTCAGCTAAGTCTTGCGCACCTTTTGCTTTGGCTTGTTCTGCGAATCCCCTTTGATCTTGGGCCTTTTGTTTACATTCCAGGGCTCTTTGTTCACAATCCCCAGCTTGATTTTCTAACTCTCTCTTTTCCGAAAGGGCTTCTCCTTGCTTTTTAAAAAGGTCATCCAAGTCCCCCGTTCCTTTATCATTTTTAACGGTATAAAGGCCTTCAATCGCGTCCTTCGCTTCCACTTCAATAAGGTTAATATTCAAATTTGTCTCATCTTTAACCCCTTCCGCCAGGAGATTCGTCTTCATCTTTGCAGCGATTGCGACCTCGTATTTGAGTTCCGCAGTTCTCTTTTCAATTGCGCTCTTTTGCAAATCGGTTTTTCTTGCAGTACTGTTCATCACAGTACTCGACTCTTCAGGGGTCTTGGCTCCATCATGGGGAATGAGGTAAACACTCTTGTCATCCCCAGTTAAAACTCTCTTGGCCTTTCCTGCTGCAATTTGTTTGTGCTCCGTTCCAGAAGCTCCTTTAAATTGAAATACAGGCTTGACAACATTGTTGAGTTCTCTAGCCGCATTTTGAGCTGCCACTTTTTTCTCAAAAAAATTAATACTTTGTTCAACTGAGGGTCCTGGATCCGCAATAATAGAACCTCCTGCTTCTGAATGAGAAACTTGCTGAGTAAGATGAAGGCTCTCTCTGTTAGGAACAGGGACGGCAGACTTTGGCTGTAGTCCCAAGGCTTCTTGGGTGATGGCGCAAGTCTCAGCAGCTGTATGGACAATAGTATCGATTTCAGAATCAGGGATTAAGGGATGTTCCCCGCCTGCAACAGTCGTGAAGACGGGTCTACTTGGCACACTTGGATTAGAATCAACACCCATTACTCTCCTCCTTGATAGCAACCTCCTTCATTATATCATTAAACCTATATTTACATCTTTAACCAAACACTGGCGGGATTTACAAAACACTTAAGTCTGATAATCCGCCCCCCCCCCCCCTTATCAAACACAACTTT
>CAZBXE010000010.1:0-31138 GCA_964496125.1 uncultured bacterium | reverse complement strand
TAGACACCATGACGTTATAGTCACAGCTTTCGCCCCTGCAAGTAAGGTCTCAGCTGCATTACCGACTTTCTGAGCCGAGCTCGAGGTATCGGGAGTTGAATTTGGTGGGGGTGAATCAGGCTGAGATGGGGAGGATCCCCTATGTATCAAAAGTTCAGTAGAAGGGTCCGGTGGGCTAGACGAATCAACACCAGAAAAGGATGCCATAACAACTCCTTCCAAATATGATAAAATGGATACAAGTTGACTGGCCTCTGTTATACCACCCTGGCAATTTATTCGCGGGGTTTGTAAAAATACTTGGGTCTGATAATTGGCGTTCCCTTTCCGCCTCTAGCGTAGAGTCTCTCATAGACAATCTGGATCGAGATCCCAACCACACGGGCAAGCCCAAAAAGAACAGTGTAATACTCAGGATAAGGAAAGCCTGCCGCAGAGAGAAGAGTCCCGGAAATGGCATCTGTATTAGGATAAGGATCTTGAATTTTAGGGTTTTCCTTAAGGACCCTTGGCCCCACGGCACGAAGTAAAAGAGCCATCTTCACAAGAGGGTCATTGCCGTACTTCTCTTCCGCAATTTTGTAGAAGATCGTAGCTCTTGGATCTTCTATACGAAGAACCGCATGCCCAAAACCTGGGATCACCTCCCCTTTGGCAAGAGCCTCTTGTAAATACGTCTCCACATCAGATTCTGTGGGTTTTTTTGGCAAAGCAGCGAGAATTTTCTTCACAAAAATAAGACAGTCTTGATTTGCCTTCCCGTGGCGAGGGCCTGCTAGGGCACACATCGCAGAGGCAATCGAACCGTAGAGGTCTTCTAAGCCAGAAGCCACAGCTTTCCCTACAAAGGCAGACAGATTCCCGCCGCCATGGTCATAGTGCATAACGTTAAAGAGGGTAAAAACCTCTTCTAAGCTTTCTTGCCTACCCCCCGGCACAGAAAGCATCTGCGTAAAGTTTTGCATCATTCCAAGGGAAGGATTCGAAGGCTTGCATGGCCCCCACCCTGCGTGGTGCTGGATCACCTCCGCTGCAATCAGGGGAATCTTGGCAATCAAATCCAAGCAGTCTTCCTCATAATTTCCCGTGCCTTCGATGCCAGCAAGGAGGATGGCCGTACAAAAAAGACGCATTGCAGGCATATTCCGTGGAAGAGCGCGGATTTGCTCTTGCACGGTCTTCGAAAGAGTCGCACGCTTTTGCAATTTCTTGATAAACTCACCTAGCTCCTGAGGGCTCCCCTCCTTGCCATGATAGAGAAGGTAGATGATCTCTTCCGGTTTTCTAAAGGCAAGTTCTTTTACAGAAACACCGCAGTAAAAAAGACCTTTTTCAGGATTGACATTCGAAGTTACGCAGTACCCAACGGGGTAGCCTCGCATCCCCGTTTCTAGATTCTCTTCCGTAATAACAAAAAGCTCTTTTGCGCTCATAAAAGCCCCCTTATACAATCCCTTTCTTCCAAAAGCTCCTTTTCGGTCAAATGGATTTTCTCCGTCAAGAACTTATCCCAGGTAAGTCCGGAAACGATCCGGCACTCCTCTCTTGTGCGCACACAAGGAAAGGAAAACACAAGGCCAGGCGCAATTCCATACGGATTTCCATCAGACAAAATCGCTGAAGAAAAGCGCTCTTTGCCAAAATAGAGATCATGGGCAGCATCGATGATAGCGCTTGCGGCTGATGCAGCAGAAGATCTGCCTCGCGCTTCAATAATCAAAGATCCCCGCTTCTGTACAGCGTTTACAAAATCTTTTTCAAGCCAAGAGCGCTCTGAAATCACGTCTACAACCATCATTCCCTTGATCTTAGCATGAACAAAATCTGGCACCATCGTGGAGCTATGATTGCCCCATATGGTCATATCGCTCACTTCTTTTAGGGGCACGCCTGCCTTAGAAGCAAGCTGAAAAACAGCCCTGTTTTGGTCAAGGCGGGTCATGGCGTGAAAGCGATCTTTTGGCAGGCGCTTTGCTTGATGCAATGCGATCAGGCAATTTGTGTTGCAGGGGTTTCCGATGACAAGAATCTGAACATCCTCTGCTGCAACTGCGTCGAGTGCCCTTCCCTGCTCTACGAAGATTTTGGCATTTTCAAGAAGAAGATCTTTTCTCTCCATGCCAGCACCCCGCGGCTTTGCGCCCACAAGAAGGGCCAAATTCACATCGCGAAAGAGTTGATAAGGATCCGATCCAATCTGAATCTCATGCAAGAGAGGAAAAGCGCTATCCTCTAGCTCCATCTGGACGCCCTTCAAGGCCCCAAGCACTTCAGGAACCTCAAGAATATGAAGCGCTATCGGAACATCTTTTCCGAAAATCTCCCCACTTGCAATCCGAAAAAGTAGGTTATAGGCAATGTTACCAGCTCCACCTGTTACAGCAATTCTTTTTACCTTTTCTCCCATATCCGCACTCCCACCCTCAGTTTCCCATCTTTGCCTCTTCTCAAGTCATAATCAAGCGATACCGCTTTTTCCATAAAGGAGAAGGGCTCTTCTTCCCATGTTAAAGAAAGCTCTTTTTGCACATAGGCAAAAATCTCGCCCATCTCATACTCAATCTCATCCGAATAAAAGTAGGTTGCAAAAGCGTGCTGCAGCCTCTCATAGCGGCGCTTGACCCCTTCACCTGTTACAAATACGCCCTCTCTTAACAAAAGAAGAGGGCTAAACGCTTTTTCACCTAGCAAGGCTACCATCCTTCGGACCAAATGCGGCTCCTCTGCTACCCGTTCTAGTCTTTCTAAAAGCTCCTCTTCTTGAGCAAGTCCGCCTCTTTTTTCCACCCAGGGAAAAAGAAAAGTAGAGAGAATTTTGCCCCACTCTGCACAAAGCTCCTGCTGCTCATCATTTGTTAAAACCCCTCCCTCCTGGCTCTTTTGCAAAAGCTGCGCCCTCTCCATTTTTGTCATGTAGAGACACTCATGAAGGCCATAGGGCAAAAGAGCCAAATACCATCTCTTACGACTCTCTGAAGGCGCCTTAGATCGCAACAGGGAAGCAATAGAAAAAGTAGGAAGGCGGTAGAGGCTTTTACCCTCTAGATAGACTGATAACTTCGTCCTCATCTCCTCCAGGTGACCACTGCCCATGCCTGAAAACTTGTCTGCTGAAAGAGCCTCTTGTAAAGTGAACACACGGCGTGCTAAAAATGCATTTTCTGCCTGAGGAGTAAGCTCCAAAACTTGGATCGGCTCTTCGAGTACATACGAATTTAGCCACCCTCGAAACCTCTCTCCAATGTCGAGAGTGTACATGATGTAGGAGGGAGCGTTCTTTTGTTCCAAGGCAAGGCTTTGCATAGAGATTTTTCGGATCGAACCTACATCGACATCTTCTAGGCGATAGACTTCCTCCAATCCGTGGGAATAGACATGCTCAAGACCAGGCAAAAAGCGCTCTTTCTTTCCCGCTTTATCAACAGCTGGGGCAGAAGAGGGGCCCGCTAGGAGCATTTTGGTAAACTGCTCACGTTCAGCCTCATCCCCTTGACCTTCCACCTGCCACGCGTCTCTTACTTGCCCTTTGATCTTTTCTTCTTGAATTAACATATGGTTCTTATACTCATAGACTTTTTGTTTTTTTAACGCAATCTTTGATTAATCCCCTTTGTGGTATAATGATGACATGGAATCGTTTGAACTACCTACCCGCACGGAACTACCAGCTCTCTCAGAACCTCAGGTTGAGGCCCGAAAGGACATCCTCACCGAACAGCACATGCAAGTCCGCGAAATAGCAGCCTATGAAGCCGGGATAGGAGTGATGGCCAAGGCAAAAGAGGCCTTTTTAAAAAATGTTCCTGAACAACAACGAGATCTGGCTGAAAAGACACTAAACGCAAAGCTAGAACCCCTAGCTAGTAAAATGAGGAGTAATGCCAATCAGCTTGCAGGGCACATGAACGAAAGCACATCAATAACTTATGAAAATCCTTTAAAAGCAAGAACTAGAATCATCGAGACGGAAGAACTAGAAAAATCTCTTATTAAAAACATTGAAAACGCATTTATAGAAACATCAAAAGAGATTACACCGGATACACAAATCACCACAACTCTTAATGGGCGTGTCACAACAAATGAAACACCTTCCCTAGAAACCATGAAACTCAAAAAAGAATTCTCCTTTGAGCAGAGTAAATGGCTTAGCAACTTAAATAGCGATCGGAAGACGACTACAGCACGTTATAACATCGGGGAAAAAACATTCACAGAAAAAACAGCGCGCATGGACATGCCAAAATTTTTACAAGGCCAACGCGCCCTAACTCTCAAAGAGACAACAGATCCAGAAAAACAAAAGGAGCTGAAGGAGCAGGTAAAGCTACAAGAGGAGCAGTCAAAACATGGCGTGTGGCGCTCTTCGAAGGAATGCAAGCACTTTGACGAACAAGATAGGCAAGGAAAACTGCACCTGGCATCCAACCCCCACATCGAAGTCGTAGAAGGAGGCGGAGAAAAGGTGATTTTTGGCAGGGCAGGAGCGCTTACTGATTTTAGCGATCTGAGCACAAATCTAAATGAGATGGGCAAGGATAGCGCAAACTTTGAAAAAAGAAAGGCTATCGTTCAGGACATGGCCCTTGGGTCCATTTGCTCTCAAGCAGCCTTTCGTATGGGAGAAAAAATTGATCCAGATAGCTTCGCGATGTCAGAAGGAAAGTACTATTTCTCCCAAATCAGCCTGCTCCACAACAAAGGGAAAGAAGTAAATATGCAAGAAGATATGAGATTTATCTTCACGGCATTAGAAGGAAAGGACATGATCTTTGACGGACAGTGTGGCATGGATTCTGAAGGAAAAATCCACGTTCCACAGGAAGTTTATGTTGATACTAACGGGAAACCCTACCTCGACGCGTTTGGCAAGCCGTCGCCCAAAGACATGGTTCCAAACGAGGCAAAGCCCCTCACACAGAAGCTTGAAACAAACTTTTCGAATTTTGATGTGGGCGTAGTTCCAGTCGTTGGTAAAGACCCAAAAGGCCACCACGTAGCCAACAGAGCAGCCAAAAACAAGCTAGACACAAAAGCAAACAAATACGAGGGATTTCTGAATACTAAAGGTAAGACTGACGAGCTTAAAGCCTTCCAAGCAAAACGAGCCGAAATGGAGAGGTTGTACAAAGACGATCCTCAGAGCACAAAAGCAATTGGAGCGGTAGCTGATCTAGAAATGATGATGGGAACAAATGTCACATTCAATTGTAAAAGCGCCAAAGACAGAACAAGCCGTGTTGTCCGCAGGGTGGTCCGAAACCTTATGGAAAGAGCCCTCGGAAGTAAGATTACAGAAAAAGAGAGAGAAGAAATTAAATACCAAGCAGCAGAACGTGGGTGCAGCAACGAGATTGCACGGCAAAATGCAACAATTCCTTTCCTAAAGCAATCCTCTCTTATTCTGCCAGCTCGAAACGCAATGTCAAGATTCATGCAGATGATTGCCTATGGCCACTTGCAATCTTAAGAGTGCATGGGTAAGATCAGAACGATGACAAGCAAACTACAACTCCTCAAAACAGAAACGGCTCCCACACCAAAAGCTATGGCTTTACAAGAGGTAGACCGCCTGTGGAAGGAAAAGGCGTTTACAGTTGAGGATAGCCCCCTCGAAGAAGAGAGGATAGAGCGCACTCTCTCCCTTCTTCCCACATGCACAGGGAAAAGAATTGTCGATTTGGGCGCAGGAATGTGCTTTCTTTCCAAAAGAATAAAAGATGCGGGGGGGGACGTTTTAACCCTAGATTGTCACGACTGTTTCCTTGTAGCTGCAAGGGATCTTTCTTTGAAAGCACGTAAAGAAACGCTTCCCTTTTCAACGCTTTCTGATAACGCCTTTGATCTTGTGATCTGTACTGACGTAATTGCCTACTTGCATCCCCTCGAGTACCGTCTTCTTCTCTCGGAAACAGCCCGATTAGTGACAAGGGAAGGAAAGGTCTTGCTTTCGACCCCACTCGATATCGATGCTGAAGATGCTCTCGAGCGGTTTATTGCTTTATGCGAAACAGAGTTTACAATCGATAGGGTGGGTCTCAGCCACGGGGCGCTCTACATTCGTCTTGCACGCTGGATACCCTTTCCGAAGAAATGGCAACTTAGGCTCTATTTAGCGCTTGAAAAGCTAGGAAGAGTTTTTTTTGGGGACAAAACCGCCTCTCACGTGATTGTAGTAGGCCACAAAAAACCGTTATTCTAATTCTTGGGAACGATGATCCAGGCAAAAAGGTATGTGAGCACCATAGGGGCAATCCCTGTGACAATGCCTAAAAAAACAACAAGCAGCCTGATCAGGGAAGGATCAAAACCATACGTCTCCGCAAAGCCCCCACATACACCCGCTATCATGGAATCTGTTCTAGAACGATGTAATCTATTCATGTAATCCCTTAAAAAAAAGCCGGAGAAATCTCAAGACATAAAGCTAAATCCTTAAGGCTGCTACCTTCCGGTCCTGACCTGGTTCGAATCGCCCTATTCCTTAAGCTCCCCGGCAAACTCCCATTCTCTAAAATTCTCGTCTTTTTGCTTCGCTATTTTAAGGAGTGCCTGCTCGGCATCGATTCCCTTGGTGAAGGCAGCTTGTGCGACTGCAAACAGCTTCTCCCCCAGCTCGTTTTCTGTCTCAAAAGAAAAGGGGATATTCCCTTGCATGGGGTAATTTACCTTTTTCATCTTTTTGCACATCTCTTGCACTCTTGCAAGCGCAGGTAGAGCTTTGGGGATCCCATCCATTTTACTCTTAGGCGCGCCTCTTTCTGCAGTCTTAATCTTTTCCCACTGAACGAGGACCTCTTCTGAAGTTTCGGCTTTGGCACTTCCAAAAACGTGCGGATGGCGGCGGATGAGTTTTTCATTGAGTAGACGAAGGCTCTCTTCTAAAGTAAACCGCTTCTCTTTTTCTCCCATCTTACAAAGAAACACAGCATTGAAAAAAAGGTCTCCGAGCTCTTCTGCGATCTTGTGATCCTCTTCATGGTTAATGGCGTCGATGACCTCATACACCTCTTCAAGCACCGATTTTCTGAGGGAAAGAAGAGTCTGCTCTTGATCCCAAGGGCATCCGTTTGGACCAAGAAGTCTCTCTAAAATTTCAATTGTCTTATCAAACTCTTTCATTTGAGAAAAATTATACCCTTTGCCCTCAAAAAACAGCAACGTTTTATTTCAGAGAGCCTACCTTGCGCCATATTTGCCTCTATAGTATAGTCCCTGCTATGTCCGATACACCCCCATTAAAAAGACAATTTGTCGCCTCCGTCTACGTCTTAAATGGTGAGAAAGTCCTGCTTTTATTCCATAAAAAACTCAAAAAATGGCTTCCCCCGGGAGGACATCTCGATCCGGGTGAACTACCTCACGAAGCCGCCATCCGGGAAGCAGCGGAAGAGACTGGGCTAAAGATTGAGCTGATTCCTCAAGAAAACTGCCAAGTAAATAGCTGGAATGCGAAAAGCATACCGCGCCCTTATCTTTGTCTGCTAGAAGAGATTCCTCCCACGCCCAAGGATGAAGCCCACCAGCATGTCGACTTTATTTACGTTGGAGTGCCCGTCGAAGGAAGCCTCACAGAAAATGAGCGAGAAACAGAAGGGCTCCGCTATTTTAGCCGTGAAGAGCTTGCTGACCTCACTCCCCATGTAGATATCTTTGCAGAAACCTTAACAGTGATTGAAAAAATCCTTTCGACCCACACTTTCGCGGGGACTCTCCCTTGAAGTTTCTCATCATCAAAACTTCAGCTCTTGGTGACATCATCCATGCTTTCGATTCCCTTTTTTTCCTAAAGAGCAAATTTCCAGATGCTCAAATTGATTGGGTGGTAGAAAAGCCGATGCGGGATCTTGTCGCAGCTCATCCCTACGTACGCAAGGCTATCGGCATCGACACAAAGAAATGGAAAAAAAGTCTCTTTAGCGCGGCTAGTGAGATCGCAGAATGCCTTCGTGATATTCGCTACGAGTGGTACGATGCCGTTTTTGACTTGCAAGGCAACTGCAAATCGGGCGTGCTGACACTGCTTGCTAGATCGGAAAAAAAGGTGGGATTTGGCTGGAGTACCATCCCCGAGTGGCCAAACCTTATTGCCACAAATGAAAGGATCAATCCCCCCAAAAACCAAAATATCCGCAGGGACTACCTCTATCTTTTGCAAAAGACCTTGGGCGATTTTAGGGCCTACACAAAAGCAGCAGCTCTTCTACGCATCAAGCCTGAAGAAGAGGAAAAAATTATGCGTATACTCAGTGATCCTAACCTTAAGCAAATCCCTCGGATCATGATCTGTCCCGGCTCCAACTGGCCAAATAAGCAAATGAACACCTTCTCCCTCATCGACTTACTTACGCTGATTGACAGATCATACGCTCCTTCCTTTCTGCTTGTGTATGGCTCGCCACAAGAAAAGGCAATAGTTACAAAAATCCAGGGCTACTTTCCAGAAAATAGCAAGATCATTGATAAACTCTCCCTACCTGCTTTGCAAAATCTTATGGCAAAGGTGCAGCTTGTGCTTGCAATGGACTCCCTGCCCCTTCACCTGGCCGGAATCACAAAAACCCCGACTTTTAGCATATTTGGAGCCTCTTTAGCAGCGAAGTACCAACCCGAGGGAAATGAACACAAAAGCTACCAGGGAAGCTGTCCCTACCAAAAGACATTTGAAAAAAGGTGCAAGTACTTAAGAACGTGCAAAACAGGCCTGTGCATCCAGGGGCTGCAGGCAAAACCCATCTTTCATACATTCTCTAGCTGGTGGAAAAACCTACATGAAATGGCAAACGAAAGTTGAAGCTACGCTCATCGAACAGCTCATCCTAAAGCTTGGGGAGACCTACTCCAAGAAGCATCTTAAACGACTGATCGACCACAATCTCTGCAAAGTAAATAACACAGTTTGCCGCATCTCAACAAGAAAAATTCTTGCAAAGGCTTGGGTGGAGCTCTCTCTTGACCTACCCACACCCCCTCCCCCCCCCCTTATTCTTTTTGAAGATCCATTTCTTTTCGTGATCAATAAGCCAGCTGGCGTGATGAGCGAGGCAAAAACTCTTGAAAAACTCTTGCAACGCCCCCTCTTTCTTGTTCATAGGCTCGATAAGGACACAACCGGGCTTCTCGTGCTTGCAAAAGATAAAACCACACAAAAAGAACTAGAAGACCTCTTTCGAAACCGACTAGTCACAAAAAAATATCTAGCACTTGTCGATGGCATACCCAAAGAGCCAAGTGGTGTAGTCGAAGCGCCGATTGCTCTCAAACAAGAAATCCAAGGGCAGAAAATTTATCACACGGTACGATCTGGGGGAAAGTCTGCCAAGACCTCCTGGATCCGAAAAAAGGTGGGCAATCAGTGCGCCCTTCTAGAGTGCACACCTGAAACAGGCAGAACCCACCAGATCCGGGTCCACCTAGCGTCCATCGGCCACCCTTTGCTAGGCGATCACCTCTATTCCAGAAAATTTCTTTGTTCTAAGGTGCCGCCGCACTTTATTCTCCATGCAGAGCTCCTTGCCTTCCCTCACCCAAAGACAGGGAAAGAAATTTCTTTCTACAGCCCTAAGCTTATAGAAACATTTTAGTTAAACTTAGTTGACTAAATTGTTTATTAAAACTACAATACGCTTTTAACTAAAATAAAACGAGAGCATAATGCAACCAACCAACCCAAATGATAATACAAATTTCTTTTTCACCAGAATGCAGCGGCAGGGACAAGCAAGCGACCAAGACCAGAGGGTCCCCACACTCGCCCCTGTAAATCTTGCAGCCCCTACACCTTGGTATCCAAGACCGAGAAACTTTCGTGTTATTTTTCCTTTAGGTCATGGGCATGATGTGGCTGATGGAGGAGAGCAAGAAGTCCCAACCTTAAACGCCATACCGCGTCCCTTACGTTCCTCTTTTAATGACTTTGATGATGATCAACAGGTCCCCCGCTCTTAAAAGATGCAGCCTTCATGATGGCAAAATGAAATGCCACCAGAGAGAGCCCAGGCCAAGCCAAATCAAAAGGTAGGCAAAGCTTAAAAGGAAGCCAACCATAAGCCAATCTTTGAGAGGGACGTAGCGGCTTGCAAAAAGCACCGCTCCATGGCCACTGCTGTACTGCGTAAATGCCCCCGATAAGGAATTAAAGAAAGCAAGAGAGTAGGCAAGAAAAAGAGGTGGTATCCCTAGTTTAAGGCCTACGATAAGAAAGGGCGCAAACATGGCCGTTGCATGTGCCATGGCGCTTGCAAAAAAGTAGTGGCTGTAGAAATAGAGCACAACAAGAGCAACCAGTGCATAGCGCCAGTGCAACCCCTCAATGAGGCTAGTAGACTGGCCTGTGTACCAATGGATGACCCCTGTAGAGCCGAGTGTATAAGCCATTCCCATCAACACCGAGAACCAAACAAGAGTATCCCAAGCAACCCCTTCTGCAAGAACATCGTTCCATGTCAACACATTTGTACAAAGAAGGATAGAAAGGCCAAAAATAGCTGTAGCTGTTGCATGCACACCTATCGTTTTACCAAAAATCCAAAGAATCAGAAGAAAGAAAAAGGTGCCCAGCATGACCCATTCCGACTTTTTGATCGGGCCCATGCTAAGGAGAGCCTCTTTTGCATGCAAAGACGCCTTTTCACTTTGTTTAAGAGTCGGGGGATAGATGAAGTTAATGAGAAGAGGAATCACAAGCAAAGAGCAAAGGCCGGGAAGGGATGCGGCAAGAGCCCAAAGTCCCCATGTCATCTCCACCCCTTCCGCTTCTGCAAGTCGCACAAGGATGGGATTTGCTCCCATGGCTGTAATAAACATGGCGCTAGAGACAGAGATCCCATGCACGGTTACAAGAGTCAAAAAGGCTCCGATTTTTCTCTCTGTTCCATCATCAGGACGACTGCCTAGTGTTTCAGAGAGCGATTTGACGATAGGGTACAAAATACCACCAGCCCTGGCTGTACTACTAGGAATTGTTGGAGAAAGAATCAGATCGGTGCAGAGAAAGCCGTAGGCAATTCCTATCGGTGTCTTCCCACACGCGCATAAGATCATGTAGGCAACCCTCTGGCCAAGACCTGTTTTAATAAAACCCCGAGCAATGCAGCACGCAACAACGATCAGCCAGATTTGATCATTGCCAAAGCCGGAGAGAGCCTCCCCCATCGTCATGGCTCCCAAAGTGGTGGCTACCGCAATTGCGATAAGCGCAACCCCCCCCATTGCAATCGGCCGCAGGATTATTCCAAAAATAGTTGCAATAAATACAGCTAAGAGATGCCACCCTTTTTCCGAAACTTCAGGCGCATGAGGCGACAGCCAGATCACACACCCCAAAAGGAAAATCAAAAAAAAGCGGATGGCCATAGATCTAAATATTGGCAAATTGTTCTAAAAAGCGGATGTCATTCTGTGTAAAGAGACGGATATCGCCGATCCGATGACGCGCCATGATCAAACGTTCAAGACCCATGCCAAACGCGTATCCTGTGTATTTATCGGGGTCAATCCCTCCATTTTTCAGCACTTCAGGATGGATCATGCCTGCACCTGCAATCTCAAGCCAGCCAGTATGCTTGCAAACATGACACCCTTTGCCAGCGCAGCCCAGGCAGCTGATGTCCACCTCAAGCCCAGGCTCCACAAAGGGAAAATAGCTAGGTCTATACTTTACTTCGACTCCTCCTTCAAAAAGAGCCCTTAAAAACTCATCCATCGTACTCATAAGATCCGCAAAGCTTACCCCTTCATCAATATAAACACCCTCGATTTGGTGAAAGAACACGTGGCTTCGTGCGGTTACGTCCTCATTTCGGAAGCACTTGCCAGGGGCTACAATACGGATGGGCGGCTTAGAACTCTCCATGACACGCACTTGCACGTTGGAGGTATGTGTACGTAGAAGGGTTCCATCTTCGACGTAGAAGGTGTCCTGCATATCGCGAGCTGGGTGGTATTCTGGGATATTGAGGGCTTCAAAGTTGTAGTACTCAGTCTCAATGTCGGGCCCATACTGTACAGAAAACCCCATGTTCATGAGGATGTCAAGAGCTTTATCCATTACCGCAGAGACAATGTGTTTCCTTCCTGAAAACTTTCTTCGACCTGGCAGGGAGATATCGATCTTTTCTTCGAGGATCTGTTTATCTTCTTCTACGATGAGGTGTTTTTGGTAGAAAGCCTCACAGCGCTCTGTAAAATCTTCTTTCAAGCTATTGATGACTTTACCTGCTTCTGGTCTCTCTTCCGCTTTGAGATCCTTTAGGGACTTCATGAGCTGTTGGATGGGCCCTTTTTTCCCTAAATATTTGACCTGAATCCGTTCAATGTCTGCGGTCGTCTTTGCCGCCCCTATCTCTTCATCAAACTGCTTTCGGATTATTTCTATTTCTTGCATGTCGCGCTCCCGTTTTCACCCTTGTCTTTATACTATAGCAAAAATTCAGAAAAAGAAAAAAGGGCAGAAAACAATGTTTTCTGCCCTATCATTCAATTCACTTTGCAGATATGTTATGCAAGTGCAAGCTTTGCCTTTTCCACAATTTTCCCAAAACTCATCGGATCGTGGATAGCAAGCTCTGAAAGCATTTTGCGGTTCAAGAGACAGCCTGCTCTTTTCAAACCATTCACAAGCTTGTTGTAGGCAATGCCATTCATCTTGGCTGCTGCATTCAGCCTTGTAATCCAAAGCTGACGGAAATTTCGTTTATTTTGTTTGCGGTGGATATAATTAAACGCCATCGCACGCATGACAGATTCCTTTGTCAAAGCGTGGTGGTTTTTTCTATCGCCACGGAAGCCTTTTGCAAGCTTCAAGATTCGCTTTTTACGTCTGTGAGAAGCTACAGAATTCGTTACTCTAACCATTTACAATCTCCTTATACGCCCATCAGCCGTTTGTACACTTTCTCCATCGTTACACTAACAAGTGCTGGCTGGCGAAGTTGTCTTTTTCTCTTAGGCGTCTTTCCGCCTAGAAGGTGTCTTCTTCCTGGACGGTTCCTTTTTATCTTTCCAGTTCCAGTCACTTTAAAGCGGTGACTTATAGCTTTGCGGGTCTTCATTTTTGGCACGGGTACTCTCCTAGATTCAAGCGGGTATTATGTCGCTTTTTTCAATTTTTTGCAATCATTTCTTTTTTGTGCCTGGCATTAAGACTACATGCAATACCCGTCCGAGCATTTTAAGGGGCGCTTCCGGCTGTGCGATCTCTTCTACGCTGTCACAAACTTTTTTGATTAAACTAAATCCTATATCTTTATGGACCATTTCACGTCCGCGGAAAAAGCAAGTAACCTTGACTTTGTTTCCTTTCTGCAAGAAATCGCGCATCTGTCGCAATTTCGTCTCCAGATCGTGCTCATCGATGTTGGGCTTGAGCTTAACCTCTTTTATTTTAATCTGGTGCTGGGCTTTTTTGTTCTCTTTTTCTCTCTTCGTCTGATCATAGCGAAACTTGCCATAATTCATAATTTTGCAGACTGGAGGTGCGGCAGTAGGAACAACTTCCACGAGGTCAAGACCGGCTTGTTGTGCCATGCCCATTGCCTCTTTTGTTCCTATGATCCCAATTTGCTGCCCATCTTGATCAATCAGTCTGACCTTCGGGACTCGAATCTCACGGTTTACTCTCAACTGGCTTCCCTTTGTTTACTTTCTTTTCCTTGGCTCCGGCGCGAGGTTTTCTGGCAGACGTCCTTCCTCTTTTTCCAGGAGCAAGGCAATCCATCTCTCCACCGGAGGAAGAGTCGAATACTCTATTATCCACACTCCGCCCTTCTCTTGAAGGGAAATACTAGGCCCGCGCCACTCCCTACCGAGGGAGTCGCTCAAAGTAACAAGCAGTTCAAACTTGGTCCCCTTTTGCCGAGCAAAAGTGACCCCACAGCTTGTTAAACCTTCTTCTACTACTTTTAGCCCTTTACAAGGGCCATGTAAATACAAAGTCCAAGTATCTTTTATAGAGGAAAGTTTAAGAGTTTCCTGGATGAATTGCAAGCAAGAAATGACTTCTACCCCGAGATCCCCCTCCCTACAAAAGGTGGTCCCTACGTCTTGGAGGTAGGCAGAGGGTTCAAGAAGACCTGTAAAATTTACAGCCCAGTCTGGGAAAAACCTTTTTATCTTGGTCACCCTCAAGGGCAAGCATTTCTCCCCTAGTGCCTCAAAAATTTCCACAGCAGGGGTCATCTCATCAACTAGCTGCACCTGACGCCTGGCCCTGATCTGCTGCCACCAAGCTAGGATCTTTTGTCGGACTTCCTCTCCCTTGGGCAAAAAAAGCCACCTTGACTCCCCGTCCCGCGGCAAAAAAAGTTCCATTCTCTCTCCTACCAGACGATGATCGAATCGTACTGCCTCCCGGTAGAGTTTCAAAAAACCTTTACAATCTTTTTTCTCGAGAAAAGCTGTGCCTTCAATACGAAAACCCTTAGGTTCGGCAAGAGACCTAAGCTCCAATAGCTTAAAAAACCTTAAATGCTCTGCATGCAAGCAGTGTGGTCCCTCGGCAAGCACAGGTGTATCACCTATAAATAGAACATCTACAAGACCACCCTCTTCTTCTTTGAGTCTCTTGACAACTCCTTTTTTTTTCAGATGGGAGAAGAGTTCAATTGCATTGGTACGCATCATCTCTTTCGAACAAAAAGCTGCGCCCGTCCGAACCTCTCGCCCCATCTCCTCTTCCAAAAAGCAAAGCATTTCCTTGTTCAAAGGACCTGGAAGCAAGAAGTCATATGAGAATCCGATCTGGGAGGTTTGTCCAGAGAGGAGGACAACCTCAGGAAAGAGCTTTTCAAGGGTAAAGGCCAAAATAGCTTGGAGGGAGTTGCGAACCGATCTCAGGGAAACAATTGTGTCTGACATGAATGGGACATAGCTGACTCGAACAGCTGACCTCCACGATGTCAACGTGGCGCTCTAACCAACTGAGCTAATATCCCGTACGAATGCGTACACTATAGTTTTTCTAAACAAATTTTTCAAGTTGATTTTTTGTGAGACCTGTTTCGCAACTAAAATCCGGTGCCTGTGCCTGTGACCACCCTTTTCCAATTACTCTAATCGGTCACGGGAATGCGTAAGCGGCGCTATATAGAGCAAATAATGGAACAGAAATTTCCACATCGATTGGCTTGAATGGCACCAGCAATAAACAAAGATCTTAGAGCCTCTTCTGTTTGAGAGGCTATCATAGATACCGAGAGCAAAGGAGGCTTAGAGCTGTTTTCGTCCACCTTCACGCTTTGGATTGCCCGCGTGAACAAATGCAGATCTGGTATGTTCTTGTAATTAGCTTGTTGCAGAGTCAATGTAAGGTCTTTTGCTGTTTTTTTTCCTTTGTTGCTTTGAAAGGCGTAGGCAAGTTCCATCAATCGTGCTGCTTTAAGGTCTGGTGCTACCATGTCAAATTTCTCCTAAGTTATGTCGGTCAAAACGTTATAAAAACAGTTTTGATCGTGTTGTGAATTTTGTTTTTTCAAAGAGCAAAGAGATTAACAAATTCAAACAAAAAAAACACAACTTTCAGACACTATTTTCATGCTTCTTGCGAAAACGGATATTGAGCACCTCCACACCAAGAGAATAGGCCATGGCAAAGTAGATATAACCTTTCGGAATGTGGGAATCCAATCCTTCTCCAAGCAGCGCTACGCCAATTAAGACTAAAAAGCTTAAGGCAAGCATCTTAACTGTAGGATAGTGATGCACAAACTCAGTAATAGAATGGGATGCAACAATCATCACAAGCGTCGAAACGATAATAGCTGCCACCATGATGGGAATTTCATTGACCATTCCAACAGCTGTAATCACAGAGTCAAGAGAGAAAACCAAATCCAGAAGAAGAATCTGCACGATGACAAAGGCAAACCTTGCTCCTTGTAGCGTGTCAAACCCCTCCTCTTGCAATTCAAACTTTTTGTGGATCTCATAGGTGCTTTTCGCAATTAAAAAAAGACCTCCCAGTATGAGAATCAAATCCCTCCACGAGATCTCATGCCCCATGACTGTAAATAAAGGTTTTACTAGCCCCATCATCCAGGAGAGAGAGAGAAGAAGCAAAACACGCGTAAGGACCGCAAGCAAAAGGCCAATAACCCTTGCCTTTTTGCGCTGTTGCTTCGGCAAGCCATCAGCAGCTATTGAAATAAAAATAATATTATCAATGCCTAAAACAAGCTCAAGGGCACAGAGGGTCAAAAAGGGAATAATCGAATGCATGCTAAATAATGCTTCCATGTTTACAATGGTAGCAAACAATTGAATTTAATCAAACGGCTATACTTGAATTTAAAGAGGCAAGACCCTTACACTTACTTGTGTTATTTAAACAGGGGGCTTCTTTGAATTTTTTTAACACACTTTTCCCAAGAAACGCTCGATATGCAACGCTTATTCACCATTTAGGCCCGATGCATAGAGAACTTTCCACAGCTCTGTCTGCCCTCTCCTATGAACAGATGGATCGGATTGCTGCAATTGCAACTACCCACACTCTTACCCTTCTTACTGAAAAGGCAGAAGGAGCAAACATAGACCCTGCCTTGTTCACGAATTGGGTGCAGCCTCTTATAAGAGCAAAACTCCAAATCGCTCTTGACTTACAAGATCAATTCTTAGAAACAGGTCTTCACCTCAATTTCATTGGTGAGAACGAAATTATTGGTGCAGCAGGGGTAGAAGTGCTGAGGTTAGGCCAAAGTCTGATACAAAGCGGCTATAGACTTGTTCTAGAAGTAGCACAACACCATCTACCCTTAGAGTTTTCTCTTGTTTTTTACAAAGGAAGGGAATACTTAAAAACAGAGCATGTTCGCTTTGCAGAAGAAAAGCCCCCTGCTTAGAGTGCTTCGACAGTCGGCTCTGCAAGCTTCATAGGGAGCACAAGGCCAACCTCCTACCCCCGCCTAATCAAAGTGCGACCACGCCTCCCGTTGTTACAAGGGTGACATGCACAGCTAAGCTTCGTCAGCGGCATTCTCCCATTTTCGAAGGGCAGACGCATCTTTCATCTGAAAGCGGATTCAAAAATTTCTACTGTGCTGCAATGAAGCGATAGCCATAGTAGACTTTAAGGCGAAGCCCTATTTGTTCCTGGGCGCACTGGATAAGGCCAATGGCCTCGTCGACCTTTTCCAAAATATAAGAGAGAAACAGAGACGCTACACTACCTGCCGAGAGAAATTGTTTGACATGGCTTACACAACATCAACCACAAACCTACTGTTTCTGTTCTCCAAGGGACTAAGCTTAACTACTTTTAATCGAGAACTTTCACAGATAGGATTTTCTGAGCCTCTATAGGTCGATCTCTCATATCTGTAGGTGTGGACTCGATCTTACGAACAACATCCATCCCCTTTGTTACTTTTCCAAAAATGGTATGCTTCATGTTAAGCCAAGGTGTTGATGCAGTTGTAATGAAAAACTGACTGCCGTTGGTTTTCGGACCACGATTGGCCATAGCAAGGTAGCCTGGTTTATCAAAGGTTACATCGGGTGTGACTTCATCTTCAAAAGGCTTATTCCAGATCGACTCTCCACCTGCTCCCGTACCTGTTGGATCCCCTCCTTGAACCATAAAGTCCTGGATCACACGGTGAAAGATAAGTCCATTGTAATACCCTCTCTTAGAGAGAGTTACAAAGTTTTCTGTTGCTTTAGGCGCTACCTTATTAAGAAGGGTAATCTCAATAGGTCCTTGTGTTGTTTCGAGAACGACGACAGTTTGGTTATTTTCCATGGCTTCCACTAGAGGGCTAAAAATAAAGAACAAGAGAAACAAATATTTCATAAGGGACCACTTTACCATTTTAGTAAAAAATTTGCAAGATCTTCGGAGAATTGCAAATTTTGAAGCTTTTTAGTCGATGACAAGAATGGGTTGAGAATGTAACTTGATCAGCTCCCGAACAGAACGAATGATTAGCTCAGGTTGGTTCCAGGGGATCATATGATCACTTCGCTCCGCTACAAAATGATGAGAATTTGTATACCGTGTTACAAGATCCGACTGCAAATCATTCCAGACTGCTTGGATTTCACGCATACGCTTTTGTTGATCACGAGAAATACCAAACTTCATCAGATTCGTCTCACAACCTGCTGTCAAGACATAGCAAGGCTTGTGGCGTATCTGCGAACGGTCCACTTTTGCCAGTTGACTCAGGCTCTCCCCCAAATGGCTAATTTCATTTGCCATTGCATACCCATGTTTTGAAGTCGCAGCAAGAGCCAAGTGAATCTCTTGCATCAACTCTGGCAACTGCGGCATATAGGTCTTCAAATATAGGTTAGCAAGAAGTCGGATGAGACCAAAGTTGTAAAGACAAAACACAATCTTTGGATTCTGCATCAGCTTCATTTGAGTCTCTAAGGGATTCGGTATAATCTTCTTCTCTTGGGCCTCATGGCAAGAATCTACTAAGACAAGTCCAATCACCTCATCAGGGTAAGTAGCGGCAAAAAGCTGCATATTGTGCCCGCCAAAGGAGTGGCCCACAAGAATATACGGCCCCGGAATGCCTGCATTCTTTAAGAGCGTGTGAAGTTCTTTTACAATCTGGGCACTTGTGCGTGGATAGGGACTAAGCTCGCTCCAACCCATTCCTGCTCTATCGTAGCTAACTACCTGGGTAAACTTAGCAATTTCTTTTTGCACAATTCCCCAGTCAGAACTCATACAACCAAGACCCGCATCCAAAACGACTACGGGACCACCCTTACCTTTAGTCTGATAGTGAAGCTTAAATCCGCCTACATCCACTAAGCAGCCAGGTGGAAAATAGGTTCTTTCATCAATTTTTGTACAAATATACTGATAGGCAGCGCCGGTAAAAAGAAGAAGAGTGAAAAATGAAACTAAACCAAGGCCAACCCTTCTGATCCACTTCCAAAACACAACCTAATCTCCTTTAACGAGTTGCAATTGTATCACCTCAACTTAATGTTGGCCATAAAAAAACAGCCCACATACGAGCTAGGCCCTACGTATTCGCATACTTATCAAAAGAATAATTTAAACCCAAGAGGCATGCGGTGGCATAGAACAAAGAATCGCTTCCGGATTCCCACCCGACTGAAAACCAAACTTTGTTCCACGGTCGTAGATCAAATTAAACTCAACGTAATGGGCTCGGTATCTATTTTGCACTTTCTTATCCTCTTCAGTGTAGGGAAGATGCACTCTTTTCTGATAGATAGGCAAAATCGCTTTTAAAAAGGAGTTTCCCACGCTTTTCCACATGGCTATGTCTTTTTCAAAGTGACCTGTCTGATAGTGATCAAAGAAAATACCACCCACTCCCCTTTCTTTATTCCGATGTGGAACAAAAAAATACCTCTTTGCCTCCGCTGAAAATTTTTCATAGAGTTGATCCCCAAACGGTAAAAGAGCCTTCTCTGCTTCCTTATGAAAATGACTCTTATCTTCTTCATAGATAAAACCCATAGGAGTCAAATCGTATCCTCCACCAAACCAGGCTCCTTTTTCTGTCTCTATATAACGAACATTCATGTGGGCAGTGGGTGCCATCGGATTTTGCATGTGCGTGATTAGGCTCACTCCTGTTGCAAAAAATGACCCGCCTCCATCATCAAAGGGATAGCAGTTTCCATGAATGCCTGACCAGTTAACTGCCGCCTTCTCAAACACAGCGCCTTTGAGAAGAGAAATCTCCCCTCCCCCCTCTCCTCGCTTATAGTCCCAAGGAGTCTTTACAAACGTTCCCTCTGTTTCTAGAGTTAAAAACCCCGCAATGATTTCATCGCGGAGTTTTTTTAGAAAAGTCACGATCTCTTCTTTATGCATCTTTTGCCAAATGCCTTTTGAGTGTTTGCATCGGATCAAGAGTATAGAGAGCAAAAACAACCTCTTCGAAAGAAGCTTTGCGCCCGGTTGCTCTAAAGAGACTTGGATACGTTTTACAAATCAAATCATAATGGGGGCTCATATCTACCTCACTAAAAATCAACGATAAGCGGGAAAGGGCCTCCTTTGTTTCCTTCGACTCCCACGTATTGCGAGGACTAAAAATGATTTCCCATAGATTGGCTAGAACGAGCTGCTCGCTCTCGGGGACATTCTTTGAGCTGCCTATTTTTACAACCATCTGTCCTACAAAGGTGGCATTAGCTTCCGTAATACCAATGCTAGCAAAATCGCTTTCGTCAACAAGTCCCCTTTGGATTAACATAGAGGCGGTCTCGAGACCTAAATATCCTACATTCTGCATTGTAAGTCGGTCACCAAAAAGTTTTGATAGGGTATCTATAAGTGTTTCCGTTGGATCTGGCTGCTCTGCTTGCTCAACCTTAATCTCAACTTCTGCCTTTCTTTTCCTTGGGAGCTGCTGAACTTGTCTTTTATAGACGTCTGCAAAAGAAGCCCCTGCACGCCCGGCAAGAGAGGCGTAGACGCTATGTTCATGTAAATCTCCCTTCTTTGTTTGGTATTCTGCCCACTTTCCTTGCAGAAATAGAAGCCGCTGTTCTTTTGACAAAGACTCGAGAAGTCCTTGTACCCTATCCAGGGTGAGATTTCCCTTCTCTCTTTCTAAGATCTGTAAGATCGAGGCGTCATCTAATTCCAACAAAGCTGCCTCAAGCACATCCACCTCAAGATAAGGAATGGCAGAGTGAATCCAAGAATAATGCTGGCTGACACCCCATATAGAGGCAAGGGCGATCAGAAAAGGGGGGACCTGACGCAAAAGACTTTCATGGAGAGGCATGATGGAACGTGCTTCCATTGCGGAAAACACAATGCCTGCCACCTCAGGAAGAGACGTTGGCGCCTGCGCCTGCGTTTCAAAAAACTCGGGACACACAACCAAAAACCTTTGCATATCTGTCAGTGCTAACACCTTCCAGTCCTGCTTCGCATATTCTCCCAAAATATACCGGATCTCTGCTCGACTTGAAAAAAACCGTAGATCTGCCAAGTTCTGATGGCGCCTATGAAAAAAAGCCTGGATAGAACTTACATCTAGAGAAAGGGGAATGTAGTCTGCAATAGGAGACTTCTGCGCAACAAAATGTTCCCAAAGAAAGCCACACCCTGGCATGCTCAGAGATTCACAAAAGGTCTTCACGAGAGCACCCCTCTCAGACGGCCCGCTTACAATCGCAAAAAGCCCAACGAGTAAACTCGCAGCTTGCATCTCAGTAAGACGAATTTCTCGTAGAAAGGAAGGAAGATCTTTTCTTGGAATCGCATTTACAATAAAAGCCCTCTCTTGTTCAGGACGAGCATAAAAAATAGGTTTTGCTTCGTTAATCCCTCTTTGATCTTGAAAAAGGTACATGAGCACAGCGGGCATAAGGTCCACCCTATTACGCTGAACACACCTCAAATAACACTTTTGGAAGACTTTAAAAGGCGATTTTAGAGTCGTGATAGGAAAAAGAACTAAAGGAATTAGGGTTTTATCCTGAATCGCTTCTAAAACTGCGAAAAACTGATCCCAATTAGTTTTAAAAAAAAACTCTTCAAAAACCTGTCTTTGAAACTCTTTGTCTAAGCTCAAAAGAATTCTTTCCCTATCTTGACTACACCCCTTGCGTTTCAAGAGCACGACTAAGAGGTCCACAGTAAAACTCTTGGCATCAGTCTGCAAAGACGCCTGAGCTGCCTCAATGACTCCCCTTTCGGCATTTTGTGAAAGACTGTGAATAAGCGCAGAAAACAACCCTTTTTCATGCTGCATTAGCCAATTCATTGCCTGCCAATTGCCTGGTTGAAGAAGAAACCTCTCTATCTCCGCCGAATTTCTTTCGCTCTTTGCGTGTGGTTTACGCAGAAGAGATACAAGCGCTCTGCCCTTTTCCTCCGGGTTTTGATGTTCTTGAATTCTACTGTTCGATGTCTGATAGCGCGTTAGGCCACTGACTGGCTGCATAACTCTCCTCTTTCTTTTTTAAATGTTTTTTTAAAATTTGCATGTTGTCTAGTGTGTAAAGAGCAAATACAAGCTCTTCTAGGGAAACCTGTCTCCCGTTCCATTTAAACTTCTCTGGAAAATCGTTACAAATCCGCCCATAGAAGGTATCCCATGTAACGCCCTTGAGGATCTGGCCAAGAGTAAGAATAGCATCCCTCTTCTCCCTCGAACCCCATTCATGTCGTGGGCTAAGGATCGTTTCCCACAAACGAGAAAGCGTAACATGCTGCCCCGGTCGTAAGCTTTTAGAAGAACCCATTTGGATGATCATCTGATCAACAAAAATTCTATTCCTGACGGTAACGCCAATCTTGGCGAAGTCCGCCTCGTTTTTCAGCCCTTTTTCTTGCATCAATTTGCCCAAGTGCTCAAGTCCAAGGCAGCCTGCTGCAGCGCCTGTCATCCCAGAGCCAAAAAGCATTTTTAAAGCTAGCAAAAACTCTTCTGTTTCATCCGGCTCACTCGAGATTTCGAGTGTTTTCGCAAGGCTGATTCTTCTCTCCCTGGCCTGTGAGACCATTCCCTCAAGCTTTTGCCGATACTCCTTTGCAAACCTCGCCCCTATTTTTTCTGCATATCTCACATAGATCCGATGTTGCTGTTCACGTCCCCCTTCCCTTTGAAAGCCATCCCAGGCTTCTTGCAAAAAAGAAACCTGTGCGCTTGCGCTCAAAAGCTCGAAAACAACCACAATTTGATCCTCTCTTAAGCCAGGACGCATTTCTTTAAGCTGAGACAGCAGATCTTGGTCACTTGTTCTGCAAAGTGCCGCCCTCAAGCCTTCCTCTTGTAGATAGGGAAGAAGCGTGCGAATCCAATATGCATATTGCCCTCTCTCATCTACTGAACCCATGGCAAGTAAAAAGGGGGGAATTTGGTTGATGAGGGCTTCATGGACATCGAGCACGGTCCCTGCATCAATGACACCTGCCAGGATACCTGCCACTTCGGGAAGAGATACAAACTGCATCCCTTCATTAAAAAGAGCAGGACATACCACCCCGAACCGTGCACGTTCAAGGAGGAATTCGCATTTTTCTTTTTCTGCAGTGAATGTCTCTATAATACACCTAACATCATCTGGAGTTGCAAAAAAGCGGATGTCCTTGATACTCAAAAATTCTCTATTCCTTTCCCAGCAGGTTGCAAGCTCTTCTTGTTTTAAGCAAAGGGGCATGTAATCAGAAGCTTCCGAGGCGGCACCATGAAGGTCTTTCCAAAGTCGCAGTCTTTCTTGAGAAGAGAGAGCAACACAGACGGCTTGCACCATGGCTAGCCGATCTTCTGGACTTTTCTCTAAAAGAAACCAGTGTTTTAGGAGTGTGTGTGCAAAAGAAGCTTTAAGACCGATTTTTCCCAAAAAGTCCTGCCATGCGCTTTTTGGCAGAGCACTTAGAAACTGTCCTTTCTCTTCGTCACGTAGATTCAAAAAGACTTTTTTTGCGGCTTTTATCCCCTCTCCATCTTTGAAAAGTGGACCTAAAAGAAGGGGAATAAGGGCAAGCTCTTCCTTTCTCATTAGAGCGCGAAAATAGGTTATGATGACAGTTTCAAGTTTTGGCTGAAGAATTAGCGGGGAAAGAAAAAGAGCACGAAGCGCAGCATCTTGACGGCAGGCAACGACTTCTACAACCTGTTCTGCACTCATATTGCAATATAAATGCTCAGCAAACTCCACTTGCATCTCTTGAGGCAATAGGGCTAAGAGAGCCTCTTTTTGCTTTTCAGTACCCTCGTCATCTCTGCTTTTGAACCTTTCCTTGAGAAGCTCAAATGCAAGCCTTCTGCCTTCTGAAGAATCAGCAAACAAAGCATCCCACAGAATCGTCTTTTGCATTTCGAACGACAAGAAAGAAGCCATCTCCGAGAAGGTTGCTCTATTATTTTTTGCAAGCCAATCAAGCCCTTGCCAAAAACCTTTCTCCTGGGTGAGAGATTCGACGCTCCTCTCCCTCTCTTGCCTGCTCATATGGGTAGCATTTGCTGCTCTAAGCAAGGCTTTTGCCCGGCTTTCTGGAGTAGCGGAAGAGGCCCCTGCCCCTGGTATAAACACTAATGATGATCCCGAGACTGCTCTTGGTGGCTGCATAATCCTCCTTTGCAAAAAACGAAGAAACCTTTATGTCTGGCGAGATAAAAAAACATTTTTCTTACCTCTTTTCGCCGCTTATTTTGGCACCTCTTTGCTTTCTCATCGAGAAGAAAAAGCGCGCCTGCGCAATTTTTTATATTTGGACCTATGGACTCTATACCCAAAGGAACTGAAAAGCTGGGAATATGCCAAGGAGGATCTCTCAATTTTTGCAAGCTGAAGCAGCGCCAAAGAGGCTCTCGTTAAAAACGAGAGCGATGCGGGCGGGCAAAATTTGAGAGCATGTCCGACGCAGGAAGAAACCTACTTTTGAGTTCATTTGGGTACATTATATTCTTTTCGTAGAGGAGGCAGGGCCTGTTTTGGTTTATTTCGAGGCCATTGCCACTAGACCGCACCTTTGGATACGACACACGTGTCGTCCCCTCGATGGGAATCTTGATTACCTACATGATAGAAAATCAGATAGACATCTAGGTAGAATCCCTTCTGATCATTTGCTTGTCTTTTGAACACGATTGCTTTTATCGCAATGGTCTGATTATCTCTTGTCCATTACCACTCATGATCATGGGCTTCAATATTTATTTCGAGTCCGCCAGATTATTAAGTGTTTCCATTTTCTCAATTGCTGCATCCAAGGGTGCCTTAATAAGCGGAACTGATCTATATCCGCCCTGCTCCCTAATAGTCTTTAATCGTAAAAGCATTAAGCCGGCCGCTTCTGGCCCAGAAGGCAAATTATTAATCTCCAGTGTTCTTAGACTTCCTTCTGTTAAATTAATGAAATCCGTTAAGTTGGTGAAAGATCGCTCTTTTTGCAATCTTTCTTCTTGGGATAATTTTCCTTGTAACTCAGTCACTAGCTTTGTTTTTTCCTTCTGGAGCTCGCCTAGCTCGCGAACCATCTCCGAGTGGCACTGCTGCATAACCTGTGAAGCGGCTGCTAGCTGGTTTTCCATCGCGCTTGCACCGATACTATGGAAACTGCTAACTTGACCTTGCACTCGGGCAAGCTCCTTAGTTGCGCTAAAAAAGAGATTTTTTAAACCAACCATCAATCCTCGATCAATGGCAACTTCTCCTGTTTCCTCGTTAAACCTTGGCCTAACCCTTGCTCCTTTCAGTAGGTCCTGTCTACATTCACTTAGCGTATGAATCTGTGTCCTATAATGCTCTGTTTTAACTGAGTTTTCTGCTGCCTTCTGCAAGCTTTTTAATTTATCCAAGCACGCTTTACGTTCAAAGGCAGACATATTCTCCAAGTCTTTGGACTTTAACTCTTCCTGATACTCCACAAGTTTAGCCATAGCTGGACTTTTTCTTAAAACCTCAGATTTTCTGTGTTCGCCGCCCTCGACCAGAATACTAGACAGCGCGGTTATTTCTTCAGGTTTAAAACCACTTTTTATAATTACTTCCTCTTGTTCACCTTTTTTGAGCGTTATCGCTCTCCAAAACGTTGTCAACTTTCCATAACTCTTAGGTTGACTTACTTTCTCCTCTCTGTATTGTTCTATTTCTTTCTCTTGCTTTACTTTTGCTACTTTCCCTTCACCGCTCACTTGTTTTAGCGCTTTTTCAAAAAGCTTGCTTGCTTTAGCTTGCTCTGCAGTAACCTCGCTTGTGAGGCTGCTATCGGCTGATGAAAAGTGTTGTTTAATTTGATCTTCCAATCGTTGGCAGGTGTTTTCTTTATCACCAAAAAGTTTTTGACCGAGGTTGCCCAAGCGGGTGAGCACACTACTGTCGACCATAACCTCTCCTTTTGTAGTATCAAAACGCAAAGTCGTAGTGTCAGACTTGTGCTTCTGCACTGTCTGAAGTGCCTTAAGGTAATTCTCTATATTTTCACTACCGTTAGCTTGTCCTGCGCCTTGCATAAAACCTCCTCGGGAAATTCGTTATAATTTCATTATAGCAAAGGGGGATTTTAAACAGCAGGCGTCAAGCTAAATTTTTAACAAGAAGTGTCTGATAAGACATGCGCCTCTCCCTAGATCAGGAGAGGCGTTAGGAGAAGGGCCTTATGCCTGATAAAGAAATGCGTACTTCGCGTCACGAGCCCTCTTGATCTTCTCTTCTTGCTCCCTCTTATTAAAAGGATTGGGGATCGTCTTTTGCCTAGCGTCCAGAGAACCACACTCATTAACCTTGGCCTTAGCCACAACAGGTTTGCGAACCGGCTGTTCTACCTTCGCTCTTGGGGCGTACATATGATTACACATCTCCATCCTGTTTGCCTTAGGGAGGGCTTCCCGAGTCATAAAGAATGACTGCGCGAAAGGAATTGATAACGCAAAGGAAGAAGATCCTTCTTGCTTCGACGTCTTACTGTATGTCCTAGGAAGAGCCTCGGCCCCTTGTGACCTTGCGCCCGAGTGGTTAGGCAGGTCAAAGCGTTCACGAAAGTTTAATTCGTCTATCAATGTGTAATTTGCGCTCTTCTGTCCAAGTCTTGTCATAATGAACTCTCATTTGTTGTTGTTAAAATCTCTCTATTCTTTATGAAGATAATCCCCTCATTTCTAATAAGAAGCTCGCTTCCTACTCTTTTAGGAAGCAGGTACTCTTGCAATACCTTGTCAAACTTCTCTGAGCTGCAGTTGGTACCACAGGTAAAAAGATCCACAAAGCAAGCTCCATATTCAGGATAGCTATGAATACTCGCATGGCTCTCTGAGAGCAAAAGCACCATTGTAAAACCTTGCGGGGTAAAAGAGTAATCAGATGTTGCCAGAATCGTCGCACCCGACTCTAGAGCCGCTTGCTTCAGCACCTCTCGTAAGGTATCGTTGTCAGAAAGCCTCTCCTGATCGCATTCCAAATAGCTTGCAAGAAAATGCAACCCCTCAAACTGATACGCGTTTTCGTCTGCAGATAGTGAGACTTGAAATGTGAGACTCATGAGCGTCATGAGAATAAATAGTTTTCGCAATTTGTAGGACTCCTTTTCGATGAAAATTAACTGGGCGAAGTCTACCGCTTCACTTTGTTTATTTCAAGAAGTAGTCCTGGCGCTGCCTTAAGAGGCCATCTTATGGCCTTGGCATCTTTGTCAGAAAATAGGGAGTAGGAAGCATGGGAGATTTCGTGACAATCTCCTTAAGAAGCTCTACGTTTTGCACCTGATCATCAGAGCGGCCTAGTGTCTTGGCAAGCTCCCTGCGGATATCATCGTTTTTAAGCAGCTTCTCAAGCACTTCTTTCTTTACTTCAAGCTTCTCTTCTTCTTTATGTCTATCACGTGCTTTCTCTGCCTGATCTTTAAATTCTGCCGTAAGAGCGCGGACAGCCTGCTCAATCTTCCACACTGTATAAGACTTGCAAAACTCGCTTATGGAAGCCTCTTCCCCCCTTGTTGCCAAAGCAGCGCTTGCCTCTCCTACTTCTTGCTCCTTCACTTCGTGTTTTTCCTTAGATTCCTCTGCTGCTTCTGCCATCTCGGCAGCTTCGTCTGTCATGGCGTGTAGGCTTGCCAATTCTTGCGCAGTTGGCGAAACGAGGACCATCACATCCACTACCATTTGAATGTCATTTCTTAGTTCTGTTGCAAGGTCATCAGAGGCTTGCAATGCTTCGTTTTTATGGACAATCACTTCAGGAAGGTCGTGATAATACCGGTTTACCTGGTCTCGTAAATGTGCTTTTTGCTCTTCTGTGCTTTTAGGATTCGAATGAATCGTCTCCCCCGCGAGCTTCGTAATCGTCCCGTCTTTTTCATTAAACTTAAGCTCCGAAGCATCGTGCGCCTCTGCAATGGCTTCCATTGCTTTGGCATAAGCTGCTAACCTATCTTGCCCTGCGTCGCCTCTTGTTTCTAAGGGTTCACCCATAGCTACCTCCACCCAGAAAAATTATAGCAAATTTTTTAATTTATGAAAGAGATAGATCTTTAAGAAACTAAGAGAGAGGACTCTAGAGACTCATCGGGAAGCGAAGCTGTCCCCTGTTCCAAGGCGTCAATCAAAAGGGTGCCGCAGCAGTCGGCCCAGACATTTGTCGCAGTCCGCGCCATGTCCACAATCCTATCCACCCCCCAGACAAGTCCCGCTGCTTCTGCCGGAAGGCCTACGGCGTGGAGAACGGTCACCATCATCACAAGCCCCGAATGGGGTATGCCAGCCGTGCCGAACGAGGCGAGTAGAGCTGTAATTAAAACAATGAGCTGCTGAGCAAAGGAGAGATCGATCCCATATGCCTGGGCGATAAAGAGCACCGTTACCCCTTCGTAGAGGGCCGTGCCGTTTAAGTTGATCGCAATACCGACAGGGAAGACGATGTTGGCAATTCTTTCCGAGATCCCGCCCTTCGTCTTTGCCTCTTCAATGGCCATCGGCAGGACCGCCGCAGAGGAAGCGGTTGTAAAGGCTGTTAAGAGCACAGGCGACATGGCCCGCATAAAATCGAATGGCTTTCGGTTTGTAAAGACCTTAATGAGCAGAGGAAGCACGATAAAGGAGTGGATCAGGAGGGCTAGAGAAACGGTACAGATATAGCCAATGAGGGGATAGAGAAGCTTTGAACCCGTGGTTGCAATCAGCGATGTCAGAAGACAAAACACACCAAGGGGTGAGAAGCGGATGATCGTACTGACAGCCCGCATCGTAATCCGATTGATGCTGCCCATCAGGTTAACAAGCCTCTTTTGATCTTCTCCTCCGACGATCAGGGCAAAGACAGCAAAGAAAAAGGTAAAGAAAATGATCCCGATCATGTCAAATTTAGCCAGAGCTTCCACAGGGTTTGCGGGGATAATCCGGACCAGCATGTCCTGAAGTGTCACTGTCTGGATCGAAATGGTGCCTTCAGGAAGGGGGATCTCGGCACCCACACCCGGGGCGAGCAGATTGACCATAATCAGGCCGACGATAATGGCGAGCATGGAGCTGCCGACAAAGTATAAGGCGGCCTTAAGGCCAATGCTCTTTAAACTCGCCCGGCAAGGGATGGTATTAAGGCCGAGGAAGAGGGCTGTAGTAATAAGCGGGACAATGAGCATCTTTAGGAGGTTTAAGAAGATTTGGCCACCCATCTGTAGCTGAGCCAGAACAATCCCATCCCAAGGGCTTGATACCCAGAGATTTAAGCAGGTTCCAGCTACAAGAGCCAGGCCAATGGCCCAGAAAATGTGAATATGAAGCCTGGAGAATTTAAATAGATTTACAGCAGCTTGTATCATCTTGTCCATTGTATCAAAATCGAATTTTATTTTCCACGTAATTTCCTAACTGAATGCAAAAGCGACTATCTGTGGCTGCCGGTTCTTTAACTTTTGGCTCATGTATACACAAATAAGCTGAAAAGTTGGTTTCTGCCTGCGTCGGCCTAGCTTTCAATGCTTTCTTTGGTCTCAGATTTGTAAACGTAAGGATTGGCTAAATCTGTGGTTTTGTACTTTATTGTACCATGACGAGCAGTGGCAATACTAATCTCAGGATGAGCAACTTCTTCTCCTTTTGCATCGACAACAAAAAGGGCAATGTCTATTCCTTCTTCGGTAAACGGTTCCATTTTTAGGTGCCCCTTTAGCCTTGGTTCCGAGTTAATCCCCTCCAACAGTTCCTCAACACTATCGACAAGAATGGCTCGTAATTTATCTCTAGACAGCGGCCCCTGCAACTCAAAATCCAGGCATAAAAAATTGATACGATGCATCATCCCGCCACCATCACCTACAACAACCATGTTATGACGATTTGAGAGATTCTTTGCCACTCTCGTGCGAATTTTGCGAGCAATGACGGCATAATCTTCTGGTTTATCAACAAGCAGCCAAGACGCGAAACCCACCAAACTTATGAAGGAAACCACAGCAATAAATAATAATCTCATTTGCCTACTCCCAAGTCGGATAAGGCGATCTAGAGAGTCGCATGCATAGGTTTGCTCCCCTTTGCCAGCAAGGCAGCCGTTTTGCGTGTACTTTTCTGTAAGACTTCTGTTGTTTCCTTTTCTTTCTCAACTTCCTTTGAGCGGCGGGGCCTAGTAAGGACTTGAGGACCAAGCTCCATAAAGTGTCTTTTCCATTCTGAAAGCACCACGGGGTAAACTCCGAATTCGCTAGCTAATTGAGCGGCGGTTTTATCCCCTTTGAGTATTTCGAGAACAACTTTCAGTTTGAATTCTGGTGAATGATGTTTTCTTTTTGCCCTTGTGTGACTCCTAAAAAATGCGGAAGCCTTAGCTTACACCACTGTCCTAATTTTGGGGTCCCTTTCACTTCTTCTGAATTTCCACAATACGCTTAGCCTCTTCGTAGTCTTCTATATAGACATCTTCGTACTTTTGATTAATCAAACTATAAAAATCATAGAAGATCTTGCCCCTTGCTTCAAAAACAAAGTCTATCCTTTGCTTGCCATCTCTTTTTTCCTTCTCTTCTTCCTCAACTGAAGTGACTTCAGGATAGCCAATCGATACCTTAAATTCACCAACAGGAAAAGGGTAAGCTACTAGGTAAGGACGCAATTCTTCTGTTGAGTTGACATAATCAAGCATCGCTTCCTTAATGGTTACGTAAGTGAACCTTGCATTTCCTACGCTAAACTCTGGTTTGCTTGCGTTAAAGCGGTACACAAATCCGTTTAGCCCCCCATGAAAGGCACCTCCGGCTCCAACCAAGCGGAGTTTAAACTCTTTGGCATACTTTACGACAAGCTTTGACAGACCGGCATTTGCTATATCTAAATAATTTTTTGTTCTATCCTGTTCTTTACTATAAAAAAAACTAATTACAACAACAAAAGCAAGAGTTATAATAAGTAAAAAAAATTTTTTCATCGATAATCTCTCTCTCTTTTTATTGACGCGTGTTCTTTTTGGAATTCTTGTCCCAGGCGCTTTAGTTCTTGTGAGTACGTTTCACCTGTCATGGAATGGTTATCTATAATCCCTGAGTTTAGTGGCCCCAGCATTGTAAATTCCGAGTTTTTTTCTAATTCAGCCTTGATAATAGAAAAGCAATTGAGCATAAATCCAATCATATCCCCTGCCGAACAATAATTTCTGACGCTCCCAAACACTTCTTTGTCATTGCGGAAAAAGTAAGCAGATCCAAATGTATATAACTCGGTCCGAGCGAGAAGCTCTGACTTAAGATCTTTTTGGG
>CAZBXE010000009.1:57117-77624 GCA_964496125.1 uncultured bacterium | reverse complement strand
ATATACACAAATAAGCTGAAAAGTTGGTTTCTGCCTGCGTCGACCTAGCTCTCAATTTTTCAGCTTATTTGTGTATAGAATCACCTGGGGTTAAAGGAGTCACAATCTTAAATCAGATCAGAGAGTCCTTTCTTCATTCACGATGTGTATACTCTTGCCAGCTCTTGATGGGCAAGCTTTTGGGGTCAAGCTCACAGATGCTCTGCAGAAGCATTTGTGCTGTATGGAGGTTTGTAACCAAGGGGATATGGTGGTCGATCGCAAGGCGTCTAATCCTAAATCCATCTGTTTGCACTTCTCGTGACGTCATGCGTGTAGGGATATTGACAATCAGATCGACTTGCTTGTTGGCAACAAGGTCAATCACGCTAGGTTCTTCATTATCGCTTGCTTTATAGAAGAAGCGAGAGCTTACGCCATGCCTTGTCAAGAAATCATGTGTACCCTCAGTAGAGCAGATCTCCCATCCCTTCTCCTCAAGTTTTCTAAGATAGGGGAGGAATTTCAGTTTATGATCTCCACCGATGCTTACAAGGATCCTCTTCCCATTGACACTTTGCTCTGTTGATAGCCATGAGGCATAAAATGCGTCTAGAAGCTTTTCTCCAATGCATGCCACTTCTCCCGTCGAGGCCATCTCTACATGCGCAACAGGGTTTGCACCTTTGAGGCGGCTATAGGAGAATTGGGGAGTTTTCACTCCTACATAATCTAGCTCTAGCGTCTCTGTTGGCTGCTTCTTGTAGCGATGGAGCATCACGTCAGTTGCGATTTCAATGAAGTTGTGGTTTGTCACCTTGGAGACAAAGGGGAAAGATCGGGAGGCTCGTAGGTTGCACTCGATCACCTTAATTTCATTTTCGACAGCGATAAATTGGATGTTGAACGGGCCTGTAATTGAAAGCGCTTTTGCAATTTGCTTGCTGATTTCTTTCGTTCTGCGGATCGTTTCTAAGTAGAGCCTCTGTGGGGGTAAGACAATAGTCGCATCTCCTGAGTGTACTCCTGCGTTTTCTACGTGCTCTGAAATCGCTTGGATAACAATTTTCCCTTGGTCTGCTACACCATCAATTTCAAGCTCTTTTGCATTCGTGATGAATTGAGAGATAACAACGGGATGGTCAGGGGATAAGATGGTGGCTTCTTTCAGGTATCTTTTGAGCTCTTGCTCATCCATAACCACGTTCATGGCAGAGCCAGAGAGGACGTAGGAGGGACGGACAAGAAGAGGGTAACCCACGCGCTTAGCAAAGAGTTTTGCTTTCTCAAATGTAGTGACTTCTTCCCAAATCGGTTGATCGATTTGTAGCTCACCAAGAAGAGAGGAAAATTTTTTCCGATCTTCTGCTGTATCAATTGATTCGGCTGGGGTCCCGAGAAGAGGCACGCCGCTTTTATGCAGAGGCAGACTTAAGTTATTGGCAATCTGGCCTCCGACAGAAACAACGACGCCCCTTGGCTTTTCAAAGTCGACAATATCAAGCACTCGCTCAAGGGTTAGCTCTTCAAAATAGAGGCGATCTGACTCATCAAAGTCGGTGGACACTGTTTCCGGGTTTGAGTTGATAATACAGGTCGCAAGGCCTTGCTCTTTGAGTTGTTTGGCTGTATTTACAGCACACCAGTCAAATTCTACAGAGCTTCCAATGCAGTAAGGACCGGAGCCTAGAACGATGATAGGCTTCTTCTTTGACGGAGCGATATCGTCTTGCTTGCCATTATAGGTCACATAAAGATAGTTTGTGGAAGCTGCAAACTCTCCTGCAAGGGTATCAATCTGTTTGATGACAGGCTTGATTTTCTTGCGTATTCTATCCGCGCGGATTTTTTGTTCCGTTGTTCCCTGAAGCCTTGCGATGACAGCATCGGCAAACCCCATTTTTTTAGCCTTGAGGAGGCTTTCTTTAGTCAAGGTCTTTTGCTCTAGCTCTGTTTCAAATGTCGTGATGTCGTGTAGGTGATGCAAAAACCAAGGGTCTATCTTCGAGAGGGCAGCTGCTTTTGCGACAGTCCCGCCTGTTTTAAAGAAATGGTAGAGAGCAAAAAGACGCCTATCTGTTGCTTTTTCTACCTCCTTTTGCGGTTGTGCTATTTCATGAGGGTAGTCTGTAAAACCCTTGGCTCCTATACCAAGCATTCGTATTCCCTTCTGGAGCGCCTCTGGGAATGATCTTCCGATTGCCATGATTTCGCCCACGCTCTTCATTTCTGACCCAATCGTTCTTTCCGCAGAACGCAATTTGTGTGTATCCCAACGAGGGATTTTCACAACAAGGTAGTCAAGAGCTGGCTCAAAAAAGGCTGTGGTTTTTTTTGTTACGTTGTTGGTAATCTCATCGAGTCTTTTTCCAATCGCAAGCTTTGTAGAAACAAAGGCTAGAGGATAGCCTGTGGCTTTCGAAGCAAGAGCGCTTGATCTTGAAAGGCGCGCATTCATTTCAATGACTCTGTAGTCTGAGCTCTTTGAATCGAGGGCATACTGGATATTGCACTCCCCCACAACTCCCATATGACGCACTGTTTTAAGGGCTACTTCCCTGAGGAGATGGTACTGCTCGTTGGAGAGTGTCTGTGAAGGGGCAACGACAATGCTCTCACCTGTGTGAATGCCCATGGGGTCAAAATTTTCCATGTTGCAAACAGCAATACAATTGTCATCTTTATCGCGGACAATTTCATATTCAATCTCTTTCCAACCTTCAAGATACTCTTCAATAAGCACTTGTGGCGATCCTGAGAGAGCTTCTTTTACCTTTTTTCGAAGTTCCGGTTCATTTGCAATTTTTCCAGAGCCGAGACCTCCAAGAGAGTACCCAGAACGCATCATGAGAGGGTAGCCGATATCTTGAGCTGCCTGCAATGCGGCATCTACTGACTCGACCGCGTGGCTTTTTGGGGTTTTGACCTGGATTTTATGGAGCTCATCTTTAAATAGCTGGCGGTCTTCTGTAATTTTAATGGTGTGCACAGAAGTACCTAGAACAGCAACGCCATACTGTTTCAGCACTCCCTTATCGTGCAACAGCAGTCCTAGGTTCAGAGCGGACTGCCCACCGACACTTAGCAAAATCCCATCAGGTCTTTCTTTTTCGATAATCCGTGTGACAGTAGCCAGGTTAAGAGGTTGCAAGTAAACGCGGTCTGCCATCCCAGGATCTGTTTGCACAGTCGCGATGTTCGGATTGACAAGTATTGTAAAAATACCCTCTTCTTTTAGCGCTTTGATCGCTTGTGAGCCTGAGTAGTCAAATTCACCGGCCTGCCCGATGCGAAGGCCGCCAGATCCTAAAATGATGACTTTTTCGTAAGGATTTTTTTTTGTCATAGCAATTTTACAAATTTGTCAAATAGGGAAAGGGTATCGGTGGGTCCAGGGGAGGCCTCGGGGTGGAACTGCACGGAGAAAAAAGGGAGCGTTTTATGCATGATTCCTTCGACCGATTGATCGTTTAAGTTGCGGAAGGAGACCTTCCAATCTGCGGGCAGACTCTCTTCTAAGACCGCATAGCCATGGTTTTGGCTTGTGATAAAGCATTTTCTTGTTTCAAGTTCGATACAAGGCTGGTTGTGCCCCCGATGCCCATACATTAGCTTATAGGTAGAGCCACCAGCTGCTAAAGCCATAAGCTGTGTCCCGAGGCAGATCCCAAAGACGGGTTTTTTTTTGGCAAACACCTTGCGCAGGATAGCGATGGTCTCTTTGCACTCAGCAGGGTTACCAGGGCCATTTGAGATCAAGACGCCGTCAAATTCTTCGTTTGAAAAGTCATCATCAAAAGGAACGCGCAAAATCGAAATGGGGTATTTTTGGAGTGATCGTAAGATGTTTTCTTTCATGCCACAGTCGACAATCACAACCTTCTTTTTCCCATTTTCATAAAGGGTTCTCTTAGTCGGAGAGGCTTTTTGCACAAGATTTTCTTGGTTTGGATCAACGAATTCCGGGTCTTTGAGTTTCTTTGTAGAAAGGATTGCACTCATGGTGCCTCGAGTGCGCAGAGTCTTTGTTAGGGCTCTTGTATCCACATCGCAAATGAGGGGGATATTTTGCTGTTTAAGCCACTCGAGAAACGACCATTTTGCTTCGTAGTGGCTATAGTTTTCGCAAAGCTCTCCGATGACAACTCCTGCAGCATGGATTTTTTTCGACTCCCAGAGGCGGCTATCAGGAACACCAAAATTGCCAATTAAGGGATAGGTAAACGTTAAAATCTGTCCGGTGTACGATGGGTCGGTGAGCGATTCGGGGTAGCCTGTCATTCCGGTTGTGAAAACGGCCTCGCCATATGTAATGGGGTTTTGGCTGGGGGGGGAGACTCCCGTAAAAACCTGGCCATTCTCTAAAAGCAGATATGTTGGTTTCATTAGCATAGCGTCCTAGGCTACGATACGAAACCTTAGAATTAACTACCAGTGTAAAATATGGGATGAGCGTTTGATGCTTTTTTTTAAATCGTGCTTGGGTAAAGTAAGGGTATGAAGAAGTTTATTGTGATCCTTGTGGCATTTTTACTTGTTCTTTTGCCTTTTTTTGTCTTCTTTTGGTGGGGCGGACCGGGTAGAACGGAAAAACTTTACCATATTGCAAGGGATCCCACGTGGTATCCTTTAAACTTTCTTGGGAATGAGAGAAACGTCTCTGCTTTTTCCGACGATTTGGTGTACGCCGTAGGACAGGAAGAGAAAAAGCAGGTCATTGTTATAACGATTCCTGCGAATTTGCAGTTCCGTGCGCTCGAGATAGGCAATGCAGATGGGATTTTGACGGCCGAGCTTCCCCCTGCTGAGGAGGCGCGTCAGTATCTGATTTCTGAACCCTACATGTTAACCGGGCCTGTTCTGATTGTACGCGAAGACTCAACAGAGAAGGGGCTACATCATATGGCGGGGAAAATTGTGGGAGTCCGTAGAGGTTCTTCTCTTTCCTATGAGATAAAGAATTACCCATCGATGGTACTTGTTCCCTACGACAATCCTTTAGAAGCACTTGAGAGTCTTCAAAATAATAAGTTTGACGGGGTGATCTTGGACGCTGTTCCTGCCTACGTCTACACGCGTACTTTTTACAAGGGGATGCTACATGTTGTCACAGCTCCTATGACAAATGAAGGGCTACGTCTTGTAGCCTTAAAGGGGCGTGGTATGGAATCCTTTATGGATGATTTCAACCGAGATGTGAAGAAGATGAAAGAGGATGGTCGTTACGACGAACTGATTCAGAAGTGGAGCCTTTTTCGTGCAGGTCAAAATCAGAGTGTCCTCTAGTAGATGCGGCATTGGTCGATTTCGCTGTAGGCGAAACGAATCTTCATGAGTAGCGTCTTATCAATCGGGCAAGGGGCTATGTCCCACGCCTTTTCAGCATAGTTTTGGATAGTCGTATCGGTTGAGAATGGGCCCATCCCTGCAATATTGTGCAGAGCATACTCTGCCCACTCGTTTGGTTTTTTATAGAGCTCTTCCACCTTTTTCTGGGTCTCGTAGTAGTTTTGTAGGTCATAGAGAACATAGAACTGGTCGGCGAGCTTTTCGTAATGCAGTTCTGTCAGTTGGTAGTAGAGCTTGCAGAAGGCATCATTTTCGGCATCGTTTTGTGCAAACGTTCTGTCGCGTAGCGTCTCAACGGCTTTTCGGATTTTAGGATTGTCAGCAAGGATGTTTACAGAGCGGTACGACTTGTTTTCCTTTAAGACAGCAATCTGTTCAGAAGAAGCGCCGAAGGTAAAGGGCCAATAATCCTCCGATACACTCTCCTTAATTTCGATATTGGCGCCGTCGTCGGTTCCTATGGTAAGAGCCCCATTCATGGAAAGCTTCATGACTCCTGTACCAGAGGCTTCCATTCCTGCCGTGGAGATTTGCTCGGAGAGATCGGCTGCGGGGATGATCACTTCTGCTCGAGAAACGTTGTAATTTTCTATAAAAAAAATCTTGAGCTTGCCCCCTGTTTTGGGGTCGTAGTTGATCTTTCTTGCCAGGCAGTTGATGAAAAGGATCGTATTTTTGGCAGCTTCGTAGCCGGCCGCCGCTTTCCCAGAAAAAATAAAGGTGCGCGGTATTCTGTCGTTTCTTGGATTTTCAAGCATCTCTTGGTAGAGCATGACGATATGCAAGGCATTCATAAGCTGTCTTTTGTACTCATGAAAGCGTTTGACTTGCACATCAAAGAGGGAGTCGAGGTTGACCTCATGGCCCATCTCGATCTTTCTTCCTTCCTTGTCCCTCGGGTGAGTGTCAGTTTTTAAAAACTCGGCAAAGCGTTCTTTACATCTTCTCTTGATCTGTAAAAATTCCTGCTGTGTTGTATGGTCAGTAGCGTATTTTTCGAGCCTGCGAATTGTGGAGAAGTTTGTAATCCAGGCATCTCCAATCCGACTTGTAATGAGATTGGCAAGCTCGGGATTAGAGTTTAGAAGCCATCTTCTTTGGGTTACGCCGTTTGTGATGTTGATAAATTTGTCGGGATACATTTCGGCAAAATCTTTAAAGATGCTCTCTCTTAATATCTTAGAGTGGAGGGCCGCTACACCATTGATCTTATGGGAACCAACGACGGCAAGATGGGCCATCCGCACATTCCCATTTTCAATGATAGACATTCTTCGGACTTTTTCCTCATCGCCTGGGTAGAAGACGCGCACTGTATCGCAAAAGTCCTGATTGAACCTTTCGATGATTTTGTATTGTCTTGGAAGAAGATAGCTAAACAAGCTGCAGTCCCATTGCTCTAAGGCTTCACTTAAGATGGTGTGGTTTGTGTAGCTTACACAAGTTTCTGTGATGGCTTTTGCCTTTTTCCAGGACATGTGGGGAAGCAAGAGGCGGGTAAGCTCTGCAATTACAAGCGAGGGGTGTGTGTCGTTGATCTGTATTCTCACTTTCTCGGAGATCTCTTGCAAGTTTTCGTGGGAGGTCAGGTAGTGACGTAAAATGTCTTGTAAAGACGCAGATACAAGAAGAAACTCTTGTTTTAAACGGATTCTTCGCCCGGTGTCATTCATATCATTGGGGTAGAGAACGTCGGTTAGGGCTGTGTTTTCTGCAGCCTGTCCTAAAAAGCCAGCATTGAACTTCTGCAAGTGGAAGTTTCTCGGAGACTCTTTTGTTGTCCAGAGACGTAGGGTAGACACACCGAAGTCATCCTTATTACTATACCCAATGATGGGGTAGTCGTAGGGAAGAGCCCACACTTCATCATGATCTCTGATGCTATAGACTTCTTCATTGCTAGCAGCTTCCATTCTCTCCATACGGCCGCCAAACTGCACTTCAATTTTGCGCAGGTCGCGTCTAAATTCCCAAGGATACTCATGAAGAAGCCAGCAGTCAGGAGCTTCGATCTGCATCCCATCCCAGATCTGCTGCTCGAATATACCATATTGATAACGAAGGCCGTAGGCTTGGGCAGGGTAGTGCTGTGTGGCAAGCGAGTCTAGAAAACAGGAAGCAAGGCGCCCAAGTCCTCCATTGCCAAGACCAGCATCTGATTCTTTTTCGAGTATGCCGGTATAGCTTCTCCCCATTTCCCGAAGAGCGGCTTTGACAATGTCAGTGGAGCAGATATTATCGATATTATTGCGCATGAACCGTCCAGGCAAGTATTCCATGGAAAGGTAGTACACTTTGCGTCTGTTTTGAGCATAGAAGGTCTTATAGGCAGCTGCCCAGTTGATCATGATCTCTTCTCGAAGAGCGTGAGAAAGAGCGCGATAGAATTCATAATCATCTGCCTCTCCAAGGACATGCCCCATATGGGTGATGAGGTAGTGTTTGGTTTTTAGGGCAAGTTTTTGGGCGGCCTGTTGCAACTCGGCGCCTGTTAATAGGGGCATGAAGAACCTCTCTTATGTCGGGTAGTTTGTCACATACTAGATGTTTTTTTTATTGTAAAGTTCCTTAAGTTTGGGAAAAGGATGGACCCATTTTTGAAGGTTCTCTATAATGGGGGACATGCAAAGGAAAAATCGCTTTGTAGTTGTTCTTGGGGCCATTTTTATCCTCTTTATGAGTGTCTTGGTTTTAGCTTGTGTGATGGCAACAACGAATAAGAGTTCAGGTGTCACCAGAATCGATGCTGCTCAATTGGAAAAGATGCGATGACCCTTTTTTATCTCCTTTTGCCTGTGTATATTTTAGGGAATCTACATTGTTTGGGAATGTGTGGCCCACTTGTTTTGATGATTGGACAAAATCCATTTCGCTACTATTATTTTGGTGGAAGAATCCTCTCCTTTGCTTTAGCGGGCGGATTTGCTGGATTTGCAGGATGTGTTCTGAACCTCGCCTTTGAAAAGGTACACATTTCATCCCTCTCCTGCTTTTTGTTTGGAGGGCTTTTCTTTTTCATGGGGGCAAACCTTCTTTCTGGAGAAAGGTGGCTAAAAAAAAGCAAGTTCCTTTCCCGCCTTGAGGCACGCATCTCTCTTCTCATGCTTCAAAATGCAAGGCTTCCTCTTTTTCTTTTTGGCTTTTTAACCGTGGCTCTTCCATGTGGTCAAACGCTTCTTGTTTTTTCTTCCTGCGCTTTGGAAGGCAGTGTCGAGGTTGGTCTTTTCAACGGGCTGGCTTTTGCCCTTTTTACGACCCCTTCACTTTTCTTAGCGATGCTTGCCCGCCCCTACTTACCCAAGATTAAAAAAATGGAACGATTTGTTCTGGGAGGGTCAGCGGTGACTGTAGGGCTCCTTTCGTGCTTGAGGGGGCTTGCAGATCTTGGTGTGGTGCGACACCTGACTCTTTCTGAGACCTGTCACCTTGTTCTCTTTTAGCTCGCCAAATTTACAAAGATCAGATATTTTTCTAACCATGCGACGAGAGTCTTTTGCTTTTACAATTCTTAGGTTTTTGTTTTCTTTAGGGCTCGTTCTTTTTATGGGCATGCTTTATTGGTCTTCTAATCAACAGGAGCAGTCGCTTCGCGAGGTGAAGAACGAATTTGTCTTGCTTCGGGAGTCGCTTGAAGCCTTAAAACGATCTGGGTTTGAGAGAGCGGTTTCAAAGGAGCTGGAACCGAAAGTGAATCCTTACCCTTTGATGGACAAGAACTTGCCCAATTTATTGCAAGAAGACCGATTTTATACAGTGACGCTCCCGAAGCTTTTGGGAGAGGGATTTCGTCCGAGGGGCACTCTTCGATCGAGCACAATTGGTAGGCCCAATAACCTTCATCCTTTTAGCCAGTGGGCGCAAGTATCCGCGTGGATCTCGCAATGCACTGTATCTGTTGCCTCCTTGCAGTTTGGAAAATATGAGACGTTTGCTCCGAGCATGGCAATAAAAGTAGAGGAGCGAAAGAGAAATGGGGTCCCCGAGTATTGGGTATTTCTGCGCGATGGGGTGTATTGGCAACCTTTGAAGAAAGAAAGTCTTCCTTCGTCAATAGAGCTTGCCCCCATGTTCTTGCAGAAACAGCCTGTGACAGCGTGGGATTATAAGTTTTACTTCGATGCGATGATGAACCCCTCAGTAGAGCTTGCTGGCGCTGTCTCCTCCCGCAACTACTATAGCGATGTCGAGGAAATTGAAGTCTTGGATAATCTTACTTTTGTGGTTCGTTGGAAGGCAAAAAAAGTTGTGACAGAAGAGGGGAAAGAAGAGATGAGGATTAAGTATTCCTCAAAGCTCTTGACAGGGGGTTTAAGGCCTCTTCCTAAGTTTGTCTATGCCTATTTTGCCGATGGGACCAAAATTGTAGAAGATGACAGAGATCCTATGACCTACCGCACAAACTCGGTATGGGCGCAAAATTTTACAGAGCACTGGGCGAAAAACACGATTGTAAGCTGCGGTCCTTATGTGTTTGAGGGGATGAGTGACTCAAGGATCTGGTTTAAACGAAATCCCGATTTTTATGAGCCCTATGCCGCCCTCGTTGATGGGCTGAGCATCACCTTTCGCGAGAGCGTAAGCTCTATGTGGCAAGATTTTAAATCAGGCAAAATTGACACGTACTTGATCCGGGCGGATCAGCTCATGGAATTGCAAGATTTTCTAGCCTCCTCTCTCTATGCAAAACAAGAGAAAGAACACCTTGCCATTAGACGCTTAGACTACCAAGACAATAGTTTTGCCTACCTCGGCTGGAATGAGAAGAGACCCTTCTTCAGGGATAAAAAAGAAAGGGTAGCTATGACGATGGCGATTGATCGGAAGAGAATCATTGATCAGATCCTCCATGGGATGGGGGTAGAGCTTACGGGTCCTTCGCTTCGTTCTCTCATTACAACTTCCGGCAGTCTCACTCCTTGGCCTTTCAATCCAGAGCTAGCCAAATCCATCTTAGAGAAAGAGGGGTGGTTTGATCAACTGGGGGATGGGATCCTCGACAAGACAATCGATGGAAAACTAGTCTCTTTCCGGTTTGATCTTACGTATTATGTGAAAAATCCAACCAGCAAGGCCATCTGCGAGTATGTTTCTACTTCGTTAAAGAGTATTGGTGTCGATTGCCAGCTCAAAGGGATAGATTTAGCAGATCTATCACAGGTATTTGATGATAAAAGTTTTGACGCTCTTTATCTCGCATGGTCTCTTGGAACGCCTCCCGAGGATCCAAGGCAGCTGTGGCATTCTTCCTATGCCGCTGTAAAGGGATCTTCCAATGCTATTAGCTTTGCGAATAAAGAGGCTGACAAGATCATGGAGACTTTGCAGTATGAGTACGATCCCGAAAAGAGAAAGTCTCTCTACCGGCAATTTGATCAGATCATACATGAAGAGGCCCCCTACACATTCCTCTATGCCCCGAAGGCAGCTCTTTTGTATCGTGAGTATGTGCAGAATGTGTTTATCCCGGCAGACCGGCAAGATCTCATCCCGGGAGCTGATATAAAAGACCCTCAATCCTCCATCTTCTGGTTGTCGAGGGATGACTGATTATCTTATAAGACGTCTTCTTCTTCTTCCTATCACCCTTTTTTGTATCATTCTCGTTAACTTTGTCATCATTAACCTAGCCCCAGGCGACCCTGTGATGGTAACTGAGATATCCCCTGAGGGGCAAGAGCGAAGGGATGCTGCCAGGTCGTTTGCTTTTGGTACCGATTTGCGTTATCTTCAATTCCGAGAATACTATGGACTTACTCTCCCCATACTTTTGAATTTTTGGCCTTACACATCTCTAGAAGGCGTGATGGATACCTTAAAGACTTTGCAACATCCTGATGAGATGTCTCTTCGGGATTACGATGCGCTGCGGATTCATTTTGGAGATAAGGCGCGTTTTATCATGCCTCTTTTGTTGCATGTGCTTCAAGACCCTTTGCAGCCTATGGCTCAACGCGCATTGGCAAGCCAGTTTTTTGCAAGGGGAGGTACAAGGCAGGGCTTTGTTGGGCCTTCCATTTCGAAAAAGGAAAAGGCGGCCAACAATAAGATTGCCCAGGATAACCTATTTTTGCGAAAGTCAGTGTTTTTAAAAGATGATCTTCCTGAGCAGGTAGAGGAAAAGGTCGCAGGGCTTACAAAGTGGTATAAGGAAAATAAGGTTCTCTATCATTTTGCTCCCACTTTTTCAGAAAAAATCCAGATTCTTTTTTTGGAAACAAGGTTTTGTAGATATATGAGCCGTGTTTTGCTTTTGAACTTTGGCACCCTTCGGAACGATTCAAATAAGCTTGTGATTGATGAGGTGAGTAAGAGGTTTAAGTACTCTCTCACACTTGCAATTCTTCCAATGGTCTTGATGTTCTTTGTTTGCCAGTTATTTGGCGTTATTATGGCGGTGTATCAAAATCGGGTTCAAGATATGACGCTGAATGTTACCTTTTTAGTTCTGTATGCCCTTCCTGTATTTGTGGTGGCACCTTTTTTGATTGAAAAAGTGGCACTTGGACATACCTTCCCCTTTACAGATATTCCGATTCCTATCAGTGGTTTTACAAGTCCAGACCCTATCTATAACGAGCTCACCTCATGGGGAAGGTTTATGGATACCTCTAAACATCTTGTGCTTCCGCTCATTGCTGTTTTGTATGGGAATATGGCTTCTCAATCAAAGCTTGCGAGAACAGCTGTACTTGAAGTGCTGAGGCAAGACTACGTGAGGACGGCTCGGGCAAAAGGCCTTTCTTCTTTCATGGTGCTTGCAAAGCATGTGGGAAGAAATGCGGCAATTACGATTGTGACTTCTGTCACAGGGTCATTGGGGCTCATTTTGGGTGGATCGGTGATTGTTGAGACTCTTTTTGAAATCAATGGATTTGGGAAATTTTTCTATGATGCTGTGATTAACCGTGATTTCAATGTGATCATGTTTTCTGCCATAGCAGGAGCTTTTTTGACTCTTTGTGGGTATTTAGTTGCAGATATTGCGTATACTATGCTCGATCCTAGGGTGAGCTTAGAGGGGGAGGGGGAGTGAGCACTGCTAACGATTCGTACTGGAACCTTGTGCTTCACCAATTTTACCGCCACAAACTTGGAGTGCTCTCGCTCGTTGTGCTTCTACTTTATACCTTTGTGGGCATTTACGCTCCCTTTTTTGCATCGAGTCGCCCTTTTTGCGTTGAATATGATGGTGTGTGGTTCTTTCCATTTTTTCGCTATCTCTTTAACAATGAGTTTTATACGAAAGGGATTGATGTTTTTTTTAATGTTTTGATGCTCACTCTTCCCTTAGCTGTACTTGCTTTTTTTGCTCCCCGGTGTGTGAAGAATCCGCTTCTTTTTTTTGCTGTTTCCCTGCAGCTTGTTCTCTTTCTTTTCTTTGATTTGGGACTTGCCCAGGACCCGGCTTCTTCCCCGAAGCTTAACGAGAAGAAGCAAGAGGCTTTGAAGCGGGGTACTCTTAGTTGGCAAGAGGAGCTCACGTATATGACGCCTTATGCGAAGCTGAATCTTCTTGTGCGTCATGTGCTTCAAAAAAAGCAGCATGATAGGATTCTTTCCTTTGTGCCGGAGGGGGCTTTGCCACCAACGCTTTGGCAGATTGAACGGGACCATACAGTGGGCAGGATTGAAGCTTATGAGCGTAGTAAGAATGAGGTGGGCCTGCGTTATCTTTTGGACCGGCAGAAATGGCTTAATGTGGAGAGTCAGAAACTGCAGCATCTGTGGATGCCACTTGTGAGGCCTTATCATTGGGAGGAGGATGCAGGTGGGGGGCAGAGCTTGAATAAGTATTTACCTTGGTGGGAGCTGACGAGGATTAACCGGAAGGATCTTTTGGCGGGACTGATCTTTGGGGTGCGTATTTCCCTTGTGGTGGGAATTGTGTCGGTGTTTTTGGCGCTTTTGATTGGGGTGCCCTTTGGGGCAATGGCTGGGTATTATGGGGGCAGGTTTGATATGATCATGAGTAGGCTTCTTGAGGTATGGGAATCGATGCCAATTTTTTTTATGTTGCTTTTGGTGGTGGCGATTTTACAGACAAAGTCAATTTTTCTTGTGATTTTTGTGATTGGTTTTTTTGGGTGGACGGGTTTTAGTCGGTTTGTGCGGGGGGAATTTTTTAAACAAAGAAGTGTTCCTTATGTGGAATCATGTAAGGCGCAGGGGTTTAACGACGGGTATATTATTTTTTCTCATATTATGCCGAATGCGATCCCGCCGCTTTTGACTCTTCTTCCTTTTGCGATTATGGCGGCTATTACGAGTGAGGCGGGGCTTTCGTTTTTGGGTCTTGGGGAGGAGGGGTCATGTTCTTGGGGGGTGTTGATGGATGAGGGGCGACATGCGTTTCCTGGGGAGAGTTATTTGCTTTGGCCTCCGGCGATACTTTTGACGGTTTTTTTGATTGCGATTGCGCTTGTGGGCGATGCTATGCGCGACGCGATTGACCCCAAACTCCACTAATCTTTGCAATTCACGCCATAGAATTTTGCAATTTGCAATTCACGCCAGGCTTAGAATTTTGCAATTCGTATGAAAAAAATATCACGTATTTTCTTGACAAAGTGAAGTCGTTATGCCTACGATCTTTCACCATATGAGCAACAGAGATCGTTTTCACAGCCCTGGCCTTCTCTATCATGTGATGCTCCGCGGGAACGGACAGCAAGATATCTTTCTAGAGTCATCGGACTATGAACGTTTTAAAAGTTTAGTGGCAGAGGGTGTGGAAAGGTTTGATCATCGCATCCATGCTTTCTGCTTGATGACCAACCACGTTCACCTCTTATTGCAAGTAGGGCAGCTTCCTATTTCGCACAGCATTCATAACATTGCGTTTCGGTATGCCAAATATTTCAACAAAAAACACAAGCGAGTTGGACACCTATTCCAAGAGAGATACCGAGCAAAGGCGGTAAGGGGCCAAACCTATTTTAATGAACTTATTCGCTATGTGCACCTAAATCCTGTGAAAGCTGGTATTGTAAAAAGGCCCGAGGAATATGCTTGGACAAGTCATCTTGCTTACCTTGGGAAAAATTATCTTCCTTGGCTCACGGTAGACATGGTTCTAAGACGATTTGATCATATTCTCGAGAACGCCCATATCAAATACCTAAATTTTATTAACGCAGCCTTGGATGATCCGACCTATGATTGGGACAGAAAGTGGGCAGTGGATGGAACTCCTATTTTGGAAGATTCGTTTACAAGGGGCCTTGTGTTAGGGGTAGTTAAAGATCGAGTTACTAAAACAATAGACCTACAACCCTTGGCTGATGCTGTCTGTAATTCTTTTGGCATTTCTCAAGAAGAGCTGATTTCTGCATCGAAGAGAAAAGATATCATGGAGGCGCGAACATTGTTTGTCTTTTTAGCCCGAGAAGATAAATCAGTCACATTTTTAAGCTTGGCACGTTTTCTACGCAGAAATGTTAGCTCTGTAAGTAGGCTGGCGGTACAGGCTGCAAAAAAGATGGGGAAGCGTAGTGAGAATTGCAATATCTCAAGCCTTACGTGAATTGCAAATATTGGTAAGGGTTGTGGCCCTTTTGCTTCTGCCTGTTGCGACGCCCGCCCTCGATCTAGATCACCTTCAGTCTTCATTTCCTTCCCTGGCAAATACAGAAGGTGTTCCTTCTTCCATCATCTATGGCCATATCAGTGTAATTTCTGGCGATTTTGTTGATTCGGAAACCGACTTATATGTGCCTGGACCCGAGCCTCTTACGGTTACTCGAAATTACTGTAGCCACTCCTCCCATAGAGATGCTCTTGGCTTTGCTTGGGGCTGGAATCTAGGCGGTAAACTCGAAGACTACACTCAGAAAGGTGGAAAGATCCCATGGACCAACAATATCTTACGAGTATAGCCTTAGAACTAAGAGGCACAAGGAGAAAGTGGTTTGCAAGAGAGAGGGAACGGACCACTTTTTGACGATTGATTATTATTTTCCTTTTTCACTTGTAGTCGATGGACAAAAAGCTACCGGCTCTTTTTATGGCGCATTACCAGGCAGAGTAATGTCGCTTGCAGCCCCTGTGGGGACAACAAATGAGCCTGTGCGTATTTGCAAAATCGAATATGAATCTGGTCTAGAACGCGTTACAGATCCAGGTCTTGCTTACCCTACACGTATCACTTCTGTATATGACGCGTATGGACATAAGACGGCGTATGAGAGCAATATTCATAGCAGGCTTACTTCTATCACAAAGTTTATACAGAAAGATTGCCTATTTAAAAAAGCTCTTATCCAAGAACTTGTTTGGGGCAAGGATGATGACGCGTGTAACTTGCAAGAGATTATTCTCAAGAATGGTGATGAGAAGCCCGTGGTTTCTCGCCGTTTCTTTTATGATGCAAAAGGGAATGTTAAGAAGAACCGCTTGACGGGAATGATTACAGGCGAAGGAGATGGAAACGATGTTTGTGATCACGTGATGCAGCATTGGGTGCGTGGACGCAACCTTAAAAATTCTGAGACGCTACCTAATGGTACAAGAATAGAATATGGTTATAAACCGCATTCGAATCTGATGGATAGAAAGTTTGTATGCGAAGGCAAACAGATTAAATTAAGGGAGTTTTATTCGTATGATACCCATGCGACTCTAATCGAAAAGATTACAGATGATGGTATAGGTAGAACATCAAGTGACTTAGCAGGTGTCACAACTCGATTGATCTCACGCACCCTTCCTCGTGATAAGGCGCCATTTGGCTTTCCCATGGAAACTGCAGAATATGCTCTTGACCTTACATCAGGGGAAGAAAAACTTCTATCTAGAATTGTGTACGAGTTTTCAGAAGATGGAAATCCCTTAAGAAGAGATCATTACGATGCTCACAATGAATTTAGATATTCTGAGCTTTTTGAATATGATGAACGGGGCAATCTTATCCGCGAGGTAAATCCTCTTGGGCACGTGACTATCCATCGTTATGATGAGTATAAGAACCGTGTTTTTACACAGGGTCCGGATTGGGACACAGAAATTCACTACTTATACGATTTTTCAAATCGTCTCATTCAAGAAGAACATAAAGGGCTTGATGGAACAAGTCGTTCTATTCATCATAAATACAACTATTTGGGGCAGGAGGTTAGCCGAATAGACTCATCTGGTAATGAAACACAGTTTGTTTATGATGATCTAGGGAATCAGACAGAGGTTATCTGTCCTCCGGTTCCTAGTCTTGGGGGAGAACTCGTTCGGCCGAAAGAAACGAAAACTTACGACATCCTTGGTAATGTCACCTCGGTTATAGATAGTGAGGGAAGAGTCACACGCACGGTGTACAACATCTACGGTAAGCCAACTCATATTGTGTATCCTGATGGTTCCGAAGAGAAGATGACATATACGCTTGATGGAAAACTTAAAAAGGCAGTTGGTAAAAGCGGCTTGAGTACACAGTTTTCCTACGATTTTCTAGGTCGCATGGTTGAAAAAATCACTTCAGATCCATCGGGGAAAGTGCTTGCCGTAGAGTCTTGGAACTATAATGCGCTTCATCTTCTTAGTCATAAAGACCCAGAAGGGAGAATAACAACCTACACTTATGACTACGCAGGGCGGCAGAGTGTGATTCGTGTGGGAGAACAAGAGACTCGTTTTGAGTATGATGCTATGGGGCGTTGTAACAAGACGATTGCAGGAGGAATTCGTGTTACAAAAAGTACTTTTGATGACCTAAATCGCCTGGTCGCAACTACGGTTGAGGATATCAATGGTAGGGTTCTTCGCTTGAGCGAGATTTCCTATGATGTCCGTGGTAATCAGGTTTCTAATATTGACCATATGCAGGATGGTCCGCAGATTACAAAAAGCGTGTACGACGACCAAAACCGTCCTATTAAGATCATCGACCCCGTTGGAAACACCATTGTCACGGAATATAACGACTGCTATCTCAATGATTTTGGGCAAAAAGTCCTTGGCATGACCATCACAGACCCCATGGGACGACAAACTCTTACGATTAAAGACGCATTAGGCAGGGACCAAAAAATCCTTAAAAAAGACCCTTTTGGAGTGATGCTTGCTCAGACAGAATTTGTCTATAATCTCTCGGGTGATCTTATCTCTTCAAAACAGACAGTCTTTGTTGCAGGAAGGCCTGATCGGATCATTACAAACAGCTTTTCTTATGACAAGATGCATCGGCTAAAGGAGATGATCCAGGCCAAGGGATCCTCGGATGAGCGTCATACGTATACATCTTACAACGAGATTGGTGAGAAAACGAAAGTTACAAAACCTGATGGGACCACTCTTCACTATGAATATGATCTGCAGGGGCGTCTAGCGCATTTTTTTTCTACAGATTTTGAGTATAGCTATACATACAACCAAAATAATGAGCTTTTACTTGTTTTGGATCATAAAAATAATACAGAGACAGTGCGTACTTATGATCAGAATGGTCTGCTTGTTTTTGAGAAGCTGGGTAATCATCAGGAAATGGCGTTTGCCTATGATGCGTTGCAGAGACCAATAAAAATTACATATCCTGATGGTTCTGGGTCTGAATATAGCTATGATGCGGCCTCGCTTACGGCTATCCATCGCCTCTCTTCTTTGGGTGAACGAACATATTCCCACACGTATTCGGCTCGGGATCTTGCTGGTAACATTTTAGAAAGCGGTCCTGTTTCTTACTCTTATGATGGTTTGTCTCGTTTGACGTCTATTACAAGCCCTTGTTGGTCTGAGAAAAAAATTACCTACGATTCTGCCAGCAACTTGATCTCTTTTACCACGGAAGATTTTCTTAGCACTCTTACCCGTTGCTTTTCTTACGACTCTTTAAACCAACTTGCTGAGGAATCCGGCGGTTTTCATCATACGTATACTCATGATTCTCTTCTCAACCGGACGACGTATGATAATACGCCCATTCTCTACAACGATTTAAACCAGCCTCTTTCTGAGACTTACACACTAAATGGATGTCTTGCTGGCAAGGGCGACCATATCTATACCTACGATTCCCTTGATAGGCTCATTCGTGTGCAAACCGGATCTTCAACGATTACGTATACCTACGATTCTTTCAACCGTTTGCTTACGCGGTCTTCTACCACTTCAAATGACGACGAGCATTTTCTCTACATTGGCCAAAATGAAGTCGGACGTGTTGTGAACCAAGAGATACGAGAGCTGCGTCTTTTAGGGGAGGGGCGAGGAGCTGAGATTGGCGCGGCAGTCTATATTGAAATCAACCAAGATTCTTACATTCCTATTCATGATCACAGTGGAAACGTCACTGTTCTTCTTGATCTGTCCCTTGAGCCAAGGGCTACATATCGTTATAGTGCCTTTGGCCAGTGTGCTATTACCTCTTGTCTATCACCTTGGCGCTACGCATCCAAAAGACAAGATCCTGAAACACACCTTATTTATTTTGGACGCCGTTTCTACAATACAACATCAGGTCGTTGGCTAACGCCAGACCCTCTTGGTTACGAAGCAGGCTCTAATCTCTATGCGTATGTAAATAATTCTCCTGCATCCTACGTTGACCCTTATGGGCTCGAGGTGGAGACTGGCTCGCGTCTTCTTGCTAATTGTAATCTTGGTCAATATTTTCCGGTCCATCTTTACAATAATAGCTATTATAATTTTTCAACTTTCAATGCTTGAACTTGGACTAGCCAAGCCACAAGCTATTCTCCACCTAAGATTACCTACTGCGACCAGTATGAACAGCGCTTTCCGGGTCGCCCGGGTTCCAGGCTTTCTTCTCTGAGAGCTGAGTTTAAGGATAAGGAATTTAAGTCAGTTCGAGATGTGGGCTTTGGGTTTATTAACGGTATTTGTAACACATTTGAAGATGCGAAAAAGCATGCACTTTACATTTCCGAACTTGCAGGTCGTGTTAATGTGGGTTTCGTATACAATGCATCGCAGGGCGCGGTGAATGACTTTGGGAGGTGCTATATGGGCCTAAAAGGGGTGGCTAGGGAACCGGTTCGACTATTGCACAAGATGTGGAATAATTTCTTTGGAAGCAGTTCTTCTGACTCGCGATTTATAATGACCTGTCATAGTGAGGGAGCTATTCTTGTGCGTAATGCCCTTCTTGACTATCCGGAGGATTTGCGCAAGAAGATCATTGTCATAGCGATTGCCCCAGGTGGTTATATTTTTCCAGAAACTTGCGACAAAGTATCGCATTATCGAGCGCCTTTTTGGCGGGATTTTGTTCCACGACTTGATTACAGGGGATCTTTGATGGCCAGGGACACGATTTTTGATTTACCGTCTGCCTCAAACGCACCTTATTTTGATCATGAGTTCCAAAGTCCAACGTATACGGATATGTTGAGGGAGAATTTGCAATATTATACCAAAGGGAAAATATAAAGATGTCAATCCAACGTTTTGTTTTTGATTTTTTTTTCATATCTTCTTTATTATCCAACAGCGAAGCTTATTGCGTTTTGAACTCAAGTACTATCATGAAATATGGTTACCAACGGGAAGAATATGTTGTGGTTTCTGAAGGGATTTTGAAAGAAATGGCCAAAACTTTATCTGAACGGTATAAGATGAGGACTATTGGTACAACTGCAGGCCTTGCTGACTGTGTTAATGTTTTGGGATTAAGTTTTCAGATTAACGGGCCTCTTAATCAAGAAGAGCTTCGGAAGATTTTGGTTGACTGCGTTGAGGAATTTTTAGTTACAATTAATACGAATGAACGTTTGCAAACACATTTGAAAACTGTTCCTTTTACTGACAAAGGTATTGAGATCACCATTTTTATCAAAGATTCGAAAGGAGACAAGGTTTATGATCCAGAGATTGCTATTGCTAAGGCTGGGGATGGTTACCTTCAATTTCTAACTGATGAAAGAGGGAATCGGGGCCCCTTCACCCTTTTGCACAAAGAAACCTATCAGGAAGCTAAAGCCCTCGTCGGGAGGTAGTATAGTTTGTGGAATGCCCCAGTCATAGTCCAGGTAGACGCCTTCTTTGTCCGCTTTGAAGATGCAAAAAGCATGCTCTTTACATTTTCGAACTTGCAGGTGGCGTTAATGTGGGTTTCGTATACAATGCATCGCAGGGCGCCGTGAATGACTTTGGGAGGTGCTATATGGGCCTAAAAGGTGTGGCTAGGGAACCGGTTCGACTATTGCACAAGATGTGGAATAATTTCTTTGGAA
>CAZBXE010000009.1:0-57017 GCA_964496125.1 uncultured bacterium | reverse complement strand
GGAAGCTAAAGCCCTCGTCGGGAGGTAGTATAGTTTGTGGAATGCCCCAGTCATATAATGGCAACGAGCGGCTGCGAGAAAGCTTGAAGACCTACCCTTTTACTACGGAGGGAATTGATATTACACTTCTGGTTAAGGACCAGTATGGATCTAATGTTTATTTCCTAGCGTAGGTTCTGCTCGTATTGCAGATGGTAAGATTACGTATTTATACCCAAGTAAACTGAAAAGTCGGTTTCTGCCTGCGCCCCTTTAGGCTTTCAATTTTTGCCCGCCTGCATCGCTAAGGTTTTTAATTAGAGTTGTTTCGGCGCCGCTATAGTTGCAAAAATTGAAAGTGCCTCCTTGGTATATTCCTAGCTTTTTAATTCATTGGGTATAGATGGGAAGAAAAAGAGGGGTAAGCAGCTTAGTAGGGGCTTATTTTTACTAATTTTCTTTAAATCTTAAGATTCTGCATGAGTCCCTTCAAATAATTACTTCAGCGAGCGCCTGCGGGATCAACAATTCGATTGAGCCATTAGGGAATAAATTGCTAAGGTGTCATAAGGCGCAAAGGTTTCTTGCTTCGGCCTAAAGCAAAATGCAGAGGATCCCAAATCAATGGCTCTCAAAACAAATAATACTCTTAAAAATTGGTGGCTGCAGTCAGAGCAAGAAGTCACTTACAATCTTCAAACCAATTCGCATCATGGATTAAGTACAAGCGAAGCGCAAAAACGACTCCAGGAATTTGGTCAGAATCAACTGCTTGAAGAACAAAGAGAATCAATTCTCTATTTATTTTTTGATCAGTTTTCGAATGTTATCGTTTTAGTCTTAATTGCTGCAGCAATTATTGCAGGAGCTTTAAGGGAGTGGATCGATGCCTTTGCAATTATTACAATTGTGATTTTAAATGCACTGCTTGGATTCTTTCAGGAGTATAAAGCTCAAAAATCCATAGCAGCTTTGCGAAAAATGGTCACTCGCTCTTCTAAAGTCGTCCGAGATGGTAGATTACAAACTATTCCATCAAAAACAATTGTGCCTGGCGATCTTGTTCTCATTGAAGCAGGAGACCATATCCCTGCCGATGGAAGATTTATTCGAGCCTTTGGACTGTCAACGCAAGAAGCCGCCCTTACGGGGGAATCACTACCCATACATAAAATAACAGACGCCTTGGAAGAACACGAACTAGCAATAGGCGACAAGAAAAACATGGGGTTTCTAGGTACACTTGCTGTGAGTGGAAAAGGTTACATGATTGTCACAGAAACAGGTATTCAAACTGAGCTTGGTAAAATTGCCTCACTCTTAGAGCAGGGAAATGAAGAACAAACACCTCTTCAAAAACGTTTGCACGATCTTGGACTTCGTCTTGTATGGCTTTGCCTCGGAATTGTGTTTCTTGTTTTTATCTTAGGGTATTTCAAGAAAACCCCCTTAATAGAAAACTTGCTTATTTCGATAAGTCTTGCTGTTGCAGCTATCCCAGAGGGGCTACCAGCTATAGTTACAATAGCTTTGTCGATTTGTGTTCATAAAATGGCAAAGCGAAATGTGTTAGTCCGCAGGCTTGCCTCTGTCGAAACTTTAGGGTGCACAACTGTCATCTGCACGGATAAGACAGGAACTCTTACACAAAATGAAATGACTGTACGTTCAATTTGGGTAAACAATACTTTTATAGATGTCTCGGGCACAGGTTATAGTCCTGAAGGTGATTTTGAAATCAATCATACTCCGATCAATCCTAAAGAGATTCCGGAGCTACTCGTCGCACTAAAAATCGGAGTTCTTTGCAATAGCGCAGAATTGCATCAAATTCATGTAAAGAATTGGAGTATCGTGGGTGATCCTACAGAGGGTGCTTTTCTTGCAGCAGCCGGAAAAGCAAGTCTGTTTAAGCAGGATTTAGAGAAGGAACATCCTCTTTTGTCGGAAAATCCTTTTGATTCTGAGAGAAAAAGAATGAGTATGTTTCGGCAAACCGATAAAGGCCCCATACTTTTTGTTAAAGGTGCTGCCGATATTATGCTCGTACACTCAGAGTCTATTCTATGTAATGGTAAAATCGAACCTCTTACTATTGAAAGAAAAAACCGCATTGCCGATGCGATAGCCTACCTTGCAACGAAGGCACTTCGTGTACTAGCAGTAGGCTATCGTCCCCTGTCGCTTCTAAAAAAAATCGATCATTCACTAGAAAATGAGCTGATTTTCGTAGGGCTCATAGCAATGATGGATCCACCCAGACCCGAAGTAAAGGCATCCATTGAAACTTGTGAAAATGCAGGGATAACAACAGTTATGATTACAGGAGATCATAAAGAAACAGCAGTTGCAATAGCTAAAGAACTTAATTTATTGAAAAGCGATTCTATCATCCTAACAGGATCTCTGCTTGAGCATATGGATGATAACAATCTAAAAAAATGCTTAAGAAGAGTAGCTGTATATGCGCGCGCATCAGCTGCTCATAAATTGAGAATTGTGCGCGCCTGGAAATCCCTTGGAGAAGTAGTGGCAATGACAGGAGACGGAGTTAATGATGCTCTTGCCCTTAAAGAAGCTAATATTGGTTTAGCCATGGGAATTACAGGGACGGACGTGGCAAAAGAGGCATCTGATATGGTTGTTACGGATGACAACTTTGCTTCTATTGTGAACGCAGTTGAAGAAGGTCGTGGAATTTATGATAATATCACTAAATTTGTATGCTATTTGGCTTCATCAAATATTGCAGAAATCATCGTGGTTTTTATGGGACTACTGATAGGGTTTACCGATTTTTCTGGAAACCCTTTTGTACCGCTTTCTGCAGTACAAATTCTATGGATAAATTTAGCTTCGGATGGCCTACCGGCGGTTGCATTAGGGGTTGACCCTGTTGATTTTATGTCCATAAAGCGTTCTCCAAGAAAACCAACCGATCCAATTATTTCACGCAAAAAAGCATGCCATTTGCTTTTAATCAGCTTTATCATAGCACTTGGAACATTGGCATCTTGTTATTCTGGCATGCACCGTAGCGGTGAACTTGCTCAAACCATGGCATTTACGACTCTTGTTGTGTTAGAACTAGTGGCAGTACAGATTATAAGGTCCATGTACCACACAAGCTTTTTTTCAAATTTTCTTGTGTTAGCTGCTGTTTCATTTTCATTTCTCATGCAGTTATTTATTATTTACGTGCCTTTTTTGCAGAGCATTTTTAGAACTGTGCCCTTAAATATAAGAGAGTGGGGGGTGATTTTAGCGATAACGATTGTTGTCTGGTGCTCATGCGACTTGGTTAATCGATTTTTTGACTGGGAGAAAGATGTGCAGAAATAGAGGGATTTATTTCCTTCTGTCTGATACAAACAAGAAAAACAAAAGATGTTCAAACCGCGCATCTCCAAGGAAATATGAAAAAAACATTGATCACTACATTACGAAACCGTAACACTACAGCTGTGCAATATCGGCAAGCTGCAGATCAACTTGGTACAGTACTTGCTGTGGAAAGTGATATCCTCTTTCCTAAAGCTACGCTCTTTGTTGATACTCCTTTAGCACCTGCTCAGGGTGCATGCTTTAAACATGAGTTCATCTTAATCCCTATTTTAAGATCCGGCCTTGTTCTTCTGCCGCCATTTATGCGCTTCCATCCAGAAGCAAGCATAGGCTTCATTGGCGCGCGTCGAGATGAAAAAACTGCGGTTGCTGAACTCTACTACACGAAATTACCCCCGTTTACTCATAATCATCACGTCCTTCTGTTAGATCCAATGATTGCTACCGGAGGGAGCGCGGCCTTGGCAGTTAAAGTGTTGAAAGATGCGGGAGCAAGAGAAAAACAGATCACTTTGATCTCATTTATAGCAGCTCCCGAAGGTATGACACGCCTTCAAAAGGAGTGTCCTGAAATTGGTTTGGTCGTGGCACAAATTGATGATGGACTTGATGAGCAAAAGCGTATCATCCCTGGCCTAGGTGACTTTGGTGATCGATATTTTGGTACAAATCTATAGGTCACCAGTATGAAACTCACGTTTTTAGGAGCTACTTGTACAGTTACCGGATCTAAATATCTTTTAGAGGTAGATGATAAAAAATATTTAATCGATTGTGGCCTATTCCAAGGTTATAAACAATTACGCCTGCTCAATCGCGAGCCATTGCCAATTAAGCCTAAAACAATTGACGCAGTCATAATAACACATGCTCACCTGGATCATAGCGGATATATTCCCTTATTAATTAAACAAGGCTTCCAAGGAAGAATATACGCTTCACATGCTACTCGCGATTTGTGCGAAATCCTTTTGCTAGATGCAGGAAGGATTCAAGAGGAAGATACAAGACGCGCTAATCGCTATGGGTACACTAGGCATCATCCTGCCTTACCACTTTATACTGAAATGGATGCAAAAAAATCACTGAAGTATTTCCACTGCGTGGATTTTGATAAAGAATACCCTCTTAAAAAAGATGTAACATTTAGCCTATCTCACTCAGGACATATTTTGGGGTCATCTTTCATTACGCTTAAGAAAAATGATACTACATTAGTTTTTTCTGGAGATATTGGCCGCCCTCACGACCCCGTAATGATCCACCCAACTCCAGTAAAATTTACAGATTACCTCGTGCTGGAATCCACATATGGAAATAAGAGACACCCAAGTGTTGATGTTCTTACTCAGTTAGAAACGATTATTGATAGCACATTAGCAAAGGGTGGCTCTGTCATCATTCCAGCCTTTGCTGTAGGACGTACGCAGATTCTGCTTTATTATATTTACAAATTGAAACAAGAAAAACGACTCTCACACAATATACCCGTATATCTTGATAGTCCAATGGCTCAGGATGTGACGACATTATGGAATCGTTATAGTAGCGAACATGGCCTTTCAAAAGAGGAGTGCTCTAAAGTCTGTTCTGTAGCTGAATATGTTCAATCGCCAGAGGATTCGAAGCGTCTTAATCATTCGCCTTTCCCTTCCATTATTATTTCTGCAAGCGGCATGGCAGAAGGGGGCAGGATCTTGCATCATCTTGTCCATTATGCGCCAAAGGAAGAAAATACCATTCTTTTTGCCGGATTTCAGGCGGCAGGCACTCGAGGCGATCGTATGCTTAGAGGAGAAAAAGAAATAAAAATTCATGGTCATATGGTTCCGGTTAGAGCGCGAATTGAAAATCTTGAAACGCTTTCTAGTCATGCGGATTATGAAGAGATTCTAGATTGGCTAAAAGGCTTTGAATTAGCACCAAAGAAAGTTTTTATTACACATGGCGAGCCTGATGCGGCTGAATCATTGAAAGCCAAGATAAAAGAAGCCTTGGGTTGGAATGTTTCTATACCCCACTACTTAGACGCTGTGGACTTGTCCTGATGGAATATGAGGAGAAAAACATGCTCTGTAAGCTTAGCTTGGGGGGACGCCCCAGTCGTAGTCTAGGGAAAGAACTTCTTTGTCCGCAAAGAGCCTCGTAAATCGGAGTTTAGCCTTCCCATATTTTTTTCCGATCACTTCAGGAGTTAGGCTGATTTCCCCGTCGCCCGCTTTTGACATGGTATAAACAGTCGAGGGCGTTGCTCCTTTCTCTGAGGTCGAGCTCACCATGCAGATTTCGTAGGGCTTAAAACCCTTGAAAACAGCCCGAAAAGAGGCCTGAGACATCATTTCTATGGCCACCCTTGTCCCACCGGTGCCAGTAACTTCTAGAGGACGGGGGATAACGCGTTGAGAGACAACCGTTTTGCCATTGTCGGAAACAAGTACATAGCTGATCGGTTCGCTCACACGGATCTTGTCTTCAGAAGCAACTATTTTAAGTTCTGAGAGAGGAGCTCCCTCAGGAAGAGGAGCTTTAGCCTTAGGGTTATCAACGGCAACCAATCTGCCTTGATCGTCACTTTTGAAGTAATGCAAAGGCTCTAACTCATTGTATAGATTAAGAGAGTAAAGCCAGTAGTTTTGCCCTTGAGGAAGGCCCTTGATGTCAAATGTCACTACTCTGGACGCTTGTGGCGTATTGGAGAGCACTGAGTCAGAAAGGTCCTTCTCCATATCGTCTACCTTGCATAACAGCTTAGTATCGCAGCCTGTTTTGCCCGTTTTGCATCCATTTGCTAACGAATAGACAAGAAATTGGTTTGCGTTAGGTTGTGAATTCAGAAGTGTCGAGAAAAAGTCACCAGAAAGGCTATGGGTAAACAGTAGGCATAGACAAATAAGGGTTCTCATGAAAGCTTCCGTTGTAAAAGTGTAGACGCAGTTTACACCAAATCTAAGAATTGTAGCAACTTTTAGAATTGCAAATTTCCAAGCCTGGCGTGAATTGCAAATTTTGTATAAGGGTGTAGAAGGCAATTGGCTGAATAACTTTAATATGGTAAACATAGCTTCACAATGAAACAGCCCATTTTACAGGTAAGAAACCTCACAACAAAACTTGCAAAAGATGGCAAAACCTGCCGCGTTGTCGACTCCGTCTCTTTTGACTTGTATAAAGGCAAAACTCTTGCTCTCGTAGGCGAGTCAGGCTGCGGTAAAACAATGGTTGCCCTCTCCTTGCTCCGTATCCTTCCAACACCTCCTGTAGTTTCCACCGAAGGGGAAATCCTCTACCAAGGACGAAACCTAATCGATTGCACAGAAAAAGAGCTGCGCAGTGTTCGGGGCGCAAAGATCGCCATGATTTTCCAAGATCCAATGAGCGCTCTGAATCCTGTTTTTACCATAGGCAATCAGCTCATGGAGATTGCAGAGCTTCATTTAAACCTATTTGAACAAGAAGGATTTGAAACCGTCGTTGAGAGCCTAAAAGAAGTCGGTATCCCTTCCCCAGAAGACACTTTTTACGCCTACCCACACCAGCTCTCAGGGGGAATGAAGCAGAGGGTGATGATAGCTGGGGCGCTGATGTGCCGCCCAGATATCTTGATCGCAGATGAGCCAACGACAGCCTTAGACGTAACCATCCAAGCGCAGGTGCTCGAACTCATGCAAAGCCTGCAAGAAAAGATGGAGATGGCTATTCTTTTGATCACCCACGACATGGGCGTTGTTGCAGAAATGGCCGACGAAGTAGTCGTGATGTACGCAAGTCAGGCTGTAGAACGCGCAAGTGCTTCTGAACTTTTTAATCTAAGAGCTCATCCCTACACTGAAGGACTTTTTGCCTCTCGACCCACAGAAGGGAAAAGAGGAGAGAAGCTACATGTAATTCAGGGCTCTGTGCCCCCTGTAGGCAAACTACCCGAGGGATGTCATTTCCATCCCCGTTGCCCTTACCGTATGGAGGTGTGCATGAAGGGCAGAGTCCCTGATTTTACGACTGTTTCAGATTCCCACCTTGCAAAATGCTGGCTATGGGAGGAAAGTATTCGCAAACAAGAAGGGGCAAGAAAGCGTTATGAAAAAACCTCTTCTTAAAGTCAAGAACCTCGTAAAGTCGTTTCCCATTCGAGCTGGTATTTTGCGAAAGCAGGTGGGAGAAGTACAGGCTGTCCGTTCCATCGACTTTACGATTCATGAAGGGGAAGTCTTTGGAATGGTGGGAGAGTCTGGTTCTGGGAAGAGTACAGCTGCAAGATGCGCCATCCGCCTCATTGAACCCACCTCAGGAGAGATCACCATTTTTGGAGACGACCTGCTTACAAAGAGTAAGGATGAGCTTCTGGAAGTGAGAAAAACAGTCCAGATGGTGTTCCAAGATCCCTATTCCTCTCTCAATCCTCGCAAAAGAATCGCTGATACTATCGGAGAAGCGCTATCGTATCATCATCTTGTGCAAAGTGATGAAGAGCAAGAGGAGAGAGTAGATGCAGCCTTGGAAGAGGTCGGCCTTGCGCCTGAAGCAAAAAATCGGTATCCCCACGAGTTTTCTGGAGGACAACAGCAAAGAATTTGCATCGCAAGAGCACTTATCATGCAGCCTAAACTTTTGATTTGTGACGAAGCTGTATCAGCTCTTGACGTCTCCGTGCAGGCCCAAGTGCTGAACTTGCTCATGGCTTTAAAGGAAAAATTTGCCTTAAGCTATCTCTTTATTGCGCATAACCTTTCTGTTGTAAGGCATATTTGTGACACGGTCGTTGTTCTTTATCTTGGTAAGGTAATGGAACAAGCTGACACCGAGGAGCTTTTTTCTAACCCAAAACATCCCTATACGCAATTTCTCTTAAGCTCAACACCAAAGAGCCATCCTTCAGAGAAGAGTGAAAAGAAAATTTTGAAAGGAGAACTTCCCTCCCCCATCCACCCCCCTTTAGGTTGTCCTTTTCGCACAAGATGCCCGTATGCGCAGCCCCTCTGTAATGAGCCCCCTCCTAAGAAAAAATTTATCGATAAACATGGAAAAGAGCATATCTATTATTGCATTCTGGACTAAATCAGTGCTAAAATTGTCCTTTATATGCAGGATTCTTACCGCCTCACAAAGAAAGCGTATATTTGGAGCGTAGTGTTGAGCACGCCTATTTGGGCGATGTACAGCTTGCTGCCTTATATAGTCTATAAAGATCTCAAGGCCTCCGTCTTGCAGATCACCATGATGATTACATTAAAGCCTCTTGTGTCCCTTTTCTCCCTGTACTGGAGTAACAGAGTGCAAAACCGGGCGGACCGTCTTAAGGGAAATGTGATCATGGCAAATATCTTGGGAAGAGTTCCGTTTATTTTCTTCCCTTTCATCGATGAACCGTGGTTTTTTGTCCTTGCCTACGGGATTTTTATGATGATGGCAAGAGGGGTAATCCCGGCCTGGATGGAAATTTTAAAGCTAAATCTCCCGGATAACGAAATCAAGCGTGTTTTTGCAAGAAGCCAGGCCTTTTACTACCTGATTGGGGGGATACTCCCCATGGGCTTTGGACTCATCATGGACTTGTTCGTAGAAGTAGAAGCCTGGCGCTACCTCTTTCCTTTGGTTGCGATCTTATCTCTTTTTCCTATCTATTTCCAAATGCACATGCCTCTACCGGACGAAATGGCAACGGGGACAAAACAACCTTTTTTTAAGGCTCTCACGACCCCTTGGAAAGATAGCTGGATGCTTCTCAAAAATAGAGTCGATTTTTCCCTGTTTCAGATAGGGTTTATGCTGGGAGGGAGCGGGCTTATGATCATGCAACCTGCCTTTCCAGCCTTTTTTATGGGAGAGCTTCACCTATCCTACACAGAACTAGGTGTAGCTCTTGCGCTTTGCAAAGGAGTGGGCTTTGCCGCAACATCTGGCTTTTGGTCTGATTGGTTGGGGCGGGTGAATATCTTCCGTTTTTCTTCTCTAGTGATGTTTTTAGGGGCCTTATTTCCGCTTCTTCTTCTCTTTGCGAAAGTGCATTTGGCTTGGATGTATGGCGCCTATCTGATATTCGGGGTAATGCAAGCAGGCTCTGAACTTAGCTGGAACCTCTCTGGACCGATTTTTGCAAAAGAGGCGGATAGCTCTCCCTATTCCGGAGTGAATGTGTGTACCGTGGGGATCCGAGGGTGCGTGGCGCCTCCTCTTGGAAGCCTTCTCTGTCTTTATACAAGCTCTTCTGTAATACTTGCTTTGGGAGGGCTTTTTTGTTTAGCCGCAACCTTCCACATGCTCTACTGCCAAAGAGTTTACGAAACTTCTTCGAGATGGCTTTTCTCGAGGAGATAGCGTTCGTTGTAGTAGGCTTCGCATTCGGCTACACAGTCAGCCGCAAGGTGCTGGAACTGTTCGAAAGAAGGTTGCTTAAAGAGGGAGATGTCTGATTTTATGGATTTTTCTAGCCATTTGGTCATGATTTCAAGGTTGTGCTCTCTGTCTTCTTCCTCCAGCTTGAGAGAGAACTCGTTCTGGAAAGTGATGAGCTGTTTGTAGAGAGCGGACTGTACCTTTCTTTCAAAGTCAGTGAGCAGGGGAGGGGCAAAGTGGATCTGTTCGGAAAGCTCTTGCATGAGTATGGCCTCACTTGCCTTCCCGAGCACTTCTCCCATGAGGGCAACATAGTCATCGAGCGCGGTGCCAAGGTTTAAACCACGTCTTGCCTCCTTTCTCTCTTTTTCAAGAAGAGCTTGTGCTCCGCTTACTCCCATAGGGGTTGTAAGCCATGCATCTTTCAACTTCTCAGCAGGTTTATTAAGACAAGTTTCGATCAAGATGAGCTGTACTTGGCAGAGGTAATCGTAAGGGGATGTTTGTTCCTCCACATGTGTGAAGAAGACGTCTAAAATTTGCGAGAAGCCCTCTCCAATTGCATAACCACTCGCATGCAGTATAGAGAGGCAAAGTGTTTTGTGAAGGCCAAGAAAACTTGCTGTTTTTTTATGAAACGCTTTTTTCTTCAGGGCAAGAAGCTCTTTTGCCTTCTGGATCAGCTCGCCTCCTGGCAAGAGAGCATGGGCGATTTCCTTTTGCTTCTGGAGAAGAGGGCAAATGGTAGGAAGCAAGTCTTGCCGCACAGGGCAGGAAGGGATTAGATGTGAAGAGAGTGCCCAGCCACAGTGCTGTGAAGGGTAGGGAAAGCCTGTTTGGACGGATTTTGAGGAGAGGCTAAAACTATCGGGAACAGGCAAGCTGACTGTATACTTTCTGTGAAAGGAGCCAATCACTTCAATTTCCTCTCCTGGGAACGGTGTGATTTTTTGGGAAAAGGAGACAACCCCTTCTTCTGCTGCTGCCTTAGAGAAGATCGGTGTTTCACGGATCGATTGAAGCGCCTCGCTGATCTGATAGGAGAAATTTTTGCCAAGTTTCTTTTGGATCAGTGTGATTGCTTTCATCCGGAATGCGTCTTTTTCCCAGCTCGTCGGGTCCACTGGAGAGGCTTGTACACACTTTAGGGATTCTGCAAGAAAGGCAATCTTTTGTGAGGAGTTTCTTGCCTCTTGGAGGATCTTGGCCTCAGAAAAATGGAGGACGGCAAGCTCTGGCAAGTTGATTGGGTTGGCAAGCAGGGAGTGGTCAGGAAAAAGACCCATCCTTTGGAAAACAAAACGCTTGAGCTTTTCAGCAAAGCTTTGGGGGCTTTTTTTTGTGCTGGCGACGATGCCGTTGAAGTTTTCAATCGACTGCCTTGCTGATTTGGCTAGTTTTTTCTGGATCTCTGTTCCCTCTTCTAATTTTGCCAGGAGGGGATAATACTTCAGGATAACACTCAGCGATTCTCGAATCTTGCCCTCGATTTTCTTTTTCTTCAGTTCCAGCTCTTGTCTTGTTCTTTCGGAGAAGAGGGCGCAAGCGATCTGCACCCCGTTCCAGATGCGGGAGGTAGCTCTTGGGGGGATGATGGAGCCATCCTCTACTTCAAGACGGTGTAGCTCAGGGGTGATTTGCCTTTTGTTTTGCTCGGCGAAGATCGTGAGATTGCGGATTGCCTTTTCAAGGTCTTGTGGCGTTTTGGGACAAGAGGGATGGATCTTGCGCTTCGGCACACCTGCTTTGAGATTTGGAAACTGAAACTCTGGAGATAGTTTCCAGTTTGTCATGAAAAAATCGCCTCTTTCTCTTTTTTTGTAAGATGTCTGTACGTGCCTCCAGGAAGTTTGCCAAGCTCAAGACCGCCAATACGGATGCGTGTCAGCTTGCGGACGGTCAGTGAGATGGCTTCGATCATCTGTCGAATTTCCCTTTTTTTTCCTTCCATAACCGTGATCTTGGCAGCGCGCTTTCCCGCTCTTTCTACTTGCTTTGGAACAACGAATATTCCCTCTACCCGGGTACCTTTTGAGAGGGCGAGAAGATGCTTGTCGGTAAGTTCTTCCCTCGTTTCGACATAATACTCCTTTTCTACGCAAGAGGAGGGGTGAATAACACGGTTGGCAAAGGTGCCATCGTTTGTTACGAGAAGAAGTCCTGTTGTATCTTTGTCGAGCCTGCCCGCTGAGATCAAAGGACCGATTTTGGGGTCAAAAAGTTCGTAGATGAGAGGGGCTTTGCTGGAAGCTGTATGGCTGCAAAGGTAACCTTTTGGCTTGTTGAGCACAAAGTAGACCTTTTCCTTCTCTACGCTGATCGGATTCCCATCGACTGTGATCGCATCTTCGTCAGGATCAACGAGAGTCTGGGGTACAAGGGTAATCTTTCCGTTGACGGCAACCCGTCCATCAAAAATAAGCTCTTCTGCATGTCGGCGAGAGGCAACCCCTACGTGGGACAAGGCTTTACTTAATCTTTTTTTGACCATCCCCTAGAAATTCCTCTCAAAATGATTAGTAATTATTCAAAAACATTCAAATGTTATCAAAAATTTGTGTTAAAAGCAATCAAAATCCTGTTTTAAAATATCATTTTCCCCTGTAAGATAGATCCATGGTGAACTTGATTTTGCTCCGGCATGGTGAGTCGGTCTGGAATAAACAAAATATTTTTACAGGATGGGTTGATGTCCCTCTCTCAGAAGCAGGAGTAGAGGAGGCGATGCTCGCGGGAGCTCGTATTGAAAGCCTGCCCATTGATGTTGTTTTCGTCTCCACTTTATGTAGATCGCTTATGACGGCCATGCTTGCCCTGATCCATCATAGTTCTAAAAAGGTCCCGGTTATCATCCATTCCCCTGAAGAAGGGAAGTCCCACGAGTGGAGCAAAATTTATGGGGAGGCGGCAAAGGAGAACATCCTGCCCGTCTACCAAAGCTGGCACCTCAATGAGCGCTGTTACGGCCAGCTACAAGGCCTCAATAAGGCCGACATGATGGAAAAATTTGGGAAAGAGCAGGTGCAAGAGTGGAGGCGTAGCTTTTCCACACCGCCCCCACAAGGCGAAAGCTTGGAAATGACGGCAGCAAGAACCCTTCCCTATTTTAAGCAGACAATTGTACCTTTTCTCCAGGAGGGAAAAAGCGTTCTGATTTCGGCTCACGGTAACTCACTTCGCTCGATTGTCATGCAGCTCGACGGACTAACGAAAGATGAAGTTGTGAATCTAGAGCTGCCCACTGGAGATCCTATCCTCTACCGATTTCGGCAAGGGGTGTTTGTGAAGGAAGGAACGCCCCTTTAATGGAAATCTATCTTGATAATAGTACAACAACAAAGCCCTCGGAGCGCGCTATCGGGGCTCTTTATCCCTACTTGCGCCATTCTTACGGCGTGCCCTTTGCCCCACATAAGAAGGGGCAAGAAGTTCTCCCTGCCTTGGAAAAGAGCTACAGAGCGATCTACGAGGTGCTTGGACTTGAGGAGGAGGAAGATTTTGTTTTCACATCTTCTGGAAGCGAGTCTGTAAGTCACGTTCTTCTCTCTACGTATTTTGATGTGACCATCCCCACAGGGAAAAACCATTTTGTGACATCGACTGTGGATGAGGCGCCTTCTTTGATGGGGATTGCGCATTTGGAAAGACTTGGGTGCGTGGGGTCTCTTGCAGAAGTTGGAGAGCATGGCACCTTATCAAAAGAGAGCGTAGCAGAGGCTTTGACCCCAAGGACAGCTCTTTTGTCCCTTTCTCTTGGTAATGGGCTGACAGGCTCCTTGCACCCCATGAATGAGATCCGTGAGCTTTGCCGAGAAAGAGGCGTACTTTTGCATTTGGATATTACCCACGCCCTCGGGAAATATTACCTAGAAGAAGAGCATTTGGGAGTTGATTTTTTGACATTCCATGGGAATGTGTTGCACGCCCCTCAAGGGACGGGTGGCCTTGCGATACGAAGGGGGCGTAAACTTTCCCCTTTTATCCAGGGAGGGTTTGAGCAGGGAGGTTTTCGTGCCGGTGTCTTTAGCGTTGCGAGCGCGATTGCGCTTGGTGTATCTTTCCAAGAGCTTAGGGAAAGTCGGGATTATATGCTGACTGAGATTGCTCGTCTGCGTCTTCTCTTTGAAGAGATTCTGAAAGAAAAAATTCCTGATGTGTGTATTCTTTTCGAGGGCGAAAATCGCCTTCCACATATCTCAGCGGTCGCTTTTCCTCTAGTTTGCAATGAAGCGCTACTTTATTTCCTGCATAAAAGCGGCGTTTTTGCCTCGATAGGGGGGGGGAATTTCCAACAAATTGGCCTTGTGCTCCAAGCAGCAAAAGTTCCTTTGGAAATGACTCAGACTGCGGTTTCTTTTAGCTTATCTCGATACACGACAGAAGAGGAGATTGTAAGAGCCTGTGACATTGTAGCTAAAGCTGTTCAAGAGCTTAGGAAGGGGAGCTATCACCTATGAGTATAAAGAAAATTTTGCGACCTTTTCCTTGGGCGCACTATAGCCGCAAGCTTGCCCAAGCGATTGAAAGACCCCAGTGCGTGGGCTTCTTTACAAAAGAAGAGTCGCTCGAAAGGGGGATGTTTCTTGCGGTAGGGAGGCAGGGCAGGGAAGTAGAGGGGTATGCCCTTTCCCTCTTTTGGCTCGTCGATCCGGAGGATGGTTCCATTGTGGACGCACGCTTTCAATGCTTTGGGCAAACGGCCTTACTTGGCGCAGCTGAGGTGGCATCGCTTCTTGTCATTGGGAAAAACTACGACCAGGCCAGAAGAATTAGCGCTGACCTCATTGATAAGCAGGTACGAGATTCTTCTCTTGTGCCGGCGTTTCCTCGTGAAAGCGACGCTTTTTTAAATATTGTTCTTTCGACTATAGATGAGGCAGCAGAGCGGTGTCTAGACATTTCTTTGCCAGAGTCTTATGTCGCTCCCCCAGTAGCTTTGCAGTCGCTAGAGCCGGGTGAGCCTTACCCTGGGTGGAACGAGATGACCTCGCTGCAGCAGCTTGCGCTGATAGAAGAGGTCCTTGATGCAGATGTACGCCCCTACATCGAGCTTGATGCCGGCGGTGTCCTCCTTAAAGAGATCCATCAGGGCTTAGAACTAAAAATTGCATACCTTGGTTCTTGTGTAGGCTGCTTTTCTTCTACCGGGGCAACTCTATCCTATATCCAGCAGATTTTGCGAGCCAAAGTGCACCCTAACATCACAGTCATTCCTGTATTGTAAAAGTTGTTTTGTAAAGATTTGGTGTTGTCTTTTATTCTATATTTGATGTAGAATCTCAGGTTATTTAGTTGAATTATGTGTAATATATTAAGATTTTAAGTTAAACTCTCAAGTCAAATTCACTTGGCTTGGTCATGATTAAGGAGAAGTTTATATGCAAGCACCAGCAGTTACAAGAACTCAATGGGTACATTTTGCCCAGGTATTTAACGCACCGATTATCAAAGATGGAGTACGTCGAATTAACGACCAGCTCCAGAAAGCACAATATACAGTAATCCCTAAAGAGCAAGCACTATTCATGCAGATAGTAGAAGGGGCAGGCCTTCAACTAAAGATTAATGGTTTTGACGATGAGAGAGCTGTGTGGCAGGCTTTTTATGAAAAGTTCTCAGGTCGTAACCTCAGACAGTTGACACCAGATGTTGTTGCAGAAGAGCTTGCAAGACATGCTCTAGAGATTGCTCGACAAGAGGAAGTCGATATGAACACTTTGTTAGCAGAGGCGCAAGCTGAGTTGTTACAAGTTGGGAGTGAAACGAAAAAAGATGTGTTAATAGAATTAGACGGGATCCAACAATGGCAAACTAATCTGAACAGTTTTGAGTTGCTTTTAAGAAAAGCGGAAGAAGCATTCAAAAAGGCGCGAGAAGAATTGAACGTAGCTTCTAGCGCTCCCGGGCATGATCAACAAGGTACTGAGGCTTATGGTGCGTGTGAAAGGGCGCACACGAAATTCCAAACCGCACAAGAAGTTGTGAGAAATTTGTCGGCGCACTATCAGCAGATGGAAGCTGAGTTTCAAAGTGCAATTGACACAGTTTTAGCCAGTACCTCTGAGCAGACTGCTACTCACCTGGCGTCTGATGCTAAAAAGCAACAGGTAGAAGCGAGCCTTCAACAGATAACCGTAGAGAAGGAAGCCGTTTTACAAGATATACAAGCTATGGAGAGCCTCCTCGAGAAAAAAGCAGGGGTGGGCAACGGTCCTCAACCAAAAGCTCAACGCGTTGGTGTATGTCGTTGCTGCAGGGTTCTTTGTGAAACTGTATTTATCATAGGCGCTTTCTCAGCCATGTTTTTTGCATACATGGCAAATCAAACTGAGAAATAAATAGTTTTATTTAAAAAGACCTTGCTCTGGAAACGGGGCAAGGTTTTTTTTTATACGCAACGTGTTTCGCCTGCATAAAAGGTTTTTTTTTCGCCTCGTATAAATTCCAGGGTCAACGACCCATCTTCATTGAAAGAGAGAAGTCTTCCTTGCCTTGTTTCCCCATTTTCATGGAAGGAGAGCGTATCCCCTTCTTGATGATGAAGTCTCTTTTTGATTTCCAAAAAAAGAGGTAAAAACCCGTGTTCTAAAAAAATATCTATGTTTTTTGCAAAAGAGCTTTCTACTTCTTGTTGAAGGCGTGGTAGAGAGACTTCCCTGTTCCCTTCTGCGAGCAAGGAGGTCGCGGGTTGCAAGATCTGCTCTAGCTCTTCTTTTGGCATGTTCACGTTCAGTCCTATGCTGGCAATCACAGCAAAGTATTTTCTCTCCTCGAATACTTCTACAAGCACACCTCCTAGTTTTTTTCCCCCTAAAAAAAGGTCATTCGGCCACTTAAAGGTAGAGTAAGGAATCAACTGCAAAGCCGATAAGCTAAGTATTTGCCCTATATGCTGTACCCTTTCCCTAGAACTTAGAAAAAAGCAAAACGTGGCGTAGAGATTACCCGATGGAGGAGATTTCCAGGGCCTTTTATCCCGCCCTATGCCTGCTGTTTGCTCCCCTGCGGTGATGACTGTAAACGTATCGAGGGGATGAGTGCAGATTGTTTTTTTCGCATACACATGAGTAGAAGGCAAGGATCCAAAATGTTCATACGCTTTCTTTTTAAAAAACATGGGCTGATTCTAGCAAAGAGTGTGCGAGAACACAAGCACAGTATCGTTTCCAGGTGTTTTGTTATCAGACTTTTCAAAATTAAAAAAAATGATATAATGTGAACAACAAGGGATATTTTATGACGGACCCTACACGATTTGCGAAGTTGTCTCATCGTTTGGAACAGTATGACAAAGCGCAGCAAAAATCTACACAACAAGGGAATACGCCCAAACCTTCTAGCGGAGTCTTAGGAAAGGTAACGATCCTCAATTTTCAGGGCGAAGGAGTTATCGATAAGATTTTCCGTAAAATTCTCTCCTTTTCTTGGTTTCAAAATGCCAATAAGCAAATTCCCCCTCCCGTAGGGCAAGAAACCTCTCAGATTGCAAGGGATGATTTAGAGAAGCAAGTAAAGATCGCATTAACTCAGATTTTTCAGTCAGTTGTCGAGGGCAAAGTCTATACCCCAGAAGAAGACAAAATTCTCTCCTATGCATCTCATTACTTTCCTGAGACAGTGAAAGAAGTGGGAGTTGAAATGGCGATGCCTATTGCGGCCAAAGGAGAAGAACTGGATAAACGTCTTGAAAATGTAAAACCGTGGTTGCCAGAAAAAGATACAGAACAAATTAAACCGAAAAAACTCTCACTCGCTGAATTGGAAAAAGTAGTAAAAGAGTTCGAAGCAGAGGTAATCTTGCAAGAAGAGGCGGGAGAGGAAAGAAAAATTCTTCTGGAAGTTCTTGCGACCTCCAAGCCGAGCGCTTCTCTTGAGGCGGCATCTAGTAACGTTGTAACTAATTTTCTCTGGGGAATGCTGAGTGTTGTTGTAAGCTCTGCTTCGAGCTGGCTATGGGAACCAGCCACTAGCCCACGAGATCTAAACTTGCAACAGCTAAGGCAACTTGTGGGGGAAGAAGGGGTGAAGCAAGCACAGGAGACGGCAAAGAAAAGAGTTGCAGCGAGGAATCAGGAGGCAATCGCTGTAGGAGACAAGGATCCTAAAGCTACTAGCGTTGTTGAAATAGAGAAGGCATCTCAGATAAAAAAACCCTTAAATAAAGAGAGCTTCCAAAAAGCATTTAATTATCCAGGCTTAGACTACGAGAAAATTGATGCCTGTTGCGAAGGAGATTACAAAGAGCTGCTGCGTAATGAAGAGTTATTCTTTCATAACGTGGTTATGCCGGTTCTTTGGAAAGACATTGCTAAACAGGGAGTGATGTCAACCACGCAAATGAGTTCGATCGGTAGCTATAAGAGTTATTACGAAGCCAAAGCTGCTCTTTCATGGTTCATAAAAAAAACTCTGGGGCCACAGTATCTTGTTATACTGGACAATAAGACCTTGGATTTGACTGAAAAACAGGTAGTCAAGATGGTTGATGACATTACAGGGTCAAGAGATATGGATACCTATGCTAACCTCCCTCAGGAGATAGCGGATAAGTTTAAGGAGCTTGTTACTCTACGAAACGAGCTTAAAACACCTTGAAAGCAAACAGGATTAGCAGTACTCTTGGATCACGAAGATGTGGTCACTACAAACACTAACACGGATGGACTTTCGGGCAATCGCTGCGATTTTCTGCCTTATGGCAGTAAGTCTTATCGTCATTTCAAGCTACACAGCACATTCTTTGCCAGAAGGCGGAGAAGAAGGTTTTTTTACCCCCACTGTCCTCATTCAGATGAAATGGTTTTTTCTAGGGGGGCTTTCATTTCTTTTTTTCGCCGGGTTTGACTACAATAAGATCAGAGAATGGACCTGGTTTTTATATGCTCTGATGCTCGTTTCTTTGATCGGGCTCTATTTTGTCGATTCCATCCAGAGGGTAAACCGCTGGTATAAGATTCCCTTTTTGCACGTGAATTTTCAGCCCTCAGAGCTTGCAAAGCTTGTGGTTGTAATCGCGCTGAGCTGGTATTTGGAGAGAAAAAAGGGGCAGGCAAGTTCGCTTAGGACTGCTTTGATGAGCGGTCTTATTGTAGGGGTTCCTTTTGTGCTGATCTTAAAGCAGCCTGATTTGGGCAGTGCGCTTGTTCTTTTTCCGATCACCCTTGTTCTTTTTTACTTTGGCGATATCCATGAAGGGGTTGTTCGGTTTATGGCCTTGCTAGGGCTTGCAGGGCTTGTTCTTGTATCCGCTATTTTTCTTGAGATTTTGCCCTATGAGGCGATTAAGCCTTATGCCACCTTGGTGTTAAAGGAATACCAGTTTGAAAGGTTTAATCCCAATACACCCCACCAGGTTGCCGCAGCAACATCGATTGCGATTGGAGGGCTTACAGGTACTGGTTTTCGAAAGAGCACCTATGCCAGCGAAGGGTGGCTTCCCTTTCCTTACACAGACTCTGTGTTCCCGGCTTTTGGAGAGGAGTTTGGGCTTATTGGTCTTGTGATTCTTATAGCACTTTTTTACTCTTTACTCTATTTTAGTTTCCAAACTGTAGCGGTCGCAAAAGATCCTTTTGGAAGGCTACTTGCAGCTGGTATTACAGTGTATTTAGCCATGCATATCTTGGTCAACATCGGAATGATGTGTGGGATTTTGCCCATTACTGGGGTGCCTCTTGTGCTTGTCACGTATGGAGGGTCTTCGATCATTGCGACGATGTCTGCACTTGGCATATTGCAGAGCATCTATAGCAGGAGGTTTGTGTTCTGATGATTGAGCACGTATTTTTATTCTCATCCGGCATCTGGATGGGAGAGGGCAGCATTCGCTTTAGCGAATCGGAAGAGATGGTCCATTTCTATACAAAGTGGCAGATCGGACCTCTACGAGAAGGTTTTATCTTTTGTACACAGATTGTGGAAATGGAGGGGGAGATGCAGCAGCTGCAAAACCGCTTTACCCTTTCAGCTGTGCAAGGAGATAGTTTTACCATGCAGATTGAGAATGATCTCATGGGAAAGGTCCAGGGTAAGGGTGTGATCGACCCAGATAAAATTGCCTGGGAATTTCGTGATTCTCCCCGCCTAGATGGCTTTGAGGTGTACAAGAAGCAGGAAGATGGCACCTACCAATTCCATGCTGAGTATGCCTCTGAAGAGACATACCGCACAATCATTAACGGCCGCCTTTGGGCAAAGAAATAGTCACTTCTGTGATTGTAACAAATCCGTTACGGAGGGTGCTTTTTTTAGGAGAGATGCACACGTGGAAGTTTCCGATCTTCTCTGCTATAAAGGAGAGCTGCGAGGCTCCCCGTACCATGCAGTCAAAGGTAGACATTTGGTAGAAGTCTTCCACGACATTGAGGATATGTCTGTTGCATGAAGATCTGTAGCTAAAGAGGACGGGCTGACCTTGTAGATCGTTTTCGAGCCTTTTTACGATTTTTTCTGGCTCAGGGTGGTCTGTGAAGAGGTGTACAAAGAGTGTTTCCCCAGGAAAATAGGAAAGCAACCACTCGATTTGATTTTTATAATACTCATACTCTGGGAATTTAAGGTCCCAGATGTGACAGTGTCTTGCTTTCATAAGATCGCGTGTCCATCCTACTGCGTCAGAACCTATGCCCGTTCTAACATGGAGGGCCACTCGGATCGCTCCTTCAGGAGACTCGATGGGGCTATAGGTTTCTTTTGGTTGTAATAGACGTTGCAAAAGAGATTTAAATCCCGGGTCATTCCAAGCAGGCAGGTCAAAGTTTACATGGGTTTTATAGTTGTTATTAGGGATAGCTTCCGTAAAGAACAGGAGGCTGTACAAAACGGGGGGCAAGGCATGAGGCTCAAATTTTTTTTTGTTCTTGAGGGTGACAAAACGATTAAATTTAGATTTAAGCGCTTCTGAGAAGATCAGTGTTTCTTCCTCTTCGATGTGAAGTTCGTTTGCTAGGGGGAAAGGGCGGTAGATCAAGGGGATGCCATACTTGTACGAGAGCCATTTGGCGTTTGCGTAGGCTGTAAGGTTATCACCAAATCTCCCTCCGCTAAATTCATAGGTGATGGCACTGCTTGAAAAGGGTTCTACGTTAAGCCCAGATAGAGGAAGAAAAAGGAAAAGTGAAAAAAAAAGTGCCCTCATAGGAGGGCACTTTACGCATTCGTTGCTTTTGTTACAAGTCTTTAAGCGCGAATTTTGATGTCAACACCAGCGGGCAGTGTCAGAGTTTTGAGCGCATCAATGGTCCTTGCATTCGGGTTAAGAATGTCTACAAGCCTTTTATGCGTGCAAATCTGAAACTGATCCCTAGACTTCTTATCCACGTGGGGAGATCTCAGTACTGTGAACTTCTCCGTCCGTGTAGGAAGGGGGATGGGGCCTGCTACTCCAGCACCTGTACGCTTGGCTGTCTCGACGATGTCTGAGGTAGATTGGTCGAGGAGCCTTTGGTCGTACGCTTTCAGCCGGATGCGGATCTTTTGACGCGACGGCTGCTTGGCCGCTGGCGCTGCTTGCTGCGTCTGTCCTTGTTTTGCTTTTTCCTGCTTTGTCATGTTATAAACCTTATTTCTTTACAATTTCTTCTTGAATCTTGTTTGGTACTTTCTCGAAATGGGATGGTTCCATCACGTATGTAGCGCGCCCTGAAGAGAGCGAGCGGAGATCCGTGGAGTATCCAAACATTTCGCTTAAGGGGACTTCTGAGTGGATCATTTGACCCCCTTTGATAGCCTCTTGTCCCAGAATTCTTCCCCGTCTTCGGCTCAAGTCGCCCATTACATCCCCAAGACATGTGTCTGGAGTTGTAACGTCCACTTTCATAATGGGCTCAAGGATAATCGGCTTGCACTTGGCAGCAGCTTCCTTAAGGGCCATCGATCCGCAAACTTTAAACGCAATCTCGCTTGAGTCCACATCGTGGTACGATCCGTAGACGATTCTTACGATGACGTCTACGAGTTTGTACCCAGCCAGAACACCAGAGGCAAGACCTTCTTCAATACCAGCAATCGCGGCAGGGATAAATTCTCTTGGAATTACGCCCCCTACGATCTTGCTTTCAACGATGTTGCCTTTGCCAGGCTCGTTTGGTTCGATCTCAATCTCAACGTGTGCGTACTGACCGCGACCACCTGTCTGCTTAACGAACTTCGTCTTGGCAGCGCCTGGTATTGTGATCGTTTCTTTGTAAGAAACTTGCGGTTTACCGACGTTTGCCTCAACGTTGAACTCCCGAACCATCCTGTCGTGCAGAATTTCAAGGTGCAACTCTCCCATACCTGAAATGATGGTTTGCCCTGTTTCTACGTTTGTATTGATGCGGAATGTTGGGTCTTCTTCTGCAAGGGAAGAAAGAGCTGTCGCTAGCTTTTCCCTGTCTGCCTTGGATTTTGGCTCGATGGCCATGTAAATCACAGGCTCTGGGAAGTCCATTTTTTCGAGCACGATGGGCTTTTCTTGTGTACAGAGTGTATCCCCCGTGGTCGTTTTCTTAAGACCTACGATCGCGGCAATATCCCCTGTATGGAAAAATTCTTTTTCCTTACGCTGGTTAGCGTGCATCTCGATCAAGCGAGATACTCTTTCCTTGTGCCCTTTTGTGCTGTTAAGAAGGGTTACCCCTTTCTCAAGAGTACCACTGTAGATACGTACGTAGGTAAGTCTACCCACGTAAGGGTCTGTCATGATCTTGAATGCAAGCGCACAGAACGGAGCTGTATCGGAGGGTTCAATATCAATTTTTTCAGCATGGTCTTCAGTGTAGCCATGAACAGTGCCTCGATCCAAAGGAGAGGGAAGCCAGTTAACAACGGCATCAAGCAGCTGTTGTACCCCTTTGTTTTTAAAGGCAGATCCGCAGAGAACCGGCGTGAACTTGTTCGCACACACCCCTTTTCGGATGGCTTTGTTGATTTCGTCCACTGTGAGGGAATCTGGATCTTCAAGAACTTTGTTCATGAACACCTCGTCTGACTCATCGACTGTGGCAAGCTCTTCGAGAAGAGCGCTTCTCATCTCTTGACATTTCTCTTTGAGATCAGCTGGTATGGCCTTTTCTTCCCATTTCGCACCGAGAGTCTCATCTTTATAGTAGAGCGCTTTCATGCTGACGAGGTCGATCATGCCTTCGAATTCGGCTTCGGCGCCGATTGGGCAGTGGACAGGGATTGCATTTGCATGCAGCTTTTCTTTCATGCTGTTGACAGCAGCAAAGAAGTCTGCACCCATTCGGTCCATTTTGTTGACAAAAGCAACCCTTGGTACGCCGTATTTGTCCGCTTGTTTCCAAACGGTTTCAGACTGGGGTTCTACACCTGACACGGCGCAGAACACTGCGACAGCTCCATCGAGTACTCGAAGGGAGCGCTCCACTTCGATTGTGAAGTCCACGTGTCCAGGAGTATCGATAATGTTGATCTTGCAGTGGTGCCAGAAGACTGTTGTGGCAGCCGATGTGATCGTAATGCCTCGCTCTTGCTCCTGAACCATCCAGTCCATTGTGGCGGCGCCTTCATGCACCTCGCCCATACGGTGGAGTTTCCCGGAGTAGTAGAGAATCCTCTCCGTAGTCGTCGTTTTACCGGCGTCAATGTGGGCCATAATCCCAATATTGCGCACGTCTTTTAGATTTTCATTACTTTCTCGCGCCATAGCTTAAGAGATCTCCTATTACCACTTGTAGTGGGCAAATGCTTTGTTAGCTTCTGCCATTCGGTGCGTGTCGTCTTTCTTTTTAATGGTTGATCCTTGATTCAGGAAACAGTCGCTAAGCTCAGTAGCAAGAGCTTCTTCCATTGATTTCCCAGGCTTTGTTCTGGAAAATGTGATGATCCAACGCATTGCAAGCGAAGATCTTCTGGAAGGAAGAATCTCAACCGGGACTTGGTAGGTGGCACCACCGATTCTTCGAGATTTTACCTCAAGCTGAGGTTTTGCGTTTTCGAGGGCTTGTTCGAATGCCTCGATAGGATTTTCTGCTTTTACTTTTTGCGCAAGCTTCTCAAGGGCATTGTAAACAATTTTCCTTGCGATCGATTTTTTACCTTGTTCCATCACTTTGTTGATGAACTTAGCGAGCACTTTGCTTTGGTACTTAGGATCTGGTTCGATCTCTCTTTGCTCTGCTCTTCGTCGTCTTGACATATGTTTTTATCCTTCTATCAGTTTTAAAAATTATCCTACTGAGAAGATTCAAATACTTTTTCACTAAAGCTAGCTTACTTAAGGCTAGCCTGCGCGTGATTGCATTTTCTAGTTTCGGAAACGGCAATCACGAACCAGGATTCTCATAGGCGGAGAATCCTTTCATTACTTAGGCCTCTTTGCCCCGTACTTGGATCTGCTCTGCTTACGGTCTTTTACACCTGCTGTATCCAGTGCGCCTCGAACGATATGGTATCGAACGCCTGGCAAGTCTTTTACTTTTCCGCCGCGAACGAGGACGATACTGTGTTCTTGGAGGTTGTGTCCTTCCCCTGGGATGTAAGCAATGACTTCTTGTCCAGTGGATAGACGAACCCAGGCTACTTTACGTAGAGCAGAGTTTGGTTTACGAGGTGTTTTTGTCTTTACCTGCACGCACACGCCCCGTCTTTGTGGGCAGCCGTGTAGAGCTGGTGAGTTACTCTTTCTTTTTTTAGAAATTCGCTCTTTGCGAACCAATTGGTTAATTGTGGGCATACGTCCCGTTTCTCCTGTTTAAATATAGGATGAGTTCCAAAACCTAGGTTGTCAGGGTTTTCTTGTTAAAGATTTTTTTAAAGTCTTTAGGAACAAGAAAATATGACAATCAGGGTCTAGAGAATCATAGGTTATTTAGGGATTAATTGCAAAAAAATTAATCATAACTGTAGCCTACATAGAGCCAGTCACGGATGATGCGTATTTGTGTATACAATCAGCTGCTCCCTTAAAAACACAACTAAGAGGAAGAGACAAGTTTAGTTGGGACTAAAGTCTTGGGTGTAAATTCTTGCGTAAAACTCGGGCAGTTTCTCTATTAGGATCTCGGCTCTCTTATCCCATGTATGCTCTTCGAGAACGCGCTTTCTTCCGAGATTTGCCATTTCGATTCTCCTTTCATCGTCTTGCAGAAGAACTTTGATTCTATCATTGAGCGTGCCTAGTGTGCGGTATGTAAAGGTTTCGATCTCTTTGCCTACAGAAAAGGCTTCTTGCGCATAAGGATTGTCATTTGTAAAAAGAACAGAGCCACACATAGGTCCTGCAAACATCCGTTCATGAGAACCATTCATAAAGAAAGGAGAGCTATTGAGGCAAATTTTTGCTTGGCTTAGGATTTCTAGGCTTGCAGCATAGGTTACAGGGGGGTGGACTCTGATGTTATCTCTCTTGGGAAAGTAGCTCTTCCATTCTTTTGGGGGGACTTCGTCCATCCAACCGGGAGCTCCAAAAATGTCTACTTGGACATCGCAGAGAGAATCTAGCATCTTCCACCTTTCATACGAGCGGATGTAGTAGTCGGCAGAGCGGTAAATCTGAGGGAATTGAAATCTGTCTGCTTCCAAACTTTGTTTGTGCATCCCATCCCAAAGGGTTTTAAAAAGAGTTTCTTTTTCCCCTGCTTGCCATTTGAAGATGGCAAGTTCAATCAGCTCCGATACTTGCCTTGAAAAGGTAGAGCGCCAGAAACTTTTAAGGGCTTCATGGTTAAAGGAGCTGCCAATAAAAACAACATCATATTTTCGGCTTTGCGTTGGATCGATGTCGAGTTTTTCGACGCCATGGGGCAAAAAAAGAGCGTTTTTAAATCCTGTTGAGCAGATGAGAGCAAGGTCGTATCGATCCACAACCGAGAGAAAGGAATACTTGCTTTTAAGAAGGTGCAACATGTAAAGAGCGGGATCGACAATCAGATTTAAAAAAGGAATATGTAGGTGATCGGAGAGAAGCTTTCCGTCAGGGAGGGGGAGGATGGCGTGGAAGGAGGCAATCAGATCAGGATGAATACCTTGGATCCTTGCCATTTCTTCTTTGCTTAAGGCTCCTTCTTTAGGCTCGATGACAAAGGTTTGCACTCCTTTTTTTCGCAGCGCATCAGAGAGACAATGGGTAAAATGCCTTTTGCTTTCGTACTGATTGTGGCTTGTCAGAAACACGAGTTTTTGAACCGGGTAGGTTTTCATCGTGTGGCCTTCTCCCTAAAAGCCATAAGAAAGAACAAGAGAGCAAGGATAACTACAGTGATGCCGCCTGTGGAGAGGGGAGTGCTGGCTTGGGTCAAGACGTGACGCGAGAGGGCAACACCGACCAGGGAAACAAAAGCGCCGATACCGCAAGAGACAAAGAGCATACTCTTGAAGGTATGGGTTACCATCCTTGCTGTTAAGGGAGGCGCGACAAGATAAGCAAGTACCATGATGACGCCTACAGAACGAAAGGCAGCAACAATTGTAATCGAGACTTGTGTAAGAAGGAGATAATGGAAGAAAACGGCAGCAATGCCAAGCGATAGGGCGTAGCCGGGGTCAAAAGCAAGGGCGTGATACTCCTTGAAAAAGAGGAGGAAAAGTAGAGCATTGAGTCCGAGTACGGCGTAGGCCAAATACAAATCATTTGGGTGGAGAGCGTCGACATTTCCCATCACGATTTCTGTTCCGAGGTGGACATTTCGTGTAAATAGAGTCAGTAGCAGCACTCCAAGGGAAAAAAGACCGGTAAATACAATGCCGACGCTTGCGTCTTCTTTGAGGCCAGCTACCTGTGTCAGGGTTTGTGTCAGAAGGGCAGTGATGAGGCTTGTCAGAAAGGAGGCGAAAAGGAGAACGTCTAGACTTAAGGAGTTTGTGGTGTGTCCTTGGTTTCCAAAAGAGGCTCCGCAAACAAAGGCGATCACAATCCCAATTAAGATTGTGTGGGAGAGTGCGTTTGCAAGCATTGTTTGTTTTTTGAGGACAAGCATGGTACCCATAAGAGAGCAGCTTAAGGAAACCCCCAAGAGGACAAACACTTGAATTTCATCGGTGGCAAGAGGCCCTTGGAAGAGTTTTAGAGAAAAAAGGCGTGTAAAAAATGTGACAAAAAATTCTAAAAAAGTGTTTTCGGAGTAGGGGTTCATGGAAATGTTTCCTGTTTTTCGGGGATAGGCTGATGGTGTGGGTCCATCCTGGGGTATTTGAGCAGTAGGTCTAGCTCTTTTTCCATCTCTTCTGTCAAGATGTGCTCCATTTCTTCTGCGCTTTTGTGCACTCTTTCTGAACCAACCTCGAGATAGTTAACGAGGTAGACTTCCCAAAGTCTGTGGAGGCGCACGATTCTAAGGGCCTTTTTTTTACCATCACTTGTCAAGCAAACATGCTCTTGTTTTTTCTCAACCCACCCTGCCGATCTTAAACCTAGAAGTAAGTAATAGAGTAGGGGTAGAGAAATATTTTGTTTTTTAACGATCTGCTGAATGGTGAGACCCTGCTCCTTATCCGAGCGGGCGAGGGTTTTTAGGATGTTTTCTCTTTGACACTGAAGCCGGTAGAGAGAGCGCCGGATAGCCCTTTGCATAAAACCTCGCTCCGGGGCAAAAAAGAGAGAGAGAAGGGCAAAAAAGGTAGCCACTACGACAATCATGGGTCCTGTCGCAAGGCTTAGCCTTTCCCCAGGAAAAAGGGTGGCAAGAGCATCGCTTGCCTCAGCCGATAGGTAGACTCCAAGAAAGCCAGAAGCCAGACCGAAAAGAGCACTGAGAAGAAGCATTTGGGAAAAGTGGTGGGTAAATTGGCGCGCTGCTACGGCAGGTCCGATGAACATGGCGCTCATGAGAACAACGCCAACCGAGCGGATGCCAATCACGACAGCAAGTACGATCAAGAGGAAAACAAGAGTGTCGATCGTTTTCGTGTGAATGCCAAGGGAAGTTGCAAATTCTCGATCGAAAATCACAGCCTGAAGTTCTTTGTAAAAGAGTGCAACGACAGAGAGGATGAAGAGGCTTAAGGCGCCGTAGAGTGCGATGTGGAAGTCGAGCATTGAGGCTGCCTGGCCGTAGAGATAGATCTGAATTTCTTGATAGAGGCTTGTGTGGGTTTGCTGGAGGAGAGAGGCAAGGGCAATCCCAGTTCCAAAAAAGGTGGCAAGAGTAAAACAAAGGGCGGCATCTGGCTTCACCTTGCAGGAGGTTTCAAGCCAGTTGATGAGGTATAGGGAAAGGAGGGCTGTCAGAAATCCGCCTGCCATGATGAACGCTGCACTTACCTCTTGGAAGAAGAGGGATGAGAGGAGGACACCGATAAAAACACCAGGGTAGGTGGCGTGAGAGAGAGCTTCACCTAAAAGAGACTCTTTTTTTAAGACGGCAATCACGCCAACTACTGAGGCAGAAAGGCACATAAGCATGCACCCGAGCGTGGGAGCTCGAAGGACGGGGTCTGTGAAATACTCCAACATCGTTCTATAAGCCTCTCTTTTTTTGCCCCGAGAGTTTCAGCGTACGATCCAGAAGAGCATAGCTCTTACCATAAGCCTGGTAGAGCGTTTCAGCATTCATGATATCGTGTGTTTTCCCAAAGGCGATAAGGCGCATGTTGAGCACGATTAGGCTGTCAAAATATTCTTCTGCCGTATTCAGGTCGTGATGTACCACAAATACTGTTTTTCCTGCTTTGACAAGGTTTTGCAAAAGGGTAATGATGAGATTCTCACTGCTCATGTCAATGCCAGCAAATGGTTCATCGAGAAAATAGACCTCTGCCTCTTGCAAGAGGGCTCTTGCAAGGAAAATTCTTTGCTGCTCGCCTCCTGAGAGTTTATTGATTTGTCTAGCTGCAAAAGGAGCCATGCCCACCATGTCGAGGTAGTGCAATGCAGCTGTTTTATCTGCCTGCGTTGGAAAACGGAAAAGACCGATCTTTCCATACCGTCCCATGAGGACGAGTTCAAGGGCTGTAATCGGAAAATCCCAGTCTACAGAGCTTCTTTGGGGTACATAGGCAACTTTGTTGCGTACTTCTTGCAGAGTGTGATTGAAAAATAGGATTCTTCCTGAAAGAGGCCGAACAAGACCCATAACAGCCTTCAGAAGCGTTGATTTTCCAGCACCATTTGGTCCAATGATCCCCACAAACTGCGAAGAGGGCACCTGCAAGTTTATATCCCAGAGAACGGGCGTTTTTTCATAGTTGACTGTCAGATCAGAGACTTCAAGAGCGAAACTCATTTTAGATTTTCTATAATTGTTTTAGCGTTGTAGATAACCATTTTTAAATATGTGTCTCCAGGAGACCCTTTAGGCCCCATTGCATCACCGTAGAGAGGTTCTTTTGCCATTTTAAGATCAAGTCCACTCTCCTGCCCTGCTGCAATAATTTTCTTGATTGAATCGCGAGAGACATTTGTTTCGGGGAACACGACATGCACGCCATGCATTTTTGCAAAACGGATGACGGCTTGAATGTCTGCTGTGCTCAGGCCACTGTCTGGGGCTAAACCCTCAGGAGCTTCGAATCTCTTCTGCCATGTTCCGCTTTTTCTTTCCTCATCGGTTGCAAGATAGGCCTTTGTGAAATAGTTGAAAGCATCATGGCTTGTGATTAGATATCTTCTTTGTTCGGGTAGTTTTGCAAATTCATCTCGGATGTGGCTGTGCGCCGCATGCATTGCTGCAACAACCCTCTTGCCGTTTTCTCGAAACACTGTAGCATGTGCGGGATCTTTTTTTGCAAAAGTCTCTACAACGATGGGCACAATGTTAGAAAAAAGAGAAATGTCCATCCAGATATGAGGATCAATAGCCCCGTTATAATGAAGGATAAGATCTGGATTTTGTTTTGCGATTGTGTCTCCAAGAGAGATCGCATTTAGATTTGTGGAAAGGTGGTAGGCGAGGCTTGAACCATGTTCGAGACCTAGGCCGTTATAAAAGACCACATCCGCGAAAGTAAGCTTCTCATCATCTCCTTTTACAAGCTGGTAGGTGTGGGGATTTAAATCTCCTTGGATGAGACATAGGCTGTCAACATAGTCTCCCCCAATTTCCTCTACAATTTGGGAAATCATGCATGTGGTGCACAGCGTTTTAACCTTCCCATTTGGTGTAGACCATTCTTTAAATCTCGAGTGCTTTTCAGAAGGGGAAGAGATGCAAGAAAGAAGAAGAGAAAGTAGAAGAAAACTAAGTGTGTGCACGCATGAGCTCCTTTATGAGTTCTAGGGAATAAATGCCGTTTGAACAGCCGGAAGAAAAGGAAAACTTAAGTCCATAGCTTCCCATGGGTGTGATGTGAGAGACAGTAACATCGGCAGAAACGGGTTTTTTGTTTTCCATGCAACCTGCGCAGGCGCAGTGCTGTTGTAGTCTTGCAAAGGGAACAAGGTGGGTGGTGCCATCATTCCATTCTATCTGAAGCGTGGCTGCATCTTTTTGGGAAAACGAGCGGTAGTTTTTTTCGCTTTTTTCGTTGATTTTCTCTCGTAACGAGGTTGCGATCTGGATAAAAGCAAGGGCTGCAGGGCTTGTATGTGAGTGGGAAAAGAGGGATTGACCGAGATCAGCAAGCCTGCAGATTTCAGGATCTAAAGGGATTTCTCCTAGAAAGGCAAGTGCATATTCATTTGCAACCCGTCTTCCGCCTCCTGTTCCGAAAAGAGAGATGTTCTCTTTTGTTTTAGGATGTGTAAAAAAGCTCATATTTTCTACAACGCCAAGTAGAGGCACCTTTACTTGCTCAAACATGTGTATGGAGCGCCGAACGTCTTGCAGTGCAACCTCTTGCGGAGTTGTCACAATAAGGACTCCTCTTAAGTTGCCTTTTTGTGCAAGGGTTAGCTGCACATCGCCCGTGCCTGGGGGAAAATCGATGATCAGAATGTCAATACCTTGCCAGTCTACATCTGTTAAAAATTGCGTGATAATCCCGTTGGCAATAGGCGCTCTTACCGCAGCGGCTTCATTTTCTCCGCGGAAATAGGCCATGGAAATAACAGGAATTCCTTGACACATGGCAGGGATGATTCGGGTGCCTGATTGTCTCGGTGCACCCCCTCCTGCGATCATCTTCCTGAGAGAGGGACCATAAACATCGGCATCGAGTAAGCCTGCCTTCAAGTTAAGCCTGGAGAAGGCAAGAGCCAGGTTAACAGCAACCGTTGATTTGCCAACGCCTCCTTTACCAGAGGCTACACCAATGATTACAGGATTGTTAGGTGTTGAAACAATATTTAGGGGCATATCCCAATACAATACGCAAAAAATCATTCAGAATAAAGCAAAAAAAAATGAAATTCCACATATTCCCGGATGAATTTTTTCCTTGCATAAAACTCGATTGAAACATATAAATGACAAATACTAAAACCAGAAAGATCTTTTCTTTCCAAAGCTATCGTGAGAGAGTTTTTGAAAACCGGGGAAGAATAGTTTTTTCCCTTCTCTGGATATAACTTAAGGGAATAAGGGATTCTGTTGTTTAGCTAAGAAGAAAACAAGGTGATAGTGAACAATTTACTACAACGACGCAAATTTACAATTCTCTTTAACGGCTCTTTGCAATTTTCTGTTATAGTAGAAGAGTAATGTTTGATGTTTTTATAATTAGTGGCATCAGTTTCTGGATGTATGAATTTATTTATTTTAACTAGAGGAAGGTAATCATGAGCTCTTCAATAAAATCCGCAGATTTGAAAAAGCTAGAAGGCTTGATTGATGATGCGAAGAAAAAGCTTGGTGCAAAGAAAGAAAATGAACTTTGTCGTTTTCTCCCAATGGAAACAGGTGGGTATATGCACCATTTCACAATGAGAAAAATGAAGAATGAGAGCCCAACAGAGCTTGGAGATTTGCTCAAAAAATTTATTATTAACTCTGATAAACCAAAGTCTGTAGCACCCAAGCAGAGAGCAGCACGCGGTTCCCGCAAGAGAAGAGACCAGGTTGTCTTTACGAAGACAGATCTTGAAAGGCTTCTAAATATGGCCCGCTTGGCAGGCGATCGCGACATGATCCGCAAACTGACGCCAAAGAAAGATTTGAGAACGATTAAAAGAGAACTCATTTCTTCCATCCGCCACAACAGGATTGATCCGGAGCTATGGAATGCCTATGTGGAGTCGATCACAACGCAAAACAACTTTGCAAGCCAGCTGGAGCTTCTTGCTGCTAGCAGTTCTAATACAGCAGGCGCTAAGCGCTAAGCGCTAAGCGACTCTCTTTAAGGGGGGGGGGCAGTCCCCCCCCTCACTTTTTCTTTCAATTTATCAGAGCTTCTTTGGCACCCGGCAGCTGACAAACATGAAGAGCGCTTGCTTGGAATATTTCGACCTTTCCAGATTAATTGTGTATAGGAGAAACAAAAAGCAGGAATTCCTTCTGGGATGCATGCTTTTTTTTTGGACAGAATCGTATCAAGTTTGGTATGCTAGCCCTTCGATAAAGAAAAACTTTAGAGGTTAAAAAATCCTATGGAAAAACCAAAGCGCTGGCATACCTTTTTGATTGTAGCCGTCCTACTGCTTACGATTTACAATATCCTACCCACGGTCTTCTACTACTCACAGCCCTTAAAGTCAGACGTGTCTGAAAAGCAGGCGGAAAAGGTGGCCTCTTCTGCGATTGCTCGCGTGAATGCTCTTGAGGAAGATTCCGTCTCATGGCTCAAGTCGTTTTGCAAATTGCTCCATCTTTCACCCGAGTCTGTTCACCTAAGAAAAGAAGAGCCTAGATTTATCGATGCAACTTTTAAAAATGAAGCAGATGCCGATAGGCTTCGTCGCTTTCTTCCGAAAGCAGGAGCGCTCATTCCCTTTGTGCCAGCGCAACTTCAAGCCGTATCGGATGGAAATAGTGCTCTCAGTAATGTTGTCGTTGTGGAGAGGATGGTCCCCATCCACTTGCAAACCAACAACCAGCAAAAGTTGTTTGCCTATTCTGCAAGAATCCAAGAAAACGGTGAGGTTTCCCCTCTTTATAAGGAAATTGTTTATGACAGGGCTGAGCAGCTTGGTTTCGGCGTAGCTGGTACAAGTCTGAACGCGGCTTTGATTAAGGTAATCACAGATAACAAGCAAGATCCTCGCTTTGATGACCGTCTTGCCTCTTTGGCCAAAGAAATTACGAGTTTTTATACCTTGTTTGGGAAAGAATCCCCAGTGACAAAGAGATATTTGGCTTCATTAACCCAGATCGGTGGTGACTCTGCTGGCCTGATCCAAAAGCTCATTGCCCGCATGGATAGCCAAAAGACAAAGTTGAAAGCGCAACTTGATACCCTTGAAAAGACAGAAACGGCCCTAGCTGAAAAAGGGGAAATGATGACAGGAGATGAGGCCCGCCAAATGTCTGTCATTGCACCGCAGATTGACTCCCTCACCTCTGCTAGCAAAATTTTGCAAGACAATATTGCTGTAATCCAAAAAAGTAAAAAACCTCTTTCTAGAGACGAAGTGCGGGCTCTTTTGATTAAAGGACAAGCCAAAGGCGATGAAGCCGAAACTATTGACCTAAAAGGCTATAACCCCTTCATAAGCTCTCTTACGATTGACTGGATGAGTGGAGAGATTCACTTTAACCTCTATGAGGATGTGCAAAAGGTTTGGTTACAAGCCCCATCCAATGAAAAGATTGCCTTTGAAAAAGAAAAAATTAGTTCACTTTTGATCAATGAGTTTGCTCGCCTTTCTCGTATTACAGAGGAATCGATTCAACCTACAGGTGAGCAATTTGCCGTTAAGCTTCATAGTCTCTCTGATCCAAAGAGTTTCCTCGCGTTTAATCTAGGAGCCCTTTCTCGCGAAATGGCAGAGCAGCTGAAAAAGGACTTGGAGACATCTTGGCATCCTACGCATCAAGACCTTCTCCGAGAAGTGTATCCCGTTGTTCTCAATGAGAAGAACTCTTTGAAAGACGAAGAGGGCTTAAGCCTTGTTGTTTACGCGCCGGCCATGCATAAAGGAGCGGCTCCAGAAGGTTTCCGCACAGGATCTATCTATGTGATTGCAAGGGGTCTTGCCAGCATTGTGCAAAAATATCAAGCTTTGCCGAACAGCGAATCCGCGCAAGTTTTCATGAGCGACTTTAATGCCTTGAAAAAACAATTGGAGCAGATGGGCTTCAACGGGTATCCAGGGGGATCTTTTGGTCTTTCTACCGATTTTTCCAAAGACTTTATTTTCGAATGGAATGACTATTATTCCAATCTTTTGGCTGCCACCCGTGAAAATTTTCTTGCCACCGGGACGAAAAGATGGGCAACTCTTGACTTTAGCGATGTAGAGCAGAGAATCCTTACAGAAAATAAGATTGGGGATGCGATCCAGGAAGATCTCTTAAAGTGGTATGAGAATTACCAAACAGCCCAGGTTGATCTCGATGCCTCGAACCGCTACTCAGTACCCAAGCCGACAAAGAATGTCTACTGGCAAAATTTCCTCTTAAGTTTTGCCAAGTATTTCAGAGGGGATGATCGAAAGGTCCTTAAATGGGGTCTTGATCTCTCCGGTGGCAAGACAGTGAGGATTGGCCTAAGAGATAGTAGCAACCGTCCTGTCACAGACCCAGAGGATTTGAAGCAAGCCTCGGCTGAGCTCTATACTCGTATCAACAAAATGGGTGTATCAGAACGAACTATCCGTGTGGAAAACAACTACATTGTGCTTGATTTTCCTGGCGCACAAAACCTCTCCGCCCAAGAGCTTGTGAAAGCCTCAGCGATGTATTTTCACGTTGTGAATGAGAAGTTTAGCTCCTCAAATAAAGAACTAAGAGATGCTGTGCACCACTTCCTCCAAGACGTTTGGAACGAGGCTGTGGTAACAAATAGAAAGGATATGGAGAGCATCAACGAGATTGCCTATAACCAATTAGGTGGTGATCCAAGCAACCCTCTTGGGGCAAGAGCTCGTACAGAGTGGGCGAACATACTCGTCCAAAATGGCCTAAAATTGCAGAATCCCAAAGATCATGAGGTGAGCGCAGCCTTTGATGATACCCTTTCTTCTATCGCAATTTTCAGAGATGCAGAGTTTGCCATGAAAAACTATGGACAAACCCACCCTCTGATTGTCGTTTTCCATAACTTTGCGTTGGAAGGCTCAAGCCTGGAAAATGTCCAAGTTGGCTACGACCCTACTGAGGGTAACATCTTGATGTTCCGCGTAAGGGGTTCTTATGAGAATAAGACAGGCAATCCAAGAGATGACTTCTACGCTTGGACCTCTCAGTTTTCCGAAGATAGAATTGCTGGCACTCCTAAAGAAAAGTTCACAGGCGGTAGAGGTTGGAGAATGGCTGTGATCTTAAACAACAGCGTCATCAGCTCCCCTTCTTTAAAAGCTCCCTTAAGAGAACAGGCAACCATTAGTGGTAGATTCTCTCAGAGAGAGATCAACCAACTGGCAGCTGACTTGAAAGCAGGGTCTCTTAGCTTTAAACCTCAAATCCTTTCAGAGCAAAACATTAGCCCTGAACTTGGTAAAGAGGAGCGCAGCCGTGGGATTTGGGCTTCCGTAATTGGTCTTATCTTAGTGGCAGCAGCCATGATAGGGTACTATCGCTTTGCAGGCCTTGTTGCATTCTGTGCTGTATCCCTGAACCTTTTCATTATGTGGGGAGTGCTGCAAAACCTGGATGCGGCCTTAACGCTTCCCGGCATAGCTGGTATCGTACTGACAATTGGTATGGCAGTCGATGCTAACGTTCTTGTGTTTGAGCGCTACCGTGAGGAATTCTTGGTCTCAGGAAGAGTTGCCTCAGCGATTCAAGCGGGATACAGAAGAGCCTTCTCAGCGATTGTGGACTCGAACATCACCACCATTTTGGCCGCTCTCATCTTGATTCAATTTGACTCAGGTCCGATTCGAGGGTTTGCGGTTACTTTGATTGTAGGCATTTTGTCTTCGATGTTTACAGGTCTTTTCATGACACGTTACTTCTTTGCAAAATGGGTGCAGACTCCAGGAAGAAAACCATTCCACATGCTTTGCATGATCAGGGAAACACACTTTGACTTCCTCAAGTGGGCAAGGCCTGCCATCTTGGGATCGATCGGAGTCATCTTGGTCGGCTGCTTCCTGCTTGTACAAGAAAGAAAAACCATCTTTGGCATGGACTTTACGGGAGGATATTCCTTAATCGTTAACCTTGAAGAACAAAATGGCGTGAACTATCGCTACGATACAGCTAAAGCGTTGCAAGCAAGCGGTATTCTCTTCAACCAGTTTACTGTGCAAGAGTTAAGCCGACCGAACCAGCTTCGCATCCAGTTGGGAACAAGTCTTGAGGAAGCAGGTGGAACCTTCCATAACCTACCACCAGAATATCCAAACGGCAACTTTACCTATGAGTATGAGAAAAACCCCCGTATTGCATGGCTCGTTAACGTGCTTGAGAAGAATCATCTTTCTATTCAAAAGCAAGAGCTACCGCAGCTTCAATTGCAGTGGACCGTAATGAGTGGGCAGTTTTCAGATGCTATGAAAACAAATGCTATCTATGCACTCTCTCTTGCGATCCTATCCATTCTGATCTACATCACGGTACGGTTTGAGTTTATCTATGCAGTAAGCTCGGTAATTGGCCTTGTCCATGACGTGCTCATTACACTTGGGATTCTTGGACTTCTCCATATGTTGGGCTTGCCAGTGCAGATTAACCTCGAAGTCGTAGGTGCTGTGATGACGATCATTGGGTACTCGCTCAACGACACAATCATTGTCTTTGATAGGATCCGAGAAGACCTCCGTCAGCTCCGCAAGATGAGCTATGCTGAAATCATCAATCACTCGCTGAACGTCACCCTGGCAAGAACAGTGATGACCTCTGGCACGACGCTTCTTGTTTTGCTCGCTCTTGTCATCTTTGGAGGACCTTCGATTTTCATCTTCTCCTTGACAATGACGATCGGGGTGTTTATCGGAACGCTTTCATCACTCTTTATCGCGCCGGCAGTACTGCTATACTTGCATAAGCGCCAGGTAGAGCCAGGTGCAGCACATGGCCTTCGCACTTAAGTAGAGGGTAAACTCGTTTAGGGGTCCTACATCCGTAGGGCCCCTTAAGTAACCTCTGATCTAACAGCTTATACGACATGTTAATTTCTCTAGAGTGCTCCTTGTATATACACATCGTGAATGAAGAATTGGTTTTTGTACCCTTGACCGATTTGATGTATACCCAAATGAACTGAAAATCTGGTTTTTTCCTGCGACGGATATGCTCTCAATTTTTGCCTGCCTGCATCGCTAAGGTTTTTAACCAGAGCAGCTACGTCGCCGCTTCTGCTTGCAAAAATTGAGAGATCCTCCTTGGCATATTCCCCTCTTTCCAATTCATTTGTGTATAGTTACATGGGGGTAGGAGAGTTAAAAGAGTGGCACAGCGGACACTTTGTTACCCTTGCTTGCTCCTTGTCTAAGTAGATCGATCCACAGTACTCACAGTGATAGAGTTTTTTCTCGAGAGGAAAACTCCCTTCCTTTCTCCTTCGAAAATGTTGCATGCCCCAAATTGAAAGAAGCACAAAGAGAGTAAAAAAAAGGTAGGCCATGACAGCGATAGCAGGAGATAGGGGGATCATTGCCTGATTTCTACCTCCACTTCGCCTTCTGCAATAAAACCCGTATCATCGTGTTCAAAAACAAGAGATTTTAAAATTTGGGCTGCGATGTCTTGAATTTTTCTGTCCCCACAGAAGCCTTGGGGCTCGGACCAGATGATCCTGCCTGTCTTCTCCTCTACTTTTACACAATAGTGGACAGAGCTATCTTGTGTAAGCTCAGTTTTTACGTCAAGACAAGAAGAGAGGATCTTTTTAGCTTTCAGAGGACCTGCTACGGAAAGATACGTTTTTCCCTTGACCGCAAGGCAGTGAGGTCGTTTGGGGGTGAAGAGAGAAAGGGGAATGCAAGGTGGCGGTAACGTAGGGTCTTCCATAAGAGACAATGGTTTGCTTTTTAGTGGTGGAGACTCATAGATAAAGACAGGGCTTTTTACACGGCGGGGGATCATTTGCAAGGGCTCCATTTCTTGCTCTTTTTCGACAGTGGCAAACTTCTCTTTTCCTAAATCGAGGTCAGCACCGACCTGGACATAAGGGTGGACTGAGGCTGTTTCTTCAATCCCGAGTGGAACTATTTTAAAAAGAAGAAGACCCCCTGCATGAAGAAGAAAAGCAATCAGAAATGCCTGTAATAGTTGGGGACTGATGAAATTTTCCCCGCGATAAAGGGCTAGAATGATCTCTTTTGATCGTTTTGCCTTTTCAAGTCTAAGCATCAGAATACTCCAGACCGTTCCTCATCAGGGGTTTGGTAAACGAGGCGAATTCGGGAGGTGCATTCTTGAGCTGTTGCAAACAGTTTGAGAAAAGAGCCGTAGTCAACACGCCTATCTATACTTAAAACAACCGTCGGCTCCACTCCCAAATGCATCCTCTTAATTTGTCCAACCTCTTGTAGCAGCTGCTCCTTTAGGGAAAGAAGGTCTACGATGTCTTTTCTCGATCCAAGATAGATGACATTCTGCGCATCCATCACGACAAGAAGCTGCGTTGTAAGTGGGCTTGTGTCTTTTGCAATCTTAGGATGTTCAATATTGAGTGATTTTAAAGGAAGGATGTCAGAGGTTACAATGAAGAAAATAAGCAGAAGGAAAATCACATCGACGAGGGGAGTGAGGTCAATAAGCGAAGTGGATGCAGTAAGCTTTGTGCGAAACTTCAAAGTAGGGAGTCCTCAAACACAAGGAGATCTAAAATTTCAGAGGAGGTGGTTTGGATTTCAAGCACAAACCCCTCGATGCGGCTTACGATATAATTATATGCAATCACAGAAGGGATGGCTACGCAAAGACCAGCTGCGGTTGTAATCAGGGCATATTCCATTGCTTCCCCTAGTTTTGTAGCTGATATGTCCACAAGACCTGAAAGACGCATCTCCCCAAATGCTTGGATGAAGCCAACCACGGTTCCGAGAAGGCCTATGAGGGGGGCGATGTGAGCTATGATGGATAAAATTTTGGCGTTCTTTTCAAGTTTTGCAATTTCTGAAAGCCCCGAAACTTCCATCGCATTTTCTATCTGTTCTTTGCTTCTATTGTGACGCGAGAGTCCCGCCTTTACAATGCTAGCGATCGTCCCACCTGTTATTTCACAGATGCGTATTGCCTCAATGATATTTCTATCTTGTATGCAACTTCTGATGGCAACAATAAATTTATTTGTATCAATTTCAGATTTGCGCAGAACAAACATCCTTTCGATAAAGACAGTGAAGCTAAGAAGAGAGCACAATCCTAAAATGAGGAGTAGAATATTCCAGTTCGAGCTGTAGTGCATTAAGGGAATAACCCCTATGATGGTAAGGGGGGTGTTAATAGATATGATAGTCATTCTCCAGTTTCTCCTTCGCTTTAAGACCCCACTCGCCTCCTTTTTTGGCGGTGGCTTCCAGTTGTTTCATGGCAAGTTCCCCTCTCCCTTGGGACTCATAGATTTCAGCCCTTAAATACATCGCTTTCAGGCGCAAGGAACTGACGACATCTTCATTGATCACTTTGGATAAAAGGCGCATGGCGCCGTCGGTGTCGCCGAGGGCCATGTGGCATTTGCTCTCTTGGATCCAAAGCGTAAGACGGGCATCGTTGCTTAAGACTCGCCCTTTGTCTGCCTCCTCCGATTCAGCAAACCGGGTAAGAGCTTCCCTGTAGTTTTTCTTCCGCATCGCTATTTCACCGAGGCAAATGTAGGTCTTGGCGAGGTAATAGCCCCTTGTAATCTTAAGCTTTTCATATTTTTTTAACATTGTAGAGAGATGTTCTTCTGCCTGCGCGTCATCGCCGGATAGCATCATTACTTCTGCAAGTCCTAGTGTTGCCTCCTCGAGAACCGGAGGAAAAGCGTGTTTTCTATAGAGATAGGAGGCAAGAGATGGGGATCCATGCGAAAAGTCTTGTAAGAGAGCTTGATAGTGGGTCATAGCGTACTCAAGAAATACCTGGGCTTTAGCCCCTTTGGAGAGTTCAGAAATCATTTTATGCGTTTTTGCCAATTCGATGATGGCATGGTAGTAGACGGGCACAAAGTATTCAAGATTCTCTTCTGTTAAAATGCCTTGTTCGTGTGTTTCTTTAAAGAGAGATCCAGCCTTTTCAAAATAGGTGATAGCTTCCAGGAAGGCGCTGATCTTGGCACCACTTGATTCTTTTCGTTTATGGAGACCGAGCAGGTAATTCACCGTGATCAGATAGGGGGATTTTGGAAATTTTTCTTGCATTTGGGCTAGATGGAGAATGGCATTTGGCTGTCCCTCTAAGTATTCTACCATAGGGCGATTTGTAAAATAGGCTTCATCGGCAAAGACGCTACTTGGGAACTGCTCTGCAATCCGTTTGCGGATTTCTCCGAAAGTGGCAAAATCATAACCTGCTTTCTCTAAGGATCTGCTTTGCCAGTAGAGAGCTTCACTGACTAAGGGAGAGTGCGGATCGCAATCTACGATTTTTTTAAAGTAGGAGGCTGCCTCTTCAAAATATCCTTTTTTGTAGAGGAGGGTGCCGAGCGTATAAAGGCTTGACTTGGCAAGATCACACCCCGCTGTGTCTAAGACGGCCTGCTGTAGGGATGCGATCGCCTGCTCTAGAAGGGCTGGATTTTCGTTTTCTAAAGAGAGATTGGCCAGGATCGTGCCATGGAGATACGAGATCTCCTCTTTGCAGGGGAGCTCTTTTCTAAGATCTGCATTTTCATGTAAAAATGATTCTATGATCACAAGAGCTGCTTGCTTTGCATCCGATGTGCCCTGCTCAAGGAATGCAAGAGCCTGGTTTTTAAGGGCAATGGCTGCTCTTGGCTTGCTTGTTTCCCTTTCCAGGTAATAACACTTCTCAAAAGAAAGAGAGGCTCTCATAAAGCATTTTTGTGCCTCTTGGACTCGCCCTTCTTGCAATAGCTCTTTACCCTCCTTAAATTCACTCTCTCCCCTACGCAGCCACGCTTCTTTGTACAGGGGAAGGGTGGCATTTGCTTCTTGGGTTAAGAATCTGTAGAACTTGTTTTTCATGGGAAAAGAGGAGGCCGCTTGAGCAAGAAGTAAATTTGCTTCGTATTCTCCATTTTTTGAGAAGGGAAAAGAGAGGTAAAGAGCTTCTGCTTTTTCAAAGAAGATTTCGCTTTTTTTGATTTTCCCTTCGAGTAAAAGACAGAGACCAAGTGCAAGACACCCCTTTTCAGCTGCTGTAATTTCAATAAATTTCTCTAAAACAGCTTTCGCTTCGTTTAGGTTTTTTTCGGGGTGCACCTCTGCTTCAGCAAGCTTAAAGTAGCAGCATCCAAGTCCATACAGGCAATCCGGAGCTAGATGTTTACAAAAGAGTGCTTCAAGATAGCTTTTTTTTGCGCCTTCAAAGTCCTCTAGAAGAAAGAGCGTATGTGCTTTAACATAAGAAGCTTCTGCAAAAAGGATGTCGGACTCCTTTGATGTGATGGAAATCTTGTTTAACGTTTCTTTTGCGCCGATGTAGTTTTTTTCATGGAGATCGATCCGGGCTATGAAGAGAAGTGCACGTTTTCCTTCTTTACTTTTTGGGTCTTCTGTCTCGGCGAGTTTGGTAAATTTTTTTTTCGCCTGTGTATATTCTCCGTGTTCATAGAGGCACACAGCAAGCCCCCAATCGGCACTTTGACGAAGGTCTTTGGGAAGGTTTGTTTCCTGGATAAGGGTTTGTAAAAGTTCAACGGCTCTGTCGTATTGCTTTTCTTTTTTATAGGCTAGTGCCAGAAGGTAGGACTCTTCGTGGCTTAAAGGTGTAGGGAGTTCTTCATGGTTTGCGATCAGTATTTTTGAGTGCTCTTCTAAGTATTGCGACTGTTTAAGTCTGTATTTGAGATAGTTAAGGCACTCCTCTTTTTCTTTCAGGCTTGTCAAAAAGAAGAGATATTCTCCCTCGGTTATGGCATCTATTAGCTCTTGGAAAAGTATAAAAGCTTCCCCATACAGAGATGATTCAAACAAATTCTCGGCGCGGCCAAGGAGCGCTTCGTAATAGGCGTTGACCTCTGCTTGGAGCAAGTGATAACTGTCAAGCAATTCTTTTGTCCAAAGATCAGCGCTTATGTTCTTTTCTGTTTCTCTTAGGATTTCGTAGGCGTCTTTGGGCTCGTCTCTGTTATAGGCAAGTTCTGCTCTGAGATGGACCGCTTTTAAATAAAGCTCTATAGGGAGATCCATTTTGACGAGGTCTTCCAGGAGGACTTTGGCCTCACTTGTCTGCTTCAGTTCTTTTAAGCAAAGACAAAGGTTATAAATGACCGAAAATTCTGCCTCTTTTGGTTTTTTTCTCTCTCTTGTCAGGTGAAGGAGTGATGTGTATTTTTCGATAGCCTGGATGTAGTCTTTTTTTTCTAAGGCGTTTTGTGCGCATTCGAATAAGGTTTTTGTCTCTTCGGTTGGGAGCTCTAAAGAGGTAAGGGGGGAAAAAGTGAAAAAGGCAAAAATCAAGAGGGAGGGAGGGCTTTGCATGTGACCTACAGGTGGAATTATGGGCATTTTCCTTCCTTAAAGGGTTTTAAAGCAAGCCAATTTACAAGAGAGAAAGCGAATGCGTAATATCAATATAGTTATGGGTTAGTATTTATAATTGTATGAAATATGTCATTCTGTTTGATTTTATAGTGAAACTTAAATCGAGTGGTGTTAATATTTAAACCAGTTTGCTAAACGGTTTCCGATTTGCAGTTTGCCTGGGAATTGTTTAGTGTAAAAAAATGTTGCACAATATATCCAAAAATTAATATTGAGAGAATTGTGGTAAAAACTAAAAAAGGAGGAACATCCTCATGTCCTTTACTGAAACTATTAAACGCATGAAAGATCTTCTGAATCAAATTTCAGCAGATATCAGCAAGGCAGAAAGTGGCAATAAGGCCGCTTCCCAGCGCGTGCGTACAGGAACGATCAGACTCGAAAAGATTGCTAAGCAATACCGCAAAGAGTCTGTCCGTACCGAGAAAGCTGGCGGTCTAAAGAGAAAGCCTGCTGCTAAGAAAGCTAAGAAAGCTAAAAAAGCTGTTGCTAAAAAAGCTGTTGCTAAAAAAGCAGTTAAAAAAGCTGTAAAAAGAAAAGCAGTCAAAAAAGCTGTAAAAAAGCACGCAGTGAAAAAAGCCGTGAAAAAACATGCAGTTAAAAAAGCTGTGAGAAAGCATGTAGTTAAAAAAGCTGTAAAAAGAAAAGCAGCTAAAAAAGCAGTAAAAAGAGCACATGCTCGTTCAGCTGCAAAAAGACCAGCCGCGCATCAATAAGATAGGCGGGACCCTTTTTGAAGGGTTTGGTTAAGGGAGGCTATTCATAGCCTCCCTTTTTATTTGTGTTTCCTGTATCCTTTATGGCGTGACTGTCCCGCAAAAAAAAATTGTTGAAGTATCGATCGAGTCCCTTTCTTCTGAAGGACGTGGCCTTGGGGTTTACACCCTCCCGAACAAAGAAAAAAGGAAGGCTGAGGTCGCCTTTACCCTACCCGGCGAAAAAGCACTTGCACTGCTTTTGGGAAAGCGGAGCGGGGTTAGGCAGACCCTTTTAGAGGAAATCATTGAAGCAAGCCCTTTGCGTCAGCAGCACAGATGCCCCCACTTTGCAAAGTGCGGCGGGTGTCAATTGCAGCATATGTCCTATGAGGAGCAGCTCAGATGGAAACAGCAAAAGGTAGAGGGGCTTTTTGGAAGCAAAGCTCTTCCCATTCTTGCTTGCCCCTCCCAGTTTTGGTACCGCAATAAGATGGAATTTACCTTTTCTGAAAACGGGGCAGGAGCCAAATTTTTGGGCCTTATTCTCCACAATAGCCGTGGCAGAGTCATTGATCTTTCGGTCTGCTACTTAGTCAACCCTTGGTTTGTGGCTGTTTTGAAACAGGTAAAGACCTGGTGGGAAGAAAGTGGGCTACAGGCTTATAATGCCCACAAGAACAGCGGCACCTTGCGAACGCTTATTCTTCGGGAGGGGAAAAGGACAGGAGAGCTTATGGCTCTTCTTACAATATCCCCTCTTCTAGATGGGGGGTTAAAAAAACGGCATCTGGACAGTTTTGTGGAGGCAGTACAGAAGGGGGTAGATGAAGCTGCGCCTCTTTGCTCTCTAGGCGTAGTTCTTCGCATACAGCAAACTTTAAAGGGTAGGCCCACACAGTTTTATCAGATGCTTTTGAAAGGCCCCGATACGATCCATGAGGTGCTTGAGGTGGGGGGAGGGGCGTATACCTTTTCTATCAGTCCTACAGGGTTTTTCCAGCCAAATAGTGAGCAAGCAGAAGTCCTCTTTGCAAAAGCCCTCTCCCTTGCTCCGCTTGATGAGAACTCGGTTTTTCTCGACCTCTACTGCGGTTGTGGCACCATGGGAGTTTTAGCAAGCGCTCGCGTAAAAAAAGTGGTGGGTATTGAAATTTGCAGAGAGTCTGTGATCGATGCCAACGAGAATATTCGAGCAAATCGCGTGGGGAATATGGAAGTTCTTCAGGGTGATGTGGGAGCTGTCCTCGAGGGGTTAAGAGAAAAAGGGGAGCTTACAGGGTCACTTACTGTATCTGTTGATCCTCCCCGCTCCGGGCTTTCACCCCAAGCGATCAAAACACTTTTAGAACTGCGGCCTAAACACATCATTTACATCTCTTGTAACCCAAAAACACAAAGTGAAAATGTAGCGGCATTTTGTCAAAATGGATATGCCCTGACAGCGATACAACCTGTAGATCAGTTTCCGCAGACCATTCACGTTGAAAACATCATTATTCTGAGCTTGCCATGAAGTTTACTCTATTAAAAAAAGATTACAGATCCAAAGCAAGGTGTGGCCTTCTGGAAACGGCGCATGGCCGTATTGAAACTCCTATCTTTATGCCCGTGGGAACAAGAGCAGCGGTCAAAACCATGACAAATGAAGAGCTCTACACGGCAGGGGCGCAGATCATTTTAGCAAACACCTACCATCTTATGCTACGTCCCGGGATGAACGTGATGCAAGCAGCAGGCGGTTTGCATAAATTTATGAATTGGAAAAGGCCTATTTTAACAGATTCCGGTGGCTATCAGGTTTTTTCTCTTTCGAGTCTGAATAAAATTACGGATGCAGGGGTACTCTTCCATTCCCATATTGACGGATCCAAGCACTTTCTTGGGCCGAAAGAGAGCATGGAGATACAGAGGATCATCGGATCAGATATTGTGATGGCCTTTGATGAGTGTACTCACCACCCTTGTGAAAAAAGCCATGCGGAGGTGTGTTTACGCCGTACAACGGAGTGGGCAAAAGTGTGCCGCGATGCAAAGCTTGATGCGCACCAAAACCTCTTTGGGATTGTCCAGGGCAGTATTTTTCCTGAATTAAGAGCACGTGCAGCAAAAGAAATTGTCGCCCTTGATTTCCCGGGGTATGCCATAGGCGGGCTTTCTGTGGGTGAACCTGCAGAGATTATGAATGAAATGTGCGCCCTTACAGCAGAGCTCCTCCCTGAGGAGAAGCCCAGGTATTTGATGGGTGTGGGAACACCTCGAAACTTGATTGAATCTGTAATGCGTGGTGTGGATATGTTTGATTGTGTCATGCCTACCAGGAATGCAAGAAACGGCCAAGCTTTCACGTGGACAGGCAAACATAATATCTCTTCGGCTAAGTATGCCATTGACTTTACACCTATGGATGAGGAGCTAGGTGGCTATCCAAATACCTTTTCTAGGGCCTATATACGCCACCTTTTGAATGTCGATGAGATTACAGGGCTAACCTTAGTCACTTGGCAAAATATTTCTTTTTATCTAGATTTGATGAAAAAGATCCGTCTAGCTATCCTTGAGGACAGATTAGATGAATTATATAAAAAGGTATGTGCCTTGTATCCAAATTAACAAAAGGAAAACTTTAAGCTATGAAATCTCTCTTTCTACTCTTCAGCTCGCTAGTTCCCGTGGGATTATTTGCCGCCATAGGAGAGGAATTGCCTCCACCTCCTACAGCTGGCGACCTTGGTTCTTATCAAATGGTAATCATGTTAACTGTTGTCATGATTGCAAGCTATCTTCTGATTTGGCGCCCCGAGTCCCAAAGACGTAAGGCATTAGAAGAGCAGCGCAAAGGTCTTCAAAAAGGGGATAAGGTTACTGCAATGGGTATTATTGGCACCGTAGTGAAAACAACAGATGACACCGTGATCTTAAAGATGTGTGATGGTGCCAAGATCGAATTCATCAAGGCGGCAGTTACCGATGTGTGGCCGAGGGAAGAAGCGGTTTCCAAGGAGAGCGAAGGGGAGGCTGGGAAGGAATAATGCCTTGCGAGTAGTGGTCGAATACGTTCCCTTGAGAATCAAGGGCCTGGAAGGAGCGGTGTCGACTCTCTAATGTGACCAGGATAATGTGGCGTGTGGGGTGGGCTGCGGCAAGATACCAAGGCTTGCTTGGCGCGGGATTTCGCGGTGTAGCAACGCCCCAACCCCCATCTCCTAGATAGACTACTCCCTTTGCGTGCAGCTTTCCTTCTTTCAAAGGATAGGTTCTTTTATAAGCATGGTCATGATGTTCGAAGGCAACATCCAGGCCATATTTTTCAAAAAGAGGGACCCAATATGTGCGGATTTTTGTATTGATTTTCCCTTCAAATTTTCGCACACAGGGATAGGCGGGAACGTGGTAGAGGGCAAAAACAGTCTTTACGTTTTCTCTCTCTTTTAACGTTTTTTCTAGCCATTTTGTTTGCTCTCCTTCTATCGGGTGGGTATGGTCCGAATCCAAGATGAGAACAGAGAGAGTATCTCCAAAATCAATGGCAGCATATCCAGAAGGCCCTGGGGTAGGGAATAGAAAGTAGAAGAAGGGCGCTGCCTCAACATTTTGCTTGCGCCCTTTCACTTCATGGTTTCCGATCGCAGGGAGAAGGGGGATCATATTGCCCTCTTTTGTGACCATAGTGCGGGAGTAGAGGGAAAGAAAGTCGATCCATCGTTTCCCATTTTCGGAAGCAAATCCAAGGTTATCTGCAGAGTAGGCAAGGTCTCCTCCCAAAAGGGCAAAATGAGGATTTGTAGTAGCTGCGACCTTGTTCATTTCCTCAACTGTTTCAAGGGCATCATGGTAGATATCTCCTCCTACAACAAAGCGAATGGGTTCTGCCTGGGTGGGTAGGGTGCGAAATTGGTACGTGGAACCCTCCTGTCCAAAGCGGATCTCATAGGTTGTGCCCGGGGTAAGACCTGTAAGTTCTACTCGCTTGAGAAAGTATTCATGGTATCCTTCAGGAAGTGGAGTAGCTTCCTTAGTAGGAGTCTCGCGCCACAAGAGATCTTCTTTTTTTTTGAAAAAGAGCTTGCTTTCTTCTTTCTTCTGACTGATCGCATTGATGTTGATTGTGGTTAAGGGAGAATCTGTCCAAGTCAAGTAGACAGCAAGCGGCTCCAAACCAAGCAGGGAGCAACAAAGGCTAAGAAGAAAGAAAAGAAATCTCATTTGGAAGATCTAACTATCAGCTGGGCGAGCAGTTTATTGGTTCGTTTTAAAAAGTCGCCGATAGCTTCAGGGGGGAGTTCTTTTTGTGAAAGAAGTGAGATCTCGTAGATTTCTTTAGCTAGATCTTCAGCTAGTTCTGCAGACTCTTCTTCTATTTTGCCAATAGTTTGGATCAGAGGATGGTTCGTGTTGACAACGAATGTTTTTTTGGCTAATTCTGTATGCCCTTTTTCCTCGGGATGTAGAGTGCGCATGTAGTCGCGCATACGCCTTTCATTTTCATCAATGTAGACAAGAGCCGGGAGCTCCTCGGTAGAGAGGCTTTTAGCTTCAACGTGTACATCAGGGAGATTTAAAAGTTTTTTAATGGAATCAGCTATTTTTGCAGATTCGCTTCTCCCTGAGCTATCAACAATGACTTTATCTTTTGCCGGGTCAAGGAGGTGCTCTGGCAGGGAGGAGTCGATTCTTCGAAACTTGAGAGGCTGGCACTTTTCTTCGAGTCTATGGACGAGATAGGGCTCATCGATAGGACTTGTGAAGGTGAGAACCTCGACCCCTTTAAATGCCTCTAAGAGGGAAGCTGACTGCTTTTTGTCTTTGACGTAATAGATGATGTTGTCTTTTGCAGAAGCGATCGCCTCATCCAAAGTCTTCCATTCATCTAAAGTGTTTTGCCACACGAGAATAGGCTTTACACGTTCAAAGAATTTATCATCTTCTAGTGCGCCGAGCTTGATGACAGGGGAAATTTCATACCAACAGTCTAGATACTTCTCTTTATTTTTTTCGTAGAGCTGGATGAGGGAATCTGCGACTTTTTTGGCAATGTGCGCTCCTAGTTTGCGAACTGTGCTATTCATCTGGAGAGTGCTTCTCGAAACGTTGAGGGGGATATCTGCGCTATCAAGTGCGCCTTGCAGCATAGTAAGATATTCAGGCAGGATGTCTTTGCAGTTATCGGAGACAAAAACCCTGTTACAAAACAGTTTTACGCCATACTTCTTTAGATCGATTCCTTGCTTTAGTTTGGGAAAGTAGAGTATTCCCTTAAGAGTAAAAGGATAGTCAACATTGAGGTGAATCCAAAAAAGAGGATCATCTTGCCCGGGATAAAGAGTGCGGTAAAAGTCGATGTAGTCTTTTTCTTCGCAGGCGTTTGAAGAGCGCATCCAAAGCGGCTCATCTTTGTTGATTTGTTTCCCATTGAGGAAGATAGGAAAGGGGATAAAAAGGCAGTATTTTTGAAGAATTTCCCTGAGGCGTCCTTCTTCCAAAAACTCTTTGTTCTCTTCGTTTACATGGAGAATGATATCGGTGCCTGCTTTCTCTCTCTTTCCCTCGTCGAGGGTGTATTCAGAAGAGCCTTGGCAGATCCAGTGAACAGGTTTTTCGCTTTTTTTGTATGATTTCGTTTGGATTTCGACGGTGTCTGCCACCATGTAGGAGGAGTAGAAGCCAAGACCAAAGTGGCCAATCATTTGCTCGTCTTCTTTATTCGATTTGTATTTCTTTAAGAAGTCTTCTGCTCCCGAAAAGGCAACGCGTGCAATATAGTTGATGACTTCTTCTTCCGTCATTCCGAGGCCTGTATCGGAAAAAGTGAGAGTGCCTGCAACCTTATCAATTCTGATATCGATGCGTCCGGCATCTCCTGCTTCAGCTTCTCCGAGTCCTCTTAGGACCTCGAGCTTGGAGATTGCATCGCAAGAGTTGGAGACAAGCTCCCGCACAAAAATATCGTGGTCAGAGTAGAGCCACTTTTTGATAATAGGCAGGATGTTTTCTGTATGGATCTCTAGATGTTTTGTTTGCATGCACCTTAGTGTAGACACTTTTTCCCAAAAAATCAAGTTTTTGGGATAAAAGCCTCGTAGTGGTGTCCGCCATGAATAGAAATGATAGAAATATCATGATTCCGAGCGTCCGATGGGAAGTTTGTTTTGTAGAGTAGTTGGATTCCATCCTCATGTCTAAACTCTGACCGTAGCTGTATGTTCAATCCTAGATATTGACCTAAGGCTGCAAGTTCGCGTTCGCTGGCGTAGAAATTTCGATGCTCTGCCATGGCAAAATACTCCTCTGGAGAATTAATTCTTTTTTTTGTCTCTCGTGGAAGAGCGTTGTTTTTTTGCTTTTTGCTGTTGACTATTATGGCTCTGTTATACTCGTCAATGGCTTCGTTAGTTTCTTCTATTTGTGCTTCAAAAGCAGCTCTTGTAACTGCATCAGCTGACTTGTATTGCTCCCTGAGAATTTGTACGGTTTGGTAACGCAGAAAAATGGCAAGGTTAATATCATCTTTTGCTTTAAGAAGATCTTTCACTTGCTGCGGTAGCTTATTTGGATCGAGTAGTTTGAGGCTTTCGATAACAGAGTAAAAGAGACACGAGCCGTCGCCTTTTACGCCGAGTACATAACCATCCGCTCTCTCGGAAAACCTTGCATGTGTTCCGAAGAAGCTTCTAAGCTTTTGGAGCTGCTTGTCTTCACCTGGGGCCTTATTTTCATGGCTGTTGCGCACCTTTTTTTTCGGCGGCGGGCTCACTGTCTCTTGATCGTGCTTGCCGGGCTCTGAGATCACATTTCTTTCCTTTTCTGTGAGCCGGTATGGGATAAAAGCTTCATAGTAGGTACTGCCAACGATTGAAATAATAGAGATGTCATGGGCTTTTTGTTTGTTGAAAGAAACTAGTTTTTTCTCTAAGACCTCAACTGTATTCTGCCATCTGTTTTCTACTTGAACCTGGATAGCTAATCCGAGATATTTGCTTAAGACCATGATTTCGAGTTCGTTATGGTTTAGGTTGGACTCTTCTAGTTCAGCAGCATGAGAAGATGCTTGCGTATGCAGAAAATTAGCTATTTCTTCTTCATTAGTGTTTTTAGAAAGAAAATCGTTCAAATCTTTTGGTAGATATTCTGGCTTAATTCGTTTAAGACCTATGATAATGGATCGATAGAGGCTTAACCGGCTTTGTGGTACGGCAAGCACATACCCATCTACTCGCTCTGAGAGTTCTACATTTTGTCCGTAGAGTCCGAGAGTTTCTTGAAGAGTGTCGTCTTTAGTTCTTACCTTCTTAGTCGCAGGAGATTTTGGTTGATCTTGATTGTCCGCGCTGCCCAAAAGGGATATTAGGGGGGGGGTCTTCTCTCTTTCCTTTCGCTTTGTGCCGGAAAGTCCTGTATTCTGTTGTTGGCTATATCGTGTTTTTTTAGGACTTGTTTCTAGTTGATCGTCATCACTGTCGGGAAGAAGTAGTGGGAATGGGCCGGGATTCTCTCTTTCCTTTCGCTTTGTGCCGGAAAGTCCTGTATTCTGTTGTTGGCTATATCGTATTTTTTTAGGACTTGTTTCTAGTTGATCGTCATCACTGTCGAGAAGAAGTAGTGGGAATGGGCCGGGATTATCTCTATCCTTTCGTTTATGGGCAAGAGGATATGCTGTTTTTTGTGATTCTACCTGAGTTTGTTTTCTGGGTTCTATATCTTTAGCACCCTCGTTCTGTTTCTGATTTGCAACTGTAGCTGGGTTTTGGCTTGAGCTTGTTGAAGTGAAATGGGCAATCTTATTGAGAACGCCTGTGATTTGTGTTTGGTATTCTGAGTAGATGGAAACAAAGTCTTCTATGGTCTCGCTCTTCTTTAAAGACAAAAGGAGGTCTTTGCAGTCGGACACTGCGTCTTTCGGAGCTAAGGTAAAGAAGTCGTGAAACTGGCTCAGGTCCTGAATAACACTATCTATCTGTGTATCGTAGCTTCTATTAAAATTTTTTATTAACTGTGCTTTTTCTTCTTTCGGGGCAGAAGGCTGTTTTGCTATGTAACTGAAGGGGTTAAGGTAATGAAAAAAGCCTAGAGCTTTGGGTTTTTCTGCGATTTTCGCGGCTTCTGTCTGATAGGCTTGGATATTTAAGAACAAATTTATATTCATATATTACGTGTGCCTTGTGTTATTAAATACGTTTTATAATTATGATGTAATTATATCTTTTTTAAACACTAAAATCAAGTGTTTTAAAAAAAGCGTAGACAAGCGAGGTTGCGGCCTGTATCATGGGCGCAAATTTGGGGTTTTTTTATGCAAGTTTACGTGGCGCAAGTCAATCCTACAGTAGGAGATGTCGCAGGAAATACGCAGAAAGTCATTCGAGCTATCGAAGAAGCGAAGAGGCTAAAAGCGGATCTTGCCCTTTTTCCTGAACTTGTACTCTGCGGCTACCCCCCGCGAGACCTGCTCCTCCTACCCCCATTTATTGAGTGCCTGGAGCGGGGGATCCAAGAGGTGGCAGCAAAAGCGGTGGGTATTATTGCCATCGTGGGGTGTGTTCGCAGAAATGAAGAGGGGAGGGGCAAGCCCCTTTTTAATTCAGCCGCAGTCCTTCAGAATGGGCAAATCGTCGGATACCAAGATAAATCGCTTCTTCCGACCTATGATGTATTTGAGGAGGATCGTTATTTTGCAAGAGCCGTCGCCCCTTTAAAAACCTTTACCCTCTCTGGAAAAAAGATAGCCATCACGATTTGTGAAGATATATGGGAGCATGCAGGGCTGGCAGCTTATCCGACAGACCCGATTCTAGAGCTCAAACCACAAAAACCAGATCTAGTCTTGAACCTCTCTGCCTCGCCTTTCGATGTAAATAAACATTTGAAAAGACTTTTTATTGCCAAAAAGGTAGTAGAAAGTTTGAAATGTCCCTTCTTCTTATGTAACCAGGTAGGAGGAAACGACGATTTGATCTTTGATGGGTATAGTTTAGCCCTTGATAGCACGGGCGCTCTTGTCCACTACGGGAAAGCTTTTGAAGAAGATGGTTTTTTAGTCGATGTTGAGGCAAAAGGAAAACAAGTGTTCCTTCCTACCGATCAAAATAAGGACCTTTTCGAAGCACTTGTTTTAGGTATTAGCGATTATTTTAAAAAATCAGGTCTTAGCAAGGCTTATCTTGGTCTTTCTGGCGGGATTGACTCATCTCTTGTTGCATGTCTTGCCAAGGAAGCCCTTGGTAAAGAGAATGTCACGGCGCTTTGGATGCCTTCTCGTTATTCTTCGAAAGAAAGCCGAATGGATGCAGAAGAGCTTGTGCAAAATCTGGGAATTAGTTCTAAGACAATCGATATTGATCCTCTCTTCGAAGCATTTCTTACAACTCTTTCACCTCATTTTGAAAACCGTCCCTTTGACAAAACAGAGGAGAATTTGCAAGCGCGCATTCGTGGTATGCTCCTCATGGCGTTTTCGAATAAGCTGGGAGGGGTTGTCCTCAGCACGGGAAATAAAAGTGAATACGCGACAGGCTATGCGACCCTCTATGGAGATATGTGCGGAGGGCTTGCTGTGATTAGCGACTTAACGAAAGGGCAGGTAGTGGGCCTTGCCGAGTGGATCAACCGGGCTCATAGCGTGATCCCAAAGCGCATTCTTGAAAAGCCACCCTCTGCCGAGCTTCGGGAGAACCAAAAAGATAGTGATTCTCTTCCACCCTATGATGTAGTGGATGCTGTTCTGCAAGACTATGTGGAAGGGCATTTACCTGCGGAAAAGATCGCAGACAAGCGAAAAATTCCTCTATCAGTTGTGCAATCTTTAGTCAAAATGATCCATGTGGCCGAGTTTAAAAGGAGGCAGGGCCCGACAGGCCTTCGCGTTTCCACGCGTTCTTTTAGCGTAGGGCGTAGATTCCCCATCGTTCAGGGCTGGGTTTAATATTCCCAACTTTTCAGCTTATTTGTGTATATCCAAGTGACTGCCAATTCTTTACGCAACTTGCCAGGGTAGAGGAAGAATATCAGCAAGTTGCCATTTTTTGTGGCGAAGCATCATCAGTCTGTCAAACCCAACAGCAACCCCTGCGCATTCAGGAAGTCCTTTTTCGACAGAGCGAAGAAAGTTTTCGTCGAGGGGGAGGGCTTTTTTTCCAAGAAGTTCCCTTGTTTTATTATCGAGCTCCATTTGGTTTCTCATAGCAGAGCCAGAGGGCTGTTCTAGAGCCCCGTTGCCAAGCTCTACTCCCTTGTGGTAAATCTCAAAGCGGAAGGCAAAGTCCCCCTCGCTTTTGGCAAGCTGGGCCTCCACCTTTGGGTAGCCAGAGAGAATGAAAAGACCATTTTCACCAAGATTGGGCTCAATGAGGGTCGCCAAAATAAGAGTGAGGTAGGCACTTTTATCGACCATGAGCAGGCTTTTATCGATCTCGATATTATGATCCATCAAGATGTCTTTAAGAGAAGAAATGGTAGCTAAGTCTGGATTGATGCCGATATGTTTTTCAAAGGTTTCCCAGTACGAAAGGGACTCGATCGGAAGTTTTCCGAGAAAAAGTTCGATGAGAGCGACAGCTTCTTGCTGGATTTTTTCAAAGGTGAGCTTATGCCTGTACCACTCCACCATCATGAATTCAGGGTTATGCCACTTGCCTTCTTCTCCTTTACGGAATACGTGCGATAGCTGGTAGATGTCACCAATACCACTTGCAAGAAGCCTTTTCATCCCATACTCAGCTGTAGGATGTAAAAAGCCGGATTCGATGGAAAATGGATCGATGTAGGAAGTCAGAAAGGCGCCTCTGCTCGCAATGGGCACATCTACTTCCGTTACTCCTCGTGAGGCAAAGAAAGAGCGAACACTTGCGAGCATTGCTGCTCTATCAGCCACTAACCCTGGAGACATATTCATTTGTGCGCGTATCGATTTTGACTATTTCGCCTTCATTGACGAAGATGGGGACGAGCACTTTGGCCCCGCTTTCCAAAATTGCCGATTTCATGACACGTCCCGAGGCGGTATCCCCTCGAACACCTGGATCTGTTTCTGTGATTTTTAGTTCCATAAACGTAGGAGCAGTAACTGTGACGGGATCACCGTTATAAATAACCACATCATAGATACGATCTTCAAGCAGCCACTGCTGTGTGTCTCCGATCTTTTCATAGGAGATGGTGGATTGTTCGAAGGTATCGTCGCACATGAAGACAGCGCCTGTAGATTCTTTATAGAGAAGGCGCATGCTGGACTCCTGAACGTCCGCAAGGTCTACTTTTTCCCCGGATTTAAAGGTTTTTTCTACCTGGCGCCCTGTCAGTAAATGTTTTATTTTGATGCGGTTGAATGCCTGTCCTTTTCCTGGTTTTACGAATTCGTTGCTCACGACCAGATAGGGCTGGCCTTCTACTTCTACTTTATGACCGGCGCGTAGATCGCCTGTTGACGCTTGTGCCATGAAAAAGCCTCTCTCAAGTGATTTTGCTAACAATATACAAAAATCACGTTCATTTGTCTACCCAGAAATTAGTTTGAGCTCTTATAGTGAAAAATGATGTGGTTTAGAGAATTTAAAGATTATCCTATCGATTCTCCTTTAAGGAAGCACAAGGTAGAGCCCTCTTCCGGGCTCATTGGGTGTGAGATGCACGATATAAACGGCTGGGGCACAACCTTCTCATCTCCCACGTCGACTCCCTCCCCCCGGGAGAGCAAACTCTCAGAATCTCTGTTTCATCCCTCGGAGAAAAGTCTAATTTAGCAAGAGAGCAGACTTGAGAAGGGGAATGAGGAGACTCTCCAGGTCAGAGGGCGTTTTGAAGGTAGGACAGACAAGCTGTGCCCGTTTCACCTCGCTGCCCCTTTTCAGTTCTACGATTAGGGTTTGCTTGTCTTGCTTGATCAGCGTAATCCCGCTGCGGGAGGAGAAAACTCTAAGTCGGGAGAGGTGGTAGAGCCAGTGGACAGGTGGCGGCGGTGGGCCAAAGCGGTCTTTGAGTTCCTTCCAGATCTCTTCTATCTCTTCTACAGTGATCGACTCGCCGAGGCGTTGGTAGATATCCATTCTGAGGTGGGGTGTTTCAATGTATTGTTCGGGCAGGCGCGCATCGATGCGGGGGATTTCCACGCGGGTGTCAGTCAGCGCCATCGGGATTTTGCCCTGGAGGGCATTGATCGCCCGCTTGAGGAGCTTGCAGTAGAGATAGAACCCAACCGCAGAGACGTGTCCTGATTGCTGCGTGCCTAAAATATCGCCAGCTCCGCGAATCTCTAGGTCGCGCATCGCGATCTTCATGCCGCCCCCATATCCTGAGGTTTCAGCAAGTGCCTTGAGCCTCTTTGTCGCAATTTCTGGCATGCTAGAGAGTCTTGGGATGATAAAGTAGGCATACGCCTTGCGGTTCCACCTGCCTACGCGGCCCCGAAGTTGGTAGAGATCCGCCATGCCAAACATCTGCGCATTGTCAATGAGGATCGTATTTGCATTCGGAATATCAATACCGTTTTCGACAATCGTTGTGGCGACGAGGATATCGGCCTGGCCACTTTTAAAGAGGTGGAAGATCTGGTCTAGCTCATCGCCATCCATTTGTCCATGTCCTACAACGATGCGTGCGTGCGGGACAAGCTTTTTTAGCCAGTCAGCGATATCAAAGATTGTCTCGACACGGTTATGGATAAAGTAGGCCTGTCCATCGCGTGAAAGCTCACGTAAAAGCGCGTTTTTTACAACGTGCTCGTTTTTTTCTGTGATGATGGATTTGATGGGGAGGCGATCTTGCGGGGGCGTGCTGATTACAGAGAGGTCGCGTGCTCCCATCATCGACATATAGAGCGTGCGAGGGATGGGTGTGGCAGAAAGGGTAAGGCAGTCAACACCTGTTTTTAACTTCTTGAGGTGCTCTTTTGCCTTTACACCAAAACGCTGCTCTTCATCGATGATTACAAGCCCCAAGTTATGAAAAATAACGTCTTTACTGATCAGGCGGTGGGTCCCGATCACGATGTCGACTTTGCCTGTGGCTAGATCATCCAGTGTTTTTTGGATCTCCTTTCTGGATTGAAAGCGGGAGAGAATGCCGATCCGGATGGGGAAGGCCTCCATTCTCTCTTGAAAGTTCTCATAGTGTTGCAGGGCAAGAACGGTTGTAGGGGTAAGGACAACGACCTGCTTTCCCCCATCCACAACTGCCTTAAAGGCAGCGCGCATAGCAACTTCTGTCTTACCGTAGCCAACATCCCCGCAGATAAGCCTATCAAGCGCTTTTTCAGAGCACATGTCCTCTTTTACTGCGCTTATGGCAAGCAGCTGGTCTTCTGTCTCCACAAAAGGAAAGTTCTCTTCAAAAGAGATCAGATCAGCTCCATCAGGTTCATAGCGAAAACCTCCGTGGAGAGCTCTTTTAGCATAGAGATCTAAGAGTTCATTGGCATAGCCTAAAATGGCCTGCTCTGTGATCTCTCTTGTCCTTTTCCAGCGCAGAGCGCCAAGGGTGTGGAGTTTGGGCCTCTCTTCGCCTGATCCGATGTATTTTGTAATGAGGTTTGCTTGGTTTAAGGGGACATAGAGCTTGGCTTTCTCGGCATATTCAATTGCAAAAAATTCGGTTTCAATGCCGTCGATGTTGCTCTTTTTTTCAATGCCAAGGAAATGCCCGATCCCGTTGTTTAAGTGAACAACCGTATCCCCTTCATTCAGGTCAAAAAACTCAGAGGGGGGCGTATGGTAGGTGCTTCTTTGCTTTTGCCTTCTGATCTTGTACCGTTTTGTAATTTCGGGATAGGGGATGACAAGCAGGTGTGCGTCAAGTAGAGCAAAGCCGGAAGAGAGATAGCCAGTCTCATAGAGGGGGGGGTGCTTGAAGGCAATCTCTTTAAACATATTCTCCATTACTTGTTTTTCGAGTTCTGAAGAGGTTAGGAAGAGCACCAAAGCGTCTGCGTTGGGTAATCCTTCTGCAACTTCGTCTGACTCTAAGAAGTCACTGCAGCTTAGAATAGGGGGGTGCCATTTTTTAGCATGAAAGTTTGTTCCATACATGGAAAAGGTGAGCGGGTGAAGGGCATTGGCATTGGCATAAAAACTACGGGATCTTTCTCCTTCATCATGAATTTCTGTGAGCTGTTCAATCGGCTCTTTGGAAAAGAAAAGTTTTTGGTGTCCTTTAAGTGCTTGCAA
>CAZBXE010000008.1:0-82022 GCA_964496125.1 uncultured bacterium | reverse complement strand
TAATCTTCGGCTGCCCTCTTTGCTTTCGTTCCAGCTCTTGATGTGACACCATCTTCTTTTTCTTTCGATAATTTTTTTTTGTCTTTTAGCGCCGTTGATAAACCAACATCTAATTCTTGTAATTTTGCCATAACTTGTTCAATCTGCTTGAGGTCTTCTCCACCTAAATTGGTAACGTGCTTGTATAGCTCTGCCATGGAGCGTTCTTTGCCCCCAACAACGACCTTCCTGCCCCCAAACATCGTTGACTTAGCTGTAGTACTTTTGCCTGGATCGTTAAGACCTTGTTGAGCTTGCTGGATTTGGCTTAGAAAGGCATCCGCACCAGGTTGTAAAGCTTCTGTTCCCATACCCCTCCTCTTTTCCTGTAACTCTATCATCAGTATACTACAGACAACAATATTTTGAAAAAATTTGCATTTATCAGACTTTGGGGCTTTACTGCAGGATTGAAATCTTTTACTTATACACAAATAAGCTGAAAAGTTGGTTTCTGAATCTGAGGTAGAGCCGTGATTTTTATGCGCTACGCAGGGATTCGGCAATCGACATGTTCAATACCCGGAAAGCAGATACCGCTGTGGCTACTAGTGCAGCAATCAGGGTCAAAAATAAAGTGGAAAGCAGCATATAGCTATCAAAGGCAAATGTCACAAAAACAGGCTTTGTCAGACCCGGACCTGGAGGCATCTGTACCCCCCCCGCAACGACTGTCTTCACAACCGCAAGCGACACCGTAATCCCAATCAGGGCGCCAATGATCCCAAGAAATCCCCCCTCCCAAAGAAGAAGTTCCATCACATCCCAGGTTGACTCTCCATTCGCACGAAAATTTCCGATCTCTTGCTTTCTTTCTAGAATAGAGGTCGCTGTTGTATTGAAAATGCCAAGCAAGACAATCATCAGAATGATCACCTGAATCACCTGAAATTGCGCATTGAGCCAGTCTACAGAGTGCTGGTAGTACACTTTGTCAAGTTCTGCAAAAGCCACCGCATCGAGCTCTGGAAAAGCTTTTTCTACCATAGTTTCGACAAGATCCCAATCTTCAATGTCCTTAAGACCAAGGGAGACATTTTCAATAGATTGCGTTTTAAGAAAGGCTTGTACGTCTGCTAGGTGGACCCTAAAATGGTGATTGTCAAAACTTTGTGATCCTGTATGGAAAATCCCAGTCACTTGAAATTCAGAAGAGCCATACTTGCCTGTGCTTGTTCTAGCCATAAGCTTAACTGTATCGCCTACCTTGACTCTGAGAGCTTCTGCAAGACCCTTACCTATTAACATCCCTTTTGGCTGCTCGAGTAAAGCCTTGCCTTCAATCACATCAAGGCTATGAAAAAAGGCCGATTCCTCTTTAGCTTCAATCCCCTGCCCCTGCCCACTTACTGAAATCTTGTCTTTGGAAAGAAGGGCAGAAAAACTGATCCGAGGAAAAATATGGGTGACATGGGGATCTTTCTCTAAGTATTCTTTAACGGCAGGCCAGTTTTTTATCCAATGCTCCCAAGGCTTATCAAAAACTTTTCCGTGATACCCTTTTGTATTAAGCTGCCCAAATCCATAGTGAGAATGGATCGTTGTGTCTCTATATTGCTTTAGCATCCCTTGATTAAATCCCTTAAAACAAAGAAGAGCTCCTGATCCGAGAGCTATGGTGGTCAGTACCGTGACCGTTCTTCTTACATTACGGAATAAGTTAGAAAAAGCAAGATAGGCTAGCATGCAAGGACTCCATCTCGTAGACAATAGTTTTTATCAGCAAATTCGTGCACCATCGGATCGTGACTTGCAAGCACAATCGTTGTTCCTTTCTTCTCTGCTTGACGGACAAGGACATTCATAATGTCTTTTCCATTTTTCTGGTCGAGACTAGCAGTGATCTCATCTCCAATGAGAATCTTTGGCCGTTTGGCAAGAGCTCTTGCGATAGCAACCCTTTGCCTTTGTCCTCCGCTGAGCTGATGGGGGCGCTTATGTCTGTATTCCCACAGAGAAACTTCTTCAAGAGATTCTTTTACCCTTTCATCAATTGCTTTTTCATCTAGGCCCTGCCGTTTTAAAAAATAAGCTACGTTTTCAGCAGCAGTGAAGACGGGCAAGAGGTGGAATTGCTGAAAAATAAATCCTATAGAGTATCGCCTGATTTCATTTTTTCTCTCTTCTGTCATTTGAGAAAGATTCTCACCCCGGAGAAGAACCCTGCCTTCTTGGGGCATTTCAATAAGACCTAAAATATTGAGAAGCGTGGATTTTCCAGAGCCCGAGGGACCAGAGAAGCAGATAATCTTAGCACAAGGGAGCGCCATATTTACTCCGTTGAGAGCTTCAATTTTTTGATTGCCCAAAGCATACGAAAAAAACAAATCTTCTACTAAATACTCTGAATCCAATTTAACCCTTTATTAATTTAAAATAGATAGTAACATTAATAGAATTTAAACTAAACAGAAAAAAACCTTTGACAATTCAGCAAAATTCTTTACAGTTGTGATATGCAAAAAATTGTTGTTGTCACCCTAAGCGTCTTTTTGGCCGTTCTCTTTTTTGCCCTTCTTTATCTTGGTAAAAAAGTTCTACTTCCTTTTGTGATTGCAGTTGTGATTGGGTATTTTATTATCTGCACGGTGTCTTTGATTCAAAGGTTTACATTTCAAGGAAAAATTATTCCCCTGCCGCTTGCGTATCTTCTGACCTTCATTTTCTTCTCTATGGCAGCAACTCTTCTCTATGCTGGATTTAGCGACAATATCGGCGCTCTGCGAGAGCGAGCACACTTTTATCAAGAGAGGCTGCAGCATCTTTCTAGTGCGCTTACCCACCAACTTGGCTTGCAGGAGCTGCCCGACCTTTCTAAGTATACGGCAAATCTTGACCTTGGCAATCTTCTTTCCCAAGTTGTGCTGATCGCAGCCGATTTAGCAAGCAATATGGGGCTAATTTTGCTCTACACAGTTTTTGTCCTGATCGAACATCGGTTTTTTCCTGCAAAATTAAGAGCATTTTGCCAAACAGAAGAGAGGAGACAGAATGCACTTGCACTTTTAAATAAGATTACGGGGCAGCTTCAGTCTTATGTATGGATGAAGACAGCTTTTAGTATCTTGACGGCCCTTTGCAGTTATATTGTCTTGATTTTGATGGGAGTTGATTTCCCTGGGTTTTTTGCGATTTTGATCTTTGTTTTGAATTTTATCCCAGCGATAGGTTCGATTGTAGCAACTTTTTTTCCTTGCCTGATTGCATTTTTGCAATTCGACACTCTCGTTCCGTTTGCAATTGTGACTGTATCTTTAATTTTGATCCAGTTTCTTTTTGGCAGCATCGTTGAGCCAAAGGTGATGGGGCGATCTTTTCAATTGAGTGGTCTTGTGATTGTTCTTTCTTTGGCGGTGTGGGGCAGTATCTGGGGTATTTTGGGGATGTTTCTTTCAGTTCCGATTTTAATGGCGACAAATATTGTTCTTGCCAATTTTGAGGCTACCCGCGGTATTGCGATCCTTCTCTCCATGGACGGCAAACTCTAAATTTGCAATTGACGCCAGGCTTGAAAATTTGCAATTCTAATAGATGTCTAATGTTTAGAGAGCTGGTAGTCGATATTAACTGCAGCGCTGATTAAGGAAAGATGGACAAAGGCTTGTGGAAAATTGCCAAGCTGCTCACCACTTAACCCAATCTCTTCTGCAAAAAGACCTAGGTGATTCGAATAGCTGAGCATTTTCTCAAAGAGAAGCTCAGCTTTTCTCACATCACCTGCTCTTGCAAGACACTCCACAAACCAAAAAGAGCACATATTGAATGTACCCTCCTTTCCGTCTAATCCATCGTGATTTTTATAGCGATATACATGAGAATCATCCGTAAGCTCTTTTTCCACAGCCTCTAGGGTAGAAAGCCATTTGGGATCGGTAGGGCTTATGAACTGAACAAGAGGCATCAGTAGAACAGAAGCATCCAACTCTTCTGACCCTTTTTTTTGGACAAAGGCTTTCTTTTTTTCGCTCCAATACCCTTCGAAAATTTCTAGATAGATGGCATTTCTTTCTTGCCGCCACCTGTCTGTAGGTCCAGGGAAAGAACGCCTTTTGGCAATTCGTATCCCTCTATCAAGCGCAACCCAGCACATAAGCTTTGAGTAGAGAAAGTCATGCTGCCCATCCCGCACTTCCCATATTCCTTCATCCTTGTTTCTCCAATTTAGGCACACATAATCAAGAAGGGGGATTAAGTTTTTCCACAGGTCATAGGAGATGGGCTCTCCGTATTTATTGTAGAGATAGATCGAATCCATAAGCTCACCATAGATGTCTAATTGCAGCTGAGAGTGAGCTGCGTTCCCAATTCGTACTGGGCTTGATCTTCTATATCCTTCTAGGTTGGGTAGTGTCTGCTCAAGGGGAACCGGCCCTCCACTTAAGGAATACATCGGCTGCAGTGAACCGCTAGGCGTAAGCTCATTGCAACGATCTGTTATCCACTTCATGAAATCTGCAGCTTCCTCGATGTGTCCTAGCCGAATAAGAGCGTAGAGGGTAAAAGAAGCATCTCGGATCCAGGTAAACCTATAGTCCCAATTTCTGCTCCCTCCAATTTCTTCGGGCAGGCTGAAGGTTGGCGCTGCAACGATTGATCCATACTTTCTCGAAGTGAGAAGCTTGAGGGTAATAGCAGACCTCTGCACTTCTTCTCGCCATTTGCCCTTGTAGTGGCTTTTGCTCACCCAATGGCTCCAAAAATTCACGGTTTCTTTGAAGGAGGAAACTACATACTCAGAAATGGGCACGGAGGGTTTTTCAGCAGGTCCTGCTGTTTCGAGAATGAAATAGGCTTTTTGTCCTACCGAAAGGGCAAAATCTGCAACGGCAGCCCCTTCTTGTTCTTGCAAAGGGAGACTAGACCAAAGGCGGATAGGAACAAGCTCCGGGCTACTCGGAAAAAAGGTTGCTTCCTCCTTGCCCAAAATTACTGTATGTTCTTGTCTCCCATAGTCAAAGCGAGGGTGGCAGACCATTCTAAAAGAGATTTCCCCCCGCAGGGCCTTGACACGGCGAATTAAAGCCTGTGGACTTCCTTTTTTTCCAATCACCATGAAGTCAGAAATCTCTGCAACACCGCCTGGGCAAAGAAACCTTGTACGCAAGATGGCCGAATCAGGGAGATAGCTTTGCTTTTGGCGCGCACCCGGAAGGGAGGGGGTAATTTGGAAGCTCCCCCCTTTTTTATCATCAAGGAGTGCTGCAAAGATGGAGGGGGAATCAAACTCAGGAAAGCACATGTAGTCGATCGAACCATTCATGCCCACCAGGGCAACAGACGAGAGGTCCCCGATGAGACCGTAGTTTTCAATCGGCTCATATCCCATACTTTTTCTTAGCACGCCTTCTACTTGCTGTCAATGCAGGTTCTGTTCAGTGCTCTTTGCTCGGTAAACTTCCCGTTTTTCGGGGAGGGAGGGTGATGGTTAGGTACTGTTTGGTAACAACAGAAAACTCATCGCCGACTCTTTGGCTTGCTCTAAACGACTTACTAAGAGTAGCTTGAAAACCGCCATGGACGAGCTCGTTTTGGATTTGTTGCAGTCCCACCTCGGTGACTGTCGAGACATCAAAGCACCAGTTGCGAACTTTTAAACCAAGAAGGTTAATCTTTTCTAAACAAGCGGTAATTTGATGGAGCTTCATTTTTCCGTCGTTTTTCTTCTGAAACCTTATGCCAGGCCCCTTTTTGGCTCTGGCATATTCATGCCGGAGGGCAAGCATTTTAGGAGCCGTAAACTCGGGGCTGGTTGAGGTGTTTTGAGGCATTTTTTCAGGAAACGAGACTCGCAAGAAGGCGTGGAGACTTATCTCATCTTTCTGTTTAGAACTTCCTAAAAGGGCGGAGACCTCCTCGAGTTCTGCGAGAAAGCCACGTTTTTCTAGTTGTTCAATAAGCTGCTTAACTGTAGAGAGACTTGCGCCCATCATATCAAATTTCCAGCAGCTATCTAGAGGAATGGCGGGGTTATACATATCTTGCGCGATCATAAATTCCATAGCACGCAGATACTCTATGCTTGAAAAGCCGCTGACAGCGCTTGTGACCTTGCCAGCTGTTGCTTTGGGGCCGTTTTTTAGGGGTGCAATCTTTTTTCCTTGCACAGGTAGGCTTAAATGGCTCTGTCTCTGGATAAACTTGTCTACAAAACCTTTATGAGAGATTGCGCTCTGCGTTTTCAGCATGCTCTATATCCTGTGAGGCTAACTTTCGCTTCGGTCAACACCGGCAATATAGGAATTTTTTCCCCTTTAGTCAACACAATTATTGCCTCTTTTATAAACTTTGCCTAAAATATGGGTATGGAAGCCTCTCACGTAAAGCTAGAAGGGTTAATCACTGCTCTTGTAACGCCTTTTAAAGAAGGGAGGGTGGATTTTTCAGCTCTTGCAGAGCACATCTCTTTCCAGATTGAAGCGGGAGTGGACGGAATTCTAGCCCTGGGATCAACAGGAGAAGCTGCTACGCTTACTTTGCAGGAGCAGGAAAAAATTGTTCGTCTTTGCGTAGAAATGGGCAAAGGAAAAACCCTTATTCTGTGCGGAACAGGAACAAATTGTACAGAGTCAACTATCGAAAAAACTAGCTGGGCACAGTCTCTTGGCGTAGATGTAGCTCTTGTTGTTGTGCCTTATTATAATCGCCCCATGCAGCACGGTCTCTATGCGCACTTCTCCCAAGTTGCAGCAAAAGTAGACATTCCCATCTGTGTGTACAATGTACCTAAGAGGACTGGGTGTAATATGACAGCAAAAACACTCGAAATGCTTTCTCATGTCGAGGGTATTGTCGGTGTCAAAGAGTCAGCTAAAGATTTTACGCAAGTTCAAGAGATTTTGACAAATATCGCACAAAAAAACACAAGCTTTTCGCTTTTGAGTGGAGATGATGAGTGGGCTCTTCCGATACTTAGCTTAGGAGGACACGGAGTGATCTCGGTGGCAAGCAATTTGATTCCAAGGGAACTTAAGGAATTTGTGAATACGATACGAGAAGGAGAGCTCGAGAGGTCTTGTCATCTCCAGGCAAAATTTTCTCCTCTTTTTAATGCCTTAGGTCTGGAATCTAATCCGATCCCTATCAAAGCCATGCTCGCGCTGCATGGTAGGATGACTCCTGAGTGCCGTCTTCCTTTAACGGCGCTTCAAGAAGAAAACTATCCCCACCTTGCTGAGGTCCTTCAAACCCAAGTGACCACCCATTCTTCTTTTTCTTGATTTTGTTTTTTAAGGAGAAGGGCTACAATGCAAGATATGGACGTGCAAGAGGCAGCCACTTCGATTGTGAAAAAGCTAAAAGAAGCAGGTTTTATTGCTTATTTTGCAGGAGGGTGGGTACGGGATGTCATCCTGCACCATCCCACAGGTGACATCGACATAGCAACCGATGCCCCTCCCGAAAGAATTATGCAGCTCTTTGACAAAACTATTCCTGTAGGAGCTGCGTTCGGAGTCATCATGGTGATTTTGGATGGAATGGAATTTGAGATCTCAACATTCCGCAAAGACTTCACCTATAGCGACGGAAGAAAACCAGATAAGATCGAATATTCTAACCCCAAAGAAGATGCCCTAAGGCGTGATTTTACAATCAATGGCATGTTTTACGATCCTTTGACTTTAGAAGTGCTTGACTACGTAGGTGGTATGGAAGATCTAAGACGAGGGGTGATCCGCACGATTGGCGATCCAAACGAGCGATTTGGGGAAGACCGCCTTCGGATGATACGAGCTGTGCGTTTTTCATGCCGTTTCCACTATGAGATAGAGGAAAAGACAAAAAAGGCTATTGAGGCAATGGCTTGTAAACTCCTTCCAGCAGTCTCCATGGAAAGGATCTGGCAAGAGTTTGAGAAGATGCGAATGCATTCAGACTTTCACGAGGCTCTTTGCCTTATGCACAGCCTTCACCTCTTGTCTGTCATCTTTCCCTGCCTCAAAGAGACTTCCCTTGAGAAAATCAAAGAGGCAACACAGTGGTTTTCCCACTTTCCCGAAAAAACCCCTACCATCATTTTTATCATGGAGCTTTTTCAAGAGCGCTCTCTAGAAGAGCAGCTCGAGATTGGCAAAAGTCTTCGCATTTCAAGCCGTGACTTAAAACTTGTGGAATTTTTCTATCGCTCTTCCGAATTTTTAGCCAAGCCCCGGAATGAACTAGAGCCGGTCGATTGGGCAAGGTTTTATGCGCATCCTGACACCGAGCTTTTTTTAGAGTGCGCTGCTGTAAAACTTGCTCATGAAGAGTGTATGAATTTTTTGCATTTTCATGAAAAACAACAAGTAGATCTTTTTGAACATATTGAAAGGATTCGTAAAAAACGGCCCCTTGTAGACTCCTCAGTGCTAGGAACCCTAGGAATTAAGCCTGGCCCTATTTTAGGCAAGCTTCTGAGAGAATCGGAGAGAATTTGTGTGAATAATAACCTACACTGCGTAGATGAAGTGATAAAAAAACTGCTAAAATCGCCGCAGTGGCCATGTAACTTAAAAAAATGTTAGAAGAGATCACCTCGCTACAAAATCCCTATGTAAAACACTTGGTGAAGCTCCAATCCGATCGAGGCTATCGAAATGCCCAAAAAAGAGTCGTGATTGAAGGGATCAAAATGGTAGAAGAGGTTTGCAAGACAGAAAAGACGCATGCCATCTTGGCCACAGATCGAGCTCTTCTTCCAAAGACAGGTCACCGCTACCTTATTTCTCAGCAGGTTTTAGAGAAAATTGCAGGATCAAAGTCTCCTGAGGGAATTATCGCCGAAGTAGAGATACCCAAAAGTGCTGCTTTAAAGGGAAACTATCTTCTTGCTTTGGATGGAATTTCCGACCCTGGTAATCTGGGGTCTCTTTTACGCACCGCTTTAGCCCTTGGCTGGCAGGGGGTTTTTCTTCTTCCTCATTGCTGCGATCCCTTCAATGATAAAGCGCTGCGGAGTGCTAAGGGCGCAACCTTTAGAATTCCTCTTTGCCAGGGTTCATGGGAAGATTTAGTTGCCTTTGTAGAGGAGAAGAAAATACAAGTCCTTGTTGCCCATATGGAAGGAGCGCTTCCTGAGAATGTGGGAGTTGCCAAGAAAAGACTTTTACTTTTAGGCTCTGAATCGCTAGGGGTGTCAAAAAAAGCGCTCCAAGCGTTTACATCTGTTCAGGTGCCTATGAAGGGAGATATGGAATCGTTAAATGTCGCGATCGCTGGGGGTATTTTAATGTATGCACTGAGGGAAAAGAATTGAAGGGAAGGGTTCTTTCTATTTTATCGCAAGAGATTCTCGTAGATCATGAGGGCAAGGTATTTACCTGCACCTTGCGCGGCGTGATGAAAAAAGAGAAGAATTTGCAAAAAAATCTCATTGCTGTAGGGGATTTTGTCCTCTTTGATAAAATTGGCCCAGAAGTTGGGGTGATTCATACAATCGAGCCCAGAAAAACCATTCTTTCCCGGGCAGATAACCTTTCTCGAAAAAAAGAACAGATTCTTGCTGCAAATATTGATCAGGTCTTGATCACCACCTCCGTCACTAAGCCTGCGCTGAAGCCCTCTCTTGTGGATCGCTATATCATTGCCACTGAAATGGGGGGTATGAAACCGATCGTAGTCGTTAATAAGATTGATTTGTTGACAGAACGTGAGGATAAGGAGCTGCTCGCCGAGTTTTGTAAAATATATAGAGAGGCAAATGTCCTCGTTCTGCCTGTGAGTAGTTATTCAGGTGAGGGGTTAGAGAGTCTTTTAGATATAATGGCGGGGAAGGCTTCTGTCTTTTCTGGGCAGTCGGGTGTTGGTAAATCTTCTCTTATTAATGCAGTAACGGGTTCTAAGCTACTTGTAGGCTCTGTTGTGGAGGCAACAGAAAAAGGATCTCACACCACAACAAGAGCGCAGCTTCTACCCCTTGAGTGTGGAGGGTATGTGATTGACACCCCTGGTGTAAAAAGCTTTGGTGTTTGGGAGTTAGAAGAAAACAAAATCCGTCACTACTTCGATGAGATCCAAAAATTTTCCCACGAATGTCGCTATCCTGATTGCTCCCACATTCATGAACCAGGGTGTGCCGTACAAAAGGCCCTTTCTGAGGGAAAAATCTCCCCCCTACGTTTTTCATCCTACATGGCCCTAATGGAGGAAACAAAGGGAAAGCATAAAAAAAGATAGCACGTGTAACAAACTTTGGGTATGGTAAAACTATGGCCTATATACGAACTTTACAAGCATTGGAGATTCTTGATTCACGAGGGAACCCCACCCTGGAAGTGACGGTTACAACGGATAAGGGAGTGTTGGCTAAAGCTTCTGTGCCATCAGGTGCTTCGACAGGTGCAAACGAAGCGCTTGAGCTCCGGGATGGAGATCCAGGTCGCTATTTTGGCAAGGGCGTCTCTAGGGCCGTCTCCCATGTAAATCACTTTTTAAGCCAGCTGCTCATAGGTGAACATGTGCTTGATCAGACTCGTCTTGATCAGCTCATGATTCATGAGGATGGGACAGAAAATAAATCCCGTTTTGGGGCCAATGCGATTTTGGGGGTTTCTCTTGCAGTCGCAAGGGCAGGAGCGCAGACTGTGCAGCTTCCTCTGTATCGCTATGTAGGAGGTACTTTTTCATGCACTCTTCCCTGCCCGATGATTAACGTCATCAACGGCGGTGCGCATGCAGACAACCTTCTTGACTTTCAAGAGTTTATGATTCGTCCTCGCGGCGCACCTTCCTTTCGGGAGGCTATACGCTTTGGCTCAGAAGTGTTTCATGTTTTGAAGAAACTATTAAAGCAAAAAAGGCACGTGACAGCGGTTGGAGATGAGGGAGGATTTGCTCCAAGGTTAGAGAGCGCAGAAGAGGCCCTAGAATTTCTTCTTACTGCCATAACAAAGGCAGGGTTTACCCCAGGCAAGCAAATATCTCTTGCTCTTGACTGTGCATCGACAGAATTTTATGACAAAAAGACAAAAACTTACAAAGAGAAAAAGTCAGGGAAAGAGCGCACATCCGAGCAGCTCTGTGAGTATTTAGAACATCTTGTGAATCACTATCCGATCGATTCCATTGAAGATGGGATGGCAGAAGAAGATTGGGAAGGATGGCATCTTTTAACAGAGCGGCTAGGAACTAAAATCCAGCTTGTGGGAGATGATCTTTTCGTGACAAATCGTAAGTTTATCCAGAAGGGCATAGAAAAGAGAGTGGCAAACTCTGTGCTCATCAAATTGAATCAGATTGGCACTCTATCGGAAACTCTTGAAGCCATTCAGATGGCAAGGGACCATGGCTACACAACAATCATCTCCCATAGGAGTGGAGAGACAGAAGATCCGTTCATTGCTGATTTAGCTGTAGCTTGTAATACGGGGCAAATCAAGACAGGTTCGCTCTCAAGATCGGACCGCGTTGCCAAATACAATAGGCTTCTTGCGATTGAATCAGGTCTAGGAAGCTCTGCTTTTTATGCAGATAGTAACCGTTTTGGTAGGTGAGAGTGAAAGACGCGCAGACAATTGTACTTTTTGGCGAGTCTGAGAGGGGAGAGTTCAATAAGGGGTATTATTTCAGGCAGCTTCCTGAGCTGATTGAGTACTTGGGACAGCCGCCCGAAGGGTCGCAGGGGCTCTATTATGCGATTCAAGCGCTTCTTTTCGAACAGCAGCTTCTTTTCTTTCGCGTCAAGGAGGAGGGGTTTAGTTTGCAAGATTACCAGATTGGTTTACATCTTGTAGAACAGCAAAAGCAGATTGGAAACTTAGCAGCTCTTTGTGCCCCTGGCGTAGGTACAAAGGAGCTTATGGATGCCATGATCTCGGTTTGTCTTATGTACAACATGATGCTGATCACAACCGAATCGGACCTCTACGACTACCTTACAAGCCTTAAACCTTAAAATGAATCAAAAGCCCCTATCTGCCATACGAGCTAAGCATTGGTATTGGCAATCCAGGATTCAGCTCCGATCGTTGTGGAATTGCCGTGGCCAGGATACACTTTCGTGTCTGCTGGAAGCTTGCTCAGTTTTTTAAGTGATAGAGACATAGCATCAGGAGACGCACTTGGAAAATCCACCCTTCCCATCGTTCCTTTAAAAAGAGTATCTCCTGACAGGAGAACTCCTTCTTCTTTGCAGTAGAAACAAACGCCGCCAGGAGAGTGCCCCGGCGTGTGGATTACTTGTAAAGTGTGATTGCCAAGCTGTAAAAGCTGCCCATCTTCTAGCAGAGAGTCGGGGAGACATGCTTTAATAGGATAAAAGAGAGGAAGGCCATCAGCCCCGGGATCTTCTACGTTTTCAGCATCCATCTTGTGGACATAGAGAGGAATGTCATACTCTTCTTTTAAAAAAGCCGCGTCCCCAAAGTGATCCCAGTGACTGTGCGTAAGGAGAATTTTTTGGGGAATAAGGTCGAATTTTCGAATAAATTCATCTACTCGGCCATGACATTGTAATCCAGGGTCCACGACGGCAGCAAGGCGGGTCTCTGTACAGTAAATGATATAAGTATTTGTTGAAAGAGGACCCGTGGGAAAATTGACAATCTTCAATGCCATTGCACCGGAGAGGATTCGAACCTCTGACCTCTTGGTTCGTAGCCAAGCACTCTATCCAACTGAGCTACCGGTGCGGATAAGCCAAAAGAATGAGGTTTTTCCTCTTAATTCTCAAGTGTTTTTACTGCCCCGAACTCTTCAATAAATTCTTTACCAAGAGAATCTATGATGCTCCAATACGTCTCGTTTGTCAAGAGGTGGTCAATGAAAGGAAATCCTTGTCCCAGGGATCCCACAAATACCACGTTACTCCCATGGGGATTTAGGGCACCTGAATAGTATCCCATAGGATCAGTTAAACATACGCCATCTCGCCTACTTACATAGTTTGTTACCTTGCCAAAGCTACTAGGGGAGATCATCGTGGCAGAACCAAGAGAACACACCGTAATCTTACTAAGCTCCTCGGGGCTAAGGAGAAGTCCTGCTGTATTTGTAATAGTACCACCTAGGCTATGGGCATAATGGATGATTTTTCCATGACCTTCAATGCCTCCTGTTTCTTCAATAAGGCTTTTCCACATGGTAGCAAGCTCAATGGCTTCTGGGGGGATATACCCCATTTTAATCATAGCTGCCTTCAAAAGATCCCAACACCAACCCTCTGTTGTTTTAAGGGCGTAATGGACATTGACATTTCCGTGTATTTTTGAGATCTGTCCTGCCATTTCCTTGCAATCACTGTTTGCGTTGAGGATTCCGTTGATGTATGTTACGCGGACCTCATCACCGATTTCTCCAAGACCTATGACTCCTTGGGTTGCCCCGCTTGAAACTGTCCCTGTCAGAATAAAGAACGTAGGTCCAAAGATCTCTTTGGCCATTGTTTCGAGCGAGTCGCGATAGCGGTAGATCTTGCCGATCTCCTGGTAGTAGATGCTAGGCAAGCGTTTGATCTGGCCTGGCACAGTTTCTATAGCATTTCCTATAACAGTCCAAAGCTCTCCTAGGGTAGAGGGAAGAGAAAAAAGACCGTAGAGATCTGTGCGAATAAGGGGGCTGTTTCTTGCATACACATAAGGATTCGGATGGTCGAAATCATACAGAGGATCTTTTGAGACAAAACAGCAGAGTGTCGGGCTATAGTACCTTTTTCCAAAGAAGATGAGATCATCATTTGATTCACTTCGCTTACCGGCCAAGTGCCAGCTGGTTAAGGAATTTTTTTTGATTTGTCCTTGTTCATTGAGAATGACCTTCTCTCCAAAGGCGGCATACCGGATCGTTTCTATGGCCTTTTTGTTTTCGATGTCAACAAGACAAGCCACATTACCACGCAAATCGTGCACAGGCGCATAAACCTTCCCCCCGATTTCCAGGGCGACAGCAGCTCCAATTTCAGCTCCATACCCGAGGCCGAGTACGCGAAGTTCTATTGGGTGATCAAGAGAGGCAAACGCGCCTATTTCGTTGTAATGATCGTAGAGGTAGTAGATCGTTTCCTTTGTGTCAGCCTCAAAGGAGGTTCTTTCTGTTTGTAGTCTTCGGGAAAAAGCATCGTAGGTGTGTGTAATACACTCTTTTCCTGGAGTCTCCACCTGTATAAGACGATCTAAAGCATCATAGTGATACTTTTTCAGGGTCCCACCCTCCCTCTTTTCCACCAAGTTTCCTTGGAGATCAAAGAGAAAACCCTCCCTTTCCAAAGACTCTCCATGCGCATTAAAAGGGTATTTTTTTTGGAACATTCCTTCTTCTTCGATCAGTTGCCCTAACTCATCGTAGGCATAGACATTTTCAAAGGCATCAAAAAGATCGTGATGTAGGGTTTTTTCTGTGGGAGTGTCAAGATTTACTTCACTAAGATAGGGCGAGGTAAGAAGACAGGCTTTTCCATTTTTCCACCCGTAAGAGATTTCTCCTGCTTCCCCTATCATTTCAGAAAGAAGAAGATGCCCCTCGGGTGAATAGCTTTTGTAAGAGTGTGTATAAGAAACAGCTCCTTCATTTTGCACTCTTTGAACAAAGGACAGGAGTTCTCCTTCGTAGTGGTAGCGAATTTCCGAACCATCAGGAAAAACAATTTTGTTTCTGCGCCCTTTTTCGTCATACGTATTTTCGAGGAAAAGACCATTTCCAAGCACCTCTTTTAAAAGGTAGCCTTCTTTACTATACTCTCGTAGGGTTTGCGTCTGCTTAATTAAGTCTTGGATACCTATGATTCGGTCTGCTTCATCGTAGGTGAAACGATATGCAAAGCTTGCATCGGAGGCTAAGAAAGAAGAGATCCGTTCAGACTCATCGTATTCATAGATCAGGCTGATGCCGTTTGGCTTTCTGATTGTATCTAACTTCCCTGAACTTGTGTACTCGTAAGATGTTACTTTTTCATGAGGCGTATCTGGATCTTCTATGATCTCTTCTAGACGGTTCATAGGGCCATATTTTGCTCTTGTGATCACTGATTTGCCAAGAGAATCTGTTCTTTTCCTTTCGATGATATTCCCATTTCCATCGCAAGCAAATTCTTCTGTGAGGAGGATAGTGCCGAAGAGGCCCCTTGTGACCAGAGAGCGTATCCTTCCTAGGGCATCGTAGCTCTTTATTTGGGTTGTGCCATTTTTGAAGACTTCTCCCACCGTGACCCCTGTTTTTCCATAGAAATATTCGGTGTGAAGAGGTTTTTCTTCCTGTTGCGTTAGGCTAAGGGAAGACTTTGTTTCTAAAGACAGAATGGGCGTGCTATTTTGCAATTTTCCAGAGAGATCATAGAAAAACTCTTCCTTTCTCCCATCAGGATAGAGCCTTTTTGTCAGCTGTTTGCGTGTGTTATATTCCGAATGTGTAACGTAGCCATTCATATCTTTTCTTGCGACTTCGCAGTGATTGAGATCGTAGGCCATTTCCTCTGTAAAGATCTGTCCTTCAACCTCGGGATAGGTGATTTTGATAAGGCGCTTGAGTGAATCGTACTCAAAAAGAGTTTTGTTTCCACATTCATCTGTGATGGAAACGCACTGCCCATCTTCGTTGTAGGCCCGTGTACGCCTGCTCCTTTCTCCTGTATCTAAGAGCACATCTTTTTGTAGAAGACGCCCTTCTGTATCAAAAATTGTTGTCTCTATCCCTCCAGAAAATGTTGTATTCAGAGAAAGAAGACACCCCCTGTCATCTAGAGTTCTCTCCTCAAAAATCCCCTCAGAATCAAGAAGGGAGATTTGTTTTCCATTTTCATAGTCAAGAAGCTTAGAGCGTTTGCACAGCCCCTCTGGATCGTAGAGATCTTCTTGGACTAGAGAACCGCCCTTTTCGGCTCGGAGAAGCAAAGTGGCATCAAGGGGAGGTAGATCGTTTCCTGGACTGCTGTCAACAAAATCGATTTGATCAATCTCTTGTCCTAGCGTCTTATTTTTCATGGTATGCTGCCAGGTGACAGAAGTAAGGTCAGTGCGAGAAGGCATACATCCATTGTCTAAGATTTCTTCAATACAGTTTCCCTCTGTGTCGTAGAGGTAAAAAGTACGGTGTATAATCCTCTCCCCTTCTCGGACAAGTTTTGCATCTAATTTATTGAGAAGGGGATCGTAGAGGTAGAGGATATTCTTGCCGTTATCTTCGCAAATTTCTGCAAGCCTTTCCCCTTCATAGCGATAGGCGACTGTGTACTTTTCAACCTCTGGATCCGCAACTTGCTGCTTGTCATCCAAAGCGATGACGGGCTTGCCTCGGCCGGTCAGGTTGCCGTAGAGGGTAACTTCTAAAAGGCGCCCTTGTTTGTCACGTTTGATCTTATGATAAGAGACGACTTCACCTTTTTCATTTTCAACAAGATGCGCTGCGGGAGTTTTGGAGTTTTCCTCTTCCCAGACCAAAATGTCCTTTTTGAGCAATCTGCCATTTAGGTGGCTTTCTATACAGACAGGCCTAGTTTTTGCCTCATCCCAGTTGATCTCGTAGGATGATTCTGCAAGGAGAGGTTGAACTAGTAGCATGAAAATGAAGGTCTTACGCATAAGAAATAAGGTTATAGGGGTTTTTCTTTTATTTCCAACTATTTTGCTCTATGTATAGGGTATGGCCATTGTGATTGTAGGCTTGGATGAGGTTGGCACGTATGTTGCATCCCTACTCTCCAAGGAAAAACAAAAAGTGATTTTAGTAGATCCAGATGGGAAAAAACTTGCTGAAATCGCAGGAGAGCAAGATGTTGAGATTATACAGGGGGAAGGCACAAGCATTCGCATTTTAGAAGAGCTCCTCAAGTTTTCCCCCGAGCTTTTGATTGCAATGACAAGAAACGATGAAGCCAACTTTGTTAGCTGTTCTCTAGCCAAAAATTTGGGATATCCAAAAACAATTGCTCGGGTAAGAAATCGGCGGTACTTAAATCAGACTCGCCTTGATCTAGCACGGATTTTTTCGGTAGACTATTTTCTTGGTCCCGAGATGCTTGTAGCAAGTGAAATTTATAAATATTTAATCACGCCTGGTTCCTTATTTGTAGACATCCTCGCGCATGGTTCTTTGCAGCTTAGGACACTTGAGGTCCCAACCACATGGCGTCATGAGTTAAAACCGATTAAAGAGCTCAAGCTGCCAGAGAACCTGATGGTTGCTCTCATTTGCCGAAGGGGAGCTGCGCAGGGCCTTGTAACGGGTAAGCTTTCAAAAAGGGTGGTTTTCCCGAAAGATGATGATCATATCTATCCAGGGGATGAGATCACCTTCTTAGGAGAAAGAGAAGCGGTTCAGCAAGTGCACACCTATCTAGATGTTCCTTCTAAGGCGGTTAAGAGCATTGCGATCCTAGGGGGAGGACAAACAGGCTACAACTTGGCTAAGATGCTTGAGAAGGACCACTTTAACTTGCGTATCATCGATAACGATTATAAAAGATGCAGAGAGCTAAGAGATAGTCTAAAGGGATGCCATATCATTCACCATGAAGGGACAGATTTTCAGTTTATTGAATCTGAAAAACTGGGGAGTGTGGATGTGTTTATCGCTTGCACTTCACATGATGAAACAAATATTTTGGCAGGAACACTGGTTAAGAAAGCAGGTTGTATGCAGACGATTGTTAGTATCACCGATCCCACTCTTGCATCTTTAGCTAAAGACACCGGGCTGTCGCATGTGGTGCAGCCTCTAGTCGCAACAGGAAGCCGTATTCTATCTCTTGCTCTCTTTGGAAACGTGACTTCTATCGGTGGCCTTTATGAAAATGAGGCTGAGGTCTTTGAGATGAGCGTTTCCCACAAGTCAAAGCTGGCAGGGATTCCGCTTGCAGAGTTAAAGCAACTACTTCCTCAAGATCTGCTTTTTGGGATGATCCAAAATAGGGGACGGAACTTGATTCCAACAGATGAGAGCATTTTATCTCCGGGAGATACAGTGATCTTGATCAGCAGTCCGAAACACCTGCATGATCTAGAAAAGATGTTTTAGCCTGCTTGATTTGTAGAAGGATATGAAGAAAGGAGGGCAGACAGCTGCCCCCCTTGCTTGGATTAGAACATTCCACCCATTCCACCCATACCACCCATACCACCCATACCACCCATGCCGGGCATTCCGCCCATGCCGCCGCCCATTCCTGTCGGAACTTCCGCTTTTGGTTTCGGCTTATCCGTAACCATGGCAGCCGTAGTAAGGAGCAGTCCAGCTATGGAGGCTGCATTTCTAAGTGCGTTCTTTGTTACAAGAACTGGATCGATGACGCCTGCTTTTACAAGGTCTTCAAAGGCATCTGTAAGTCCGTTGTAGCCAAAGGCACCTTTTGACTCGTAGATCTTTTCAGCAATGAGAGTTCCAGGCTTACCGCAGTTATTGGCAATCATGGTAGCTGGTGCTCTTACGGCATCGCGGATGATACCAAGACCGATAGCTTCATCGCCTTCAAGCTGCAAGTTATCAAGTGCTTTCACAGCTCTTAAGAGAGCTACTCCCCCGCCTGGGATAATCCCTTCTGTGACAGCGGCTCTCGTGGCATGAAGAGCATCCTCTACGCGCGCTTTTTTCTCGTTGAGTTCTGTTTCTGTGGCAGCGCCCAGAAGAATGATCGCAACACCGCCGCCGATCTTTGCCAGACGCTCTTCTAGCTTCTCCTTGTCGTAATCGGAAGTAGACCTCTCGATTTGTCCTTTAATCTCAGCAATTCTTGCTTTGATTTTTTTAGGATCACCTGCTCCATCGACGATCGTCGTTTCATCTTTTGCGATCTTAATGTTTTTCGCACGTCCAAGAACTTCAAGGCCAACGTTTTCAAGGCTGAGGCCCACATCTTCAGAGACAACCGTTGCCCCAGTGAGAATAGCGATATCTTCTAGCATCTCTTTTTTACGGTCCCCAAAGCCTGGTGCTTTCACAGCGCAGACAGCAAGCCCTGCTTTTACTTTGTTGACAACAAGAGTTGCTAAGGCTTCTCCATCCACATCTTCTGCGATGATGAGAAGCGGCTGGCTGTTTTTCTCAGCTACCTTTTCCAAGATGGGAACGATATCTTTTGCTGTGGAGAGCTTTTTGTCCACGATCAAGATCTTGGCGCTCGCTAGCTCTACTTTCATCGTTTCGGGGTTTGTAATGAAATAGGGAGAGAGGTACCCCTTGTCGAAAGAGAGTCCTTCTACAACTTCGAGAGTTGTATCGATCCCTTTTGCCTCAGAGACGGAGATAATCCCATCTTTACCCACTTTCTCCATAGCATCGGCAATGATTTGCCCAATTTCGCTGTCATTGTTTGCGGAGATCGCAGCAATTTGTTTGATTTCTTCTTTGCTATTGATGGGAGTTGCCATTTTGGACAGGGCTTCGATGATAGTCTCAACGGCCTTATCGATCCCTTTTTTGATCACCATAGGGTTTGTGCCAGCTGTGACGTTTTTTACTCCTGCGGAGAAAATCGCATCCGCCAGAACAATCGCAGTCGTTGTTCCATCGCCAGCGACATCAGAAGTTTTGGCTGCCACTTCTTTAACAAGCTGGGCTCCCATGTTTTCAAATTTGTCTTTGAGAGCGACCTCTTTAGCAACGGTGACACCGTCTTTTGTTGAGAGAGGAGCCCCAAAACCTTTGTTGATAACAACGTTTCTCCCTTTAGGACCGAGAGTTACACTCACTGCTTTTGCAAGTTTTTTCACGCCTCGCAAAATCGATTTGAGAGCTTCTTCTTTGAATTGCAGCATTTTGCTCATTTTCATTCGCTCCTTTCTTTATTTGGACAAAATGCCCATGATTTCATCTTCGTTCATGATGAGGAGCTCTTCATCTTCAGAGCCTGAATTTTTTACTTCTGTTCCTGCATAGGAGCCAAAAAGAACAACATCACCCACTCGAACAGAGGGAGTTTCGAGGACGCCACGATCACTTATTTTACCGGGACCAACGGCGATGACTTCCCCTTCTTTTGGTTTTTCCTGTGCTGAATCAGGGAGAAGGATGCCTCCTTTAGTAGATTTCGCTTTAGATCTTTTGATGAGGACTCGGTTACCGAGAGGTTTAATACTGGTTTTCGTCATATGGGTTCTCCTTAAAAAGAATTCTTGCTTGGTAGAGGAAATAGTAACCGCCGCACCCGTTATCTGTCAAGAGGGGAAAGCGTTTTTTAGCAAATACTTGTCTCAACTGCTAAATCTTAGGCAAATGAGTGACTGCTTAAGCGTACTCTTTAAGCAGGTATTTTTTGCGGGTATGGTAGAATTGTTTCCTCTCCTCTTCATGCAAGCGTCTAAGTGGCCAGACAGCAAAGGGCTCATCCACAAGAGTATTGTAAACTTTTTCCGTCCCATTCACTTTGTGGAACATCTCCTTGCGATGCTTTACTTCTTTCAGCGCAACCTGAAATTGCTCTGGATAAAGGCTTTTGAGCATGCCAAGGATAAGAAATTGTGTAGATACAGGTTTGTAAACCTTTGGGTCTTCTAGTACAATCAACACCCCCTGGCAGTCTTTTTGTGCAAAGCGACCAAAAAAGGGTTTATAATAAAAAGGCTGGAAGTGGACCCCCGGAAACTTTTGCTTGTTAAGACTATCTGCAAATTTTTCTGCATCAATCCATGGCGCTCCCACGATTTTAAAGGGAAGAGTATAGCCTATCCCGATATTTAAGATCTGAAGCTCTCCTAAAATGCCTGTCGTGGGGTAAAAAAAGGGGGTGTCATTCTCGGGAAGCTGTGGGCTTGTTGGAATCCAAGTCAGACCTGTGTCTTTGTAAAGCATCTCTCTGTGCCAGCCTTTCATAGGGATAACATGTAGCTCACAGCCAATTTTGTACTCGCCATTGAAAAAGAGGGCAAGCTCACCGATTGTCATCCCATGACAGTAGGGAACGTTAATGTAGCCTACCATAGAGCGCCACTTTTCCTCGAGCATAGGTCCGTCAATCAGAAGACCTCCCATGGGGTTAGGGCGGTCGAGAACTACCACGGGAATGTGGTGTTTTGCCGCCTCTTCCATCACGTAGAAAAGAGTTGTGGCATAGGTATACGAGCGGCAACCAATATCTTGGATATCGTAGAGAATGATATCTACCTCTTTCAGCATATCGGGGGTGGGGCGGGTGGCAGATCCATGGAGACTGAAGATGGGGATACCATCTTTGTCCTTAGCATGTTCCACTTTTTCAGAGTTGTGGTGTGCGCCTGTCAGGCCATGTTCTGGGGCAAAGAAGGCTGTAACTTGGTATCCTCCCTCTTTTGCTTTTTCCTTAAGACAAGAGACTGTCGGTCTTAATTTCCCATCCACGCCTGTGTGGTTTGTCACAAGCCCTACTCTTTTTCCGAGAAGGAGTGAAATCTTGTTGGTATTGAGGAGATTCTCCACACCCAGGGAGACTTTTGGCTCGCTAGCTAGGGCAGTAGACAAAAGAAAGAGAAAGAAAAGAAAAAAACGGGTAACCATAGTAGGTGCATTTTGGATCAATGAAACTCTTTTTGTAAAGGTTCTTTTCTGCTAGGGTCGCGATATGGTATCGGCAAGCTTTCTAGAGGCAGCAGGCAAGATTCTTTGGGCGGCAGAGAAGCATCCTTTCTCTTCCGATGAAGAGCGGGGAGAAAAAGCCATTCTCCTGGCAGGGCTTTTGCTTCAGGAGTCTACCCGTGTACAAACAAGAAAAGAACGCAAGCAGCAAGAAAGCTTAGCCCGTCTTCTTTCTGATCAGAAGGGAAAGGTTTTTTTACTACGGCTAACCGACCAATGTTTTCGAAGCAGCAGAAACAGCCGGATTGCAGACCAAGTGGTGCACTTGCTGAATCGCTACGGGATGCCACAGTTTCTTCTTCCTTGGCAAAAGGCGTGTCTTTATATTTTTAAGTTTTTTGCGAAAATGGCGCCGTTTCTGTTCGTTCCTCTCATGAAGACTATGATGATCAAAGAATTGGAGGGTCTTGTATTACCAGGTGAGCCTGGTAAACTAGAAAAAGAGATAAAAAAAAGAAGTGCCGAAGGCATTCGTGTTAACTTAAACCATATTGGGGAGGCTATTTTAGGGGAAAAAGAAGCAAAAAAACGGCTTACAACCTATCTAGAAGACCTTTCTAAAGAAGAAGTAGAAGTAATTTCTGTAAAGATTTCGAGCATCAGCAGTCGAATTAAGCTCTTAGCCTTAGAGGAAACCCTCTCTATCCTTTCAGAAAGACTTGCAGAGCTATACCGGGTAGCCCTGCCAAAACAAAAGCTTGTCAACCTCGATATGGAGGAGTATCGCGATTTACATATTACCCTAGATTTGTTTCAACGCGTGCTCGATCAGAAGGAGTTTTTTCATTTAACGGCAGGTATTGTTTTACAAAGCTATCTACCCGACTCGTTTTCTCTTCAAAAAAAGCTGACTACTTGGGCGATGGAGAGGGTAAAAAAGGGAGGAGCGCCGATTTGTCTTAGGATCGTCAAAGGCGCAAACCTTGCCATGGAAGAGCTCGAAGCGTCAATGCAAGGGTGGACAGCCGCTCCCTATCCTTCAAAAGAAAACGTGGACGCAAACTTTAAAAAAATGCTTACCTATGGCTGCAAGCCTGAGCATGCAAAAGCCGTCCAAATCGGCGTGGCTAGCCATAACCTCTTTGATATTGCGTATGCTCTTTTACTGCGCGCAGAAAATGGGCTAGAGAAACAGGTTCATTTTGAAATGCTAGGCGGTATGGCAGACCATCAACGAAGAGTTGTGCAGTCTCTTGCCAAAGAGATGCTTCTCTACTGCCCTGCCGCGGCAAGAGAAAATTTTCATAGCGCTGTTGCCTACCTTGTACGCCGCTTAGATGAAAACACAGCGCCACATAACTTCTTACGAAACGCTTTCGGTCTTAAAGTCGGATCATCCGAGTGGAAAGAGCAGGCAGAGGCATTTTTGAAGTCGTGCCGCAATGCGGATAGTGTAAGTTTTGATCCGAGAAGGACTGAGAAGAGAAAGTCTTTTGCCTTCGCAGACAAATACCACCATGAACCAGACATTGACTTTGCAAAGAAAGTGAATCAAGAGTGGGTGAAGAAGTCTCTTGCCGAGTTTGCTCACAAGAAGACACGAATTGTTCCCCTTGTAGTTTCTGGGGAGTTTATCAAGATCAAGCAAAGGGAGAAAGGGGGGATTGACCCCTCGTGCCCAGGAAATGCTTTTTATACCTATACAGTAGCGGATGAGTCTCTTGCAGATAAGTCACTTGCGTGTGCAAAAAAGAGTCAACAGTCTTGGGGGTATCTTCCCATGAAAGAGAGATCTAGGCTTCTCTTTGCTGCCGCGGAAAAATTCCGAGAGCGCAGGGGGGAGCTCATCGCAGCCATGGTGGCAGACACTGGTAAAGTCGTTTTGGAGGCCGATCCTGAGGTCACAGAAGCAATTGATTTTTTAGAATATTACAGAAGAAATGCAGAAGAGCTCTTTGCGATGAAGGACCTTACCTGGACTCCAAAAGGGGTAGTGCTTGTCACGCCTCCTTGGAACTTTCCCTGCTCGATCCCAGTTGGGGGCATCGCAGCTGCGCTTGCTGCTGGCAATAGCGTCATTTTTAAGCCGGCACCTCAAGCTGTACTTGTCGGATTTACTGTGGCAAAACTTTTTTGGGAGGCAGGGATCAGCCCTGAAGTGCTCCAGTTCCTTCCTTGCGAAGATGAGCCTGTAGGGTCGCAGCTGATTAAGGATCCTAGAGTAGATGCTATTCTTCTGACCGGTGGTTTTAACACGGCAAGACACTTTCTTGCCCTTGCCCCGGGTATTTCGCTTATTGGAGAGCTGGGTGGTAAAAATAGCATTATTGTGACAAGTCTTTCTGACAGAGATCTAGCTGTTAAGGATATTGTAAAATCAGCCTTCCTCCATGCTGGGCAAAAATGCAGTGCTTGCAGCCTTGCGATTTTAGAAAAGGAAGTGTATCATTCCCTCCAGTTCAGAGAGCAGCTTTGCGATGCTGCGGAGAGCTTAAAGGTAGGATCAGCCTGGGATCTTGATACCGATATTGGTCCTTTAATTGATCTGCCAAACGAGCGGCTAAAGTGCGGGCTCAGTGTGCTAGAAGAGGGGGAAGAGTGGTTGCTTGCGCCAAAGAACGACCCGGAAAACCCACAGCTTTTTACCCCAGGCATCAAGATTGGGGTCACACAAAAGAGCACTACGTATAAAAAGGAGCTGTTTGGGCCGGTTTTAAGCGTTATGTGTGCTGAAAATATGGAGCACGCGCTGCAGCTTGCTAACGGGACTGAGTACGGACTGACGGCGGGCCTACAAACTCTCGATGATCGTGAAAGGGAGTTTTGGCTTGCGAAAATAGAGGCAGGAAACTGCTACATTAACCGAGGTATTACGGGAGCAATTGTAGAAAGGCAGCCGTTTGGAGGCTGGAAACATAGCCAGTTTGGCCCGGGTGGAAAGGCAGGTGGACCCAATTTCGTGTTGCAGCTTCTTCACCCTCAGCAAAAGGGGCTTCCAGAGGAGCAAGAGGCGCCCCCAGAATGTGTGGGCTTGATTAGGGAAAGGGTGGCCGCCGAAGAGCTCAAACTCTTCGATGCAAGTGTGGGAAGCTACTCCTTTTACTGGAAGAGTTATTTTAGTAAAGGGCACGATCCTAGCAACGTGCGCGGGCAAGATAATATTTTCCGCTACGTGCCTCATGATCGGCTGATCCTGCGGCTCATGCCGACAGATGCGCCGATTGACTTTTACCGGTTTGTAGCTGCAGCTTTCATGTGCGGCGCAAAGCCTACCATCAGTGGCACTGTCTCTGAAAAGGGGTTTTGGAAGAGTTTTAATATAGAAATCGTAGAAGAGAGTGAAGATACGTTTGCTCAAAGGGTGAGCCAAGGGGAGGGGGCAAGAGTCCGGTTCCTTGGGCCCATAGAGCCTCACCTTTTAAGAAAGCTCCATAAGAATGGGGTGTATGTCTACACAGGGCCTGTTTTAGCAAACGGAAGGATTGAGCTGCTCCATTATTTGAAAGAGCAGAGTATTAGTTTTGATTATCACCGCTACGGCAATTTAGGAATGCGAGAGGAGACGTTAGATGCAGATGAACGAAGAACAAAGGGAGGCAGTAGAACATAAAGACGGGCCACTTCTTGTCATTGCAGGGGCAGGATCTGGCAAAACAAGAGTTGTCGTTGGAAGAATTGTCCATCTCATCGAAAGTGGCGTGCTCCCCTCACGGATTTTAGGGCTTACCTTTACGAATAAGGCAGCCCGGGAAATGCAAGAGAGGATCCAGCATAATACAAACCATTTTGTCTACATCAGCACCTTTCACAGCCTAGGAGCTAGGCTTCTTCGTGAATTTGCTCCTCACCTCGGTTACCCCTCTACGTTTACCATTTATGACGAAGAGGACGCTCTTAAACTTCTAAAGACCATCCTTACAGAGCTCGGTGTCCCCGAGAAAAAGGCAGATGCAAAGAAAGCAAAAGCCTGGATCTCGAAGGCAAAAAACGACATGATCCTTCCTAAAGATGCCTCGGATAAAGATGAAGATGGCAAGGTCTTTAAAACAGTGTATGAAAGATACCAAGAGAAGCTCTTTGAGTATCAGTCGTTTGATTTTGATGATCTCCTTTTACAGACAGCTCGCCTTTTTAAAGAGCATCCTGATGTTTTGGCAAGGGTACAAGACCGGTATGACTATCTTTTGATCGATGAGTACCAAGATACCAACGAAGTGCAGTATGAAATTGTCCATCTACTCATCCAGAAAAAGGGAAATATCTGCGTCGTGGGCGACCCTGACCAGTCGATCTACTCATGGCGTGGGGCAAATATCCGCAACATTCTTGACTTTGAAAAGGACTTTCCGGGAGCAAAGGTTGTACGCCTTGAACAAAACTACCGGAGCAAGGGGCATATTCTCCAAGCAGCCAACGGCCTGATCTCTCACAATGACCAAAGGTTTCATAAAAAACTTTGGAGCAATTTGGGCGAGGGGGAAAAGGTGCAGGTGTATGCTGCTGAAAATGAGCATGGGGAATCCGACTTTGTTATCGAGAAGATCTTGCACTTTCGAGATAAAGGGTTTTCTTTTAAAGATATGGTGATTTTTTACCGTACAAACTTTCAGTCGCGGGTATTTGAGGACGCTCTTTTACAAAATAATATCCCCTATGTCATCGTGGGAGGCATGTCGTTCTACCAGAGAAAAGAGATCAAGGATATTCTTTCGTTTCTGCGAATGGTTCAATCGGGTTCAGACGGGGTCTCTTTTACGCGAACGATCAACTTGCCAAAGCGAGGCCTAGGAGAGGCTACCATTGAAAAAATTTTACAGGGAGCCACAAACGAAGGGGTTTCGCTTCTTGCTTATTGCCAAGGGATTTTGGATGACCATACAGAAGTTGCGCTGACAAAAAAGCAAAAAGAAGGGCTCTATGAGTATGTATCTTTGATTAAGGATCTTCAGAAGCTTGCTAAAAATACAAGCTTGGATGAGCTGATGCGAGAGACAATTCAAAAGACAAAGTATATGGAGTATTTGCTTTCAGATCCTGAAACGTTTGAGGATAGACGAGGTAACGTGGAAGAGCTGATTGCAAAAGCGGCAGACTGGCAAAACGGAAGGGAAGATCCTTCCCTCTCCGCTTTCTTGGAAGAGCTTTCCTTAAGAAGCACACTCGATGAGGCGGATGCAAAGCAAAAAGAGCATCTCTGCCTCATGACGTTGCACAATGGTAAGGGCCTTGAGTTTCCGATTACCTTTGTTGTGGGTTTAGAAGAAGATCTTCTTCCTCACATCAACTCGAAGCAAGATGAAGGTCAGATCCAAGAAGAGAGGCGCCTTTGTTATGTAGGGATGACACGTGCGAAAGAGCGCCTTTTTCTTTCCCACGTGAAAGAGCGATTCTTATGGGGCAGCGTCCGCAGAATGAGGGAGAGCAGGTTTCTTCGAGAGGTTCCCAAAGAACACACAGATCGCGCCCGCAGGCAGGGATCCTACTACGAGCCGCTTGCGCCTTCACCTGATGAAAGTCCTTCTGTATTTCTGCCTCAAGACCGGGTCATCCATCCCCTATTTGGAAGGGGTACGGTGCTCTCTTCTCGCCTGACATCTGTGGGTCTGACCTACCAGATCCACTTTGATGCCGATGACAGCCGTAAGGAGATCGCTGCTAGATACGCCAAGCTCTCCTCAGGATGAAGGTTTGATCGATCACGGGGGTGTTAGCGCCTTTTCTGGAAGAGAGTGGTCACGTGGCTTTTTTCTCTGTCGCTTAAGAAAAACCAGGTCATTACGATGCTGGCACAAAGCGCAGGGATGTTGATCATGAGTAACAGGAAAAAAGAAGAGGGCGGAAAGAAGGTTTTTGCAACAGAAAGCAAGAACAGCTGGAGAAGGGCTGGGATACCCACAATCGGAACGATATTCAGAAGATACTCGCGAAGAGCAATATGGTAAACTTCAAAGAGCTTTCTTAAGTTGAGGACAAGGCTTAGGATAGAGGCCAGCAGCGTTCCAAGAGCAACCCCAACAAGTCCAAGTGGCGCTACAAGAACAACACTAAAGGCAAGGTTTCCGATAACACCAGCAATCGCATAACGCAAGGCAGCTTGATGGTATCCTGTAAGCTGCAAAATATCCGAGCCAAAGCCAAAAAAGGAAGAAAGCCACATCGAAAACAAGAGAACCACTAAAACAGAAGCAACAGGTGCATAGGTAGGGTTGATCCATAGGGTAAGCAGATCTTTTGCAAAGAAAGACCCTGCCACAAGGAGCATCGTCGAGGGAATAAGGACATATTTTGTCCCCCTATAAAAGAGTGTACGAAGGGCGCTTTCATCTTCTAGGGTATGTGTTTTTACAGCTAAAGGGGTAAGCGTGCTCGAAAACTGGGAAAGGAGCATATAGCCGTAGGTGACAATTTTTAGAGGCACAGCATAGAGACCCACATCGCTTAAGGGGAGAAAAAATTTAATGATCAGTAGATCGCTATTAAAAAGAATAATAGAGGCTAGGTGGGAGAAAAACTGAGCAAAACTAAAGGGGAGAATCTCTTGTAGCGTTTGGAGATTTGCCAGTTCTCTTCGAATCGAGATGTGTGGATCGAGCTTGTAAGTAAAAACAGCGTAGGCACCATATTCAAGCAGTGCGCAGGCTAAACTTAAAAAGGCAAGCGCTGTGATCCCATAGCCACTAGAAAAAAAAGTCCACACAAGAAAAGCGTAGAGAAGAGAAGAGAGAAGAGCGATCACGTTCGTTAGGTAAATATACTGCTCTGCAAAAAGAACACCTCTAAATAACGAAAAGGGTAAGACTACAAAAAAAGAGCGAAATGCCATGACAATAAGTAGCAGCAGGGAAGTATTCCGGTACTCAGAATCAATTGCAAAAATCTGGTTAAAGACAAGAGAAAAGCAAAGGAGAATCAAAGAGCCAAAAAAAGCTAGGAGAAGATAGGAAAAAAAGGAGGTACTTAAGACCTTGTTACATAGCTCATACTTTTTCTCTGTTCTATACTGTGTTACATATTTGATGATTGTAAGGCAAAGGCCTACGTCGAGCAGATCAAAGAAACTAATGGTGGCTACGATCAGAGACCAGAGTCCAAATCCTGCCTGTCCAATATGATGAATGATGAAAGGAGTAAGAAAAAAGAGAACGCTGATGTTGATAAGCAGACGGCATACACCGCTTAGCGTATTGAATAAAAGGGTGTGAGCTTGGCTAGTCTGTTTCATTTTAATGGAGGGGTATGGATAGATCGAGGAGGTCTTTGTAGGTAATCACACGAATATTTTGATCTTTAGCAAGACGATCGGCCAGTGTGTGGTAGACCTGGATGAGTCTTTCCGTGCGGGATGGATCTTTGAAGAAAGACCACCAGTGCGTTGCGATCACCGTCAGTGTTTCTGAGGCGATGTTTTCCTCGATTTTGTCTAAAATCTGCTCTAGAGGAAAATCATGTGCAAGATAGGACCGCTCTCGCTCAAGAAAAGTTATGTTACGAGCTCGAAAGTGTGTGTGTCCTTGAAGTTTTTTCAAAAAGTAGGGGGGCCAAAAACGTAAGGGGAGCATGTTTTTTGCATACCAATTTTTCACAACTACAGGGAAACGTTTTACGATTTCATCCATGGCTGTTTTTGAAATAACATCTTGAGGAGCAACAAAAGCAGCAGCCCTCGGAAAGCCTGCCTTTTCCATAAGACGCAGCCCATCTTCGAGCCAGTGGATAATTTCTTCTTGGTTTTGACTTGCAAACTCGTGGTAATTATGGTGATACCCATGCTGCGCAATATGGTAGAGAGGATGGCTCAAAATATAGTCAACAAGTTTTGGATTTGACCCGATAGATACAAAAGAAGGATCCGAGTCCTTGCGGTAGAGAAGAAATTCCTCATGGGCTCCACTTGGAATACAAGCTTTTGTATTTACAAGAGGGATGGTTGCAAGATTTACGGGCAAACCCCTTTGTAAGAAGGGACGATAGAGCTTCTCCAGAGAGTCGATAGGGGTGAGAGCATTAAGATCATCATCCCGTATGATTACGTAGCGCATGGCTTTCCTATACAATAGATGAACCTATCCAGATAAGTTCATACTTGGGATCGTAGCAATATTCTGAATTTCTTAAAAACGCAAATTTCTATACAATGAGCTCCTTGATTGACAGTAAATTGGGATTTTGATTATTCATCTGTAGACCGACGTGTTTCAACATTGAACTTTTGAAACACGTCGGTGGTAAATTGGCTGTTTGCGCATAACGAAAGAGAACATAGAATGAAAGAGGCCGAGGATTTAGAAAAGGTAGTAGAGGCTTCGTCTAAAGACAAGGTCAAGCTGATTCGGCCTTTTGGGGATACCGAAGGGATACCGATTGACTTCCGTAAGATCATGCGCGGTTGGCTGCAGCACCTTACGCTTGTTGTGGTTTGCTCTGTGATCGGGGCGGCTTTTTTTTTATACCTCTACTACGCCTTCTTTAACCTGCATGTAGCCGAAGGAATCATTGTTTACCGGCCAAATACTCCAAAAGAACTCCCAGGTGGGTATCCCCTCTATCGCATGACACTCTCTTCTGCAGTAGAGATGATTACAGTTCCCAAGTCCCTAAACGCTCTGAAATCAACTCTCGGCCTCGATCTAACGACCGCGCAGCTTACAGACATGATCACGGTGACCCCCCCAGCAAAAGAATCTTTTTTGATCAAAATTGACGCGAAGGCTAAAAGTCCAACGCTAGCTGTTGATATTGTGAATGCCCTCTCTAACATTGTGGTGAATCAGTCAAGTGAAATGTATAGAAGACAACTTCTTCTTGCCTACAATTACTTTAAGACAGAAGCAGAAGCAGATAGGCAGAAACAAGGCGATCTTGTAAAAAAAATTGCGGAGTTTCAAAGGACAAATGAGATTTTTGGAGGCACGATTGAGGGGTCGGCCCCACTTCGTAAACTTCTCATGGCTGAAACCGAGTTGCAAAGAGCCACTTCTGAGTATAACAGATTATTTGTGGAGTATGAAAATTACCGCCGTGAAGTGGAGAAGTTGCCTACCAGCATGGTCTCTGGTGCTGCTGCTTTAGAGGCTCAGCTTTCTTCGATGGAGCTTGCTTTAGCGAGTGCAAAAAGTCTCTATGCGGATACAAACCCGAAAGTAAAAACTCTTGAGGCTCAGATTGCTGCCTTGAGAAAGCAGCTGGAAGGGGGAGGTGAAACAGAGGGCAAACCGAAGGGGCCTGTTGTTTTAGGAGAGAGTTTACGCTTAACTTTGATTGGGATGGAAGCTAAGCTGCGCTCTGCCCAGAAAGCAAAGGAAGAGGCTGCCACCTCACTTGCCTCATTGCGAAAGGAAATGGCGGATGTGCCTCAGGAAGTAACAGAACTTGCCCACCTGATGAGCGAAAAAGAGTATATAGATGCCAAAATTAAGGCTCATGAAGAAATGATGAGTTCAGCTCAGCTCCTTAGCAACGTAAAAGGTGGCGACTTGGATCTTTACCAAGAAGCAGAGCTTGTGGATGAAGATCACTTTGTTCAAAGGTTGCTTCCCCTTTTTGGCCTTATTCTTGGATGTGGCTTTGGGGTGTTCCTCTCCTTAATCATTGAATTTCGTGACCCTAGAATCCGTACAGCAAAACAAGTTGAGCTTTACTACACCCCTCCCTGCTTAATGATGATTCCTAAGTTTACTGCGATGACAAAGCAGCAGGTGAGCGAGAGACTACTTTTTTATGTGAGGATCATCTCTGAAAGGATCCACCTTGCTACCGACAGCAGATTTCATACCATTTGCGTAACGAGTGCCGTCGATGGGGAAGGCAAGAGCCTGCTTTCATATGATCTTGCTATCTACTTGGCAAGTGTGGGAAAAAAAACAATCATCCTTGATTTTGACTATAAGGAAAACGCATTTCAGTCCCAAGAACCACCAAAGCATTACTTAGAAGACTACTTGAGAGGGCAAGTGCCCCTTGCTGAGGTGATCATGAAAGGAAAACCAGATCGAATCTCGGTAGGGCATCATATAGCTGATATGAACGAACTGGTTCACTCGAGCACCATGAATGTACTTTGGAGTGAATTGAAAGAGCGATATGACTTGATTATTTATGAGACTCCTGGAATTGTCAAAGAAGACTATGCTCTTGTCCTCACGAAGGGGGCGGACGTTTCTCTTTTTATGATAAATTCGTCGAAGACAGAAAAAATGTATGTAGATGAAGCCTTAAAACAATTAGAGGTAGCTGGCATAAGACCCACAGGGATTATCCTGAATAGAGTACTCCCCGTGTATACAGATGACATAAGGATGGCAGAGGAAAGTAGGAGGCATGAGAAAGGCTTCTTAACAAAATTTTGGGGATAAAATTTAGGTGAAAAGCCTCCCTAGTACTCTCTTACTTGTGATTCTTTTCTTTGCAACCGGCTGCGTTCGGATTTGCAAAACAGGATGCTGCACCATACGTCCTGATGTGAAAATCTGTGGCTGCTGTGATGGCAGACGTCCACAGATCATGACCTCCTATAAACCATATGTCTATGATTTTGATACCTCTCAATGCAAAGATGGCAACTGCAGAGAGTGTTTTAGCTGCCTTCATAAAGATGCGTCTTGTGGCTGCAAGACAAGTGGGTGCCCCTATTGCAGGTGTGATGATGGCCTTTGCAAAGAATGTGGCGAAAGGGCTTGCATTTGTGGTAGAGCACCTCTTGGGGAGTTACCAGAAAAGAATAGTCCCTTTATTCCCCATGTCAAAAATTACCGAGTGTCTGCGGGGGATATCTTTGAGATTGAGGTATTCGGGCACCCTGACACACTTGTCGAACTTGTTCCCGTTGCGCCCGATGGGAAAATTTACTATCTGTTTCTAAATGGGTTTTCTGTTCAGGGGATGACCTTAGATAAGGTAAGGGAAGAGCTCGAAACAAGATTAAAAGAGTATTTCTTGGAGCCCAAGGTTTCTATTATTCCCATAGCTATTGGAAATCAGAATGTTATGGTGCTTGGGAGGGTGAAGACCCCTGGCCTCTATCCACTTCTTGCGCCCACTACGGTACGGCAGGCCCTTGCGATAGCAGGAGGCCTTGCAGAAGAAACAGTGCAATCAACTCCCTTGCAAGGCTCCTTAAGCACAGTAGCTGTGGTTACAGGGCGAGACTTCCAGCATACGCTCATCAACTTGCGCGATTCTTTTCTTGTGCGTGATGGCAAAAGACTGCCCATTGACTTTGAACGATTGATTCGAACCGCAGATGCAGAACAAGATATTTTCCTTCGCCCTGGTGATTATATCTATATCGCCGCTTTTGATTACAAAGAAATCTATGTGATTGGGGCAGTACAAAGCCAAATGATTCCATACCAAGGTGGCCTAACTCTTGTGCAGACGCTTGGTTCTTTACCCGGCCTGACTAATCCTACCCCTTATACAGGTGAATATAGTGAGATTTTAGTGATTCGAGGGAATTTGAAGTGTCCTTGCGTGATGCGCGTTGATTATAGGATGATTCTTTCCGGTGAGGCAAGAGACATCTACCTTCAACCAGGGGACATTGTCTATATCCCACACAAGAAGTTTCGCTTTGGAAGAGCACTTGTACGTATGGCCATCCAAACCTTTGTGAACATTTTTGTAAATAACATTACCCAGCAGGCAATCAATGAAAGCAACATTTTCTAGGATTCTGCCCATCTTTTGCCTTCTGCAGGCAGTCCTTTTTCCTCTTTTTGGAGATGTGAGATGGGAGAGAAACCTGCTGCTGGAGAAAAAAAAGAGAATGGAAGAGCAGCACTACTACAACCACCATGTGAAAAAATGGCTGCCTCCCCCTCCTCCACCAGAAGAGATCATGGCTCTCGAACCAGAAGAGGAAAATGACTATTTTGTAGAGGTTCGGCCCGAAGGTGTAGTGGAGACGTATATGACACCCGAAGCCTGTAAACCGGTTATCTGTAACTGCATGCCAATGCCACTAGTTTCTGAGTGCGTGGATGATAACGAAAACAAAGAACACAAAGACGGCAACTATCGGATTAAGATTGGCGATGCGTTTATGTTTAACATATATGGGGAACAGGAAAAGCCAAAAAAAGTGGTTGTGGACCCCACTGGATCCATATCCTTTTCGATTGTCCATTCCCATCATGTCCTTGGGAAAACAGTGGATGAGGTGCGCCGCGAGCTTACAAAGAAATTGCAAAAGGAAATTAAGTTTGTTCTGGTCAGTATGACACCGCAAGTATTTACAAGTCAAAGATATACAATCATGGGCGAGGTAACTAGTCCAGGGGTGAAACCCCTACAAGGAACAACCACTGTTTTAGATGCCTTAGCATCAGCAGGTGGCATTAACTACGGCCCCTTTAGAGGCAAGCTCATTGAGTATGGCGACTTAAATCATGCCTTTTTAGCACGTAAAGGAGAGTATGTCTCAGTTGATTTTAGAAGGCTTGTTCATGGGGGTGACACAACCCAAAATGTGAAATTAGAAAGCGGGGACTATATCTACATACCCACTATTACCACGCAAAACGTGTACATCTTAGGGGAAGTAGGGAAACCAGCCGCCTTTGAATTTTACACAACCGTAACCCTAAGAGAGGCGATCGCCTATGCAGGCGGTACGACCCTTCGGGCAAGCTCTAGAGTTGCCATTATCCGAGGCTCTCTTTGCAATCCGATCAAGTACCTTGTCGATTTTAACAGGATCTTGAAAGGGTGTGAATGTGATATCATCCTAGAGCCAGGCGATATTGTGTTTGTGCCGGCCCGTAAATTTAGTTCGGTTGAAGATATTTTCAGAGGTGCCTTAAACACCATGGTCAGCACCGTAGCGACAAGTGCTGCCAACCGGGCATTCTTAAGTGTTGTGCCGAATGGACTTGTGCAACCTAGTATTTTCTTTAATGGCTCGGGCGTGGGGGGGACGACGGTAATTCAAACCGTGCCCGTAAGTCCTTGATTATGAAGGTGTGTCATGTTCTTAGAAGGTTTGTCGAAGAGAGCTACGGCGGGGTTGAAAGGACTGTCTTTGAGGTCTCGAAAGCCCTTCTTCGCAGGGGTGTTGAGAGCGTTATCTTCACGACCTCTATGCTTGCAAAGCCAGGAGCTTGGGTTGTAGAGAAGGTCCCTTTACGTAAGTTTTCTTATTGTTTTCCTTGGTTTTTCTTAAGCAGGGAAGATAAAAACAAGATGGAAGCAAAAGGCGGAAGCCCACTTTCTTTGTCCCTTTTTTTAGCCCTTTTAAAGGAGAAAAACGTCTCTTTGATCCATACGCACACGCAACTGCGTCTTGGGGGAATTGCGCGGAGTGTAGCAAGGCTTAAAAAGGTGCCTTATGTTGTTTCAATTCATGGGGGGTACTTTAACCTATCAGCGCAAGTCTCAGATAAGATGCGCTTGCCTTTTAAGGCAAAGTGGGAGTGGGGAAAGGTGTTTGGTTTTCTTCTTGGTTCTAGAAAGGTCATTCAAGACGCAGACGCCATTTTTTGTGCCGACAGCTCAGAAGTAGTTCCATTTCAACAGATGTATCCTAAGAAAAAAGTTTACTATGTTCCTAACGGCGTTGAAATAGAACGCTTCGCTAGTGAAGACCCTACCCTTTTTCGCAAACGGTACTCGATACCTCAAGACGATCGCTTGCTTCTTTCTGTGTCGCGCATTGACCCCCAAAAAAATCAGCTTCTTTTAGTGCAGGCTTTTGGTGAGATCTCAAAGAGATATCCTGAACTAAAGCTTGTTTTGATTGGATCGGTGAGCGATCCGGCTTACGCTCTCGAAATCACTGAAGAAATAAAGAGAAAAAAGATCGAGAAGAGGGTACTTGTTATCCCTGGATTATCAGGGGATGATCCTTGCCTTCCTAGCGCCTACAAAGCGGCAGAGCTTTTTATTCTTCCTTCCAGGGAAGAGCCATTTGGGCTTGTGATTCTAGAGGCTTGGGCAGCGGGATTGCCGGTCCTCGCTTCTTGTGTTGGCGGGGTGCAGGTATTTACAAAAGATGGTGTGAACGTACTTCATTTTGAGAGTCAAAACGAAAAACAGCTTTGCGAAAAAATTTCCTTCTTGATGGAAGATGCAGGGAAGAGAAAGCAGCTACAAGAGGCTGGTTGGGAGGAGGTGCAGAACTATTCTTGGGACAAGATTGCTGATTTGCACATCAAATATTACGCAGAAATCCTAAACAAGCACAAAGAGACTTCTTAAAGTAAAATTTCCTCATATTTTTTCCGTTTATTTGGGCAGATCAGGATCGCAAAGGCGCTTTTCAAAAAGAGTTAGCCACCGCTCAAATTCAGAGTCGTAGGGTCTATGCTCTTTGGGTTGAACGGACTCTTCCTTGGGAAGCGCCCGTTTCTTCTTCTTTTTCTTCTGTTGTTTACTGGCAAGCCAGGTAAAAAAGGTTTCGACTGACTGTGTTTTGGCGCCTAGATTGCCTGCTTTGCGAGCAAGCTTCTTGTCAGAGGTCACAACAAGAATTTGTTCTCTAGAGATAAGCCTTGCTACCTCGTCCAGAATGTAGGTATCAGCGCACTGATGTGTCGTTGTATAGACAATTTCAAGGCCACCTTTGTGAGTCCGAGAATGCTCCCCGATCTGGTTAGGAGCATCGAAAACAACTATGATATCATAAGAAACGGCCCGTGCGCTCTCAACAAGCTCGTCAATAAACTCTTCCCGCGTAGTTTGGAACCGACCTTCACCAGAAGAAAAACGAAAGAGAACATTATAACCATCGATATAGGTAAGCACTAAAGCTTTAACCCTTCGATCACAAGAAGAATTTTGTCTAAGGCTTTACGCCTATGTGAGATGCGGTTTTTTGTCTTCTCATCAAGCTCGGCAAAGGTTTTGTCGTAGTCTGTTTTAATGAAAAGCGGGTCGTAGCCAAACCCATTGCCCCCTTTTTCATGGCTGCTGATGTGCCCCTCACAGCTTCCTTGGACACATTTTACAAGACCATGGGATCCAGCTAGAGCAATGCAGCATTCAAAATAGGCAACTCTTTGCTCTCCTTGCAAACTCCCCATCTCTGTAAGGAGTTTTTTGCGATTGTCCGCATCAGTGGCTTTAAGGCCTGCATAACGTGCTGAATGAACACCAGGAGCTCCCTGGAGAGCAGGGACACTCAAGCCAGAATCATCGGCAATTACCCAGCGAGAGAGAGCTTTAGCAGCATGCTCTGCCTTCAATATTGCGTTTTCTTCTAGTGTTTTTCCCGTTTCTTCACATTGGACATACTCAGGAAAGTCACGAAGCGATAGGATATCAAGGCTTGAAATCCCTCGAAACATCTCCTTAAATTCTCGGATTTTGTGGAGGTTCGTGCTAGCAATAACAAGTTCCATGAAACTTTTTCAACCTTTGGAGAACATACTTTTCACATGTGTGATCGTATACTCTTGATCTCTAAAAGTAAAGGTTTCTCCTTTCTTTTTACCAAGCATTGCTTTTACAAATTTGGACTGATCGGATAGAACATTTTTCTCAGGGTTTGCATCCCAAGCCCCGAGTATTGTGTATTGGCTCTCTTGTCCTTTATCATCTGCTAGGTCAACGCAAACGCCTGCACTTACGCACTCTCCTGTGACATCGGCTTCTGTAATGATTCTTGCATGGTTAAATTGCTGCGAAAGAACGCGGAGCTCTGATTGGAGGTGTCCTCTTTTCTCTAAGGCATATTTGTATTCAGAGTTTTCCCGCAAGTCACCATAAGATCTAGCTACCTCGATTTCTTCTGTGTTTTTTGCCATCTCGACGGTACTGATATGCTCAATTTTAGAGCGAATCCGGTGGTAAGACTCCTCGGTTGTCCAAAGGATATGCTGCGTCTGTGCCATCTCTTTCTCTTTGAGGCTAGGATGCACAACAGCAGCCAGCGCACCGAAGATTTTTTTCTCATGTTCTTCAAAGCTGTGGCATTTGGCTAAAAGAAGTAGATACTCCTTTACATTTTCAATGGATGCCCCCTCAAAGACTGTGCGGATGGTTTGGTAGCGCTTATCTGTCAGCTGTGCAACAATCTTTTTCACGAGGTCTTTCGACTCAGGCTTTGTCTCTAGATCATAAAGTAAGACAAGCAGGGCTTCAAAAAAGAGGCACTCCCCATCTTTATCCGAAAAGGGAACTGGATCTCTACCCAAAACTTTTTGGAAGTACCACACAAAAAGCTCAGGATACTTAGTGGGGTGCTTTAAGAGCTCTTCGATCGTAGCTTGGAGTAGCGCTTCATTCTTTCCTTCTTTTAGCAGAGAGATCAAATGATCGCGGATAGACGCATGTTGGATCGTAAAGATTAGCTTACCAAAAAGCTCCGGCCAATCGGGACGACATTCTTTAAGCATTGAGAGCGCGCGTCTGATGAGGGCTACGATTTCAAATTGCTGCAGCGTTTTTTCGGGCTGATCGAGGGCTTTGATTTCCTTTTCTAAAATAGGCTTTAAATCCTTGTTGTTGCAGAAAGAGTCTAGAAAAAGAAGGATTTGAAGTCGTGTTGCTATAGGGATCGAGTCGCTTTCTAAAAAGCCACGCAGTAGCCCTGTAATTAAGCTCTCAGCTTGCCGATCTTTTAAGATCTGCGGGAAATCGCGGACGTGAGAATAGATCACCTGCAGAACGGGGAGAGCCCCTTTTTTCTTTTCGAGCTCTTTTTGCATTTGCTGAACAGGTGAAACTTTATTTTTGCGGATATGAAACGTGCTTTGTTGGTTTTCAGGCGTTTCAATCATGGCATCTTTTTTAAGTTTAGCTCTACAAGACTGCCACCATTTTGTCCAGATGTCTTCTGGAATGACAAGCTCACAAAGCTCATCTTTTATTTCAGCAGCAGTCTTTGGTCCTAAATCCCTAAGAAGGAGATGGATAGTTTCAAGTGGGTGCGCAGTTGCATATTTTTCAAATTCGTCAGGATTTCCAAATCGCTTTGCTAAGAAGTGTTCTTTTGGCAATCTAGTGAGAGTTTTACAGGCATTTTCAAAAGAGATGTGTTTTAAGCCTTTTACATTTTCAAACTCGACCGAAATTTCTTCTCGGAGCCTAGAGACCTCAATAATCTCCCCTGTTCCCCAGCCCCCTTTATGGAAGACAAAATTTCCGGGTTGAAGATGGATAAGAAGTTCAAAATTTGTGATGGCTCCCTGAAAATTTTTCTTATCTCTTAGCCCTACAAGTCGAAGGTAGTGGTCAAAGTGGGAGTCAGTGCTGTGTTTTTGTTGCAAGTAAGAAGAAGCTGTAGTTGCCAGTTTCTCGCTGTTTGTGGTGGCAATGTCTGTAATTAACCTAAGGATCTCTCCCTTATTTGCCTCGTCTGTTGACATGTCGTAGAGAAGAAGTCCCGACTCAACAAAAGAGCCAAACTGTTTTGCCAGTTCAGAGTCTCGGATCGTTTCGAGCAAAGCGACAACCTCTTCGACGTCGACTGTATCATTTGTGCAGTACTCTTCCCAGAGAAGCATTAATTTGGAGAAGTTTTGGGCTTCCACCGCTTTTTGGATTTCTTGCAAGTAGCTCATATAGGAATCCCCTTGGGTCGAATTAGTTGTGTTTGGTGAGAAGAAGTATATGTCTCTTTAAGATTTATTTCAATCCTCTTACGCCCCCGGGAAACACGTTTGGTCTAGTGAGTGTAGTTGGTGGCTTTTTGGAGGGCCTGTTCGGCAGTGAGTTTTCCTGCAAAAGCCTCTTCCAAGCAATCGATCAGATGGTTTCTGATCGCTTCGTATCCTTCAACTCGCAGTGGGGGGAGCCTGGAAGTTTCCTCCCTGGTAACAGACTCTACGGCGATCCCAGCAGCCGGGTTTTTAGGTGAAAAGCCTTGTTCTTTGGCACTATCTGCCGCAGCGCGGCTGATCGGGAGAAAGCCCGTCTTTTTATGCCAGTCGACCTGAATGTTCACCCGAATCAGATGTTCAAAAAATTCTTTAACCGCTTCATATTCGGCTCTGGAAAAGCCTTCCATAATCCAGAAGGAGCTACCACCAATATTTAGGTTTTCCGGTTTTTTGATCAGGCTTGGCCAGTAGGGAAGGGGAGCGACTCCTAAGTCAAAAGAGGCGTTTTCTTTGATGAGGGTGTAACGATTTGCCCCTTGCATCAAGATCCCACACTTTCCCTCAGAAAAGAAAGTTTCCGCTTCTCCAAATCGCCCTTTGTAAGCAAATATTCCCTTGCTTGCAAACTCAATCACTTTTTGGAGATGAAAGATAAGGCCTGGCTGTAGAAAGTTGAGTGTTCCCTCCCCGCTAAAGAGAGGAATATGGTGGAGAAACGCAATGTGTTCTACATGGTAGGCTGCGGGCCAGGCAGTTGTATACCCCATGCATCCTGCCTCAACAAGTTTTTCCCCCATAGCAGCAAGCTCGTCCCATGTTTGTGGAGGGCTCTCTGGATCAAGACCTGCCCTTACAAAAGCATTTTTGTTGTAGAAAAGCACCCCGGTGGAGGCATTCCAAGGCAAAGAGAGCATTTCCCCGGCTTTGTTTGTATAAAAGTCTCTTACAGGCGGAATAAAGCTGTTTGGATCCAGACCAGGAAGAAGAGAAGATAGCCTTCGGAAAAGCCCTTTCTTTTCACTCATGGTTTCTGTTGCGACCTCGTATACTTGTAAAATGTGGGGAGGATTCCCTGCAATTCCAGCCTCAAAAGTCTCTCTGTAGTTGCCCTTTTTTGTAAGAATGATTTTAGCTTTGCTTGAGTTTTGATTAAAATCCTCTACGAGCTTGTTAAAAGTTTCTTCTAGATACCCGTCAAAGGCATGCCAAAGATGAATGTCTGTTTTCTCGGCATGGAGAGGGGTAAGTACGCAAAGGAGAGCAATGAGCCAATTTTTCATGGCCGCAATCATAATAACTTAGGGAAATATAGCCAATAAAAAAAAATCTATTTATGTTAAAATCAACAGTATGGCCGATCAGCAAGATGAGAAACAGAGAGATCAAGATGTGGAAGAGATGTTCCGTAAAGCACAACAGATGCATGCGGAACTCTTTGAGAAAACGGGTTTGCTTTATGATATTTTGCCAAGGAAGAGAAAAGAGTTTGCCGATTATTTTGACAATCCTGCCAACTTTTCCAAGCAGCAGTGGGCCGAAATTTCACAGATAAAGGCTAAGAAGGAGGAGTTGTTGCAAAAGCTTGGGCAAAAAACAAAGGCAGAAGTTGAAAAGAAGAAAAGCATTGAAGCTGATGCAGGGAGAAAGGGCAAAACTTTGGGGTTTAGGAAAAAATGGCTGCAAATGTAAGCATTGCAATTTTACTTCCTACTTTTAGCAAGCATGAAGCGCTTCACTACTTTTCTGAAAAGATCCATGAAGCATTTTTACGGAGTAGGGTTCGCTCATGCCTTATCGATACAAGCCACGGGAATGCAGAGCGATTTTTAAATGAAATTTTTGACTTTAAGCCCGACTATACTCTTTCCTTCAATGGCCTTTTACCGGACGAAAAAGGGCAGTTTCTCTGCGATCTGATCAAGATCCCTCACTTTGCCTATGTCGTAGATTCTCCTAATTATTTTACTCGCCTTGTGAGGTCACCCCTGACCAAGGTTAGCTGTACGGATGAAAACTTCTGCAGTTATTTAAAACAGTATAGAAAGGAAAATGTTTTTTTTCTGCCCCATGGAGTAGATTCAGAGCTTGAGAAAAAGGTAGAGCTGGAAAGAATCTACGATGTTGCTTTGCTGGCTACTTGCGAAGATTATGAGGAGATGGAAAGGGGATGGAAGAAGTGTTATCCTGAGGGAGTAGGAGAGATTCTTCATGAAGCCGCAGACGCATATTTTGCAAGCGACGCCCTTTCCCATTACCAGTGTCTTGTCAATGCCATCCAAACGAGTACTCGCAAAGGGTATGTGTTCCCAAAAGAGGAAGTTGACTTAGTTGTTTTGATCGATCAGCTTGAGCACTACATCACAGGAAAGCATAGGACAGAGATGGCAAGAGCCATTACATCCGCGCCTTTGCACGTCTTTGGCGATCCCCTTACAAAAAGAGGCTGGCCAGATCTCTTAAAGGGGCAAAAAAATGTTGTTTTTCATAAAGGCGTCTCTTTCAAAGAGGCTGATCAAGTGCTAAGACAGAGCAAAGTGGTTTTAAACTCAATGCCCCTGCAGAGGAGAGGATCCCACGAGAGATTTCTTTTAGCTATTGGGTGCGGTGCAAAACTGATCAGTTCCCCCAGTACCTATCTTGAGAAGGAGTTCCCCGAAGAAAGTGGACTTTGTTACTTTAGAGACACAAAAAAATTAGATGAGACTGCGCAAAAATTTCTTTTAAAACCTCTTACAGGGATCAAAAAAGCAAAAGAAGAGCTCTTTTTGCATCACACATGGGAAGCGCGAGTTGCAAAACTCCTCAGTTTCCTTTAGAATTCTGACCCGATGGACATTTTGTCACTAAAGCAGTGGTTTCTTGAGAACAGGCGGGAGCTTGCGTGGCGGGATGCGCCCTCTCCTTATGCTGTTTGGGTCTCTGAGGTGATGCTTCAGCAAACAAGGGCATCTGTTGTGGAGCCTTATTTTCTCCGGTGGATGCAAGTATACCCAACAATTGAGTCTCTTGCTTCTTCTTCTCTAGATGAAGTTTTAAAGCTCTGGGAGGGTCTTGGGTACTATTCGAGAGCAAGAAACCTTTATTTCGGCGCCAAACAGGTGATGGAAGAGTTTGGCGGGAAACTCCCCTCTGATTCTGAGAACTTGCAAAAGATCAGAGGCGTTGGCCCTTATACTCAAGGAGCCATCTTAAGTTTTGCCTTTCAGAAGAAGGCAATCGCAGTGGATGGCAATGTAAAAAGGGTTCTTTCTCGCTTCTATACAGAGGCAGGAGATGTGACAGCTTTGGGAGAGGCTCTTTTACCAGACGAGGAGCCTTGGTTAATTACAGAGGCACTAATCGAGCTGGGAGCTCTTGTTTGTGATAAGGTCCCTAAATGTGCAAAGTGCCCTTTGCGGTCTGATTGCCTTGCTTTTGAGCTAGGAAAAACAAACGAGTTTCCCCCCAAAGTCAAGAGAAAAGAGGTGCTGCACCTTTCTCGAACAGTTGCTGTCATTGAAAGTGAGGGTACTTTTTTTGTTTCTCGTGTTGCAAGCGGAAAGGTGATGACGGGTCTTTTTGAGTTCCCCTATTTTCCCTCCGAGCAGGCAGGAACAGAGCCCCTTGAATTTCTTGCATTTTCCGAGAAAAGATGGGGCAATTTTTTTTGTTTTAAGAAAAAACTACCAAAAGTAACACACACATTTACACACCACAAAGCAACGCTCACTCCCCTCTATTTGGAAAGTAGAGCGCCATTCCCAAGCAAAGAAGGCACCTGGTATAGTTTGTCTGAATTACAAAAACTTCCCTTTTCTGCTGGGCACAGGAGGATCTTATCGTATGTCACGCATAATACACACTGAGGCGTCAACCGGGTTCGGGGGCCAGGAGATCCGCATCTTAAAGGAGGCGATCGGCCTTAGAAAAAGGGGGCACGAGCTATTTTTTGCCGTGCAGACGGGGGGAGTGCTTGCGCAAAAAGCAAGGCAGCAAGGGTTCCCTGTCTATGAGCTTAACTTTGATAAAATACGCCCCTTTTCTACCCTCTTTTCCCTTTCTCGCATTTTTAAATCTCACGCTATCGATATTGTGAACACACATAGCAGTAGCGATGCATGGCTTGCTGGAATTGCAGCGCGACTTTCGGGAAGGAAACTGATCCGAACAAGACACCTCTCTACTCCCCCAAGAAGCGGTCTTAATAGCATTTTTTTGTATGGTTTTTTAGCTGACATTACCGTGACTACCTGCCTTCGCCAAAGTGAGCTGATTCAAAAACAAGCACGTCTGACAAGCAAGCGGTGTCTTTCCGTGCCGACTGGGATCGATCCTGAGGAGGTTACTACTGACGGCGGTGCTCAAGCGTTTAGACAAAAATATGGGCTTTTAGAAAGTGACTTTGTTGTTGGTTCTCTCTCGGTCCTTAGGTCCTGGAAAGGGGTGCAAGACCTTATTCGAAGCGCCAAGCATTTTCAAGAGGAAAAGGTGACTTTTTTAATCGTGGGGTCTGGTCCTTATGAGTTAAAATTAAAAGAGCTTGTAGAAGAAGAGGGTCTGCAGAGTAAAATTGTCTTTACAGGCTATTTAGATAACCCCTATCCAGCGCTTGCTGCTATGGACGTCTTTGCCCTTTTAAGTACAGCAAATGAAGGCGTTAGCCAGGCATCCTTGCAGGCTGCACTTCTTGGCAAGCCCCTCATTACAACCCCAACGGGTGGCCTTGATGAGGTCTGCCTCGAAGGGGTAACCGGGCTGCAAGTCCCTTGTAAGTCACCTGAATCTGTAGCTCATGCGATCTTGCGTCTAAAAAAAGATCTACCTCTTTGCAAGGAACTTGGCGCAAACGCAAGACAGCTTGTCTTAGAAAAGTTTACGATGCAATCTACTCTGGATCAGATGGAAGCCATTGTTCATTCGCTTCAAAAAGTTTGACATATTTATAAAAGGCGGTGTTGGCATTGTAAAGGGCAATGATAAACCCCTCCTTCCCATCAATAAATCCATATTTTAAAATGTAGGTCTTAAAGAAAGCAAAAAGGGCATGCCAGATTGCTTTGAAAATGGACGATTCTTTCTTGCCTGCATGTTCTCTTGCAAAGAGGTCGGAATATCGATCCATCTTTTCCAAAAAATGGGAGGTGTTTTCATATGAAAAATGATTCAAGGGAACTTTAAGCTTTTGGATTTTAAGGCCGTTTTGGACAATGCTCTCATGCACAAGCTTCTCGTTAAAACAGGTTTTTTTTCGATGGTAGAGTTTTACTTGTCGATCAGGATACCAGCCGCATCCCCGAATCCACTTTCCATTGTAATAATTTTTTCGAGCTACAGAGTAGATACAATCTTCCTGCAAGCAAAGGGCTTTGATTTCTTCTATGAGCCCTGGTGTGAGAACCTCGTCGCTATCGATCGATAAGATCCAGTCATGGGTAGCAAGAGCAGAGGTGAGGTTGTGCGTTTTTCCAAAGCCTTGAAAAGGTCCTTGAAACACCTTTACATTCGGAAATTTTTCGGCGATTTGTAAGGTCAAATCTTTAGAACCGTTGTCGTAGATAATAACCTCACCAAATTCTTGTACGGATGCAAGCACCTTTTCAAGGTGCTTTTCACTGTTTTTAGTAAGGATCGTTACGCTAAGTGTCTTTAAACAAGTTGTCAAGATCTTGATTGAACTCCTGGTGTAAGAAGGTGTCTAGGTCTAAATGATCAGGCACAGGGATCTTTTTTCCCTCATCTAAAAACTCTTCTCCATGATCCCCTGTGATGACGATTAAGGTCTTTTCATAGAGCCCCTTTTCCTTGAGGGAATCGAGCATCTGCTTCATCAAAGAGTCGACGTAGGCAATCGAGTTGAGATAGCGATTTTTGATCGCATGCATTTCTTTTCTGCTTTTTCTTGCCTGCCAATGCTTTTCTACAGGCAGAACAGGCGTAGCTACTTTTTCCATGTCATCCGGATAGAGGTAGGGGTAAAATCGTAGGTGAAGAAACTGATAGATCCATTCACAAGTAGAGAAATGAGCGCAAGTCCTGTGTAGAAGAGGCTATTGATTTCGAGTCGGCCCACACAATTCCTTGAGTTTTACATAGAGAGTAACTAATCTCCGTCTTTAAAAACAAGAAGGAGGCTTATGCAACCCTTATCAACGCTTACGATTCGTCCTAGAAGAAACAGAAAATCAAAAAACCTACGGGCTCTTGTCCAAGAAAATAGGCTGTCAAGCCGTCAGCTCGTAGCTCCCTTTTTTCTCGTAGAAGGGGAAAACAAAAGAGAGCCTCTTGGCAGCATGCCCCACGTATGTCGCTACTCAATAGATCAGATGCTTCGAAAAACAGAGGCTTTTTTAGATGATGACATTCGCTCAGTTCTTCTTTTTGCTGCGTTGCCAGAGGCAAAAAAAGACCCTCTTGCCAAAAGTGCGCTTTCTCCTGATTGCCTCTTGTACCAAGGGGTATCTGCGCTCAAGAGAGAGTTTCCTGAGCTTACGGTGATGGTGGACATTGCGCTCGATCCTTTTACAGACCATGGACACGATGGGCTTGTAAGCGATGCAGGGGAAATCCTAAACGATGAGACTTTGGTTGTTTTAGCTGAGATGGCACTTCTTGCAGCAGATAGTGGGTGTGATGTGGTGGCGCCTAGCGATATGATGGATGGCAGGGTAGGATTTATCCGCACGCAGCTGGATAAGCAAGGGTTTACGGGGGTAAGTATCTTGTCCTATGCAGCCAAGTACGCCTCTTCCTTTTATGGTCCTTTTCGTGATGCGCTTGGCTCAGCTCCTAAATTTGGGGATAAGAAGACCTACCAGCTCAATCCAGCTAATGTTCGAGAAGCCCTTTTAGAAGCTACCCTAGATGTTGATGAAGGAGCTGACTTTCTTCTTGTTAAACCAGCCCTTCCTTATCTTGATGTTCTTGCAAAAATCAAAGAGAACGTTCTTATCCCCGTAGGAGCTTACCATGTGAGTGGAGAGTATGCGATGGCGATAGCTGCCCATGAAAGGGGGTGGGTGGATGGAAAAAAAGTTCTTGTAGAATCCCTTCTTTCGATTAAAAGAGCGGGAGCCGATTTTATCCTGACTTATGCGATGTATTATCCCGATCTACTGCCGCTGCTGGCTGATTAGATCGAAGAGACTCCTTCCTGCTAACGTGCTACAAGCAACATCGCGAAGCCATGCGTTTACAGAATAGTTCCAGTAGGAAACGGAGCTGTAGCTATAGATCATATCGAGGGGCATGGTGATGGCAATCCCTTTGTCATAGTAGGTCGCTCCGTTGATCTGGTCGCGGCCATTTGTAACAGAATACCACACCCCGAACCGAAAGCCGCTAGGGAAGTAGCGCCACATTTCAAACCTGGCGCCCACGTCATTGGCAAGGAATTTTCCGATGCTGATTTTGAAGTCTAAACTAAGAGGGCAAAAATCGTAGTAAAGATTCAAAAAGCCTTGCGAGCCTCTGTAGCGGTGGAATGTGGGTTTATACCCAACAAATTGGCGCACTTTGTCTTTCATCCCCATAAAATTGAAGTTGCGTTTTCGAATAAGAGCTCCCTCAAGACCTATGGCAAAAGGGGAGTTAACGGGGTAGTAGAGAAGCTCAATACCGCTTCCCGCAAAGAGGGGGTTAAAATAGCCAGCAGCAATTTGGGCAAAAAAGCCGCACCCTAAGTTCCAGTTCTTTTGGAAATAGGCTTCATCAAGAGTCAGGCCGCTTTTTTGGTAGTAGCGGCTTGCATCCGATTGAACATTGAGCAGTTGGGAGGGGTTTAAGATATCAAAATCTAAGATGCCATCCTCTGTCGTTACAAACCTGTAGCCGAATCTTAATGAATAGAAAAGGTCATCTAAAATATAGCCAAACGCTCCAAACTCCGCCCCCACGGTATACTTAAGCTTTCCCTTAGAGTTTCCAAAGACAGTGTGTGTTTTAGGAAGAACTTGTAGGTTGATGAGATCTGGTTTATGACGAAAAAGGGGCTCTTGGCAAAGGGGATGGAAGACCTCTGAAATACCAGTCAGGAGATCGATTTCGTAGGGTCCCATTAGCTTTTCTTGAAACTTTTGTAAAAAAGCCCCGCAAAAATGCAGCTCGTGTGATTCAAACCCATCGGCACTGACGGAAACAATCACTTCTTCAATATTACAAGGAAGCAGTGAAGAGAGGAGACGGGACAGCCTTTCTCTAAGATCGCATTGATTGCGGTATTTTTCATTTAAAATTTTGAGATAGAGTTTTTTCTCTCCAGAGCTTCCGTAGCTTAAGTCTATGCTTAAGATCTCTATTCCCTGCTTACGGAAGGCAAAGGCAAGCTCTGCTGCAAGCAACTTTTCAGATCTTAAGTAACCAAGCGGCTCTGTATTTTGTGGGTTGACGTAAGGGGGGGCATCATCCACCTTTGGCAAAAGACCTTTTGAATAGCCAAAGTTATAAAAACCTGATACGGAAAAGGCATACTCAGTACCACGCACTCGACTTGCCGAAAAATCACAGAAGTCAAAAAAGCGGTATTTTAGGCCATAATTCCAGTAGGTTTTAAACTCTCGTCCTTCCGGATGGGGCTCCCTTTTAGGATTTTTATAGTCGTTGCCATCATACTCCCCTACCAAAGCTAGATTTTGCAGCCACGGGTGATCTACATTGAAAAAAGGCATCCATGAAACACCGCCAAAAATCCCGTTGATCCGTTTTGTTCCATAGCCAATGCTTGCTTCAAGATTTAGGGCCTTAATGATTTGGGTTGCTACAATGTACTGCGCGTCAAAACGCTGCGTCCCTGTAAAGTCTTGCCAGCCGATGGCAAGGCCAGGCAATGTGTAGTCGCTATCTTCAGGAAATAAGAGAGCAAGTTTGATGTTTGCACCTTTGTCTGTGAGCTCTCCAAAGCCAAGGTGCCCAAAGTTTGGGTCGTCAATTCCTGAAAAAATCCGGTAGTTACCGGTAAGTTCGATCCTGTCTAAAATTTGGACACGGATACTTGCAATTTTATAAGGGTGAACCCAAGCGTAGCCAAGGGCAATCTCCCCATCACAACCAACTCTTGCTGATGGCATATTGATGTAGCCTCCTTCTAGCAGGTGGCTGTAAAATGTGGGGATATTCTGGTAGAGGCACCTGTTGATGCGCTCACACAGGATGAGGTCATCCATTAAGCTGCTACCACGCTCATTTCCGAGAACAAATGAAGAGGCGCAGCTTACAAAAAGAAGTAATCTCTTAAGTGTTGTTTTCACAAGTTACGAGAAAGCCTACCACGAATTGGGAGTATTTTGCAATTTTGCTTCCTGCTTAAGGAACCTCTCATTTCCTTATCCACTTTGCACTACGACCTTTACCTTGAGGGATAATGGACCCCTCATCCCTGAGTTGCCTTAAAACTAGTCGAATCGTGTCTCTACTTACGGATGGACAAGCACGTTCAATATCAGAAACAGAAAAAGGACCAATCATGTTTGGATGACTCTCTTGATTCAATAATCGCGATCTGCTGAAGACGCTTTAAAATTTCAGGCGATTGCTTGAAATAAAGTTCCTGTTTTCCCTGGTATTCACCAATTGTACGCAAAACTGTAAGCTGCTCAAAGGTTTTTAACCTTAGCTGCTTCGACGCCTCAACCGCTGGCAAAAATTGAGGGCGCCTCCTTGGCATATTACCAACTTTTCAATTCATTTGTGTATATTTTCTCTTTTCAATTGGCCTGCCCTTCTGTTAAGATGGCCTTCTCATAAAAGGAGCTGGCTCTTGCTAAATCAGAAGTGTTATTTCCCAGTCTTAGTAGCTGCCTTTCTGCTCCTCACCAATCTTGTAGCCATGGAGGGCCTTGTAGGATAAGTCACCCTTCGGGCGACTTATCCTACAAGGCCACGCTGAGTGGTAACGTTGAGGAAGATTTTAAAAATGTTATAGTCTTGTTAGAAGAAAATCATATAGCAGATCCGATTTTTGCCAAACGATCACAATTATTTCCTGAGGGAAACCGAGTAAAGACAATAACTCGTATAGAATATGAAAAGAGGATTAATGGAAACCTCATTACTGCTGTATTTGAAACATATGAGCGTACGGGGGAGTCGTTTTTAAAAAATGCCTGGGTAGTTTTAGAGTGATCATGGAGAACTTAGAGATGCTTATAAATGAGCGAATGTGGGACGAAATCATAACAAAAAGCAAAGTGCTGGATCTCTGCAATTCTCTCTCTTTTAAGGAGGCATTGGCTCTTGCTTATCGTATGCTTTATGACCCCCGCTGGGACGAAAAGTTCCAGAACTATGCAGTTGAACTTTTGTATGCAATACGAAAGCATTTTCCAGAGGACTGGGATTCTTCTTGGAAGTTTGATGTTTTTTTGGGTGATGCATGTAATATTGCCATGCGTTACGAGGAGAAATACCAAGCTTACAAGAGGGCGGCAGAGAAAGTAACGCCTATTCCGCCATCTCTTTTAGTCTTGATTGCTGAATGTTATATTTCCCCGGGAACACCACCAATAGCCCAAACAACGGCTGAGGAATTGTTAAAGGAAGCTTTACAAAAAGAAAAGTCAATTGAGGGGGCTTCCCTGCTAAAAAGAATTTACGAAAGAAGACAGGATGTTTCTCAGGTTGCACACTGGGACACAATTTTAAAAGTGGCAACAAAGCAAAACGCTCACATCAAAGTAATGCAACCGGACTTTTTAAACGATTTAAAGCTGTAAAGTCGCTCTGGGTAAAACCCAGAGCAATGCAGGCGGGCAAGAATTGAGAGGCAGAAAAGAACTTTTCAATTCAGTTGTGTATAGTTGCGATAGGGAAGCGTCGTGTTAGCAGCACGCTCTAGCTGCTTCCAGTAGCCGCGATCAAGCCAGCCAGAAGCCCCATTCCAATAGAGAGCAAAGACTGCAATGCCCCACAAAGGGAGAGCAATGTAACATGCTATCAACCACTTAGATACAGGAGCATGCCCCGACTCTGGCACGCCGTCATCTCTATATTCATCTTCCACGCCTCTTTTCCTCCTTATCTGCATTTAACCTGCGTTCTATCAAAAAGTATAAAAATGCAAAGAACAGAGAACATGTCAGCACAATCAACAGGGAAAAATAAAAAATTGCGACATATATGCCAAACCCCTCTAAAAATGCGGGAAGTAAATTCATGTTTTATCTCCTACTTTCTTCTTTCCTTCAATAATTTCCTTCGTAAGCACAGGGTCTAACCCTAGCCACCATGCTCTTGTGGGAGGTGTAATCCTTGTCCCCTTTGTCATCAAATACTGAAATATCGCTTCAAACTTATGATTCGGAACGCCCGTGGAATCCCCCGAAGTGCCTCTTGGATCGTCATCAAAAAAGTGCTGGTAGGCAGGCATGATCGTCCCCTTACTCGTTGTTTTAGGAGACCAGAAATGCCCTTTGTGCCAATCTCTATGCGGCCTCTTGACACCCACACGAGAAAGGTCAGGACCAATTCTTCGTGTCCCCATAAAAGATACTTGCTGGTACACATATTCATTGGGAGAAGAGGGAGGAGCTGGATACTCATCTGAGCCATTCAATACTGTATCTTGGACAAGGGTTCTTGTTTGGTCTGTGTGGCAATACCAACACCCCTCTATTGTAAACAAATGCTCCCCATAGGCAATCAGCTCTTTACGTGAAGTAAATCCAAGAGCCTTGCCAGTAAGCTCTTCTAAACTCTTGATGGCCTCACCATTTGGATCGTAGTGCCAATGCGGCTCTCCTGCAAAATCATAGAAAGTCACGCGGTACTCCACAGGATTTTTTACATAAATCACGCCGCTCTCCAGGTGGTGAGGCGCCCCTCCTTCTCCCTCAAGCAAGACAAAATTACGATCTACCCAGTCGCTTGTAGTCCCCTCGGGCCCTCCTAAAGAAAACGCATCCTTCTTCCCAGGCTCAAACACCTCATAAAACATATAATAAGGCATCTGCTTGCCTTCTGCTGCGGCATTCGGGTAAGAATCCTTCCACTTTTTCTGCAGTTCTCTCTGCTTCTCGCTTGCCTCTTCTTGAGTCTGACCTAGAGGCCTACGCAAAAGGATAAGCTTTGAGGTAAGTTTAAGAGGACTTTCTCCTAAACGCGTCACATAGCCTTCAAGAGAAGGTGGGGCAATAAAGCGCACAAGCTCACTTTCTTGCAGGGCAATCAGACTGTGACCCTCTTGCAGATGGTGAACACATTCAAGTTCTGGTTTACCACCTGTCGCTCCACTAATATAAACATGTGGATCAGCCACCTCATACATCTGTTTTTGGTAGCTCGAGCACACGCTTGTCCAAGCCTCATCCACATATTTCGGGGCAATTAAAATGGTACCGATGGCAGAAAAAAAGAGAATGAAAATCCCGACTGTAGTGAGCGCAAGAGACACTTCAACTTTATATAAAAACCCTTTTTTATGCTCGCTGCTCATGCAAAGGCTCCACTTTCTCTAAGAGAACTGTATTGTAGATATTGATCACAAAAAGAAGGTTTGCAAAAACGATGATCGCACCTCCTAGCGACCGTAAAATCCAGTAGGGGCGCATGGCGGCCACTGTTTCCAAAAAAGGAAGGTTTGTTAAGTTAGCATGAAACTCAGCATAACTTGTGCCTGTTGCCCAGGCAGTCCACATAATACCTTGGATAAACCCACCTATCCAGAGGGGAAGGATAAAAAATATGGCGCCTAGGATGTTTAAGTTAAAATGCCATTCAGCAAGCCTTTGAGACCAAATGGGCTTTCTCTCAATCACTGAAACAGCATGATAGATCCCCGCGAAGGCAAAGAAGGCAAAAGTGCCATAAAGAGCGATATGGGCATGCCCAATGATCCAATCAGTTTTCGAAGTGATCTCGTTGACATTCCGAAGTGCTTGCAGTGGGCCTTGGACACACGTAACAAGGTAAAAAAGTGTTCCCGTAATGATAAATCTGACAGGCACGCTATCTGTATATTTTGTCCAATTCTGCGCTATCGTCCCAAAAATATTGGTTACTACAGTAAACACCGGAATAAAAAGCCAGATGGAGAAGATGATTGACACGGTCTGAAGCCACTGTGAAATCGGCCCGTGGATCAAGTGGTGTGAACCTGTCCAGGCATAGACAAAGGCAATCGTCCAAAACCCAATCATTGAAAGCCTGTGGCTATAAATAGGCACTTTAGCAGCTTTTGGAAGAAAGTAGTAAGCAGTCGCAAGGCCCATGGGTGTAAAAATAAGCCCCACAAGATTGTGCACATAGAAAAAACTAGCATTTACACGAGTCAGCCCGTAAGGAAGCCACATCACACTGTAGCTACCCACTATGTAGGTAATCGTTGTCCAGATCAAAGTCCCCATCGTATACCAAAGGGAAACATAAAGCATCGGGATTGTCCGGTTAGCAATCGTCATAAAGATATTCACGACCACCATCAGCCAAGCTACCGTAAACATCACCTTCACAGGAATCCAGGAAACAAAGTTTGGAAATTCAGCGTATTCCCAGCCAAAATTGGTTCCAAAAGGATAAGAAAAGTTTCCTATGATCAAAGAAGACCACCAGAGTACAAGTGTCCATTTCGCAAGTCTCTGGCTCCAAATAGGTGCGCCCGTAAGGCGTGGTACAAAATAGAACATGAGCCCCACATCCGCAGAGAGTAAAAACAAGAGGGCAATTCCCATGACGTGCATAGGCCTTACCCTTCCGAAGGTTGCATACTCTCCAGAAAAGTAATCAGGCAGTACAAATCCATTCACAGAAATAAATAAACCAAACAACATGCTCGTGATCATGAAAAAAAGCGATGGGTAGAGAAACCACTTCACCGCCGTATCGTCATGCTTTATCCCCGTGATTTCCTTTGCTGGCATGGCCATCGCTGTCATTTGCTTTCCCTATATGTTTGAAATAGTTTACCTTCCTCTGCTTGAAGATGCCCGGTTAACGCTGCCGCTTCTTGAACAAGGTTATGTTCCTTGCCCGGAGGCACTGAAGAGGCAAGACCCGCCCATAAAGACGCAAGGTTCTTAGGCTCTTTCATTTGTATTTTCCCATCACGCAAGAAAAACCTTCCTTCTAGTTTTTGCAGGATAGAGAGGAATATCTCCTGGCTCTTCTCTATGCCACGGCTTGCAATCGCATTCCCAAGCTCCTGGTAGACAGTCTTTTCTTCTATGAGTTTTTTATTAAGCATGTCTAACTCTTTTCTAGAGGTCTGATCCATAAGAAGAGAGGCGGCATCAAAACCCTTATACAGAGAATCTTCTACTTTTCTGCGGAACACTTCTTGAGCGCTCTGATTGCGGATAAACATGACAAGCTGAAGCCGTTGTAAAGAAGTAGTAAGATCTCCCCAGGGGGTCATGGCTGTCCCTGGAATCCCATACTTGATGGAACGGATCATTCTTAAATCGTCCCGATCTTGAAGCCAAGAAACATTTGTTAAATTGCGCGGCTTGGCAACACCCATCACACCCGCTCTTAGTCCTGATCCGTCTGCCTCTTTCCCGTGACAAGAAGCGCAGTTAAGCTCAAAAAACTCCTTGCCTGCTGCTATGTTTTCTTTTGTATAGTATTTCTCTCGGATGAAGTAGCTCGGCTTATCTCCCTCATGAAGAGAAGGCTCTTCCACAAAGAGATCTTTCTCACCATCCATCTCAACAAGAAGGCTTTGACCCTCTTTATCCATTTCATCCTTCGCATCTTGCGGTGAGTATTCCCATTTTGGCACTGCCACATTGCCTACAATCGACTGCCCTTTCGATAACTCATCAAAAAGCCAGTCAGCAAGCAGGTCAATCTGAGCTTTTGTGTAGACAGGCTCCTTATTTGGAAACATCTTATCAGCAGAAGCCTCTCCATAGGGCGGCATCGGTGTCCCTGGTACTCCATGTATAATCGAATGTGCAACGTTTTCTTTTGTCAAATTCCGCATAAACACCGGATCTGCCAAATTTTTAGGGATAGGATGCACCCACTCGGCCACTGGCCCATTCCCTTTACGGGTTTCTCCATGACACTGCGCGCAGGTGGTATGGAAAGCAAGGGCTGGATCAAATCCTCTCTCTTGCCAAATCTTTTGCAGGTCTTCTGTATTTTTTTGTCCCAGAACATCCAGCATGTGGGTGAGAACCACAAACTTCGAGCGATCAAAAGGAAAGGCTGGCATGATTGTGCCGGGAGCTAAATGGCCAGGATTTGCAAAGTGTTCCATAAGCCACTGATCGCTTCTTATAACTCCAGTCCAGTTTAGTTTTGGACAGATAAGGCGACCAAAGCCATATTCTTGAATAAACATCATCAAAAGGCGATCGATTCTCTCCTTCCACGCTTTTTTTGCATCCCCTTGAAGCTCATGATCTTTTGCACGCATTGCAAAGTGGAAGGGTGTATAGAAGGAAAGCATTAACCTTGGATCTAGTTGTTCGAGCACGCCTTTTCCATGCACTCCTTCAACAATGCGCCTATCGAGCTCTTCCCCTCGACTTTCCGCAAGTTTAACGATTTGACTTCCCACAACAGTCTCAGGAAAAAGATCTTGAAACCACCTTTTCTCTTCATAGAGGGCCTCAAAAGAAGGCTTTTGTTTCTCCAAAGCAAAACCAACAGAGGATGTGTACCCCTTGACACGATGGCAGGCCGCACAACCCTGTTCCGCAAAGACACGCATCCCTTCACCAAGATCATCAAGCTCGCTACGAGCAATCGGTTTTTCCCAAGGCATTTTTACCATGCTTTCCCACTCTTTCACCTGCCTCTCATACTCCACCTCAGAAACCCCTTTGCGGCGTCCTGTTTGGGCAAGCAAGAACGTCATAAGATCAGCAAGTTCTTCATGGTCAAGGCGGTAGTTTGGCATGGTCATGCTTCCTTCAGCTTGAGGCCAGACGATTCCCTGCTTTAAAAACCAAGGATACCAGTACCCAACCTTTGTCAGCTCAGGCCCTACCCCTCCACGGGAAAACCCTGCAATCTTGTGGCATGCATAACAAGCCTGGGAGACGTAGAGCTCTTTGCCACGCTCGTAATTTCCAAGAGCAGCATCTATTTCAGGGCTTACTTTGACCTTGCCAGAACTTTTCTGTATTGAATCTAAGGCAAGCTTTGTTCCGCTCAATTGCTCTACAAGCTTCTGCTCTTCTAAAAACGCCTTCTGTGCTACAAAGAGCGACCCTGTTGCCTGTGGATTGTCTCGGTTGTCAGAAGCCCAGTCGCTAATCAGATGCAACGGTGCCACCTCTCCTACAGGAGGGAACTTAGCCTCAATCTCTTGCTCTAACTGCACATTTCCTACCATCCTGAAAATATCCTGATCGATGACTTGTCGAATCTTCTCCTCGCCTCCTTGAACCTTTTCCAGATAGGCTAGCTGTCCTGCGATGCTTTCCCTTGCCTGTTTTGAAAGATCATAATTTTGCAGATCGCTTTTTAATTTTGTTGTGACAGAAGCAAGTCCCTTTTCTAAAAGCGCCTTTTTGGTCAGAATGAGAGAAAGAAGGGCTTCTTTTTGATTTTCAAAGCTAAGTGTTATATCCTCTGCATACGCTCTTCTTTTCTCCTCTGCGCTTTTTATGCCTTGGAAAAGGGAGTCAAAAGCTGTTTCGCTTGTCTGATGACATTGGACACATTTTGCTTGCAAAAGACCATCTACTAAGAGGGGGGTAGTCTGAAAAAGCAAACGTTCACCCGGTTTTCGGTTATACACAGAGGCAAATTTAGGATCATTCTGAGGATCAATTTCTGTAAATTGGGGTTGCCCCTCCTCCTCACCAATCTCATACTGACCATCAAACACAGGGCCATGGGCGCGGTCAGATACGATCGATCTCCCATTTCCTGCATGGCAGACCACACACCCATAGTCATCAACAGGATGGTACTGAAAAGGCCTTGTTTCTTTGCCTATCAGGGGGTGGGATGCAAGGACTCTTTGCATATCGAATTCATGCTCACCTACCTTAGCAACTTTTAAATCACGAAGTTTTTTTGCCTCAGCTATCTTTCCTTCCCCCTCGAGCTGAACGATTTGCTTGTCCAAGAGATCGAAAACATAATTAGGATTTCGCTCCTGCACGGGAATGCCGATCTCATCGACAACTGGCCTGCCGTTAATGTCTTCCAACACTCTTGTAGGGGAAAAATGGGGATAGGTTAGAGCCACGTGGCAGGTCGTGCAGCGATCAACTGTCTCCACTCCGTGCTTTTCATCTGGCAAAAGAATCTGCTTTACCCCTTCTTTAAAGGGAGGAGGGGGCTCTTTTGTAATTTGAGAGCGGAATTCCTCAAGCTCTTCATAGGCATTCTGATAGATCTTATATTCAGGGAAAGCCTCACGCCATATAAAGACAGAAAAAAGAGCAAAAACAAGACCCAATGAAGCGATGAGAGCAAGCTGGTATCTATCTTGTAGTCGCATCTATCTTCCTAGTGTTTTGCAAAATTCTCCGTCCACGGCCAGATCCAATGCCAGTTTGCGCCTCTAAAGAAGACCCCGATCACAATAAAAGCTGCCTGCCAGGTCATAAAGAGAGTATAGAAAAAAATACCTAAGTAGCGACTTTTATGAAACCATACTCCTTCGCCTTGGGGATTTCTGTCTAGATAAGGGATGAGCATCAGTCCAATAATAATCAAAAGCGGAATGCCCACACCACCCCAGAATGCCGAATAAGAAACCATCTCCTGCAAGCCTAAGAAATACCAGGGAGCCTTCGAGGGGTTGGGAGGCTTTGTTGGATCAGCCGGTTCTTCAAGAGGCGCATCAATAAGCGAAAGCCCGAGCACAAGAGCAAGAGTCAACATAAAGACAAGAAGCTCAAGGCGCAAGAGATTCGGCCATGTAAAGACAAAATTATAGGGACCTTTGTCGACAGTAGGACACGTCCCTCTCACAAGCTCCATGAGCCCATATGTTCTCCTGACACCGGGCGCAAATGACTCTTTTGTGTCAGAGCGCTGCACTACCCGGAAGGGATCTGGCCTTAAGCGCTCAGGAGGACGAGAAAGCCCTCCATCCTTCCTAATGCGCCAGAAGTGTACACCAATCAACGTTCCTGTAATTAAAGGCAAAAAAGCTACGTGGAGCACGTAAAAACGGATCAAGGCATCTTGCCCCACATTGGTAGAGCCAAGAAGCATCACTCTATTCACGTTATACTCAAAACCTGGAAGATTGGGGACATAGCCTGCAATCTCTGAGCCCACGGTGACCGCCCAAAAGGAGAGTTGGTCCCAGGGAAGGAGGTATCCTGTAAAAGACAAGACAAGAGTAAGGACCATCAGCATCACTCCGATGACCCAATTAAACTTCCTCTCTCCCTTATACGAACCGGTATAAAAAACCCGAGACATGTGGAGAAAGACAAAAAGTACCATCATCTGTGCTGACCACCTATGCATATTCCGGTACATCATGGCAAACGGCGTCGTGTCATGCCAGTCTTTCATAATCTGGTATGCTCTATCCTCTGCGGGAATGTAGTAGAACATCAAAATAATCCCCGTAACCGTTAGGATAAGAAAGAGACTAAATGTAATCACACCAAGCCCAAGGGTATAAAACGGATCCAGAGAATGCTTGTGGCACTTTACAGGATGAAAGTGGAGGAAAAAGTTCTTAAAAACAATTTCAGAGCGGTCCACATCGTTATTTGGATAGTTATGCCGAAAAATGGACCGAACGAATTGGGAAGGCAGCTTGAGAAGATGCCTTCTAAAACTCTCTCTCTTTTTGCCGCTAAAAACTGCCATTATACCATGCTCCCATACCAAGCAGATTCGGGGTCATACAAAAGCTTAAACTTATCCACCATAAGCTCTCCTGTAGCCCCCTTGAAGACATGAAAAAAGGCAAGCGGAGCTGGGGCTGGTCCTCCCGTATTCTTGCCTTCCCGATCGTAAGTCGATCCATGGCAGGGGCACTGATATCCTGTAGGCACCATGTGCACTGTGCAACCTAAATGCGTGCAAACAGCCGTTTGAACACGTATTTTTCCAGCTTTTGACTCAACAAAAACCTTCTGCTTCGCATCAAAAAACTTCCCTTCACGCGAAAGGAGATCCTCAGGCCTACCAATAGAAAAAACGCTTGGAGGTATCTTCATCGCATTTGGATATAAAAAACCAAGAAATGTAGCCCCAAATACCTGCAAAGCTCCAAGACCCGCCCCTGCTCCTAAGAGAGCCAGAAATGTTCTCCTTGAGATCTTAGGATCCCTACTCTCGGAATCACGATTGAGCGAATTTCGATTTTTAGGCATACCACTCCACTACCACATTGAATAGAGACGTTATGACAAATTTTTATTAGTTAATCAAGGGTCAACTTCTTCTTTTTGTCGTAGCATCTGATATTTAGCATCTTCTCCAGCTTCTAGCTGGCCTGTAAGGGCATAATAGAGAAAAACAACAAGACTGGCAAAGGCAAGAACAAAAGATCCTATAAGCGTCCAGATCACCCTATCCACCTAAAGGTATAATTCATGGCATCCATGGTGACGGCTTGCGTGGGACATTTTTCTGCACAAAGTCCGCAGCGAATGCAGAGATCTTCATCTTTTAGCATCACTGTCCCCATCTGATCAAGGGTTTCATCATCAAGATTTTCTGAATCAATACCGTAATAGTGATTTACAGCCGTCCGCACATTGCCCTCACCTGAATCCATGTTCAATTGACTTAAGGGAATCTGCTTTAAACAATTGGCAGGGCACACATCAACACATCCATTGCATTTAATACAAAGAGATCCATCAAAAACAGGGCTAACATGACACTGCAGACAGCGTCCAGACTGTTCAAAAGCAGCCTGTGGCGTATAATTATTCTCCACCATCTCATAGTTTTTTGCTCGTATATCTGCTGGCACGCTTGTAGGAAGCGCCCATTTTGTGCGTAGATACGTTTTGTCCCGCATCGGATTGATCTCTGTAAACTCGGCGGAAAACTCCCTATAGGGCCTAGTTCCCCTTAAATCCGCATCGATTGCAAGCGCTGCATCTTGTCCGTGTCTTACTGCCGTGATGAAAAGAGCGGCTCCAAAAGCAGCATCTCCCCCTGCGTAGATCCCTTTTACACTTGTGCGTCCGGTGCCCCGTTCTGTTTTGATAATTCCCCTTTCCACGGCAAGATCCCCCTTCTTGCTCCATCCATCAAAAATACTCATGCACATTCCTTGTCCGATGGCAAGAGCAATCGAGTCGCAGGGTAGTACAAAATCTGTTCCTTCAATAAACTGAGGAGAAAACTGTCCATTGTAGTCAAATAGGCTCGAAATGCGTCTTACCCTTAACCCTATAATCTTACCGTCTTCACTTCGCTCTACTTTAATCGGCCCCACCCGGTTGATGATCTGAATTCCTTCCCCAAGACCATCTTCAATCTCAAACTCATCGGCCGGCTGCTCATCCCTGCTCTCAAGGCACACCATCGTTACCGAATCTGTATGATTGCGAACAGAAGTCCTGGCCACGTCGAAAGCTACGTTTCCACCTCCAATCACAATCAAATTTTTCCCAATTTTCCACTCTTCTTCTGCGCATTTAACCCTTAGATATTCGATGCCACGAATGACATCTGGTAAATCAGCCCCTTCTATGGGCAGATCTCTTGATTTCCAGAGCCCATTTCCAAGAAAAACGGCATCATACTTCTCTTGCAAATTGTCTAGAGTGATATCTCTTCCTACTTTTGTATTGTAGATGATCTTTGCGCCAAGATGTTCAATCGCAGCACACTCACTTAGTACAATTTGGTTCTTGAGCCTATAGGTGGGAACGCCGTAGGTAAGCATGCCACCTGGCATTCTCATCATCTCATAGACATCTACTTCATAGCCAAGCCGCAAGAGATCGTGCGCGCAGGTAAGTGAGGCAACACCAGCCCCCACACAACCAATTCTCATCCCATTTTTGACAGGTTTTGTCGATCCTCTTGCGTAGCTAAATTCAAGAGATTTAATATGAGCGTCTTTAGTATAGCCAAACCACTCATCCAAATACCGTTTTTGGGCTCTGATAGTAAGCGTCTTATCAACACGGTCGCGCCTGCAAGCAATCTCGCAAGGGGCCCCGCAGATAACACCGCAGACAGAAGCAAAGGGATTGGGGCCCCGAGCAATCTTATAACCTTCCAGAAGATTACCAGCATGGAGGGCAAGCATATAGCCTCTGCCATCTGTCTTTACAGGGCAGCCATCTCTACAGTCAATTTGGTATAAGTAATAATCAAGATCGGGGATAACAACGTCGTAGACTTGCTTATAGACTTTTGTAATCGCTTCAGACAAAGCCTTCTCCACAAAAAAGGAGAAGGTAGCAGAACAAGAATTTTATTAACACCCTTAAGAATCAGGATTATCTTCTCCCGCCCATCTCTTGGACATAAAAAACCACGACCAAGATGAAACAAAGTCGTGGTTTAGAAATCAGAGACTATTTGCAGCTAGAGCAGCTAGAGCAAGGAGCTGGGCGCTTATTCGGTGGCTGGCAGCTTGGGCAATAGCAAGCATCACGGTTTCTTGCCACATATCGTTTAGGACAACATGGGGTGCAACAGCGCTCTGTACAACAAGATGAACAAGAAGAGCAGCCAGCTTCTACCATAGGCGATGCGCCCATGAGAAGAAGAGCCGAAAGAAGAACGGAACCTTTAAAAAGCGATTTCATAAAACCTCCTTTAATGATTATTGGCAAGGGAGGTCATGTGTCATTGCCTATATTGAGGGGCCGCTTTCGGCCATACTGCGTCTTGCACGCGCCTTGAGTCATGCTTAACTCACCCTCTTAACCAAAACGTAGTCGCTTGTCGAATTCTTGGCAAGAAATACAGAAGAGACTTATCTTTAATGGGATCTGGGAATTGTAACCTGAGGATAAACCTTTGCTTGCGGCCGAAAAGAAGCTTTAATCACATCAAATTTTCCAGGCCCCATTTCCTCTTCCACAAATTCACTCCATGGGACAGGTTTCAATGAGCTTCTCAATTTCTTCCAGACTTTCAGCCTTACTCATCTTGCCCCTAAAGCAACGTATACCATCTGCGTTTTTTAGATACCAACAGCCGACCCTTCTCATATCCAAAAGGGCTCTTCTTGTAGAGCTATAGGTTTTTACATGATGAAAATGGCGCATCAAGGCGTCGCGGTAGGTAGACGGCCCGAGCTGCCTCAAACAATTTCCTTCTAAAAAACGCACGATTTCTTCAGCAATCCACGGCTCTCCCATCGTAGCGCGGGATGCCATGATTGCATCACACCCTGTTTCTTCAAACATCTTCAGTCCGGCTTCCTTAGAAAATACATCACCGTTTCCAATTACAAGGATTTTATTTGCAGCGGTTTTGCTTCTTCTAATGTAATCCCACTTGGCGCCGCCCGTATAGCCCTGCTCCCTTGTTCTTGCATGTACCGCTATGGCAGTTGCGCCCGCTTCTTCTGCGATCTTTGTGATCTCTTCTACCACAATCGTATCATCATCCCAACCAGCCCTAACCTTTACAGTCACTGGGATTTTTACGCTTGCCACCATATTAGAGATGATCTGCCCAATTTTTTGAGGATTTTTTAGCATGCCAGAGCCAGAACCATCCTTTGTGACTTTATCGACAGGGCAGCCGCAGTTAAAATCCACTACATCAAAACCCAAATCCTCAATAATTTTAGCAGAAGGGCCTGCAAACTTAGGATCGCTTCCACAAAGCTGCGCGCCAATTGGGTGCATATCTGCATCGTAATCAAGGAGATGAAACGTATTTTTATCGTAGCGCAAAAGCGCATCCATCTTCACCATTTCACAAAAGAAAAGGCCTGGTCGATAAGCGGTTGCCATTTTCCTAAACGGATAATCAGAGCAACCAGCCAGAGGCGAAAAAAAGATGTTATTTGGAAGAACGATTTGCCCGAACTTAAAAGGTTTTTTTAAAAAATTCATGAAAACAAACTCTTTAAAAATAGTTCCAACACGGAAAGGAAAAGAAACGCAATCATCGGGCTAAAATCAATCATCCCAGCAGGAGGGATGATTTTTCTAAAAATGTTTAGGTAGGGATCCGTGCAAAAGGCTATAAACCTGAGCACCTCATGATCGCGGTATTCTGGGAAAAATGAGGAGAATACGCGGATAAACAACATAATCACGTAGAACAAAAAAATTTTATCTATGATTTCCACCATCATCTACAATTCCCGCTCCATAATTCGGGTATAAAACCCAAATCATATTACAAAATTTGTTTTTTGTCACCTTTGAAAAAAAAGGTTTTCTGTTGTATACTGTTGTCCCTATGAGAGAGAAAATTACAGCAAAGCAAGCCACAGGAATATCCTGCGATGGTAGCGTTTGGCGCCTTATCTCTCTTGCTCTTGAAAAAGAGAACGTGATTCTAAAAAGAAACGAGCGGTTAGAGGCGGAAGAAATGTCTGTAAAGCCGCTTTACATAAGCCCAGAAGATCTCGTGATCACGGCGCTGCCCTCCTCGTTGCATTTACTACGTCCCTTACACCTAAAACTTACAAAGGAAAAAGACATTGATGCTGCTTTGCCCTTCCAAGCAGAGCCTCTTTTTCCCTATCCAACGGATGTTGCCCTGCTAGATCGTGTTATCTTAGAAAGTCAAAATGGAGCCACAAAACTTACGCTGCTTTCAGCCAGAAAAGAGTCGGTAAAACAGGAAATAGAAACCCTACATGCATTTGAAATCGATGCGGAAGTCATCACTTCCGAAAGCGTAGCTCTTGCCTTTTTTGCAGATCTTGTGTCAGAAGGAACGGGTCCTCAGATCGTCTTACATGTTGGCACAAGAGAAACCATTTGCGCGCTTGTAGAAAAACAAAAACCCCTCAATTGCTATACACTTTCTTTTGGTTCTGAAAACCTCTCTGAAATTGACCCTGAATGGGAAAAAATAGATCTTACAAATGATGAGAGATTTACCACAATCGCAAGTCTCTTACGGCAACAGATTACTAGGGTGCTTTTTGCGCTTGCAAAACAAAGCAATACACGCATGGATTCCCTTCTGCTTACAGGGCTCGCTAAAGGCACAAAGTTAGGGGATTTTCTTCTCCCTAGTTTTAAACAAAAGATGGTTGTTCCCAAACCCACGCTTGACCTTGACCCTGAAGCCTTGCAAGAAAACGCTCTTCCAATTGGCCTTGCTCTCTGCGGGCTCATGACAGCTCCCTACCAAGTGAACTTCCGGCAAGGAGATCTTGCGCATGCAAACCCCTTCAAACGAATAAAAAAAACCTTGGTTTTGTATCTAGTGAGCTCTTTTTCTCTAGCAGCCGCCATTTACCTTGCAGGAGATGCCTATATTGATTGGAAAGAGCGTTCATTGATTCAAAAGGAATACCCTAAAATTCTTTCTCATGTGGGTAAAACACACGAACAAATTGAAGAGCAGTTTAGAAAAAAAAGAGGGAAAGGGGACGAGAGAGGTTACCCTCCGCCCTTAGACTCTCTCTCGGAAGCCGACATCTTGGTAAGGCTTGAGATGTTAAACAAAGAATCAGCAAGCACACCTGATAGCTATCCCCTTAAGCCAGAGACACCCCTTGTCAGCGAAGTGCTAGCCTACCTGAGTACTCACCCTGTTCTTTCATCCAAAGATGAGGGGGGGGAGGAAATTACCATCGAAAAATTCTCCTACACCATGATCAAACGCCCCGAACAAACAAAAAAGAAAGAAAAATACCAGATTAAAGTGGAACTAGAGCTCTCCTCAACCTCACCTAAACTTGCCAGGGAATTCCACGATTCGCTCATTGCTCCAAACGAAATTGTAGACCCTAAAGAGGAGATCAAATGGAGCAGCAGCAAAAGTCTTTATAAAACATCTTTTTGCTTGAAAGACAAAACCATCTATACAACCCTGTAAGGATCAAACGCTATGTGGCAAGGGCTATCAACACAAAGACTTCTTCTCTACGGCCTTTTCTTAGGCGCACTTCCCATTCTATTTGTGGTTTTAAATTTTGCTTCCAAAATGGATCTGGAATGGGAATTTGAACAAAAAATGCAAGAAGCCAAAGAGCTCGCACAAATCAAAGAAAAAAAGCAGCAAGCAGGACTTACTCTCAGAAAGCAATACCAAGATGTGGATCACTTTTATATTAATAAACACATCGAAACACTCACCTTTCTACAGCCAGAAATAGAAAGTCTGCAAAAAATCCTCGATCACACCAGTTTTCTTCTGGACGATCGGATCAAAAAGCGCTATACCTACCTTTCGGGCAGAGATAACTGCCTTAGATTTTCTCAAAGCGGTGTTGTGCCCTGCGGTTTTTTCCAAGAAACTCTTGAGACCTCTCAAGCTCCAGTTGAGGTTAACATGGATGATGTTAAAAACATTTTAGCCAAAATCGAAGGAAAAACGATTGGTCCCTACGCCCCAGCTCTTGATCGTCCCCTTCTTCTGATCACAGATTTTAAGCTCGAAAAGCGAAAAACACAAAATGATGGGGAAATTTACACCTTAAACATGAAGCTTCTCAATAGGGAGTTTGTCAAATGATCAAAAAAGCTATCGCAATTTCAAGCCTAATTCTCCTTCTTGGGTGCACTCCAACCTACTATTGTAGCACGCAAAGTGGTCCCTACCTCACAAGCATCAATATCACAGACAGAAACGGACTTACAGAAACCATCAGTACGGAAGAGCGCCTTTGTGAATACGAAAATGTCGATTTTAATACCTCTCATCCCTTCCAAAAGGTTGTCCGTGTTTATGGTCGCGATGAGCAAGGTGATACTCCTGCGAAAATCACAACCTACCACGAAAATGGTCAGATTAAGCAATATCTTGAAGTAGTCAACTCAAGGGCCCAAGGTCGCTATTTAGAATGGCACTCAAACGGCGCACTAAAGCTTTCTAGCTATGTTGTCGGCGGTGTTGCAGACATTACAGGAAACGCTCAATCCTCCTGGCTTTTTTCCGGAAAAAGTGAGGCTTTTGATGAAGTTGGGAAAAAAGTAGCAGAGATCACATATGAAAAAGGCGTTTTGTCAGGCACATCTTCCTACTTTTACCCCTCTGGAGCCCTCCAGAAACAAATCCCCTACCAAAACGGAAACGTGGAGGGCACCATGATTTCCTACTATGAAAATGGAGATGTTCTCGAAAAGATCACATACAAAAAAGACCAAAAAGATGGGCAAGCCGCGCGCTTTTGGGAGACCAAAACTCCCGCTTATAAAGAGAAATACCAAAACGATCTTCTTCTAGAGGGTGTCTACTACAACAAAAAAGAAGAAGAGCTCTCTCGTATTGAACAAGGAAACGGAAAAAGGATTCTCTTTGACTTGATGGGGGCTCTAGAATCGCACGAATATAAGAATGGTGTAACCGAAGGGGAAGTTTTTCACTTTAACACAAATGGCGAGATCACGCGCAAATATTCTCTGTTTAACGGCTTAAAGCATGGAGAAGAGCTCATCTATCCTCTTACCCCCACAGGACATGCGCAAAAAAATCCAAAAATCTCTGTCCAATGGTACGAAGGAAAGATCCAAGGAATTGTGAAAACCTGGTATGACAATGGAATACTTGAAAGCCAAAGAGAAATGAGCAACAACCAAAAACAAGGCATTCTTTCTGCTTGGTACAGGGATGGCAGTCTCATGATGCTTGAAGAATATCATCAAGATCGTTTAGTAAAAGGAGATTACTTCAGAAGTGGTGACAAAACACCAGTGAGCCGCGTACGAGAGAAAAATGGAATTGCAACCCTCTACGATGCAAATGGCAACTTCAAACAAAAAATCATCTACGAAGAAGGAAAACCATCACACTCATGAAGCAAAGAGCAGATTCCTTAGAAGAGCATGAAAAAAAACGTTTTCGTCTACTCTACAAGAGAAAAATGAAAAATCTTACCTCTACAAGACGCTACTTAGCTGAGTTAAATCTATACACAATTCTCTCTGAACGTCTTAAAGGGATAGGAGATGTGCTTTCGTTTTCTAGTTTTGGATGCGAAATTGGCACTAAAGCTTTAAACCAGTCGCTTGCAAGCGAGGGAAGGCTTCTTTTGCCAAGAATAGAAGAAGACCGCCTTGTGCTCTACAGAGTAACCAATCTAGAAACTTGTCTTATCACTTCACCTCAAGGCATAGAAGAACCAAACCCTCATTTCTGTTCGGTAGCGGGCATTGAAAATGTCTCTGTTGTACTTGTTCCAGGGCTTGTTTTTGATGAACGCAAAAGCAGAATTGGTTACGGTGGAGGTTTTTATGATAGGCTTTATCCTTTGATCCCAAAAACAGCAATCCTCGTGGGCACCGGCTTTATAGAACAACTAAGTGATGAACCCCTTCCTAAAGAAGAGCACGATTTATCGCTCCATCACACCTTTCTTTTCTAAGTTTTAGACTTTCGTCTCAATTCCAATTGCGCTAAACTAGCGTTCTATACACATTAATAGGAGATCGCTATGTCGCAACACCTTCCAGATGCGGAAAGAAAAAAGGCGCTCGATAACGCCGTTGGTTTTATCAAAAAACAGTTCGGCGAAGGCGCCATTATGTCTCTCGGTGAGCACTCAAATACGAGAGAAATCCAAACGATTCCTACAGGGTCTCTTGCCCTAGATCTAGCAACCGGCATCCGTGGTGTTCCTCGAGGGCGTATTGTTGAAATCTATGGACCAGAGTCTTCTGGTAAATCAACTCTTGCTCTTCACATTGTTGCAAACGCACAAAAAATGGGTGGTGTAGCAGCTTATATCGATGCTGAACATGCGCTAGATCCCTCCTATGCAGGCAAGATTGGCGTCAACCTTGATGAACTTTTGATTTCCCAACCAGACTGCGGTGAAGAGGCTCTAAACATCGCAGAAACACTTGCTCGCTCCAACGCTATTGATCTGATTATCATTGACTCTGTCGCAGCCCTTGTGCCTAAATCAGAACTCGAAGGGGAAATTGGTGATGCGTTCGTAGGGCTGCAAGCAAGACTCATGAGCCAAGCCCTCAGAAAGCTCACAGCAACCCTTGCAAAAAGCAACACATGCTGCATTTTTATCAACCAGATCCGAGAAAAAATAGGCGTGATGTTTGGCAACCCAGAAACCACCACAGGGGGTAGAGCTCTTAAGTTTTACTCTTCCTTACGTCTTGATATCCGACGAATCGCAAGCATCAAAGGCTCAGACGCATCGGAAATTGGTTCAAGAACAAGGGTTAAAATTGTAAAGAACAAACTAGCGCCACCTTTCCGCAAAGCAGAGTTTGATATTCTCTTTAATGAGGGAATATCAAGATCAGGTTCTGCAATCGATATGGCAGTGGAACTTAGTGTCATCGACAAGAAAGGCGCTTGGTTTAGCTATAAGGGCGAGCGTCTTGGACAAGGAAGGGAAGCTGTACGTGAAGAACTTAAGGCAAAACCCGCACTTCTTGCCGATATCGAAGCTGCGATCTGGGAAAAATGTGAAAACGTGGCAAACATCCCCGGAGTCAGTACAGCAGACGAAGAGGCCCTCGAACCGGTCTAGTCTAATTGACCCTCTTATCCCCCCTTTTCACAGAAGGGGGATATTTTCCTATTTCCCCAAGATCTTGAAGCGAGCTGTATAATATATACACATCCTGAATGAAGAATTGGTTTTCGTGCCCTTGCCCGATTTAATTTAACTAACTCTACGTACTATCTGCCTTAGCCATTTTTGTAAGCATTGCAACAATACGCAATATCAATTCACTCCCTTTTTTATACCGTTCTTCTTCAATCAATCGTAGACGAATACACACATCCAAAACCCCTGCACATTCTGTAACTGACCTCATTCCCATACGATAAACATCCCATTTCTCATGATCGAGCAAGGACAGGTTGTTTCTTACCTAAAATTTGGAGTTTTTCAGTTATATGTTTTGACAGCTGCTGTGCCAGTTCTAGAGGGGGGGTCAGACAGATTTTGCAGAAAACTTAAAACCACATTTTAAATTCACTGAACCTCTCATAACATTTGTTGCATAAAACATTTTTGAATTCACCCATATGCGACCTTTGTGTTATGGGCGGGATGAACACCATTACTAAAACAAAAGGCCCCAGTTGGAAGAAGCTTCCCTTTCAGAGCTTCCTATTCTCTTACCTATTGCTCTTGCACTTCACCATTTACTTTGCCTGGTATAACAGCTTGCTTCTTGTAAGAAAATCCATGCTGATGCAGCCAATTCGTCATTCCGGGCACCGCGATAGAGCTAAGAACCTTTTAGGAAATCGGACAATGGCACAAAAACAAATTCTTCATTCAGGATGTGTATACCAAAAGTGTTTCAAACGCAAACACCAAAAGGGAGAAGAGTCTCTAAATGATCCGAAAGCTCTAAGAGAAGTTTTGGATTCAAAGAAAGAGATTTAATCTTCCTCCGAAATGCCAAAAGTTCCACGTGGAACACCTCTATCGCTTGCTCTTTTCCTAAAATAGCAGCATAATTAATTGCCGCATTGTTCTCAGCATCTTGCTTAAGATCGCCAAGATCATCCGCAACCTGAAAGGCAAGACTAAAGTGAGCAGAAATTTCCTTTACTGTCTGCAACTTTTCAAGATCTCCACCACCAAAAAGCCACCCTAAGACAAAAGAGATTTCAAACAAAGTCCCTGTTTTCTTCCTAATAACCTCCAAAACCGTCTCTTTTGACTTGTCAGGGGGAAAAAGATCGAGGTATTGACCAAAGGCAGCCCCTTGAATCCCAGCGTTATGCGCAACATTTTGCAAAGCAAGCACACAAAGAGCATCTGCTTGCGATGCAGACAAACCACTATTCTGCTTTAACACCTCTGCATTACGCCAAAGACACTCGTAACCAGCTGCAATTAAGGCATATGTACTTAAAAGAGCTACAGCTTCCCCATAAACCACATGAACAGTCGGCTGCCCCCTTCTTTCTGTTTCATCATCCATGCAAGGCAAATCATCTGCAACAAGCGAAGCTGCATGGAAAAGCTCTACGGCAACAGCAGATTCGGATGTATCAAACCCAAAGCCCAAGCTCTCACCCAACATCAAAACAAGAGAAGAGCGAAACCTTTTGCCACCCCCCAAAAGAGCAAACGCACAAGATTTTGACAAATCTCCACGATTCTCAATCTGTTGCATCTTCTGACGCAACAGAAAATCAGATCGTTCTTTATAAACAGTAAGAGGGTTTTGCCCTTTCAATGAGGCCTCCTGCTACCTTCCCAAGCAGAAATTGATGGGACAAAGCTATTTTTTACAACATGACCAGGAGGAATAATTCCGCCCACGTTCACACAAGGATAACAAAGTGATTTTTTTCCCATAATGGTTCCTGGATTTGTAACTGAGTTACACCCAGTTTGCACACCGTCTGCTAAAATAGCGCCAAACTTGCGCAGCTTTGTATCAAGGCGCAAATTTTCCCAAATCAGAGCGATAGGAGATTCATCTAATTTCAGGTTAGCGCATTTTGTGCCCGCTCCCAAGTTCACATGGGAACCCAAAATCGAATCACCCACATACGCAAAATGCGCAGCTTGCGCATGGTTTAAAAAAATGGAGTTTTTGACTTCTGTGTCATGTCCAATGACCACGCGATCTCCCGTAATCAAGTTGCCACGGATATAGGCCCCTTGACGCACCGTACAATGATCCCCTATAAAACATGGCCCCCTAATATACGCCCCAGGTTCAACGATCGTCCCCCTGCCAATAGACACGCTTTCTGGATTAACAAGATGCGCCCTGGGTGAAATTTGGCCCCTTATTTTGTAGGGACCCAATTTTTTCAAATAGGCTTCTATTTTACTGAGAGCTTCCCACACATAGGTTACGTCATAAAAAATTTCAGCATGTGCAAAGGTTTCTAGATCAAATAGTGCATCAGGATGCCAAGGTTGCATGGGGGCTCTCTGTTTTGGTTCACGGTTCCACAATCTACTCTACTGAATTAGATACTAAATGAAAATTCCTTTTCTTCTTCTTGCGTTGTGGATCTGTTCGTAAATCCCGTTTGTGCGAGTAGGAGCGCCTGTCGATAACTTGTTGGTAGGTGGAGCATGAGCGAGACCTTTTGTTGATAGCTTGGCTTTTCATGCTGCTTATACACAATTTATCGACAGGTTGTTAACAGGTTGCTGACAATGTATGAACCTATCCGGATAGGTTCATGAACAGACCTTTTTGTGTTCTGGTCCTCAGAGAAACAGTGTTAATCATTTGTTTTGAAAATGCATTTATTTAATTTTTTAACGATTTACAGGTCGATTAAATTATGGTGGAATGTTTTTTGTGTTTATAGTCTGGAATGAATTCTATGGTCTTTTTTGTTGTTTTCACTTTGAATGTTTTAGGTTGTTTTAACGATCCTTTTGAGTTTGATGGAAATTATGGAGATGAAATTAACCGAATAAGAGAATATGTTTTTGAACAGGTGGTTTCCAAAGAAGCTTTAACAAGAAATCTGAACGACCTTCAAGTCAGTCAAAGAATGACCTGCAAAAATCCATCTAACGAAGAGATTCGGCAATATCACCAAAAATTGATTCAAGAAGCTGCTCAAGAGGATTTTCATCGTGGCCCCAGTTTAAATGAACTTATTCCTTCGAGTTTAATCGAACACCTTTTCCAAAAACAGCAAGAACTTTTAGAGGACGGCTTTTCTGATGGTGATTTCATTGATATTCTTTATTTTATAACACGTTACCGTAATCAAAAAGTCTTTTCTTTTTTTAGACATAATCCCTCAGATCTCTTGGGTCTAGATAAAGTTTTGCGTGATAAGGCTACAAGAGAAAAAAGAAATTTTGAATTGCCAATCTTGAGTTCAACGGAAATGCTGCAAGGCGAAACCGCTTTTGAATTAAAAGCTCGCTTATTGGAGTCGCTTTTTACAAAGGAGGTTCTTAAAGCTGTAAAATCAAAAGACAAGCTGAAAAACGCCCTCGAAAAATTAGATCCGAGCTTTTTAAAGCAATACTTAGGAGAAGATGCTGACAACGCAGATTTAGCTATTTTTACGACACCCGCGGGTCAGGTTTTCTTTTACTGGCTTTATCAATCTCTAAATCTCCATTTGATCTGTCAAAATGAAGCCATGATTTCTCAAATTAATAAAGCAAAGAAAATGTTTGAGAACACCTTGGGCAATCCTACTCGTAGGGCTCAAATATTTAGAGATAGACTTGTGGCAGCCGATGCCAGCATTGTGTTTACGCAAGAAAGCGATGCAATTATTCCTCATCTTTTTTCTAAAAATGGATTTTTTCATCCAGTAGATGCTCAAAATCCAGCAGATGGTACGTTTGTTTTTTTGCGAGAAGATGTTTGGGTGCCTGCTTATCAGATTATTGCAATTGATGATTATGAAGGCTATGAAGCAGGACGATTAAGTGTTATTGTGGCAACGAGAAAGGATGGAGGGGAGAAGTTTCTTTTGGCATCAAGCCATGGGAATTCAACTAGAGCAGACGATGGGCGTTTGCAAATCACCAAGATTGTAGAAAAGTTCCATCAGCTCTCTAAATTACCTGAAAACAAAGGTCTTCAATTAGTGATTGGGATAGATGCTAATACAAAATCCGCTCAAGATGTCAAGCTATTACAAGATCTCTTGCAATCGTTAGGACTTATAGCAACAAGTGCAGGTCCGACCACCATAAAAAAACGGATGGTAACAACACAACATTCAAAGGCAGGGAGGTTTGCCCTCGATGAAGAGGATTATGTGATTGTATTAAAGCCTGAAAAGGGTGGTCTTTACCAAATGACCGGTACAACAGTCGGGTTCCAGGAAGAAAAACAAGACCCTACGAGCACACTACCAAATATGGATAACCCTTCTGATCATTACCCAGTAGGTACAAGTCTTCTGCGTGCTCCTTGAGATATGTTTGATACATTACAGAAAGGGCGCGATTCATCTCGACCCTGAAGGGCCGAGTTTTCTCGTGTCATTGGGTAAAATCTTAAGGAAATTGGGCAAGTGCGCAGGCAAGTAAACCAACTTTTTATTCACGACGTGAATAAAAAAAATCTGGGTGAGAGGATTTGAACCTCCGACCTCTTACACCCCATGCAAGTGCGCTAGCCAAGCTGCGCTACACCCAGAAAAAGCTGTGGAAAACGAATTTCCTACGCGGTATTCTAGCAAAACTACTATTATAGCAAAAGAGAATATGATGTTAGATATAGATCCTACCTGGCAAGAGGTATTGAAGGAGGAGTGTAAAAAACCCTATTTTTTGGCTCTTTCTGCCTTTGTTGCGCAGGAACGAAGGCTTTCTCCGCCTGTTTATCCAGATAAGGAGCTTGTGTTCAACGCATTCAAGAAAACAGCATATGACAAGGTCAAAGTTGTCATTTTGGGACAAGATCCCTACCACCGCCCAGGCCAAGCGCATGGTCTTGCTTTTAGTGTGCCTTCTGCTGTTGCTTTACCTCCCTCCCTTCAAAACATTTATAAAGAGCTAGAGAGGGATACGGGAAAAAAGCCTGTGTTAGGAGGGTGCTTAGAGGGATGGGCAAGGCAGGGGGTTTTTTTGCTCAACACCACCCTTACTGTAAAAGAAGGGGCTCCTTTGTCGCATTTTGGCAGGGGTTGGGAAGTTTTTACTCGTGCTGTTTTAGAAAAGCTAGCAACAAGGACACGACCTATAATATTTGTCCTTTGGGGGAAATCGGCTCAAGACACAGGCCGCTTTCTTGGTAGCTTTCCTCTACACAAGGTGCTTACGGCTCCCCACCCCTCCCCCTTGTCAGCGCATCGGGGTTTTTTTGGTTGTAGCCACTTTTCCAAGATAAACCAGATTTTAGCGAGCTTAAATGAGTCTTCGATTGCTTGGGAAGATTCTTAACTTTTGATTATAAGACTTTTGCGAAACTCCTTGGCAAAGAGCCTAGCCTCATATTATGCAGGAATAAAGAGGTGTCTCTCATGTCGAAGAGTAAAAAAAAGAGCTTCTCCCAACTTGTTGCCACAACAGATCCCTGCCTAGAAGAAAAGCTTGTAAAAATTCGGCTTGCCTGCAAGAAACTGATAAAGAGCTTGGAAATTTATTCAAAAAACTTAGAAAAAGTCAGGAAAAACAAACAACAGCTTGATTTAGAATACATGTCTATTAAAAAAGGTAAATCAAAACCAAGTGATAATTAAATACAATTGTCGTATAATATGGGTGGGATGATTGTGGCTTTCATTTGCCAAAAGAGGGTACGATCATGATGCTCGTGGACAAAATCAAGTCGCTGTATCAGCAGCTTGCCCTGAGAAACATGGGACAAATTTTGGCCTTTGGAAGCGACATCACTGTTCGCGTGGTGGATCAAGCTTCAAAGCTTGCGCTAGCAACTCCTGTTTTTGTTGGCGAAAACTATATTCCTCACAGCATTAGATCCTCGGTTGCTCGAGATACACTTCCCTTTGTTCGAAGACAAATCCGCACCTATCTTTCGATCAATGAAGCTGATTTCCAGGTGAGCCTAAATTATCTGGGGAGTGTCGATAGCTTAGAACCTTTCAAATTCGAAGAGCTTTTAGAAGAGTTTTGTTACATCGCCGATGAGTGGAAGAGATACCTAGATGAGCAAGGGCGCCAGGATCTCGTTTATATTCCCAGAACTTGATTTCTTACTTTTAGAACCCAAAAGCAAAGCTCATAGAGGATGACAAGCGGAACTGCGACAAGCAGCTGAGTAAGCACATCTGGAGGGGTTACGATTGCGCCTAAAATAAAAGCAAAGACAACAAATCCCCTTCTATAGTGAGCAAGCCATTCGGGTTGAATGACACCAAGATAAGCCCCGCATACAAGAAAGGAAAAAACCTCAAAGGAAAGTCCTGAAGCAAGGAGGAGAAGCGCTGTATAATCCATATAGTTTCCAAGCGACCACAGATTTTCTCCAAGAGGGGTATTAAAGGATAAGAGATATTTGCTTGCAAGAGGTAGGGTTATAAAGTAGGCAAAAAGAGCTCCTAGAATGAAAAACCCAAAAAGTGTGCTCATAAAAAGGGGAAGAAGGTTTTTTTCCTCCTTTTTTAAAGCGGGTAGCAAAAATTGCAACAAGAACCATCCCCAAAGAGGAGAGGTAAGTGCTGTTCCTACCCAAACGCTCATCTTTAAGGCTGCGCTAAAACCCTCTATGGGACCTAAAATTACAACTTTGACTGGTAGAGTGTGTATTGGATACAGGAGTAGAGAGAAAAGCTTGTCATAGAAAACAAAGGAAAGAAAAACCCCGCAGCCACATGCGAGGAGCATCTTCAGAAGGGTTTTTCTTAAATCTTCGACGTGCTCCCAGAATGATCGGTTGTCCTCATGGGAACTTGGCATTGTCTTCCTAGTCTGAAAGATCGTCTGTTTTGTCTTTGCCGCTTCGTTTTGGAAGGGTAGATTCTTCGCCATACATGGCAGATCTAAACTCCCGCATTCCCTGTCCCAAATTTCTGGCAAACTCAGGGAGCTTTTTCCCACCAAAAAGTACGAAAATAAGAAGACAGATGACTACAATTTCGCCGCTGCCGATCATCGAAACTCCTTTTTAGGCTAGGATCTCTTCAATTTGCTTTTTGATTTCCTTTAATTCACCGACGATAGCAGAGAGATTTTGCCCTTTTGTATCGGCTTTTTTTAGCTCTGCAATGCGGCCTGTGAAATGGTGCAATAAACTGGCCGTACTCTCTACGTCTGTGAGAAATTGAAACTCCTCTCCATCGACTCTGCGTATACGGTTAAGGAAGAGGTAGCGGTTTGCTTGGTTCAACATATCGGATGTGATGATGTTGATGAATTCTCCTCTTTCAAAGATTTCTTTCGAGAGGCGAATTGGGATCATGTAATGTTCAATAAGGTGTGTGATATGATCACTTTTCTTTCCGAGCTTATTCTCTCCTGTTACGATTGTTTCAAACACACTGTTTGCTTTTTCGGTGTTGCCCTCGCATGATTGCAAAATAGCATTTTGCACCTCCCTGAAGGTGGTTCGGGTAATCTTCATTGAGAATATTCTTTGAAGATTTTTTTTGACTAAATCAAGCGTTTTTTCTTCTACCATAACATCTCCTTATTGTTTCTTTGAGAATAGCAAGGAGTATCATAAAAAGTAAACTGCTTACTGCTCAGGTCTTGTGGTTGTAAGAAGTCTAACTGTCTCGAGGAGGTCGCGGATTTGCTTTTTCTGCTCAGGAAGAAGAATGGTATCTTTCCTGCGCAGTGTTTTAATAGAGCGCCTTAAAAGACGTATTACGATTTCAGCACTATTTTCCCTTCTTTTATCTTCCTTTCGAAGAGGAAAACGCTCTCTAATTTGCTGCAGGATCTCTTCTTTTGTCTCACCGCTGTATTGTTCGATAAAATTTTGCTTTTCGGTGAAAGGAGCCCCCCTTGTAGCAAGAGTGTAGATCGCCTGCCTTGGCATCGACTCCAAAAGAGGTCTTAACATTTGAGGCAACGTTTCATAAAACTCGTAGTATTGTAGAAAATTGTAGGGCGTTTGGCGGTTTCCGTAAGTTTCTAATAACCAAACAGTAAACGCTCCTTCTTTATAAGATTTAAGCAGGCTTTGGACCCGTTTAATCCGCTCTCCGTGTAAAAGGGCAGCTTGGTTGTTGATGGCCTTAATTTCCGAGGTAATCTCAAGAAGAGTTCGTAAGTCTTCTGAGACATCTGTCCCTGCTTCTGCATGCGTATTCAAAAGGTCTTGGATAGCATTTCTTTCCCTGTCGCTTAACTTTTGAGCAGCAAAGATACCGCTAAAAGTGGTAAGGCTACCCTCTGTTGTGCGTTCAGCAAGAGCTGACATTTTAGACTTTGTGTCGCCTTTGATAAGTCTTTTGGATAACAGGTCGTTAACTTTCACGGTTATGGGCCTTGGGTAATGAAAAAGATGAATGTAAAGCGGCTTTACAATCTTTGCAAGATTTCTTTTGTGAGGTGAAGAAGGTCTTGAGCACCCCTGCTTTTTGGGGCTGTTTCAAATACAGGTTTTCCATAGATTGAGGCCTCGGAAATGTTGATGTCTCTTCGTACTTTTGCTTTTAAGAGTTTTTTGGGGAAAGTCTCCTCGATTACACCGAGAAACGCTTCATTGCTTTTGCCTCTTTGGTTCCAAAAAGAAAGCGCAACACCCAGAACATCAAGAGGATGCCGTTTTGCAACGCTCTCAATGAATTCAGACAATCGGGTCAGTCCTTTGATGCTATAAAACTCCGGCGTTGCGCAGATGAGTGTATGCGTTGCTGCGATCAGAGCCGACTCAGTCAGCCAACAAAGAGAAGGAGGTGTGTCGATGATTACAAAATCAAAGTCGGCTGTGTCAAGATGGGATTTTAGCCTTTCGTGGGAGTAACGATCTGTTGCTAGTGGACCCGAGACTTCTACCCTTTCAAGCCACGTATCCCCGGGGACAAGGTAGAGGTTTTTTAAGGAGGTTTGTAGGATGACATCCTTAAAATCTTTTTTGCCTTGTAGAACGGGCGCCATGCTGTCTTTTTCATCAGGATCGTAGCCAAGTCCAGTTGTGAGATTCGCTTGCGCATCAAAATCGATCAAAAGAACCTTTTTTTTGTGAAATTTCACAAGAGCCGCCCCCAAATGGAGAGCGGTTGAGGTCTTTGCAGTTCCTCCTTTAAAACTACTGATGGCTATGACTTTTTTATTAGGATTCATGGCTCGTTCCGTCATAGGGTGATGTTAAACTTTTCGTCTCTCTTTCTTGCTTTAGAGATTCTAGAAAACTACCTAGTTTGATATCTCCTTTTCTAACATTATTTCTAGTCCTGATGCTAAGTGTGTGATTCTCAGTCTCTTGGTCGCCAATTGTGATGATGTAGTTGATTTGGGCAAGCTGTGCGTCTCGCACTTTTTTGCTGATTGATTCACTTGAACTATCGACGTCAGCTACAAATCCTGCGGCCTGAAACTCTTTGACAAGTTTCTCTGCGTACTCGACATGCCTATCTGCTACCGATAATAAGCGGACCTGGTGAGGGCTGATCCAGAGAGGAAATCTGCCTACAAAATGCTCGATCAAGATTCCAAAGAAACGCTCGACAGAGCCAAACATGGCGCGGTGGAGCATGAAGGGCCGTTTTCTCGTGCCATCTGCCGCTGTGTATTCAAGCTCAAACTTTTCAGGCAGTGACATATCGAGCTGCACAGTTCCACACTGCCATGTCCTACCGATGGCATCTTTGATATGGAAGTCGATTTTAGGCCCATAGAAGGCGCCATCCCCTTCATTGATTTTAAAGGCGCGCCCAGCCTCTTCTAAAGCCTCTTTTAGGGCCTTTGTGGAAAGCTCCCAGTCCTCATCTGTACCGATAGTGTTTTCCTTTGGCCGGGTCGAGAGTTCAATGTGGTACTTGAGTCCAAAAGTAGAGTAAAGACTATCTGCAAAATCGAGGCAAGCAATGATTTCGCTTTTAATGTCTTCTGGCTTCATGAAGATGTGTGCATCGTCTTGGTGGAAGCAGCGGACTCTAAAGAGACCAGAGAGAGATCCTGAGGGCTCGAACCTATGTACTTGCCCAATTTCAGCCACGCGTAGAGGTAGATCTCTGTAGCTATGCGTATCTGCTTTGAAGTAGAGCATCGCTCCTGGGCAGTTCATGGGTTTGATTGCAAAATCTCGTTCTTCTGCAGAAAGAGTAAACATATTTTGCTTGTAGTATGACCAGTGCCCCGAGCGCTCCCACAAGTTTCTTGTCATGAGAGTGGGTGTTTTGATTTCGATATACCCTGCTTTGTCTAGTTTTTCTCTTAAGAAACCAAGCAATCGATTCCAAACAATCATCCCTTTATGGTGGATAAACGGCATGCCTGGGGCCTCTTCTTTGAGGGAGAAGAGGTGAAGCTTGGGGCCAAGGATTTTATGGTCTCTTTTCTTTGCTTCCTCGAGCAGGTGGAGATATTCTTTGAGTTGCTTTCTATCAGGGAAGGAAGTCCCGTAGATACGCGTGAGCATTTCGTTGTTGCTATCCCCTCTCCAGTAGGCGCCCGATGTTTTAAGCACTTGGATGGCTTTAATTTTTCCAAGATTGGGAAGGTGTGGACCGCGGCAGAGATCAAAGAATTCCCCTTGCCTGTAGCCAGTAAGAGGGTCGCCATCTGCAAAAGATTCAATTAATTCTTTTTTGTAATTATTGTGTTTGAACTGCTCTATGGCCTCTGCCTTATTTTTAAATTCTTCCCGAACAGAGATGTAGTTTTCCTTGATAATTGCTTCCATTTCGTGATCAATTTTAGCAAAGTCCTCCTCTGAGATTTTGAGGTTTGCAAAGTCGTAATAGAAGCCGTTTTCAATAGGGGGGCCAATGGTTGGTTTCGCCTCTGGCCAGAGCCTCAGGATGGCCTGGGCAAGAACATGTGCAGAAGTGTGCCAAAACACCTCTTTTCCAGCAGGTTCCTCGAAGGAGAGGAGAATGACGTGGTCGTTGTCATGCAGTGGATGTGTGAGATCTACGGTTTTCCCGTTGATGCAGGCAGCAAGGGCCTGATTGGGACCGCGCTGGTTCAACTTTTCCGCTAAATCTTTTCCTGTACTTCCCTTGGGAAGCTCCACGACGTCATTATTTTTTAGACGTATCTGCATGATTCTCTCCTTAACTTGCAAAAAACACTTAATCGAATTGGTCAAATAAAGTATTTTACAACAATAGAGAAGAAAAAGGGAAGAGTAAAGTAACGCTTATGGAGCCAGAAAGAGAAGATTTTCCCGCAGGTCCGGCAGACCTTGAATTTTATACAAAAACTTTTGAAATTGGGGCCGAAAAGGCAAAGGTTGCCTGGCAGGGTGAGCTAGATGCAATTTTCCTTGAAGAGCATGTGGACCTTTCTGCGAGCGTGGATCAATCGAAGATCCAAGATAGTTGCTCTGTCCGGAATATTTTGCTTGTAAGAAAGCTTTCCCTGTTTTTCATGAATGAACAAGGAGAGCTTAACCTCGCCCGTTTTCCTGCAGCTCTTTTAAAAATCCGGCAAAACCTCTATTCGATTGGACCTGGCAGAAGTTTTGATGCTAAGCGGCAAGAGCACATTCTCTCCGTTTTAGAAAAGCTCCATTGTGACCCTGAGCTTAGGTCATTACTCCGCGCGGTTGGAGCTCCCGTTCAGCATAGACAGGCCGAAATGATCATCCGAGATACTCTCGGATTACCTGCGGATATGAAAGTGACCGATGGTCATGCACGCCAGGCAGCTCTTTCTGCCTGGCTTTGTTATTTGCGACAGAATGTGGGTTCTTGCTTTGCGACAGCTCCTGCGATTTTGGTCCAGAAGGAGCAGCCCAAGGTGTTTCTCAAGGACATAGCCGAGCTCTTAGCAACGGGGCGTCTTAAAAGGACTTTTGGGGGAGTGGAATACGCTGTTCCCATGAGTGCTAACTGGGGTATTGGGGACTTGCGAAGGCCTTTTCCTCTGGATCTGGCCGTCCTTGACATTTCTTTTCCTTTTTGGCTCTCACCAGCCCTCATTTATGCACTCGAACAAATTGCCCTTCTTCCCAAAGATTTGCCTGAAATGGAGAAAAAAAAGCGCGTCCAAAAGTGGTGCGGTAAGGCGGTAGAAGCGCTTCGAGCAAAAGGCTTTTCTCGTGGTGATTTAGAGGGTATTTTCAAACAGATCCTTTTTGCCGAATATGAACTTACAGAAGAAGACGTTCGCGAGTTTGAAAACAGACCAAAGGGGCTTGTTGTAGAGGGATTTTTGATGAGCTCGATCAAAACAGATGTCAAAGGAAAAACCAAATCAGAGCGCGTAAATACCTTTTTGTCGCAATATGAAGTTTGCAAAAATAGATTTAACTCTTTTACCGATCATCCTCTTTTAAAATCGTGGGAATTCACACTTGCATCATTTGCGGAAACGAAGGCAAATTTTGCTAGATGGAACCTTTACTCAAGTCTTGGTCTCGGGCCTGATGAGCCCGGAGGAATTGGGGAAGCTCTTTATGGGTATCTGAAGAGACGGGTGGAAGAGTGTAACGCTATTGTACATGAAAACCAAACGGAATACGAGCTCATGTATGGACAAATTAAGTTTTTGGAAGGAAGGATGAAGCGTGCCTCTTCAGAACAGGAGGCCAAATCCTTGCAAATTGAGTACCAAATGAAGGTACATGAGTTTCGCTCCCTAGAAGAGCAGCGAGATACGAATAACAGAAAAGCGCACCAGTATGCAAATGCTTTTAATGTGCTTGTTGATCTTTATGATAGTTTGTTTCCTAAGTATTTTCAAGAAGTGTATGATGCTGATATTCATAGTGTTGCAGTTGGTCCATATGATGATAGCCCTGCCGGTTTTAGACTTTTGTATAAACACGGCCGAGATAACACATCACTTTGGACATTTGTTCGGGGTCCCCAAGCTTTTATGGAAGCTCTTGCCTCTTTTTTCATTGCAATAGAGCCAGAAGTCCTTAGAGATGAGAATCTTGCTGGACTTGAAGATGAAATGTCAATGATTACAACGGCAATTGTTCAGCATGTGAAAACAGAACAGTTTTTAGAAAGCGCTTTCTATCGGATGGCTAAAGCTCACGGCACAAGGTATGTAAAAGATTCTCTTCATAATTTGGAAAAAATTGAAAAGAAACCTTGGGTATATACATCAGGTGGTTCGATGGAAACGCTTGTGAGCTGCTATTGGAAAAGAGAGTCTTCTCCCACTGAGGTAGGAAGATGGGTGGAAAATGAGCTTGAGCTTCTTGTTTTCTTGACTGATACTATGAAGCAAATAGCAAAAAAGGTACCAGACTCTCTTTTGCAAGGAGGAGATAAGTCCTTTCTTATGCATTCCCCGACCCATGCTTTTTTGCTACAGCCCGGACTGCAGCCCTTTGCATCTGCTTGGACAAATGAACAGTTTACGCACACCTGGGTTCGAGATAACCTGGTAGACCCCATGAAAAGATTTGTGGACACGCTCTATTTGGACGAAGATAAGATGCGTTTTCTTTTGGAACAAATTAAGCAAAGGCTACCTAAGGAAATGCACCACCACTTTATGCAGGGCTTTATTTATCTTACTGGGCAAATGAGACCTTACCAATTTAGAGATATTTTGGTCGAACAAGCATCATCGTATGCGGTTGAAATTGATAGTTTTCTCTATCAGGCTCTACCCTTAACGAGGGGGCATGGGCTGAAAGATGCGCTTTTAGCTATTTTTGAAAAGCTTCCACCGATTTCCTTTGAAGAGCGAGTTAAAAGAGAGGCTCTCATCCAACAGGCAGTTGATACGATGCCTGGGGCCACCTACCTTACGGCAGAGGGACTACAAGATCTTGCCAAGGGGATCATTTGCAAAAGTTCAAAAATGGTCCGTTTTCCTATCAACTACCATGCGGAAGTAAGCCGAGTTTCTAGTGAGCAGGGGCTTGCTATGCCGGTTCCCATCCTTTTTGCCGATACGAATTGGGTTCGGGATGAGTTTGCCTTTGTTGTAAGTCCAGGCTCAGGGAAACTTGAGCTTTGGCGCATGGATAGTACAGGACGTGTAGGTAGCCCCCTTCCCTCCTGGAAGGAGTGGGTCGATGGCTCTCGTAAGGATCGAACTTGGGGCGTTTTTGCAAACCCGTTTGAGTATACGATGTAAAAAAAGATGGACAAAAATTGCGGTCTTAGTGAAGATGTGTTTTTAAAGGAAAAATTTTTTTTAAGAAGGCACTTCTTACCTTAATATAATGGAGAAAACAATGAAGATTCGGTACCTATTACCCATCACGTTAACGGCTTTTAGCCTTGCATCTACAAACGTAGTGGCTGAAGACTGCTGCCAAGGCAACTGCTACACGACCTGGCCTTTAGCCCCGTTTGCAGTTTCTGTTGCAAACCAAGAGAGATGGCACGATGAGAACTATCAGCGCGACCAAAAGCCAGTAAGAGACTGGGTTTACTCAAAAAGAACAATCCCTCTCGAAGAGAAGGCTTGCAACTTAACACTTGCTGGCGATGTGAGATTTAAATACGCTCACCTCTACGAAAAAGAAAGAGGCTACTGCCTAAGAGGAAGCGATGCGTTTGTTCCAGGATGGAGTGATGAAGTTGTGCCTACCGATATAACCACACCGCCCCCAGCTGGCGCGAATGATCCAGCAGGTGAGTGGACAGAGTTTCTGATTGCTATGGGTGATACTACTG
>CAZBXE010000007.1:15145-97109 GCA_964496125.1 uncultured bacterium | reverse complement strand
TTACCGCAGCTGCTGGCACGGAGTTAGCCGGTGCTTCTTTACCTGGTACCCTCAAGTTTGAAGAGTATTAATCCCCATTCCTTGTTCCCAAGCGAAAGAGCTTTACAACCCGAAGGCCTTCTTCGCTCACACGGCGTCGCTTCGTCAGGCTTTCGCCCATTGCGAAAGATTCTCGACTGCAGCCTCCCGTAGGAGTCTGGGCAGTATCTCAGTCCCAGTGTTGGCGGTCAATCTCTCAATCCGCCTAGACGTCTTAGCCTTGGTAGGCCGTTACCCTACCAACTAGCTGATATCGCATGGGCCCTTCCCTTACCGCGAGGTCCGAAGATCCCCCACTTTAATGAACCTAAGACTACTTAAGCCACCACATTCGGTATTAGCGGTCGTTTCCAACCGTTATTCCCAAGTAAGGGGTAAGTTACCCATGTATTACTAACCCTTCCGCCACTAAGTCTTGCGACTTCGTTCGACTTGCATGCCTCATCCACGCCGTCAGCATTCAATCTGAACCAGGATCAAATTCTCACAGAAAAAAAATCTATGACAATTTGGCATGATTAAATTTTAACTAACTTATATTTTGGGGACGTGCTTTTCGCACATCCCGCACAAACTTCATTGCTTGTACATCACTTCTCTTATTCTGTCAAAACTGCTTCGAAACACTCTTAGTTGTTTCACTTATTCGTGCGATCTCGCGTCGAAAGTGATTTAAATATATGAAATCGCTGAATATTTCGCAACACCTTTCCGAAAATATTTTTCCCGCACTCGTAAAAATGCGATTTTTGCCCCCAAAAATGGTTCTGAAAAGGGATTAAATTTACGGAAAAAACCCTCTTTTTTTGACCAAAATGGGGTCTCTTTTGCAAATTTTGCAAAAACAACAACAGCTCCCATTGCAATAATATTAGTTCAAATTTTAATTTAACGAAATGATTGTAAATTTAGTGTGGGAGAATAGGTGCCAATGTAGGTTCTTTTCCACCATTCTCCTCTCTCGCTTCGTGCTTTAAAGTCGCTAAACTCATAGAGATACGCCTGTGCTCTAACATAGCGTGGCGGTTCGTGTGGAAAAGGGTTGTGCCTCAGGAGAGCTAGTACATCTGCTGACCCCTCAAGAAGCCGCTGTAAAAACTTATGAAACCACCTATAATTCCCAAAAGACCCAAAGGGAAGAAACCAAATCACCCAGTCAAGACGCGGCTGATAGGGAGAGACTCTCCTAGGGCGATAGGTTAACTCTGAGGGTTTAAACCAAAATCCATACTCTTTCCAAGTCTTTCCATCCATGCTTGCCTCTATGACGATCTCGTACCTTTTTGTTGTCATGTGTGCAAAAATCGCAAATTGGTGAGCGAGGAAATAGCGATCAACCGCTCTTAATACCCCAGTAAAATAGGCGTTTGGAAAAAATTCGTTATAGATTCTTACAAGCTGTAAAAAAACAAGCCAGGCACCGATAAAAGAAAGAAGAAGCTCAAGAAGCAGGGGGGTCCCCTCGATAGGAGGAACAGGACCAACAAGGTGGGACAGATACGTATTACCTACAAGAGGTACTAACATTACGCACGTCATGTGGTTCAAAAATGCAAAATTACCTGTGAACCAAATCCCAAACTGCAGGGCAAGAAGACCAAAAAAGGCAAAAAGCCGCACCTCTTCAGGTCCAAAAACGGCAAAAGGGACGATCATCTCGAAGAAAAACACACCTCCAGTCATCACTTTGTGCAACCATGCGGGTAGTTTATGCGCATACCAGGCTTGAACGTTCGGAATCGGCTGAGTTTCAAAGTGATAGCAAAGTGCGGTGCATCCTTTCCATGTGGCATCCCCATGCTTTAACTTGATCCATCCAGCAAGAAAGTGGAAGCGAAAGATAAAAAGCGTCATCGACGCAAAAACAAGTGCATTCGGCAGAGTGGTTAGGCTAAAGAGAAACGCATAGTATGTAAGCTCTAAGAGAAGCGTCTCCCAACCAAAACTCATAAAATCTTGCCCGACCGAAAAAATGGAGAGGTAAAGAAAAAAAAGAACAGGGAGCAAAACTGCAGGAAAAACCCCAAAAACAAGAAGAATTGAGCCAATCGATCCTAAGACGGCAACTCCTACTAGCGCCCTGTCGCTGGCATCCAACCAAAATAACGAAGGAACAGCAAAAAACCTGTTTTTTTTGTAATAATTCCGAACAAGCGTGAGATATTCCTCTGCTGGTAGAATCCCCCACTTTCCCAAAAGTCCCTTGATTTGGAAACAAAAACCAAAAAAAGTAAAAAAGTAAATCAGACCTAAGAGGCGCACGAAAAGATGGGTCGCAAGGGTGTAGTTTTCCGGATCAAACATATCCGTCATCCTATGCATTGTGAGGAAATTGGTAAATAACTTAAGCTGCTTTCTATGTTTCAGAAGAAGAAAAAATCGTACAAAAAAGAAGACTATCTCCCCCTACCAGCACGGGTCTTCTCCATCCTGCACCTTTGCTTTGCCTTTTCCCTTCTCCTCTTTCTCTGCTCCTCTCCTTACACCTATCGCCACTATCAAGAGAAAAAAAAGACTCTGCTCTACGAGTGGTTAAAAAATCAGCCTGAATTTCACCTCTTATCCGAGAGTGAAAAGGACACGCTCTACCCCACACCTACTGACGAACACGGCTCCTATCTTCAAAGGCAGCCTATTTTTCTTCTGGGATGGCTTCTTTTTTCTCTGATTCTCCCTTTTCTACTTCTCAAAAAGGTATCAGGAGCAAGAGAAGCCTTATATTTACTGCCCCTACTTGCACTTCTCTTTTGCCTAGACAATAGCTCTTACCACCGTGCAAAAATAACACCAGAGGAGGCTCTTTTCCCAACAGAATCATATCTACTCGCTCACTACCGAGACAGGCCCCTCAGTCAAGACACCTACATGCAAAAAAAAGAGCTTGAAGAGGCTTTTACCTCCTACCTGGATAAAGAATGGAATGGAGCCTTTTGCTTCCACCTCGAAAGAATGCGAGCTTTGAATACGCCTTGCCAAAACCCCATCGTCCAGACAAGAAAAAACGATTTTACAGTCTTTCTCTTTCTCCTCTGGAATATAGGCTACGCTCTGGTTGTCTGGAAAACGGGTCTAGAGTCCCGATTGAATGATATCGTGCAGCTTAATTAAGCCAACTACCTTCTTATCCTCGGTAAGAACGGGAAGAGAGGTCACCTCTCTTTTGGGATCTTCCATTTCTTTCATCGCTTCAAACGCGAGTTTTTCTGGAAAAGTCCACTTAGGAGAACAGGTCATCATTTGTTCAACAGGGAGGCTAAGGACGCCCGGACCATGAGCCTGAAGCGCCCGGCGTAGATCTCCGTCGGTAAAGATCCCTTCCATCTTCGACTCTTCATCCATAACAAGCACGCAGCCGCACCTTTTGTTTGAGAGCTCAACAATCACGCTTCCTAAAAGATCTGTTGGCTTGCAGGTAGGGACTTTCGCCCCCTGTACCATGAGATCACGAACCTTGAGAGTTATTCTCTTGCCTATTGAGCCGGCCGGGTGATTGAGGGCGTATTGATCTACGCTAAAATCTTTTTTTTTCATCAAGGCAACAGCTAGCAAATCGCCAAAAATCAACTGAAGTGTGGCTGAGGTGGTGGGGGCCAAATCATGGGGACAAAGCTCACGGTCCAAGGGAAGCACAATGAAAAGGTCAGCTGAGCGTGAGAGCCGGCTATTTTCCCGGCAAACAACTGCTATAATTCTCGCTCCCTTATTGCGAACAGCCGGGAGAAGCTGAAAAATCTCATCGCTCTCCCCACTTTTGCTAAACACGACAAAAACGTCTTGCTTTGCAACAATCCCAATGTCTCCATGGAGAGCGTTTTGAGGGGAGAGAAAAAGGGCCCTTGTGCCAGTTGAGGTCATCGTATCGGCTACTTTTTGCGCGATCGTGCCGCTCTTGCCCACCCCTGTAAAAATCACAACCCCACGACAATTTTCGATCTCCCCCAGAACAGCGTTTGCCTTCTCGATATCCAAATGAGCAAAAAAATGGGAAAGGGAGTGTTTTTTCTGATCTAATAAAGCTCTAAGCATAGGAGTCTGGTATATCACAATGGTAAAATAAAGGAAATGTGATATATAAACAAAGGTATGAAGACTCCTATTACAGTTGCAAAAGGGGACGGAATTGGCCCCGAAATCACTGATTCTGTATTATTTATGCTTGATCAAGCGGGTGCTAATCTAGAGATTCACTCAATTGAGATCGGCGAGAAGATCTACAAAAAAGGAATACGCTCCGGCATTGAAGAGAAGGCTTGGGAAACCATACGAGGAACAGAGGGGTTTCTCAAGGGACCCATTACAACCCCACAAGGAGGGGGCTTCCAAAGCGTGAATGTGACGCTTCGCACAACCCTTGGGCTCTATGCGAACGTGCGCCCTTGCGTCTCTTACGCCCCTTTTGTTTCCACCAAACACCCTCGCATGGACGTAGTTGTCGTACGAGAAAATGAAGAAGACCTCTACACCGGCATTGAGTATCAACAAACCCCCGATGTCCGTCAGGCTTTAAAAATCATCACTCGGACTGGATGTGAAAAAATCTGCCGCTTTGCCTTCGAGTATGCAAAAACCTACAACCGCAAAAAAGTTACCTGCTTTACGAAGGACAACATCTTAAAGCTTACAGATGGCTTGTTCCACAGAGTGTTTGATGAGATGGCCAAGGACTACCCCGAAATTGAAAACGAGCATTGGATTGTCGATATCGGAGCGGCCAAACTCGCAGACACACCTGAGGCCTTCGATGTTCTTGTTCTGCCCAATCTCTACGGAGACATCCTTTCCGACGTAGCAGCACAGATTGCAGGCTCCGTTGGACTTGCCGGCTCAGCTAATATCGGCAAACATGCAGCAATGTTTGAAGCGATCCATGGCTCGGCACCCCGCAGGGCAGGCCAAAACCTAGCCAACCCCTCAGGTCTTCTCCTTGCCGCCATCATGATGCTTGTCCACATCGGCAAACCTGCGATTGCGACCACACTACACAATGCTTGGCTAAAAACCATCGAAGAAGGGATACATACCTACGACATTTTTACAGAAGGCCACAGCAGACGAAAACTCGGGACCAAGGAGTTTTCTAAGGCTGTCTGCCAAAGACTTGGGCAAAAACCTGAGATTCTCCCGCAAGCAAACTATGGAAGCCCTCCCATCTATGCCCACCTTGAAGAAAAGGAGGCGATGCACAAGCAAGATGAAAAAACACTCATCGGCGTGGATGTCTACATCGAATCTCACATTCCAGTAGAAAAATTAAAAAATATTATTGACAAAATCACACCCCTGCCCCTCAAACTTACGCTCATCACCAACCGCAGCGTCTGCGTCTGGCCCCAAAAATCAAAAGAGACCACGCTTATTGATCTGTGGCGTTGCCGCTTCCAAGGGGAGCAGATCACACACAAGGTCATTGTCACCTTGCTTGAACGCCTTTCTGAAGCAGGTGTTGACTTTGTGCAGACACAAAACTTGATCTCTTTCGATGGGAAAGCAGGGTTTTCTAGCTAATCTTCTTGCGGATAGATTCGATAAATTGATTCCAGTTTTCCTTTCCGTATGTTACCTGGGCTCTTGTCTGCACCCAAGCAACAGGAAGCGAAAGGGAAATATTTTCAGGTAGCTTCACTTTATCTTTTTCTGTGCAAAGCAAAACCTCTGCCCCAAGTGAAAGACATTTATCAGAAAAGGCAGTGAGTTTTTTAAAGGCTATCTCCTCATGGTCAGAAAGCGGGCTTTCCGCAATCACCATTGCCTTTTGGTCCATCACTGTCCAACGGAAGTACTCTGGATGTGCGATGCTGCAAAATACGCCCACTTTTTTTCCTTCTTCAAGCTCGAGCTTCTGACCTTGTAAGGAAAAAATGCCACTGACTTGCATCGCTACTCCAACAACTTCAGCAGCGCTATATTGTGCTACCTTTTTCTTTACCTCTTGGAATTGAGCTTCGTCCTTAGCATGAGTAACCACAATCATGTGAGCGCGAGAAAGTGACGCTACTTCATCCCGTAAAAAACCCCGCGGGAGAAAAAAACCACGTCCAAACGGGTCCCTAGCATCCAATACAACAACTTCATAGTCACGTGAGAGCTTTCGGTACTGCATGGCGTCATCTAAAATAATTAAAGACGCCCCCTCCTTAGCTGCCAAGGTAGCAGAATGCACTCGATTTTTCCCCACATAGACAAGAGCTTCGGGCACGTTCTTGGAAAGGAGGTAGGGTTCATCGCCACAGATTTTTGCAGCATAGAGGGGCCCCTCCCCCGTACTTAGCAATAAGGGAGCTTTATTTTTTTCAGAGGGGGAACGGTATCCCCTTGATAAAATGGCCATCTTTCCAAGGCCTTGCAGCTCCTTAGCAAGCAACAGAGTAATAGGCGTCTTCCCTGTCCCCCCGGCTACAATATTTCCGATACTGATCACTACAGGGACAGGGGGGGTAAACTTACGGAGTACTTTCAAATCATACAAACGATTGCGAAGACGGGTCGCTAGCTGGTATAAGCGGCTAAATGGCAGAGAAATTATGCGGATGATCCGAGGAAAAAAGCCACTACGTTTGCCTTTGATAACCTCTTTAAAATAGGTTTCTATCGTTAGATACATGTGCTAAACACCCGCGACTCGACCTGTTGTACGATCATATGCAAGGCTGCCATATGCGCTTCTTGGATTCGATCCGAAGTAGAAAACCCCTCAATCACAAGCTCCAGATCCGCCATACCGCGAGCTACGCCTCCTGTTTTCCCAAGAAATGCAACTGTAGAAAGCCCTTTTTTCTTGGCACATTCTATCGCTCTCAAAATATTTTGAGAATTGCCACTTGTTGTCAGCCCGATGAAGACATCGCCTGGCCTTCCAAGAGCTTCTATCCCCCGGGCAAAAACCCACTCAAATCCAATATCATTACCCACACACGTCAGGTGTCCTGGTTCCGAAAGGGCAATAGCGGGAAGGGCCGGCCTTTTTTCCCTAAAAAAGCCAGTCAACTCCTCTGCAAAATGGGAAGCATCACAAAGGCTTCCTCCATTACCAGCAATCAGCACCTTTCCACCGTCCATAAAGCAGCAAGCAATAAGCTCTGAGACCTGCTCTAAAAAAAGAAGAGACTTCTCTTCTTTAAGCGCTCTAAGTGCTGCAATCCCCTCCTCAATAGCTGTAAGAAGACTTTCTCTCATAATACCACCTATAGCACTAGTATAGAGCAACAGAAAGAGTCTCTGCAAGGTTAACAAAAAATTTAAAGTTGGAAAAAAATAAAAGAAGGGGCATACTTAAGAGTGCTATGAAGCCTTTTACAATCCCCCTTGGAGCATTAGCTCCTGGTTTTACTCTCCCTGCCACCAATGGAAAAACCTATTCGCTTAAGGATTTTCAAAAAGCAAAATTTCTTGTGATTTTTTTCACATGTAACCACTGTCCCTACGTCACAGGGTCCGATGAGATTACAAGAGCTACCGCAAAAAAATTCGAAAAAAATGGCGTACAATTTGTAGCGATCAATTCCAATAGTCAAAATACGTACGTAGAAGATTCTTTTGAGAACATGGTAGCGCGCATGAAAGAACATGCATTTCCCTGGGTTTATCTCCACGATGAAACGCAGCAAATCGCTCTTGCTTACGGCGCACTTCGAACCCCTCATTTTTTTGTCTTCGATGAAGAGAGAAAGCTTGTCTACGACGGAAGAGCTGTTGATAGTCCGAGAGACCCTGCAAAGATTACGACAAACGACTTGGAAGATGCGCTCTCTGAACTTGTACAAGGGAAAAAAGTATCCAAGCCCCTTACAAATCCCATTGGATGCAACGTAAAATGGGAAGGGAAAGATCGGAAGTGGATGCCTGCAGACGCCTGCGATCTTGTATAAGGTACACTTGCAATTTTAGAGTTGATTCCCTATAAGAGGGTTGTATGATCGGAACCCTGTTCGCACTTATTTTTTCCTTAGTCTATCTCTTTTTCTCTCCCGAGCAAGGGGAAAAAAGTTTCACTGCCCTCTATCTTGTAGGATCCGCTATTTCTGCCTTCTCTGCTCTCTTTGCCATCTATCTACAAAATTTTGCCCTCGCGAAATCTAGGAAAACCGGATCCTCTGTTGCAGAAACCTTGTTCTTAGAGAAAAAAACTCTTGCGCTTACACTGACCGCTCTCTCTTTTTACTTTTTCCTCTCCATCGTCCTGGCTACAGGGTTCACTCCCTCAAAACTTCTTAATCTACACGCCTGCTTTGCCATTTGGCTTTTATTGTTGGGGATAAACTTCGATCTTTTTTACCGGTTTGTAAAAACTCTCACAACATATACAAACCCCCATGCTTTCTTGGGCGTTCTTGAAAAAAAAGCTGCTAAATCCCACATTGCTGACCTCTGCCACTGCTACGATGCAGCTCTTGAAATTGCTTTTAAAGCATTAGTCAAAAATTCGCTTGCTCTATCGAGCGAAGCCCTCTATACGTTACGACTCATGAGCACAAATTACCTGAAAACAGTGAAATCGCCGAGTGAAGAGGCACTTTACCCTCTCTACTATCTAGACGAACGCATCCTCTCCTTTCAAGAAAAAGCCCTCCAAAATGGTTTTGAAGCGCTTTCTAATCAGGTTCTCTCCTTGCTTGGACACGAAGTTGCATCTGCCTACAATCTCTCTCAAGAACCCGTTCAGGCAATGGGCAAGTGTGGTCTCATGGCTCTACAAAAAAATCTACCGAGTGTTGCTGAAAAGACGATGTATTCTTTGCAAAAGCTTGCTCACGTTCTTTTGCAAGATGCGCCCTTTGAAAGGGTTTCCCTCAAGGATGTATTTGTTGCCATTATTGTAGAGATGGACCAGATTGCCAAAGAGACATTTAAGAAAGACAAAACTGTAAGCATTCCTCTGCTTACTCACCCTCTGCGAGAACTAAAGAACTTCCTGGAACAACCCGGCTTTGCCAACATGCAGGACAAAGACTGGATTCTTCGGGAAATCAACAGAGTACTAGGGGAATTTGCAACCTTGGAGCAAGTACTTCGCTCCATTCCGCCGCTTGCAGAGTCCCCAGAGCAAAAGAACAGATAACACCCCGAAGCTTACAACGCGCCTACCCCTTTTGGTCTAAAGCGCTCCAAAGCCTTTGGCCAAAAGTGGGCTACTAGCCCGGCCGTCACTGTAAAAATCAGAAACGGATACAGCGTGGACATTGCATAAGAGATCAGAAGTGAAAGGGACTCAAATCCAACAAGAGAAAGCAAAAAGCTCGCGAGGACAGCTATACCCACACAAACCTCATAGCTTAGCTTTTCCCTAAAGATTGTTTTCCTTAGATAATCAGCAAATACAAGGGCGAGAGCAATCGAAGTCGTCAGGCAACTTAATGTAATTACAGTAAAGATCAAGAAGTGGTAATTCTCATGGAACATCGCGCGCCCAAGAGCTGCAAGTAGCTGGTCGCGGGAAATAGTCTTCATTAGATCCGCGTTGAGACAACCAACCGTGATCATGCCAAGATAGACAACAGAAAGAAGACCAATCGCAATCATGCAGGCATTGACAACCAGCTTTCTCTGAAAAGAGGGGGTTCCTCCTTTTTCCTTAATCAGAGCAATAAGCGCTGTCGTAAAGAAGACTGTCGCGATAAAATCCATTGTCAGGTAACCAGACTCAAAAGCTGGCCAAAACTCTGCCCAATTCATGGCTCCAACCGCTGGCGGAGAAAACTCCACATTACTGAAGCCCAAGTAGATCAGGGCGCCGAGAGATACAAGCAAGAGGGGCGTAATAAAATTGCCCAAAAGATCCAAAATGCGGCTCTTTCGGTAGGTTAACAGGAAAGTCACTATGCTGTAGCCAGCGCTATACACCCAAAGAGGTGCCGACCATCCCATCTGTACAAAGGCACCGTAGGCAAGCTGGTTACACCTTGGTCCGGAACCAAGCGGAATCCAAAAAAGCAAAAGGGCAAAAATCAGGATCAGGCACACTGACTTACCGAAAACTCCCAGGTAACGCTCATAGTTCCCTTCGAAATAAAGACCCGTTGCCGTTCCATAGAAAGGGATAAAAACCGCAGAAAGAACAAAACCTAGTGTGGTTGGCACAAGAGAGCTCGTTTGTATCCCCATCCAAAGAGGCCATGTCAGGTTGCCTCCCCCGAAGAACATAGAAAACAGGGCAATGCCAACAACAAAAGATGAAAGGATCAATTTCCGATCCATCAGCGCATCCTTTCCCGAACTGAGCGGGGCTTTAAGTCGATTGTACAGGTTAATCCTTCTTTATCCGGAAACCCTTTAAAAAAATATCTAAGCAGACGATTTCCGTTAATTATAGCAATTTTTCGAGAGGGGAGCAAGCCATTTTTTTACATGTTCTTTATTTCGTGTTAACAGGTTGGAGGTATGGTAGCCGACATAACACCCAACTAGGAGGAACAAATCGATGAACACATCTATCAATAATTATCATTATCATTACTATAATACACCCGGAAAGACACATGTCCCAACCGTTAAAACGACCAGTCAACTTATACCCATAATAAAGCAACAGGACCCCCAACCCATTGCTGTTCCTAAAACTACGGGCGAACCTATCCGAGTCGTCAAGGAGTTTGTTATCTCTGACATTACCTGCCCCCCCGACACAGTCCAAAAATTCCCTGGGGCAAGAACCCACTTGTGTCTAAATGGACCCCTGCAAAAGCATGAAGTCCGCACTCTTCAGTTAACTAATGGCAAAATTTTCAAAATCTTAGGTCCAGATACCCTAGAATATGTAGACTATGTCAGTCCCGAAATGCAAGAATCCCTAGGGCGCAAGCTTAAAAACCTAGGCTGGCGTCTTGCTGGCTACGACCCAACCCGAGCGAGCGAAGAAGAACTTAAAGCTGTTGGCGAATGGAGCGGAGAAAAAGGAGAAGTCAAACGAATTTTTAATGTTACCGTCATCCCCTGGACTGAGTACCTCTCCCACCCTCTGCAAATTTTTCTAGAGTGGACCTCAATCCAAAACCCAATTTCACACTCTCAAATTCTCTCAGCAACGGGCCGTAGAATTCGTGAGATTTTTGCAGATACATGGAAAGGGGCTACCAAAGGATTTGCCATAGGTTCATCTCTTTCGATGGCTATGCTGTGCCATCGGACAACGCAAGTGCTTCTGCTCAGCGCTTTTGGCCCTCTACAAATGCAGATGCTGGCTCTACTCATCATCGGGCTCTCAACCCTTATTTTCGCCGGAAAAGGGCTTACAAAGCAGTAGAACTGCTTTCCCACCTCATTAGTTCCTGACTGATGGGGTGGGGGGCTATCAGCCTACTATGGTGAAGTGCTATTCCCCCTGTTTTTGAGGGCAGCCGCGCCCCATACTTGGTATCACCTACGATAGGATAGCCAGCATGAGAAAGCTGTGCTCGGATCTGGTGGTATCGCCCCGTATGAAGCTCAATTTCTAAAAGTGTCGTCGCCTTGCCTCTTGAGAGAACACGGTAACTTAGTGCAGCTTGCTTACCACCTGTAAGGACAACTCTAGCCTTATGATCCTCATGAACCAGCTGATTTTCTAACCTCCCCTCAGAAGCAACTACGCTTCCTTCAACTTCTGCCTCATACCATTTAGAAAACTTACCTTCCCTTAAGAATGTATTCATCCGGGAGAGCGCTTTGCTTGTCTTAGCAAAGGCAACGATCCCAGAAGCTGGGGTATCAAGCCGATGGATGGCATGTAAAAACACCTGTCCAGGCTTATTTTTTGTCTTTTTTAGATACTCTTTTGCAAAATCTTCCAGGTTTTGAGCGTCTGTGCCGCTCGGCTGAGTCAGGAGCCCCTTTGGCTTATTCACAACAAGAAGATGGTTGTCTTCAAAAAGAATCTCTAGCTGCATCGTTGCCTGCTTCCTTCAAAAAGCAGAAGCGTTGCCGCAGAGGCAACATTTAAGGAATTAGCCTTCCCATGCATCGGAATCACAACGCCTACATCGGCAGAGCTTAGCCAAAAATCGGTTAAGCCAAGCTGCTCTGTTCCTACAAGAATAGCAGTTGGCTTGGTCAGGTCAACGTCTGTATAACTTATTTTCGCCTGGGGAGAGGTCGCTATAATTTGCACACCATTTTTCCTCAGCCAGGCAAGAGTCTTTTTTCCCTCTTCTTCGACTACAGGAACTGTAAACAAGGTCCCTACGCTTGCACGGACAACGTTTGGATTGTATATATCTGTTAAGCGGTCACAAAGAATAAGACCATCGACCCCCGCTGCGTCGCAAGAACGTAGCATTGTGCCAAGGTTTCCGGGCTTTTCAATTGCTTCAGCCACAAGAAAAAGAGGGGTTTTTCGTTTGAGCAAATCGTCTAAGGTCAAATTCCACTGTCTTGCTACGCCTAGAAGCCCATCCGGTCTATCACGATACGATATCTTCTCAAATACATGCGGCGGACACCGGAAGATGGAAGCTCCTGCTTCTGCAATACCCTCTACAAGTGCTTTTTCATTCACGCCCAAATAAAAATCAGGGCAAATAAAAAGCTCTTCGATCAAAACACCTGCTTCTGCTGCAAAAAACAGCTCTCGGTACCCTTCGATAAGAAACGTTTTTGTATGATCGCGCTCTTTTTTATCGCGTAGTTTGACAACATGTTTAATTTTCGGATTTTGCAAACTTGTGATCAGCGTCATCTACCCTCCCATCTAGCAAAGCTGCCACTAGGGAGAGAAAGAACATCTTTTTCTCCGGAAAGAAACATCTCACCCTCATCGATTTTTCCTTGGAAACCCTCCATTACCTGCATGAGCAAATGGCTAAGTACGGTGGGTGTATAGCCAGGTGTATGACAAGAGAGCAGCAAGAAAGATGCCTCATCGCTTAAAAGCTGCCTACAACTCCTTAAGAGAGGAGAAATCGCCTCTTCAATTTTAAATACTTCCCCTTTTGAGCCTCTTCCAAAACTAGGTGGATCGAGAATGATCCCCTCATATTTCTCGCCACGACGCACTTGCCTTTCTATAAACTTCATCACATCTTCTATAATCCAGCGAATGGGCTTCTCGGCAAGCCCGGAAAGCTCTGCATTTTCTCTTGCCCAAGTGCACATTCCCTTAGAGGAATCTAGATGCACAACAGAAGCCCCTGCCTTTGCAGCAGCGAGAGTTGCCCCTCCCGAGTAAGCAAAAAGGTTCAAAATTTTTGCTCCAGGACGGATTTTTTTTTGCATCCAGTTCCAAAATACAGCGTGTTCTGGGAAAAGGCCTAAATGGCCAAAGTCGGTTAGCTTCAGATGAAACGAAATCCCTTCTAGCTCGGCTGTCCATTCTCGAGGAAGATTTGGAGCACACCGCCACTCCTTGTCCCCTTCCCGAAGAAACGTAAAGTGAGCCTTATCCCACTCCCGTTGTGGAAGAGAACGAGCCCAAATCGCCTGTGAAGCGGGCCTTGAGACGATATAGGGTCCAAATTTCTCTAATTTTCTGCCTTCCCCACTATCTAACAGTCTGACTGCACTCATCCCATAGCCCTTTAAGACCCTCTTGTGCGGTTTGGTCCAGCACGCTGAGTCTATCTCCCGAAAACTGCTTTTTCCACACTTTCGTCTTTTTCCCCTTACAACCTACTGCTAAAAAAACAAGGCCTACCGGCTTTTCCGAGGACCCCCCTGAGGGGCCAGCAATCCCGGTCACGGCTAAGGAGTAATCCGATCCCACCTTCTCTAGCACTCCTTCCGCCATCGCTTGAGCTACTTGAGGCGAAACAGCACCATGTGTTTTCAGCACCTCTTCAGATATACCAAGAAAAACTTGTTTCAAATGGTTAGAGTATACAATAACGCCCCCCAAAAAGTACAGAGAAGCATCGAGATTTTCCACAAGGAGCGACCCAATTTTGCCTCCCGTACAAGACTCGGCCGTAGCTAGTGTTAGCCCTTTTTGAATAAAGAGCTTTTGGATCTCTCTTGTGATTTCCATGCTAAGAATACTTTTTTCCTACTCTAAAGGGGACAAACATCTTTTTCCCATCCATCACAAAGGTAGCTGGAACCGTATTATAACGAATCCACCTTTGCAAAGCTTTAAAAAAAAGACCATTAGGCGAGATGTTCAGGGGATTTTCTACAGAGGCAAGCTCATGGTTGAAAAAAAGCTGAGGAAAAGAAAATTGGATACCAAACGAAACAGAACCTGTCCCAAACACCATGGAGCGAAACTTACCTTCTTCTTTCGAGTAGTAATAGGAATGAGGCTGCAGCTGTACTACAGGCTTTTGTACACGGCAAATCCATCCCCTCCCTGCCTCAAGGAGATACACGCAGGATGGGTCTACGGTAAATGCAGAGGAGAAAAAAGGACGATGGACGGTTAAGTTCAATTCCTTACCCCCTTTTAGAGTCTCTACGTAAAGGGCATAGTTTTTCAAAAATGCCTCTTTAGAAATCTCTCCACTTGGTTTTTCTACAACCTGACTTGTATTATAGATCCAAAAATTACCAAGGTCGGCAAAAAGCGACTCCATCTCAGAAGGACTTAAAAGACAAGCGACATCAAGCCATTTTGACGCCAAATATTGCGGTACACTCATTTTTTGTTTAGAGAGAGAATAATCCACCAAGCAATCCCAATGGTGATGGCTGCATCAGCTATATTAAATACTGGGTATGTCCAGCCCCCAAACCGGAAGAGAAACATGTCTACAACGTGTCCATAGAAGTAGTAATCTAACACATTCCCAAAAGCCCCTGCTATGATCAAAGCTAGGGGGATAGAAACTTCCTTTCGTCTATTAATGAAGAGCGCATAGATAAGAAGCATCGTAATGATTACAATGCGGATACCCATCAAAAGGTTTTGATAGCCAGCAAGAGTTCCACATGCAGCACCTGTATTCTTTACATAGGTGAGGTAAAAATCAACCCCATAAAAATTCGAAAAAACCTCATGTGTCTTCCACGGCAGAAACGGAGGGAAATACACATGAACCTTCCATTTTACAACTATGTCCAAGGCGAGGACAAGCAGCCCAATGAAAAAAGGCAGAAGACTCTCTTTGAAATCAGATAAGCCCTTTTTCAAACTGCTCCTGTGCCTTTACAGTCATTGTTGCATAAGGAACAGCTTCTAGCCTTGCGATCGGGATCTCATCACCTGTGATGTCACACTTTCCGTATGTCCCCTCTTCAATCTTTTCAAGCGCTCTTTCTACTTGGTCTAGGATCTTAAATTCTTTTGCGGTAACTTCGATACTAATCGTTCTATCAAAGTCATCGGTTCCCTGGTCTGCTTGGTGCTGGGAATAGCCCGTCGCTTCATCAGGCTTTTGCACTTCTGAAGCGGTTCCTCTCAACGCTTTTGACAATCTCTCCCGCAGTTCGATCAGTCTGGTTTTGAATTTGGAAATATCACTTTTCTTAAGCGTCATAGTTTCCTCTTATAAGGTTGATTTGACTTCATCTTTGGTGTTGATAAGCTCTATTGTCTTCATCAACTCGTCGAAATTTTTAATTCGTCTGTATACACACGCAAAACGTATATAGGCGATAGGATCTAGCTCTTCTAGATGGCGCATGACCATTTCGCCTAGTTCTGCGCTTGAAATTTGCCTGGCTTGCCTTTGCATCAGTTCCCTCATCACTTTCGTAGCCAGCTTAAAGACTTGTTCCTGGCTGATCGATGTATGGCGGCTTGCGGCTTGTATTCCCCGTATGAGTTTTTGCTGTTCAAAATCCTCATAACGCCCATCTCTTTTTTGCACTTGGATGGCGGGTTCGACAATTTCAAATGTAGTGAAACGGGTATGGCAACTTTGACATTCTCTTCTTCTTCGAATCGCATTATCTTCTGTGACCCTTGAGTCGATCACTTTTAAATCTTCGTGGTAGCAAAGTGGGCATTTCATCCTGGCTCTTATCTCCAATACGGTTAACCGTACCACCTATTTAGTGAAAGTGAAAATTAAAGGAAAGAGGTATTTTCCTCGAAATGCCTAATCAAGCGAAAATTATGTCATAGAATCTCATTTCTATCAACAACAGTTCACTGGGCTAAAACTTATCTTTGTTATCAGGCGAATCATTTCAGCCCTAAAAGACCGAGTCTTCTTGCTTCACTGGAGAAATAGTTGTTGGGTACAATGGCAGTAACAACAATAGTCTCAAATACTCTTTGATCAAGACTCAGTTCTTACCTTAGATCATTACTGGATAAGAGGGGTAGTTGATAATTTTTTGCCATTGAGGGCGTTCCAGTAGCTTGTGATCAGAGACCCATCTGGATTCACCGCCTCCAAACAGTAAACTGGCAGAAAAACTTCTTTCATATTCTGAACAGAAAAGTCTTGCCCAAAGGCTGCTTTAGCCACTTTTTCAATTTGAGGCTTTGTAAATTTGCGCTCCATCCTCGCAGCATGAGAATAGGGCTTTGTTACAAGCCACTGAGTAATCTTCGTATGGGGAGTGACAGAAAGTTTTGGGCTTGAAATCGGAAGCTGGTATTGGTTTCCCTTTTGAACAATCAGGCTCTTCTGCAGAGCTGATGCAATCCAGCCTTCAACAAGATCAGGCTCCCCATGCAACTCTTTTACAAGAGCCTCTCTTGAAAGAACGCCCCCATGACGGGACAAAGCCAGTAAAATGCGAAACTCGCCGCGGGAGGTCCCTTTTTCAATCGCAGCGTCAAAACCTCTTGTTGTCTCCCAAGTTTCCGTATTGATCACCATCTCCCCGTCGGCCATCCCCCAAAGGATCACTCCATCCTTGGGCTGACGATCGACAGCTCGATACTTTACTTCCATGAGAAGATAGGGATAAAATTTTAAAGTTGGTGCACGAATCGGGCGCGAGTGCCCCTGCGCCCTCTCTTTCTTGAAGGATTCAAGGATTTGTTCAGGACTAAACCGTGCCTCTAGAGTCAAGATGTTGCTATTGTTCACATAATCTTGCACAACAGAGAAACGCTCTTCTCCATGGGAGAAGAGCCACCAACCTAGAGACACAAGCAAAAAGGCTGTCGCTGAGAGCTTTAAACCTCGCATAATCCACCAGAATCAACCATGCCTGATTCCCTCATCGCAATCAAGTTTTTTTACTCTTTCATCGACAGGAGAAATTCAGCATTGCTGTTTGTCTTTTTTAGTCTGCCAAGGAGCAAGTTCATCGCATCCACAACAGCAAGATCTGCAATCGCTTGACGCAGCAAGAATACTTTTTCGAGCTCATGAGGATGGAAGAGAAGCTCTTCTTTACGCGTTCCACTCTTAATCAGGTCAATAGCTGGGTATGTTCTTCGATCTGCCAGTCTTCGATCAAGAACAAGCTCCATGTTACCGGTACCTTTGAACTCTTCAAAGATCACCTCATCCATACGAGAGCCTGTATCAATCAGCGCCGTGGCAATGATCGTGAGAGAGCCACCCATATCGATGTTTCGGGCTGCACCAAAAAATCTCTTTGGTTTATGCAGAGCGTTGGCATCGATACCTCCTGTTAAGATCTTACCAGAATGTGGTTGAACGGTGTTGTAGGCTCTAGCAAGTCTTGTGATAGAATCTAGAAGAATGACAACGTCTTTCCCGTGCTCCACAAGGCGCCTTGCCTTCTCGATGACCATCTCAGCCACTTGCACGTGACGCTCTGGGGGCTCATCAAACGTAGAAGAGATCACTTCTCCCTTCACGCTTCGTTGCATGTCGGTCACTTCCTCCGGACGCTCCCCAATCAAGAGAACCATGAGGACAATCTCCTTGTGGTTTTCAGCAATCGAGTTAGCGATGTTCTGCAGAAGAATGGTTTTACCGGTACGAGGCGGCGCTACAATAAGACCCCTCTGCCCTTTCCCGATGGGAGCGGCAAGATCAAGCACTCTTGTAGAGAGCTTATCCTTAGTTGTTTCCATTACAATCCGCTCATCCGGATAAAGAGGAGTTAAGTTTTCAAAAAGAATTCGTTCCTTGGCTTTTTCTGGGTCTTGACCGTTGATGCTGTCCACTTTGAGGAGAGCAAAAAACTTCTCTTTTTCCTTTGGAGAGCGAATCGTCCCTTGAACTGTATCCCCTTTTCGCAAGTCGAAACGACGGATTTGCGCAGGAGATACATAGATATCTTCTGCCGAGGGGAGATAGTGGTAGTTAGGGGAACGTAAAAAGCCAAAGCCATCGGGCAAGACTTCCAAAACGCCTTCTCCATAGAGAACTTCATTGGGACGCTCTGCGAGAGTTTTGACAATTTCGAAGACCATCTGGGATTTTGTCAGAGATGAAGTGTGCTTAAGACCGATCTTGAGGGCAAATTGTTTGAGTTGATCGATATCCATCCGTTGGATGTCTGAAATCTTGACAATTTCTTGACTTTCCGACTCAGGCGCTACAGCAGCTTTTGATTCTTCTTCCGGCTTTCTTTCAGCCTTCTGTCTTACGGTTGATGCTGGAGCATGTCCCTTTTGTTCTTCTGATTCCATGTAGTCAATTACTCCTCATGGTTGTTTATTGTTAATTGATGATAAAGGTTAAAGGCTTTTTGCCTCAAATCGTCAAGCGTGCCATCGTTTTCAATGACGAAGTCTGCACGCCTTGCCTTTTCTTCCGGAGACATTTGTCTCTTCATTCTCCTTTCGTACTCTTCCTTACTCTTAAACCTCTGTACGCAAAGATTAGGGCTTGATATTAAGGCAACGACCTTATCAAAACTAGATTCCATGCCTACTTCAAAGAGAAGGGGAACTTCCACTACGAAAAGTGACGATTCTTGTGTTTTTTTTACCTCTTGATATCTTTTCTCGATTTCCTCCGCTACCAGCGGATGAAGAAGACTTTCTAATTTCTTTAAGAGCTCTGAATTGTTAAAGACTTTTTCAGCTATTTTTTGATGGTCAAATTTCAATCCTGCTACCACGCCTTTACCGAGCAGTTGTACCACTTTTTTTCCTAAGCTTGTGTTGGGGATCAAAATTTGGTGTACGACCGCATCAGCACTCAGCGTGACCGCCCCTCTTTCCTGAAGATACTGACAAAAAGCCGACTTCCCAGAGGATAGACCACCCGTTACTGCAATCCTCATGTTAGCACTCTTTCCAATTTTTGCCAACTGTTATATTGACAGTCAAGGGAACGCTTAACGGAAATGCCGTTTCCATTCCTTCTTTTACTAAAGTCGCTAGCTCCTCTGCTTCCTCATCTGGAGTCTCAAAAAGCAACTCGTCATGAATCTGAAGGATCATGTAGCCGCGTAGCGATTTTCGCTCTTTAATCCTTTTCTCGATCAAAATCATGGCCATTTTGATAATATCGGCACTCGTGCCTTGGATGGGAGAATTGACAGCAAGTCGTTCTGCTGCCTGTTCGATGATTCGGTTTTTACTCAAAATCTCGGGAATCTGCCGTTCCCGACCCGTTACAGTCACCGCTTTTCCTGTTTTTTTCGCACTCGCAACACAAGATTCAATATAATTTTTCACGTTAGGGTGCATTCTAAAATAGGTATCAATAAATGCAGCTGCCTGTTTCACATCTACCTTCAGTTCTTTGGAAAGGCCGAAAGCTTGCTGTCCATAGATAATACCAAAGTTTACAGCCTTTGCCAAATGCCTTTGAAAGGGCGTTACCTCTTGGGAGGGCACAGAAAAAATCTGCGCTGCCGTCGCAGCATGGATATCTTCACCCTTTTCGAAGGCTTCTACAAGTCTAGGGTCACGGCACAGGTGTGCAAGCACACGAAGTTCCATCTGGGAATAATCAGCAGATAGAAAGCTCCACCCCTGCTTTTCAGGGATAAAAGCCTCCCTAATCCTCTTTCCTTCCTCAGACCGAACTGGAATGTTTTGTAAATTAGGATTTTGGCTCGCAAGCCTACCGGTGGCAGCTACTGATTGATTAAATGTACAATGAATACGGCCTGTCTTCGGGTTAATCTCTGCCGGAAGAGTATCGACATACGTAGAGCGGAGCTTTTCTAACTGCCGAAATTCCATAATTTTTTCAACGATCGGGTACTCATCAGCAAGAGACTCCAAAACATCGGCATTTGTAGAAAACCCTGTTGTCGTCTTCTTCTGCGGGGCAATCTTAAGCTTCTCAAACAAAATCTGACTCAATTGTTTTGGGGATTTGAGGTTAAATTTCTCTCCAGCCATGGCATAAATTTGATATTCAAGACGCCCAATTTTTTCAGTAAATTCCTCGCTCAGTTCAGTAAGTTGCCCTTTATCAACAAAAATGCCGCGCCTTTCCATATTGGCAAGCACGCGTAGAAGAGGAAGTTCTATTATTTCAAAAAGAGAAACAAGCCCACGCTCTTGGAGCTCATTTTCCAAAATATGTTTAAGACGTACCGTGTAGTCTACATCTTCCGCACAGTAGCGGCATACTGCCTCTACAGCAACGTCTTTCATAGAAATTTCACTCTTGCCCTTACCAATCAAATCAGAGATGGGAATCTTCACTTTTCCAAAATAGTCTAATGCGAGCTCATCGAGATTATGCCGCCTCTTCTCTGCATTGAGTGTGTAAGAAGCAATTAGGGTATCAAAAGCGATGTGTGTAACGGTAATCCCGTAGTTTTGCAACACGTGGTAGTCATACTTGACATTGTGTCCGTAAAAGCAGGTCGAATCACTCTCAAAAATGGGTTTTAATTGGGCAAGAAGCCAGTCGGAATCCAAATTTCCATTAAAAGGCACGTAGTAGGCAATGCCGGGCTCATAACCAAACCCAATCCCTACAAGTTCTGCTTCCAACGGGCGGATGGAGGTTGTTTCCGTATCAAAACAAATCTCCTTTTGCTCCTTAAGACGGCAGAGAAGCTCTATAAAACTCTTCTCATCGTTAATGAGCTGATACGTAAGCCTTTCTTCAACTTTTATCACCTTCTCCCTGAGGGGCAAGGCAATCTTGCCCTCCTCAAGCTCTTTAGAAAGACTGTGAAACCCAAATTCTGAAAAAAAGTCCTTTAGTTCTTGTAATTCAGGGGGTCTTACTAAATACTCTTCTTTCGCATGCGGAATGGGAATATCTGTTTGAAGTTGAACGAGTTTTTTACTGAGAACTGCCTTATCTTTTTGCTCTAGAAGCGTTTGTCCTTTTTTCCCAGGAACCTTCCCGGCATTGTCCAAAAGAGCCTCTAAAGAACCATACTCTTTTAGAAGGGCGGCTGCTGTTTTTAGACCAAACCCTGAGACTCCAGGCACGTTGTCTGAACCATCTCCAGACAGTGAAAGCAAATCGACGATCTGACTAGGGGGAACGCCGAAGTTCGCCTCAACTCCTTTCGGATCGAGTATCAAGTTTTCCTTAAAGGTATTTAAGATAAAGACGTGGGACGAAACCATCTGGCACATATCTTTATCGCTTGTGCAGAGAAAGACATCAAAGCCGGAACTAGGGCCCCACTTAGCGAGCGCTCCCATGGTATCATCTGCCTCAACCCCCGGCCACATGATCTGCTTTAAACCCGCTATCTCACAAAAGCGAGATGCCGCTACGAGCTGCTCTGCTAGGTCTTTAGGACACTCCGCACGATTGGCCTTATACTCGGCATAAATCGCTTCTCTGGACTCGGAATTATTGACCCCATCGAAGACAATAGCCATGTATTCGGGATTAAAGTCTTTGAAGAGCTTCAACAAAGAGCGGATGAAACCAAAAAGGGCGTTTGTAGACTGTCCTTTTGGACCGGTCATAGGGCGAATGGCATGATACGAACGAAAAATAAAACCAGACGCATCTACAACGTAGATTTTTTGCATCAATCACTCAAACTGTTGAAGATAGAGAAAATGCCCTTGAAGCTCCGGGGATAACATCCCCGGGATCTTAAGTTCATGTTGAACTTTACCCGCAGAAGAGGAGGCTTGATTTTCCAAAATTTCTAGCATCCAAGGCTTTTTTTCAAGCTCAACGACTTGATACTTTTGTCCCTCAATACCTGCCACCTTAACAAGTTCGCCAAGAGCTCTATTTCTGTCGTAGCCTACGGCATCGACCATCCCCTTTTCCATGGCAATGGGGGCTGGATAGTAGCGAGCTCCAATCTCATTCTTAAGAATAGAAGGGGTTAGCTTATGACGAGAGTTGCAAACAATATCCACAAAGTAGTTATAATAAAAGTCCATTACAAGCTGAATGTCGTTACTTTCCCCCTCTTTCCAAGGACGAAGAGGACTCATGTTATCCTTCCCCTCACCTGAATAGATGGTCTTCGCTTCAATTCCCAAATTCTGAATGAGTTTCGAAAAGTTCATGAACGGTGGAGAAATGGCACCAATATTCCCTACCAAACTAGAATCTGTCGCTACGATCTGATCAGCCACTGAGGCAATATACATCCCACCAGAAAGGCAATGTCCATCTACAAAAGCAATGACAGGAACTTTATGCTCTTTTTTGTATGCAAGAATGGCTTTATAAATCCCATCAATCTCTGTAATGACTCCGCCGGGGGAATTGATATGAAGAAAAATGCCCTTTACTCGATTGTCTTTATAATCCCCTTCTCTGGACTCCGTAAGCTGTTGTTCTATGGAAGCGGCTTTCAAGTTTCCCTGTCCAATAACCCCATCGATTCTGACTTGCAGAATCACAGGAACATCTTTGCCTTGGATTTCTCTGATCCCGGTAGCGTCTGGCAAAATGCGCTGTGTGGTAAACTTGGGTAGCTCTTGTTTTGTTGTGACTGATGTGATCAAAGCACCTGCAAAGGAAAATACGATTCCTAGGGCAAGGCAGAGCCCAAAAGCAAGCCCTATGCTTCCAAAAATCCCCTTAACAAGCGAGCGCAGTGCGCTGCGAAAAATCCCTTCTTGCTCCATAAAACCTCCACAATGAATAGGACTAATTTTATCGCATTCATCCTTTATAGCAAACCTATTTCTGCGACAATCCGCCTCTCCAGCTCTTCAAGACCTTCTCCGGTGAAGGCCGAAATCAAACAGATTCTCTTTTTAGGAACGAGCTTAAGGGAGAGAAAGTGATCTGCCTTTTCTCTTGCTTCGTCGGCATCGATCTTGTTCAACACAACAAGAAACGGCTTTTTCAAAAGCTCTGGGTCATACGCCTTCATTTCCTTGCGTAGAACGGCAAAATCTGCCTCTGGTGTCCTTCCATCGATGCCGGAGGCATCCAGGAGGATCAAAAGAAGCTTATTTCTTTCAATATGGCGCAAAAATTCAAACCCCAAACCTCTGTTACGGCTTGCTCCCTCAATAATACCAGGGATATCAGCGAGAAAAATTCTCTGGTACGAATCAGTTTCGATAAACCCAAGGTTTGGATGAAGGGTCGTAAAGGGATAAGCTGCAGTTTTGACATCTAATCCTGCCAGAGAGGAGATAAGAGTAGACTTGCCAGCATTAGGAAAGCCCACCAGGCCTACATCCGCAATGAGTTTTAGTTCCAGCTCAATTCTTCTCTCTTCACCAGGCTTTCCAGGTGTGCACTGGTTTGGAGCTTGGTTAGTTGGGGTTTTAAAACAAGCATTTCCGAGCCCGCCTCTTCCTCCCTTGCAAATCGTAAGTGCTTGCTTATCTTCTGAAAGATCTGCCAATAGATCTCCCGTTTCGGCATCTTTCACAAGGGTGCCGCAAGGCACTTTTAAGATCAGGTCTTTCCCTCTCTTCCCAGCGCTTTGGTTGACTCCCCCCTGTTGTCCATTGTCTGCCCTGATTTGGCTTTTATTCCTAAAGGCATCTAAGGAAGTTAGCTGCGTGTCAGCCTGCACAATGATCGAACCGCCAGCACCGCCATTTCCACCCCCAGGCCCCCCTTTGGGAATAAATTTCAGTCGCTGCCAGGCAACGATCCCATTGCCACCTTTTCCGGCAATGCACTCAACAACAACACGATCAATAAACACTTGAAGATCCTAAACGAATAGAGGGGGATAAAAGGTGTGGGCCTGCCTAAGCAGCCCCACAAAAATTTAGAGAACAGTTTACAACAGACTTGCAGGCATAACTGAAACGTAGGTCTTGTTCGTTTTATTAAAACGTACAATTCCATCAACTAAAGCAAAAAGAGAATCATCCCCTGCTCGTTTAACATTTTTAGACGGATGCCATTTTGTTCCCCGCTGGCGTACTAAAATACTGCCCGCTGTAACAAACTCACCATCACAGGCTTTGATGCCAAGACGTTGGGAGTGGGAATCTCGTCCATTTCGCGTTGATCCTTGTCCTTTCTTATGTGCCATAGGTCCTTTTCTCCTAACTTACTTTCCTGTCTTCAGAAGGACAGGGGAATTTTGTGTATTCTGTTCCTCAGTGATCCTGAATGCTTTACCTTCTCCACCCTTTCAGGTGGAGAAGGATGAAACGCCCTTACTTCTTAGGAGCGTTTGGCTTCCCAGAAGATGGAGCATTCTGGGGCTTTGCAGGATTCTGCTGTCTTGCCTTATCAGGGCTTTGCTGGCTCTGATTTGGTTTTTTATTTTTGTCGAATGCCATGATGTTCTCCTTCGCCCCTATTTTTTTGCGGAGCTTGGTTTTCCAGAACTTTGTGGTTTTGACGAACTTTTCGGTTTGTCTTTTTTAGACATAGACGTTCACCTTACAAACTACTTCTTGTTTTGGGAATTTGTCTTGCCAGTTGCTGGCTTCTGCTGGCTCTTTGGCTTCTCTTTCTTTGACATAGGTTTCTCCTTCCTATTTCCTAGTTTTCCGAATTTGCTCTGGCAGAGATTGTTTTCTTTGCCTTAGCGGAACTTGTCTTTGAAGAACTCGCAGGTTTTGCCGCAGCTGCCTCCACCTTCTTCTCAGCGGGCGCTTTCGTCATTTCCGGCGTACTTTCTTCGCTTGTAACTTTAATACCCTTAACGGATTTTTTTTCGCCAGAAATATCTGTAATTTTTACACGAGAAAGCTCTTGTCTATGACCAAACTTCACTTTTTGATTCTTTCTTCTCTTGTATTTCACGGAGGTGATCTTCTCGCCTCTTGTGTTTTCAAGGAGAACGCCATTTACAGCAAATGCTTCGACTACCGGATTGCCAACGTGTGTGGCTGTGCCATCGTTTACAAAGAGCACTTCTTGGAAAGAAACAGAAGCGCCTGGCTCTTGGTCTAACAGCTCAACATCAATCTCGTCACCCTGCTTTACAAGGTATTGTTTTCCACCGGTTTGGATAATCGCATACATAGGTCACTCCGAAAAAATTTCTTAAAAGTATAAAAAGGCAGTATAAACGTAGAGGAAATAGAAATCAACTGGAAATCTCGCGAGCTCTCTCTGAGAGTTTAAAATAATTTTTATGTGAACCTGTCCGCAAATTCGCGAACGATCAATTCTTTGTTTTTTAAGATAAATGGTAGAGTAGCGAGGGAGGGAGGGGGGAGGTAAAACCCTGGGGTTACATCCCTTGTCTGCATGAATTTCTTTTGGGTAGTGTCTTGGTCCACACAAATAACCTGAAAAGTCGGCAATATGCCAAGGAAGCGCTCTCAATTTTTGTCAGTTATGCGGCGTCGAAGCACCTCTCGTTAAAAACCTTAGCAATCCAGGCGAACAAAATTGAGAGCCTGAAGGGAACAAGCCTAAACCAACTCTTGAGGCTCTTGTCTATGATTCTTATACTGAAAATATTTACTTGCCAAAGACATGATCCATTTCCGAGAAAAAAAAGAAGGAAAGGACAGAATACCCTTTCCCTCTAGAGTGGCCAGAACTGGAATCGAACCAGCGACACAAGGATTTTCAGTCCTCTGCTCTACCGACTGAGCTATCTGGCCTTTTTTAGCGTTTATTGTGTTGTATTTTGTCTTTTTTGCCAATCTCAATTTAGACTTTTTTTTGCACAGCGCCCACAAAATTCCGCTTATCATCTTGCTGCATCATGATCATGTCCTTGAGGATGCTCACCCCCTCTTCAAGCTGCATATCTTCTGGAAACGAAGTTCTTTTCCCCTCTACAAAGAGCTGATAATCCTTATTACGTGAAAGGCGGAGCTGACTATTTTTCTGGAGTAGAGGGAGCATTTTATGCCACTTTTCTGTTCTAACTTGCAATGTCGGTAGGTAGTACTTCATGTAATATCCCTTAGCCTGCAGAGGGACATCGGAAAGAGGATCCTCATAGAGAGGGGGAATAGAGTCGGAGAACTGTGTGTCTAGGTGGTTTTCCAAAAACTCCTCCCCAATGTTTTGTCTGCTGTACTCCCCCGGCACGATAATATCGGCTCTCACTCCTTTGACCTGCGGCGTTTTGCCAGAGACAGTGTAATACTCACCTACAGTCACCTTAAAGTGTGAAGTTGCCTTGTTTCCCGTCGAGGTCTCCACTTGGATCGTGCCCTTCCCATACGTGCGGTCATCCCCAACAATCACTGCCACACCGTAGTCTTGTAGCGCTCCTGCAACAATTTCAGCAGCCGACGCAGTCACACGGGAGGTTAAAATCACAAGAGGCCCATCAAATATATGATCATCTTCCATATCGCGAAAAAACTGCTCCTGCCCTCCAAAGTAGCGTGAAACAACAACCACACCTTTGGTCATAAAAAGGCCAGCTACCTTTACGGCCTGCATTACATAGCCTCCAGAATTTTCCCGTAAATCTAGAATCAAACCCAGCAAATTCCCCTGAGTTTTTAACTGGGCAATTGCCTTTTTTACGTCACCTGCCGACGAGATATCCGGACTTGCCCGATAAAAAGCGTCTAGGCGAATGATCCCTATCATCCCTCGCCCAACATTTCTCGTCGATACTTGAATCCGATCCTTGACGTGTTGTAAAACAGCCCTACTGCCAGATTGTCCAAGGTTAAGACGCACGTTCGTATCATATGTTTCCTGCTCTGTGAGAAACTGCGTGTGGGGATCAAGGCTCGCGGCAAGGGCCTTGAGAATATGAACAGTGGATAGATGCGCTTTTTGTTCCTCGGAAAGAGGCCGATTTTCCTCATTTACATAAAGATACTTGTCCTCTTGCAGCCTCATGCTCTTTTCATACTCCTCCAAAAGAAGAGAAAGCTGCCTTAAAGTGGCCGCCTCACCATACTTATCCGCATAGTAGCTTAAAAACTCAATTGCAAACCGAAAGTTCCTCTTTTGTAGTTCTTCTAGGGAAGACAAGAAAAAGGGGACCTCTCCACTCGGGGTGGCTCCTGAGGGAAGAGGAGGCAAAGCATTTTTCCGCTCCGCCATCCGTTTGATTTCTTCTCGCATAACAATCCGCATTTGGCGCTCGCGCAAAATAGCCTTTCGAATTAACTCTCCCATCCTCTCATAGATCTGAAAATTCCCTTTTCTATAATCTTGGAGTAATACTTTTGTATCTTGTTCTGAAGGAGAAAAATAGGGCTTTACTTCCCCTTCAAGAAGGTAGCGCCTCTGGACGTCAAATTGCTCCAGATATATGCGTAATGATTTTTTTAAAATTTCTCCAGAGACCTTATCCCACTCTGGTGTTTTGGATACCAGATTCTCCATGACATTGTGCACATCTTTTTGCGTCAAAAGCTCTTCAGCACGAACTTGTTTTACAAAAAAAAGAAAAAGAATCTGAAAAAACCACAAGGTATGGCGCATAGCATCTAGACTGTAATTCGGTTAATTCTTAGTATGGCATTTTGACTGGAAACAAGGGAATATGCAAGAACAAACTGTCCTGACCTATGAATGTACCCTAGAAAACTTTGAAGGCCCCCTTGATTTTCTTGTCCAACTCGTGCAAAAAAACGAAATCCGAATCCACGATGTAAAAATCCAAGAGATCACTGCCCAGTTTGCAACAGCCCTTAAGGGCCTAGAAGAGATGTGGCTTTTTGAAACCGGCCCCGAATTTATTGGCACAACAGCCACGCTACTTTGGCTCAAGAGCAAAACTCTTATCCCCCGCACAAACAGCCCAGAAGATGAGGATGATCTCATCCCCTCTTCCCTACGGGCCTTAGATGAACTTGTGGATTACTGCAAGTACAAGATCCTCTCAAAAGACCTGTTGCAAAGAGAGGAAGTGCAAGGATCCAAGTTTGCAAGAACGCCCCCTTTGCCCCTACCAGAATCTTCTTCCAAACCAAGAATTCTTTCTCTGGACGATCTAACACGTGCCTACCAAGATGCCTTACTGAAAGAGAAAAGAAGAAAAGAAACGGTCCTTAAAGCGGACAGCTGCACGATTGAAGACCAGATTCAAGTCGTCCAAAAACAGTTGCACCTCCAGGGAAAGCTCTCTTTTATCCCCTTCCTTTTGGAGCAGAAAAGTCGAATCAGAACCATTTTTACCTTTTTAGCCATTCTCGAACTCATGAAACAAGGAGCCATTGTTGCCGTGAGAAGAGAAGGCGACGAAATAGGGACAATCACATTGTATGGAAGAGAAAGATCTGAAAGCGATCATTGAGTCGCTTCTTTTTGCAAGCGGTGAGCCGCTAACCTCCCACAAAATCAAAGAAGTCCTGCAAACTGTGCAGCAAATCTCTGAAAAAGAGGTGCGCCGCCTTGTGGAACAGCTAGGTGATGAGTACAACAAAGAGGAAAAAGCGTTTGGAATTGAGGAAGTAGGAGGTGGCTTCCTTCTCAAGACACGGCCTGAATTTGCCCTCTACGTGGAAAAACTAGGCAAAAACAAGCGAAAAGACAAGCTGTCGCCTGCAGCTGGCGAGGTCCTTGCTATCATTGCCTACCGTCAACCCATTTCCCGCTTGGAGATTGAGGCAATACGAGGCGTAGACTGCTCCGGAACAATCCATCATCTTGAAGAAAGAGGCCTTATCCATGAAACAGGAAGGCTAGATGCTCCTGGTCGCCCGCAGCTTTTGGGGACAACGCCTGAATTTTTACTCGCCTTTGGATTAAATTCTCTAGACGATCTGCCACAAAACGTAGTTCCCTGATCCTGAAAAAAACGGCAAAATGATCACTTTGGACTTATAAAAGAAAAGTGCATTCTTGTTAGACTCGCTTCGAGAAACCTGCTATTTGTGTATATACACAAATGAATTGGAAAGTTGGTAATATGCCAAGGAGGCTCCCTCAATTTTTGTAAGCGCTAGAGGCGTCGAAGCAGCTCTGGTTAAAAACCAGAGCAATGCAGACGGGCAAAAATTGAGGGATTGTCCGACGCAGGCAGAAACAAACTTTCCAGTTCATTTGTGTATAACTAGGGGGATTTCACAGTGCGGGCATCAGGACTGTCGAGAAGAATAAGGTCCTTCATGATGTTATAACCCTCGCCAAGTTGCAGATCGTTTTGACCAAACTCGCTTGCCTCATCATCTCCTTCCACATCCTTATCCTTCTTCTTCAGTTCTTTTAAGAAGTTTTGGTAGTTCTTATCTTTTTCCAGTCTCTTTCCTGAGTTTCCACGAAGCTGGTCTAAGAACTGTGTATAGGCAGTAAGCTTTTTCTGTAGATTATACCGATAAAGAGCTCCAATTCTCTCCCTTTGGAAAAAAGGGATGTCAGAGAGATCATCATCAAAACTATCCGGAATCTGGTCAGATTCGAGCGGGTATTTAGCAAATTCCTCACCAATTTCCATCTCTGAAAGAGCGCCCGGCACGACGACATCACTCATGACGCCGCGAAGTTGAGGTGTTTTACCAGATACTGTGTAGTAGCGGCCTCGGCTGACCTTATACTCACCCTCTGGGTTTACGCCCCCTTTGCGAGCCGCATTGAGCGTAAACGTCTGATAAGATCCCTTTCCGTAGGTATGCTCATCCCCGACGATAAGCGCTCTTCCGTAATCTTGTAAGGTTTGGGCCACAATTTCAGATGCAGACGCACTCGCTCGGTTGACCATTACGATGAGGGGGCCGTCCCAGACGACTTTACCATCCAAATCTCTAAGATGTTGCACCTTTCCCGCATCATCTTTGATCGAAACAACAACCCCTTTTGTGATAAAAAGACCCGCCACTGCAACAGCCTGGGTAAGAAGCCCACCCGTATTGGAGCGAAGATCTAAAATCACACCCTTGACATTGTGTTCTTTCTTAAGCTTTTCAAGCTCCCTTGCTAAATCGGTGGCAGATGCATTATCTTGGTCTTGGTAGAAAGAATAGAGCCTTAAGTAGGCAATAACACCATCGCCAAAAGGTTCAAACGAGGCCTCAAATCGGGCTTCCTTAATGACAACCTCTCCTCTAATAACCGATACAGTCAACTGCTCCTCATGAGTTGTCCCATCTTCGCTTGGCATCTCTCGGATTACAGTAAGAGTGACCGGTGTATTCTCTTCTCCTCGGATGAGCTCCACAGCATCAAGAATATCCATCCCCACCACGGGCTCTCCATCAACTGCAACAATGCGATCTTTTACCTTGAGCTCTTTGCTATTAGCGGCAGGGCCCCCTTCTATGAGCTTCACCATCGTAAAGCCGTTGAGATCATCCCGAAGCTGCGCTCCAATTCCAAACAACCTCTGCTGCATACTGATCATAAACTGATTAGCCTCAGCTGGAGTAAAATAGGCAGTATGGGTATCTAAAGCGGAGGCTGTTGCCTTCAAAATCTTGGAATAGATATATCGTTCTTTCGCCAGGGGATCTTTTTCCAAAAACTCCTCTTCATAAGTAGCTTGCCGTTTGGCAATCCTTTGGAGCGTTTTTTCCTCTAGGGTCTCATGGAGTTTGGCTGCAGTCTCAAGCTGGAGAGCTTTGATACGTCTAATCCGGTCTAGCAGGTCTTCTGTAGTTTTGACCCACTTCATGTTCTTAAATTCTTCAGGCTTTACGTTCTTGGGGAGGTCATTGAGGTCGATCTTCTTATCCAAAAGCCTTCTTCTCTCAATGGCAGTTTCCATCTGGTTCTGAATGAGAAAGAACTCATGAAAATCAGAATTGCCATAACCCTTGAGGACTTTCAATAAAGTCTCTTCGGAAGGGTTCAGCCATTTATGGATATCACTCTCGAGAAAGTAGGTTTTGTTGGGGTCGATCTCATCTAGGTAGTTATTGAGGGCGCGTTTGACAAGTTCAGGGGTTAAAGACTTATAGGAGGCGTGGGCCCTCATAATTTCCTTCAACTTGACTGTAACTGCCTTAGCGTCAATTTCTGGCGGCTTCCCTTCTAAAGCCACAAAGGGGAGCAAAAGAAGACCGCAAAGAGCAGAAATTTGTAGCAATCTATTGATCATCAGTTGTTTGTGTTTTAAATTCGGTTTTTCATCCTATAGTTCGACTATATCGAGTGAAGCGCTTTTAATCTACGAAATTCCTGCCCTCCAGGACAAATCGCCCCTACCCTCCTTTTTTTTCGGATTTTTCTGGGAGATCTCAAAAAAAACCTACCTTTTTTGCAAATAACTCTTGAGTTCAATTCTTTTTTTGGTATAATGTCTAGTTCAAGTGTTATTAATTATACAATAATTATATTCCATTAATTCGATTAAGAGGAATTAAATCTCAGTCATAATTGGGGGTTATAGTGAAAAAGGAAGAGAGCAAAACCGCACAGAACGAAATGCAAAAGCTAAAAGAAAAAAAAGTTCTGTCCATCACTGAAGCGGCCAAACTCAATAACGTAACGCGCCAAGCGATCTACGTTGCGATTAAGCTCAACAAGTTGAAAGCAAGAAAGGAAACCACTCGCTGGACAATTCATGTTGACGACCTAGAAGAGTACAGAACAAACAAGTATTCCCGATCAAAGTCTGTATTTGGCGGAGAGCTTCTTTTTGACAACGATCGTGGCTACTTCTCTATCCACCAAGTTGCAAAAATGCTTGCAGTCCCAGCACAAAAGATCTACTACGCAACAAGAATCGGACGACTATCAGCCCTCCGTAAAGGTGCTGCTTGGGTCATCCACATCGATGACATTAAAAACTATCAAGCGAAATTCCTCGATGGCAAAAAAGAATCCGCAGCAGAAGTAGGTTAATCCAGTCTGTTCTTTTACAAGATTTGAAAATCTCGTATGAGCAGCTGGATGCTCATTTTGTTCTGGTATCGATTTACATGAGGAGTGTAGGCAATCCGTAAGGGAACTTTTTTCTTGCGAAGCAGGGAACTGGCCGAAGCTTGATGGAAAGCTATTCCCTCAAGTACTCGGTCTCCCTGTTCTAAATACATCTTGAGGTGGCTCTTGCCGATCACTTTTGGGGGCCATGCCTGCATTGCTTCAGTATAAAAAATTGGTTCGGGGTTCTCGTTCCCAAAAGGCTCGAGAAGTTTAAGCGCCTCCAGAAAGTCAAAGGAAAGCTCATGAAAAGCAAGGGGCGCATCCAACCTGATTTTGGTACTTACATCGTAGTCTTTAAGTGAGTTTGTAGCTGCTGCTACAAATCTTTTTTTGAACTTCTCAATATTTTCCACTTTAATAGTAAGTCCTGCCGCAAAATCATGCCCTCCAAAGTTCAGTAAGAGATCACTATTGTCTTTCAGCACATGCAAGAGGGGGAACTCAGGGATAGAACGAAGTGAACCCTTACCCAAACCGCCATCGCAAGAAAGGATGAGCGTTGGGCGATTGAACTGCTTAGCAATACGTGCAGAAAGTATTGCAATCACGCCGGGATGCCAATGGTTCGAGGCAAGCACAATAGCCTTACCCAGCAAAATATCCGGCTCGGCCTGAAGCATCTTCTCTACTTCTTCTGTCATAGTGCGCTCAATCTTTTGGCGTTCTATATTGTTCAAATCCAGCTCTTCTGCCAAAATAGCAGCTCCCTCTGGATTTTTAATCAACAGCATCTGAACACCCTTCTCAGGGTCTGAAATCCGTCCCAAGCTATTCAAACGAGGGGCAATTTTAGCGGCAAGCTCAAAAGCCGAAATCTCCGCAGGATCTGCCTCACTTAAGGAAATCAACTTGGCAAGTCCAACCCTCTTTTCCTTGCGGATTTGCGCTAGACCATAGCGTACCAAAACCCGATTCTCCCCAACCAAAGGTCCCATATCGCTAATTGTTCCAAGTGCTACAAGATCCAAAAAGTTTTTAAGCTGAATCTTTTGCCTCGAAATTTTCTCTTTGTGGATAAGATTTGTTGTAAGGGCGTGCACAAGCTTAAAGGCAACCCCAACACCAGTTAGCTCCCTGTTCGGATAAAGGTTGCCCACAAGTTTTGGATTAAGGGTGGCAACGCAGTGGGGAAGGGTATCTGTCGGTTCATGATGGTCTGTGACAATCACATCTACCCCCTTGCCAGCAACCGCCTCGATCGCGGTTGCTGCAGTAATACCACAATCGACTGTAATCAGAAGAGTACACCGATTTTTTAAGGCATATTCAAGCGCTTCCACAATGAGAGAAGAACGCATGGTTGTCGGCCGTGAAATATAAAAAAAGACTCTCGCTCCGATTTTACGGAAAAACTCTGTAAGTAAAGCAGAGCCTGTCATCCCATCAACGTCATTATCCCCGTAGATTAAAATCCCTTCATTTTTATCAAGGGCGGCCATAATCCTTTCCGTTGCTTTTCCCATCTCCGCCAGGCTGAATGGATCGTAGAGGTCAGCAAGCTTGCCATAAAGATATTGCCGGATTTCCTCTATCGAAGTAAAGCCACGCCCCGCGAGCACCTCTGCCAAAGGAAGTGGGAGCTTAAACTCCTTAACAATAGCATCTTGTAAAACAGGGGATGGATTTGGATATACCCAGAGTGGATGCTTTGGTTCTAGAGAATTCTCGGGTGTGTTGAATGACATGTTCACTCCTATTCAATATAAGAAAGCTTTGAAAGTAGGTGAACTTTTTCAAAATAAAACTGAAATCCATTTGTCTTACGACTATGGGCAGGCTCCTAAAGATAAATTCCTCTGTCTTCTACTCCAAGTTGAAGGTTTTACTTTTTTTCAAAACTTCCTTTCAATATACTTATTCATCATCCCCCTATTGATTGTCAACAAGTTTGAAAATGGAAAAAAAAGCCAAGTCAGAGATCTATAGTGCCAAAATCGTAGAGCGTAGTCACTTGTCTTCCCCCGGCTCTGAAAAGATCACGCAGCATATTGTTTTATCCCTGGCTGAGCCCATTTCCTTCCAGGTAGGCGACAGTATCGCCATTTACCCCACGAACGACCCTCTCTTGGTCGAACGAATCCTGACCTGCCTGGAGCTAAAGGAGAGCCACAGACTGAAAAAAGCGCTTCTTACCGAAAAAAGCATTTCTGATCCGAACCGAAAACTACTAGAGGCAATCGAAACCAAGGAAAGAAACCCTGAATTAAAGAAAAAACTAGAAACTCTTCTTGCTCCAGAAGAGCGCGATGCACTAAAAGATTTTTGTGAAGAGCGATGGGTATGGGACCTTCTGGAAGAACACCCCAATGTGCGCTTTTCTGAAGACGAATTGATTTCCCTGCTCCCTCCTCTACTTCCTAGATTTTATTCGATCGCCTCCTCGCCCAAAAGCCACCCTAAAGAAATCCACCTGACTGTCGAAATGATTGAATTCACATCTAACCAAAAAAAACGCTTTGGGATCTGCTCTCATTATCTGTGCAACCTAGCGGAGACAAGCCGGACAGAGGTTCCGTTTTACGTGCAGCCTTCCAAAGGATTCTCTCCTCCAGAGAACCTGCAAACCTCAATCATCATGGTCGGACCAGGGACTGGAATCGCTCCTTTCCGAGGATTCATGCAAGAGAGAGTTGCCACCGGGGCATCCGGCAAAAACTGGCTCTTTTTTGGAGAGAGGCACCGCGATTCCCATTTTTACTACGAAGAGTTTTGGAAAACCCTAGAAAAAGAAGGACGCCTGCATCTTGACACCGCTTTCTCTAGGGACCAAAAAACGAAAATCTATGTGCAGCACCGGATGCAAGAAAAAGGAAAAGAGCTGATCTCCTGGCTTTTTTCAGGCGCGCATCTCTACGTATGCGGCGATGCAAAACGGATGGCAAAAGATGTAGAAACAACTCTTCTTTCCATTCTGCAAAGCGAAGGAAGTCTGGATGAAAAGGGAGCCTTTGCGTATCTTCGACAAATGCGAAAAGAAAAAAGGTACGTAAGGGATGTTTACTAATCCTTAAAAAGGGAATTGAAACGGTCGCGAAGTTTCGGATCGGAGCCAGGGGGCGGTTTGCCTGCTTGTGAAAACTCTTCACAGAAGTTTGCCATTGCCCGGTCTGCAACCGGTTCTGTCTCTGGAACTTTGCAGTCATTTGGCAGGCCAGGACTATAATAAATGCAATTTTTGCAAACATGGAGATAGGAATGACAATGCGAACACATTGCCCTAAAGGAGAGGTTTTTTCTCGTCTCTACTTCTTTTCCACACTTCCAACAATTCATAGAGTGAGTTTATGCAAGAAAGAAATTTGAGTCAATTAGCCACGCCGAGGGAATCGGCCTTTTTCGCGCTTTGCCGCTTCCTAAAAGAGGAAGAGATGCTTCTTAATTCACTCCAAGAGTGGCAAAAACAGTTTCACCCCTCACCCCAAGATTTTCGCCTCGCTCAAGAGATTGCCTACGGAACCGCTAGAATGGCTCTTACGCTGGATTGGATCGGTGAAAAGCTCGCCTCAAAAAGATCTCTTAAATTAAAGGGAAAGGAAAAAGTTCTACTTCGCATGAGTCTTTATCAACTCTACTATCTAGACCGCGTCCCCAGCTACGCCACTGTCCATGAGATGGTATCTCTTGCAAAAAGATATACACACATCACCTTTGCGAGCTTTTTAAACGCTCTCCTTAGAAAAGCCGCGCTACAAATGCCCGCCCTCCCGAAACAAAATCTCTCCCTTACCTACTCCTATCCCACATTTCTTGTAGAATGCCTCAGTGCGCAGTATGGACGAGAAAAAACAAAGAAAATCTTAGAACTTGGCAATACGGCACCCAAGCAATGGGTTCGCACGAGAAACAAGAATCCTCTAGAATTTCAGCAAGTGGATGATATCGACCCCTTCATCTCATCAAAGCAGCATTACATCCAAAACCCAACGCAAGCAAATCTTCTTGTAGAGCTTGTAAAAAATATTCCACCACCGAAAAACATACTTGACCTTTGCGCCTCTCCTGGGGGCAAATCAATCCTGCTCAAAGAACTTTTCCGAGAAGCCCACCTCACTGTAAATGACCGCTCTGAAGAAAAACTTAACACCCTTGCAAACAACTTAGAAAAATATGGGATCGACGCCTTTTTTTCTTGCGGGCCAGCAGAAGAATTTCAAGCAGACGGTCAGTTTGACCTCGTGCTTGTGGACGCACCTTGCAGCAACAGTGGAGTCCTCGGCAAAAGACCAGAAGCAAGATGGAGAATCTCTAAAGAAAATATCGAAAAATTGCAGAAAACGCAACTTGCAATCTTGGAAAGAGCCTCATCTCTTGTGGCAAGAAGCGGCACTCTCATTTACATGACGTGCAGCATCTTGGCTCAGGAAAACGAAGAAGTAGCAAAAAACTGCTCACTTCAAGCCGTAGCAAACCAGCTAAAGACTCCAGAAGCAGGCTTAGATGGTGGTTTTGGAGCTGTATTTTCAAAAAGGGATGTGGGGCAGACCTGAGCCATTGCATGGCGTCCTACCCAAAATCCAAAATAACCACCTGCCATTGCAATGTTCTCAGGACAGCCATGGTGAATATGTTCCCAAACAAAAAACACACTGCCGGCCAGAGCCACCAAAGGATGCGGTTCAATACCGGCAAACGTCTCTGCGAATGTGGTGGAACAAGTAGACACAACGTCCACATCTGAAGGAATCGGTTTATGATGATACAGGGAGTGAAGAGTATAGCCAGCCCCCACGATTATACCTGGAATGAGGGTAACCATAAACATAAAACTGTCTGCAGAAAACGCAATGACCGCAAGAGCAACACGGGAAACCGTCATCAGCACTTTCAAATAATTCATCTCTGTTTTCTTGTGCGCACAGTGACCAGTTGCACACCTTTTGCCCTCTGTTGGTGCAGCAGAAGTTAATCTAAAGGGATTACAAGAAAAAAGTGTCTGCATAAAAAATCCTATGCTAAATTTTGAAGATCGAGCATACTTCTATTAGGGGATTTTTGTCTATGAAAAGAAAAAGTGAAGGCTCTATCTATAGGCTAGAGTTCGACCTTCTTGCCCCCTTTCCAGAGATCACCCATGCTGTATTCCTACGACATGGAGGCGTAAGCCCTCCCCCTTTTGACAGCTTAAACTTGTGTCTCTCTGTGGGTGATGCGGAAAAAAATGTACAGAGCAATTGTGAACGTGTACAAAAGATCCTCAAGGCAAAAAAAATTCACACCTCAAAGCAATGCCATGGATGCAATTTGATCCAAGTGCTGCCTGAAAGCGAAGAGAGACTAGGCCCAGCAGATGGTCTTCTCACCAACTTGAGAGACCAGGCTCTCTTGATTAAGCATGCTGACTGCCAGGCGGCTCTTTTCTACGACCCTGTACAAAAAGCAATTGGCGCTGTCCACTCTGGATGGAGAAGCAGTGTTCTTAACATCTATGAGAAAGCAGTCCAGAGGATGAAAGCTCTTTATGGTTCTCAGCCAAAAGACCTACGTGTATGCATTTCCCCAAGTCTGGGACCAAGCTCTGCCGAATTCATCCACTATAAAACAGAATTGCCTGAAGCCTTCTATCCCTTCAAGGGGGATAAAAATACATTTGATTTTTGGGCTGTGAGTCGGTGGCAACTAGAGGCTGCTGGAGTGCGAAAAGAACATATTGAAATTGCAGAAATTGACACGATGCAAAACACCCATGACTTTTTCTCCCATCGAGGAGAAAAAGTCACAGGAAGAAACGGTACAGCTATCGTACTCCATTACTGATAGTAATAATAGTAGTTACTACCATCATTATAATAATCATCGTCATCATCATAGTACTGAGGATATGAATCGTAGTAGGAGTTACCTCCCCAGTAGGGATAGACACCCACTCCATACCAGCCACCCCCACCGTTCCAATTCCTATGGTAATGGCCCCAATTTCCACCATGACCACCCCAATTTCCACCATGACCACCCCAATTTCCACCATGACCACCCCAATGACCGCCACCCCCATGACCGCCACCCCCATGACCACCTCTAGCCAAAAGCATAGAGCTAGACAAAAGAAGAGGAACTAAAAATGCCAACAGAGAAACTTTTTTTATTATTTTAATAACATCCATATTTCCCTCCTAATTAAATACAACGATCTTACTCCACAATATCACCATCATCTCCATCGTCGCTGTCATCGCCATCATCACTGTCATCTGAAACCACAGGAGCCGCTTCCTCTCCCTCAACCATTCCCTGATTTTCTCCCGCGGAATGGCCTAAGCCATAGGCACCAGCCGCGCGCAGGGCATTGTCATGACGACGGTATTCTTGCGGGCGTTCATTAGGACGAGCTCTGTAGCCTCCCCGATCGAATCCCCCTCTTTCCCCGCGTGCATGCAGATGAAAGGGATACTCCAACCCCAAGATAAGAAGGATAGAAAGAAAAAAACCTACTCTTCTGATAGAACTCAACATGATACACCTCTTCTGATTTCTATTTTTTTATACGGGCGCACCCTCATTATAGCATGTCACCATATATTGGAACTGAAACTGTGCATTTTTTTTCAAATATCTCATTATAAGACATCTAAAAATACTTGAGACTTTGGAGACATTCCCCTATAGTGGCCTTCAATGAACCGTATGACAGAACCTTACCTGAAAAAAATCGATCTAGAAGGCAAATACGTACGCCTTTTGCCCCTCGTGGTTACGCGTGATGCAGGCGCACTTTTTACCCTCTCCAACGGATCCCCGATTACCTTAGGGAACCGTTCTTATCCCAAATATAATTCTGATGAACTGATTTGGCGTTATATGTTTGAAGGGCCTTTTGCCTCACTACATGATTTTGAGGCCTATTTACAAACAGCAGTGCAGACCACAAATGCTCTTTGCCTAACCGTATTTGACAGCACCACCGGTCTTCCCATCGGCGTGACAAATTTTATCAACAACGCACCCTCCCATCTAAAAATTGAGCTAGGTGGTATTTGGTATAGTCCAATTGCACAGAGAACACCCGCTAATACAGAAGCCACTTACCTTATGCTTAAGCATGCCTTTCAGCTCGGTTACAGAAGGCTTGAGTGGAAGTGTCATTCAGAAAATGTAAGATCGCGAAATGCTGCCCGCCGCTTAGGTTTTACCTTCGAAGGGATTCAAGAGTGGCATATGATCTGCAAAGGCAAAAGTCGTGATACAGCTTGGTACCGTATACTTTCCCCCGAGTGGCCTATAGTAAAACACCACCTCGAATCCCTCCTCTATGCAACAAAATAAGAATTGCAAAATTGTACGCCTGGCGTGAATTGCAAAAAAGTGGTGGGGTTGATGAGGAAATAGAGGAGGGATATAATGGACGCCATGAAAGTTAGAACAGGAATTGGACAAGATAGTCATAGATTCTTAAACGTCGAATCCTCAAAACGTTGCATCATCGCAGGGTGCGCCTTCGAAAGCGTTCCCGGATTCAACGCCAACTCTGATGGGGACGTTGTTTACCACGCCATCTGCAACGCCATCACCTCGCTTACAGGAGTTCTCATCTTGGGAGGTCTCGCTGATGATCTTTGTCTCAAACACGGCATCACAGATAGCGAAGTATACCTCGTAGAAGCCATGAAAACACTCGGCAAACAACAAGTTACCCATGTAGCCATCACCATCGAAGCCAAACGCCCCCATTTCAAAAAACATCTGGAAAAAATGCGGCAAAATATTGCCCGCGTAATGCGCCTAGAACTCACTGACGTAGGTCTTACGGCAACAACAGGCGAAGGACTCACTGATTTCGGCTGCGGCGATGGCGTCCAAGCTTTTGCCATCGTAACTACGATGGAGACCTAACCCACTCAAGTAAACAGGTATTGCCTTGCTCCCTCTTCTCGACAAAAGCAAGCTTTCCCATCCCGTTCCACGTCAGATCGCTTCCCTCCCCCGCCTCAAAAAAGAAAGATCCACCCTCTCGTAAAAGAGCCTCAACGAGCGGAAAAATCTCCTGCAAAAACTTTCCATGGTAAGGAGGATCAGCAAAAATAAGAGAAAAAAAGACACCCTTCTTTTGTAACTTTTGCAGCATAAGAGAAGCATCGCCAAACCATACCGTCGCACGATCTTCTACGTTTAATATTGCAATATTCTCTTTAAGCGCCTGAAAGGCAGGCCTTGCATTATCGATAAAAGTCGAAGAATGCGCGCCCCGACTGAGTGCCTCAAGGCCCATCGCCCCACTTCCTGCATACAGATCGAGAAAATCGCAGCCTTCCACTCTATGCTTACAGATATTGAAAAAAGACTCTCGAAATCGATCAGAGGTTGGTCTCGTCTGCTGCCCCTTCGGGGCTATGATCCTCCGTCCTCGAAATTCCCCCCCAATAATACGCATTCCCTTTTCCCTTCTCTATTTCTGCAACTAAATACTCTGTAAGCAGAGGATGGTGTTCAAGTTCTTCCTGCAGACGAGAAGCCTGCAGCTCCTGCTCTGCCGCCTCTTTTTCTAATCCGTAAATCCTTGAAATTTTCGCCTGTACCTTTGCAATTTCAAGATCATAATACAACATGTACATGTCATAAAGCATCTTCTTCTCAACATCGGCGGCCAAGTCTAAGCGGTACTGCCTGCTCCAGATATCCTCTGCCGTCTCGAAATTCTCCTTGGCACGCTTTAAAGAAAAGAGATACTGCTCTTGTTGCCTTTCTTCAGTCTCCATGGAAGCACGTATTTTTGCATAGGCCAAACCGGCTTCAAGATGCACAGGCTCGTGGAGAAGCTTTTTCTTGATCTGCAAGTCTTTTAAGTTACTAAGAAGCACCGACTCTTTCTTGTCACCCAGATCCTTTCCTAGATTATGGACAAGCCTACTTAAGTGAAGCGTAGCCACATCCATCGCATGCTCATCTTTAACAAGCCTATTTGTAACAAGGGTCTTAAAATGCTCTAAAGCCTTTTCTTCATGCCCAAGCCCCTCTTCTAAAAGGGCAAGCAGCAAAAGAGATCTTCCCCTAAAATGGTAGGGAAACGCCTCTTTTTGTGGCCCTGAAACAATCAGAGCAAGAACATCCCTTCCCTCAGCGAATTTGCCAAGCCAACATTTCACTGTCGCAAGTCTTAAACCTGAAAACTCATACCATATTTCTTTTGGATCAGGCCGATCTTGTAAGATACAACCAAGAACAAATTCCGCACGCCTGGCTTGTTCAACAGATTCGTTTGTTATTAATTTTGAAAGCCTTAAATCATTTCCAGACTGTAAGGCGCGTCCATAATAATGAGAACCCAGCCAGAGCAGGTTATCCCATTTAATCAAAGATCGATCTGTTGTGGCAACCGCATACAGATGGTGTGCGGCTTTTTCCAGGTATATCTTCTCCTTGCTTGGATCCCGTATTGCGAGCTTTTGGTAGGCACTAAACAGATGAAGCCGTACAGAATTGGCAACGGGCATATCCCCCTTAAGGCTTAAGGCATTTTCAAAACAGAGGATCATCTCCTCCAGCTTGTTTTCTACCTTTACATACCCAATTCCCAAAAGATAATACGCCTGGAAAAGGCGTTTGTCATCAACATGCTTTGTCACAACCTCTTGGAGCGGAATAGCAGCCTCTTCAAACAGATGAAGATCTTGCAAAGTCTGCCCCTTAATAATCAAATATTGCGCTCTTATCTCCCCATCCAGCGCAAAGCTGTCAGCTAAGGCTAGATCTAAATCAACAATCAATTTTCTTCTATCTTCATCTGTAAAATCTCCTGACGCCTGCAAATTCTCTGCTGCTTTGATGCTAGAAAAAGAGAGAAGACGAAGAGCGCTGGCATGATGGTCTGTATGGGGATATTTTTCTAAAAAAGCAGCAAAAGAGAGGCGCGCTCCTGCATAGTTTTCTTTCTTATAGAGAAGAAGAGCTTGGTAAAATTCAACTTGCTGCTTTTTTTCAAAGTTGGGAAAGTTCTCTAAAAGGTCAACATATCCCTTAAAGGCAATATCATACTTCTCTTCTTGTTGGTAAGCAAGTGCATCTGCATAAAGTACCTTAGCAAGAAGAGGATCTGTTACAAATTGCCGTGTAAACGTTTTGGCAATGGCATGCACACCCGCAAAATCACGGCTTTCATAACAACAGGCAATAAGGGTAAGATACGCTGTTTTCACATGGCTTGTAACAAGAGGATCTGTTGCATCGCTTTTTGCCAAATACTCCTGGAGATACTTGATTGCTCTTGGAAACTCGCCCAGATGGTGAGCACTTCTTCCTAAATAAAGATTCAAGAGGCAAGCCTCTTGTTTTGATAACCTTTCCTCAAAAAGAGAGGCCTCCTCCAGGATCTCCTTATATCTATGTCGTTCAAACATCAGCTTTAACTTTTTAAAGCAAGCCTCTTGCCTAAGTTGTCCATTGAACGAAATGACCTTATCAAAAAGCCTTAAAGATCTCTCAGGAAGAACTTCTTGGGAAATATCTGCAGCCTGATATAAGAGCTTTTCTGCATGCTCAGGCATGGCACCTGCCAAATTGATATAGATTGTCGCAGCCTCTTCTACCTCTCCTGAGGCGTGATGAATCTCTGCCAAGCCTAGGGCGGCATTGTCTTTATAAATCGAGGCAGCAAGCCTCTCATACCCCGTCTTTGCGTCGCTATACTTTTGTTTTCGGTCTTGAGGATCTTGCGCCTCTCTGGCTAGTCGAAGCAGAGCTTCTGCATAGTAAAAAGTCTCTTGCTCGGAGAGAACAGACAAGAGTGGCTCATCCACATTTTGCTGGTAGGGGCGCAGCTGATCTGCTAAGGGAGACCACAGCTTTAAATGATAAAGACAGTCGAGTCTTTTATTAAATACTTGAGTCTTAAGCTTGCTTTTCGTGATCTTGTTGTATGCGCCAAGAGCGGACTCATACCGCCCCTCTTCCCAATAAATATCTCCCAGAATCGCTAAAAAGCTCTCCCGGAATTCACTCTCAGGATAACTTGGCAAAAATCGTTCGATCTGCTTTTTCACAAGCTCTTTGTCTTCATCACGCACAAATTCAATGACGCGACTGACAGCAAGCGCTTCTTCTTCTGTCCTAAACGTATGCACATTTTTGGGAAGAATGCCCTCGCTCTCTTCCAAAGAAAAAGCAGCTGAAGAGAGGATAAAAGGGACGATCAAGATCCATTTTCGGCACATAATCCCCATTATAGTTTTTGAAGATTATTACGAAAGAGATAAGTGATAATGAGATGCGTTTTTACTTGTGATTTAAGCTTGTTTTGTGAAAAATACGGCTCAAATCATCTTCTGGGGGATCTCATGGCACAGAGCGATAACGTCTTAAAAATTAAAGGCGGAGCGCCATTAAAAGGAACAATCAAAGCCGCAGGCGCAAAAAACGCAATGACCAAGCTTCTTGTTGCATCCCTCTTGTCTGACAAAAAATGCGTCTTCTATAACGTTCCAAATATCGGCGATGTCGCCATCACTGTTGAGCTTTGTAAAGAAATCGGAATGGAAGTGCAGTGGGATAAAGAAGCCGGCATCATGGAAGTGATCACAAAAGAACTAAAGAGCACGTATGTATCCCAGCGCTTTTCTGGCTCTAACCGCATTCCTATTTTAATGATTGGAGCCCTTCTTGGAAGAACCGATCAAGAGATCATCGTCCCAGCTGTCGGGGGAGATAAAATTGGCTCTAGACCTGTCAACATCCACCTCGATTCGCTACGCGCACTCGGTGCCCATGTAGAGTATCGCACAATGAAAAAAGAAGGAGCCTACTTTGCACACGCGCACTCAGGACTCAAAGGCACTGTAGTCACTTTCCCCTTCCCCTCTGTAGGTGCGACTGAAAACACGATCTTAGCAAGCATCACAGCGCAAGGGATTACAGTCATCCGAAACGCAGCAACAGAGCCTGAAATTGTAGATTTGATTCTCTTTCTACAGAAAATGGGAGCGATCATCACACTGGACGTAGACCGCACCATCTATATCCAAGGAACACGCCATTTCCATGAGGTAGAGCACACTGTGACATCTGACCGCATTGAAGCAGCTTCCTTTGCTTCAGCTGCGATTGCCACAAAAGGACGCATCTTCATCGAAGGAGCGCAGCACCACAATATGATCACCTTCTTGAATAAAATCCGCAAAGTAGGCGGCGGATTCAACGTACGGCAAAATGGGATTGAATTTTACTATGACGGGCCCATCCAGGGGGGTCTCCACTTAGAAACAGATGTGCACCCAGGCTTTATGACCGACTGGCAACAACCCTTTGTCGTGCTTCTTTCCCAAGCGGCCGGATCCTCTGTTGTTCACGAGACCGTGTATGAAAACCGATTTGGCTATGTCGACACACTCATTGAGATGGGAGCAGACATCTCCTGCTTTAGACAGTGCCTTGGCGGAAAGGCGTGCCGCTTTGCCTCCAAAAACTTCTTCCACAGTATTGTGATTAAAGGTCCCACTCCACTTCAAGCTAAAGAGATCACAGTACCCGATCTTAGAGCCGGCTTTGCTTATGTCCTTGCTGCTCTGCTTGCAGAAGACACAAGCACTCTGCACGGTCTTCCCTTTCTAGAGCGCGGATATGAAAACCTTGTACACAAGCTCACGACACTTGGCGCCGACATCTCGGTCCAACCAAGAGAGAAGGGGGCATTTGAGAAAAACAGGGAGCTTGCGGGCCTCCCCCACTAATTTCCTTCTTCTAGAAATCCTGGTCATTATTTGAGCCTTCAGCTAAACTCTTTGCCGTGGATGACTGGCACAAAGTACTTCAAAACAATTTCAGGTCATGGGAAAAGCTTGCCGACTTCCTAGAGCTCTCTCTGGAGCAGCGAAAACAGGTAGAAATCGGGCAAAATGTAAAATTTCCTCTCAATCTCCCCCTGCGCATTGCACAAAAAATCCCGAAAAAAAAACTGGACGACCCTCTGCTCATCCAATTTCTACCCTCTATCCAGGAAACAGAAAAAACAAAAGGCTTTACAGATGATCCCGTAAAAGATGCCACTTTTAAGAAAAAAGGGGCTCTTTTGCAAAAATATAATGGTCGTGTGCTTTTTATAACTACGGGGGTTTGCCCTATGCACTGCCGTTTCTGCTTTCGGCAAAACTACGACTACGGAGGCGACAAAACCTTTGCGGAAGAACTCTCACTCATAGCCGAAAATCCCACTATTGAAGAGGTGATCTTAAGCGGCGGAGACCCCCTCTCTCTACCGACAAGTCGCCTTAATGAGCTATTTGCAAACCTTAGGAAAATCCCTCATGTAAAGGTAATCCGCTTCCATAGTCGCTACCCCATAGGCATCCCTGAAAGAATAGATGCAGAATTTTGTATGCTGATCCAAGAAGCCGGAAAACAAGTTCTCTTCGTCCTACACGCAAACCATGAAAGAGAACTTGACGAAGAGGTGCTTCAAAGCATGAAAAGGCTACAAAGGGCAGGCGCTGTCACATTGAGTCAAACGGTTCTTCTTAAAGGGGTTAACGATAACTTCTTGGCTTTAAAAGCTCTTTTTACCACCCTTTCCCAAAATGGGATACTTCCCTACTACCTGCACCAGCTTGATCCTGTACAAGGATCTGTTCATTTCCAAGTGGCTATTCAGAAAGGCAAAGAGCTGATGCGCGCTTTAAGTGAGGCTCTTCCTGGCTATGCCGTGCCCAAATATGTGCAAGAAATCGCAGGAGAAAAAAACAAAACCGCCATCGAAAGGGAAGGCACCACGTGACTTCTTACATCCTTTCCACAGTTTGCAGACCCAAAATATAAAGCCCTTGCTTTAAGACCCGCCCGGCAGCTTCTACAAGAAGAAGTCTCTCTTTCTCTTTTGGATCCCCATGAACCTTGCAATCCCTAAAGAATCCATTGAACTTCTGAGAGAGTGTGAAGAGATAATCGGTCAAACGATTGGGAAGCAAATCTTGTGCTGTGAAAAAGAGCGCTTCTTTAAACTGCAACAAGTGAAGACCCAAAGCTATCTCAGAGGGGTGTTCTAATCGAATGTTTGTATCTGCTGCAACCTCTTCGATGCGGATCGAAGACTTCCGTTTAATACCAAGCATACGCACATAGCTATAGAGAAGAAAAGCTGCTGTATTCCCTTCAAATTGGAGCATCCTATCGTAGCTGAAGATATAGTCTCCGATCCGGTTGCAAGAGAGATCGGCATATTTAATCGCTCCGATGCCAAGCACTTTCGAAACGTTTTCTTTTTCCTCTTCCGTCATCTCCACTTGTCTCTCTTCTAAAACCTTTCTCGTTCGGTTTATAGCCTCATCGAGTAGGTCAACGAGCCTCTCTGTCTCACTCGATCGTGTACGGAATTTTTTCCCATCTGGATCCAAAACCATCCCAAAGGTGACATGTTCAAAAATCACTTTGGTCGGATCAAGCCAACCTGCTACTTCCGCTGTCTTACGAAGCATCTGGAAGTGAAGACTTTGTCCTGCATCTGTAATGACAATAATGCGTTCTGCCCTGTCTTGATTGATACGATACTTCAAAGCAGCAAGGTCTGTCGTCGCGTAGTTGAAGCCACCATCTGACTTTTGGATGATAAAAGGAAGAGGCTCTCCCTCACGGCTTACAAACCCATCGAGATAAACACACTTGGCTCCTTCCGACAAGGTCACAAGACCTTTTTGCTCAAGCTCTTGAACAGTTCCTGCCAAAAAAGGACTATAAAAGGATTCCCCTCTTTCCGTAAGACGTACATCAAGGCGCGCGTAAATCTCTTGGAAGGCGACCCTTGAGATATCACAAATCAAATGCCAGGCAGCCACTGATTCGCTCTCTCCCGACTGGAGTTTGACAACCTCTTTTCGCGCTATCTCCTTAAACAAAGGATCATCTTTATACGCAAGGTTTGCTGCTTTATACCACTCAAGAAGCTGAGACAAATCGGTCTTTTCTTTGCCACTTAAGACCTCTTGCTTGTGTGCTTTCATGTAGGCAATAAGCATCCCAAACTGCGTGCCAAAATCCCCAATATGATTGAGGCGAATCACATCATGGCCAAGAAACTCAAAAAGCCTGGCCAGGCAATCTCCAATGATGGTAGAACGAAGATGGCCTACATGGAGCTCTTTGGCAATATTTGGCGAAGAGAATTCCACAATAATTCTCTTCTTCTTGCCTGGTGCTACAACGCCAAGATTTTTGTCATGCACCATCTGATTTAAGTTCTCTTCCAGAAAGGCGGGGTGAAACCGAATATTGATAAAACCGGGACCTGCCACTTCGGTTCTAAGAAGTTTGTCCGTGTCTTCAAGATGGAAAATAATTTTTGCGGCAATGTCTCGCGGTTTTTCCCCCACCACCTTGGTCAGCTTCATTGCCATGTTACACTGGTAATCACCAAAAGAAGATTGAGTAGCTGGCTTTACATCAACAGGTGTTGCCTGCACTTCTGCTGCAAACTGGGGATACGCCCTGAAGGCGGCATCTGTAAACTTGGTTTCAAGAAGAGAAAGCAGGGTGTCCATAAGGATTAATAGGATACTGAACTAGGGGGAAAAGGTCAATCCCCCTTCCCTTTTCCCTATTTTGTGGGTCAAATTATAAAGGGCAAGCTCAATGGCTACTTGGTCTGTCGACTTCTTCTCTGCCTTTGCCTTATGAAAGATCTCCTGAAGGGTATCGTAGATGACATTCACTTTATCGCGCGCAAGCTTTGGATCGTATCCTTCCGGCGAAAACTCTTGAGCTGCGTTGATAATACCCCCCGCATTGATAACAAAATCAGGAGCGTAAAGAATCCCCCTGTCTCGCAGCATATCAGCGTTCTCCTGAGTCAAAAGCTGGTTGTTGGCAGAACCTGCCACAGCTTTACATTGCAAAAGGGCAATGGTCTCGTCATTTAGAGTTCCTCCTAGAGCGCAAGGGCAAAAAATATCCATATCCATTTTATAAATTTCCCCCTTTCCGACAACCCTTGTTCCAAAAAGGCGACTTTGGTGACGCACTCTTTCCGTATCGACGTCTCTTAAGATCAAAGAGGCCCCGTTCCAAAAAAGAAGACTTGCCACCTTAGAACCAACCGCTCCAACCCCCTGTATCCCCACAACCCTCCCCTGAACTTCGGGACTACCGTAAAGAGTCATAAAGACCGCTCGAATTCCTTGATAAACCCCCCAAGCCGTATAAGGACTTGGGTCGCCGCTACTTGTCTCGGTAGCAAGGGCTGCTACATAGCGAGACCCTCGCTTTATCGTCGCTAGATCTTCTGTCGAACTCCCAACATCTTCTGCGGCGATATAGCGCCCCCCTAGTGCATTCAAGGCACTTGCAAAAGCAAGAAGAAGCTGAGGTGTTTTATCTTTATGAGGATCCGCAATGATGACGCTCTTGCCTCCCCCTAGCCCCACCCTCGCAAGAGCGGACTTATAGGTCATCCCCTTAGCCAAGCGAAGCACATCCGTAAGGGCAAGCTCAGGGGATTTATACGGATAAATCCTTACCCCCCCTAAAGCTGGGCCCAAGGTAGAATCATGAATCACAAGAAAGCTATGCAGACCTGCTTCTTTATCAATGACTTCTAAAACTTTTTCATACCCATCTACAGGGATTTCTCTCATTTGCATCATAAGAATTTTCTTGCTTTTTATGCTGAGGATATTCTATTATCTGTAAAGCAAACCCTTTAAATATGAGGCCACTTTGGCTAAACTTGCAATCGTAGAAGACCAGAAACAGGCACTAGAGCATTTTCTCAGCGAAAACCCACAGGCTGATATCATCAGCACCTATCTTGGTTTTATCGAAAAGGCTTTTAACGTACAACCTGTTATCTACCCACCAAGTAAAATTATTTTTAAAAATGCAGAGCAAGCGGTTGCTGCCCTCGAGAAGGAGGGGGCTCTTTGGAAAGAGACAGAGATTAAAATTGGCTCTGAAGATGAGGGGATCAACGAAGAGACAAAACGGATCTATATCTGCCCCTTTACAGGCGTTGTCTTTGGGGATAACACTCATCCCAACCCGCAAGATGCTATTTATGACTGGGTTGCAAAATGTCCGGAAAATACAGAGCGCGTCGGGGGGCTTCCTGCAAAGAGATTTTTTGTTTCAGAAGACCCAGAAGTGATCCACAATTACATTGGTAAGAACAAGCCAGAAAAAGCTATGACGAAGGTTGTCTTCAGCTCCGCTCTCTCCGGGCGTCTCTTCAACACAAAAGACGCAGTGATCAAAGATTTCAGGAAAAACTACCTAAAACCGATCCCTCTTAGCGAAGTGCAAGCTCAGAATCGCTTCAAAATCGAAGAAAGCTTCCTCAATTTCATCCAAGAGCAGCTCGAAGAGACGAAAATAGCAGGCTTTGTGGAAGCGATCGCCGAAATCGAAACACTTCAGCCTCACGTTTCGCGGTGGCTGGGCAACTAAGAATAAGCCGATCTCCTGAGGAGACGATTGAGATCGGCAAGTCGATTGGAGCGGCATTAGAAGGGAATACCATCGTCTGCCTGGAAGGAGACCTCGGTGCAGGCAAAACCACACTCATTAAGGGAATTGCAGCTGGGTATGCAGGCGTCTCTGAAGAGGAAGTCAGCAGCCCTACCTTTGTCTACCTCAACATCTACCAGGGCAAGAGGGTAGTCTACCACTTTGACCTTTATCGACTAGAAAATGGAAGCCAGTTTTTGCAGATGGGGTTCGAAGACTTTTTTCAGTGCGGGGGCGTCTGTCTTGTAGAGTGGCCCAGTCGGATTGCGGCCCTTCTTCCCCAGAAGGTAACAAGCATCCACATCAGCGACAAAGGGCAAGGAACAAGAGAAATCCGTATTACAACTTTTTAAAAAACATGAGAAACTTTGGAAAACTCCTCTTCATTACGTCGGCAACTGATGTACAGCACTACCCCAAGCTTGTGAATATGGGGGGGCAGCTCCTTCCTGAAGTAGCGGTCGTCGGAAGATCCAATGTAGGGAAGTCCAGCCTTCTCAACTCTCTCTTCCAAAGCAAAGCAGCTAGAACCTCTGCCACTCCAGGCAAAACGCAGCTGATCAACTTCTTTACCGTGGAGGGCACACTTGCGTTCGTTGACCTGCCTGGCTATGGGTTTGCAAAAGTGCCTGCAAGCGTACGGAAAGAATGGGGGCCCATGATCCAAAGCTATCTGGAAAAACGGGAAACACTTGGACTCATTTTATTTCTTTTTGACATCAGACGAGAACCAAATGAAGAAGACTTCCAGTTTTTAGACTGGGCAGACCACTATGGCAAAGATTGCATCATCGTCCTTACGAAAACAGATAAAGTAAACCAGTCAGAAAAAATCAAAAGAAAAAAACAAATTCTTGAACAGCTTGGCTGTGAAGAGTCTCCCTGCGTGCTTTTTTCAGCACCCAAAAACCGGGGACGCGAAGAACTGATCCGTCAAATTTTAGAAAGGCTACCCCCATGAAAAAAGATGAATTTATCTGTATCGACTGCGAATCAACAGGCCTAGATCCTAAAAATGACCGCATCATTGAAATTGCAGCCGTCTATTTCGATCACAAAGAAAACTTTGAGACAATGGAATCTCTCATCAACCCAGGTTGCCCAATCCCGGAAGAGTCGATTAAAATCCACAATATTACACCAAATATGGTGCAGGGAAAACCCTCAATTAAAGAATTCCTGCCCAAACTCCTATCCTTTATCGGCAATAGAATCATTGTAGGCCACGGGATTCTCTTTGACATTTCTTTGATTCAAGAAGAGGCACAAAGGCATAAGATCCCTTGCAAAATCCAAGAAAACCGAACTATTGACACGCTTCGCATGGCACGGTCCTATGGTGAAAGCTCAGGCAACAGCCTAGAGAAGCTGCGCGAGCACTTTAACATCGACTATGAGGGCGCGCACAGAGCTTTGAATGATGTGATTGTCAACATCGATGTGTTTCGCTACCTCGCTAAGCAGTTTAAAAGCACAAAAGATATCTTTGAAAGGCTCTCACACCCTATTCTGATGAAGCACATCCCTCTTGGCAAGCATAAGGGGCGTCTTTTCAAAGAGATCCCTCTTGCCTATCTTCAATGGGCCGCGAAGATGGACTTTGATCAGGACCTGCTCTTCTCCATCAGAACAGAACTGAAACGGCGCAAGCAAGGCAACAACTTCGCCGAAGCGACAAATCCCTTCTCCTCCCTCAGTTAAGGATAGAGGCGTGTAAGGTGCCACTTGCCTTGCTCGAGATGATAAAGGAAGCGGTCATGGAGGCGATCTTTTCGTCCCTGCCAAAATTCAAACCGCGTTGGAACCAATAAAAAACCACCCCAGTGGGGCGGCAAAGGCACCTTTTTCCCCTCATAAGCTGCTGCTAAAGCCAAAAACTTTTCTTCCAAAAGCTCGCGGCTTTCCAGAGCACAGCTTTGTCGCGATGCCCATGCAGAGAGCTGCGATCCTTTGGGCCTCTTCTCAAAAAATGTCTGACACATATCTTTGGAGGCTTTTTGCACGCTCCCCTCCATACAGACTTGACGATCCAGCTCCCGCCACCAAAAAGTTACAGAAGCAAAAGGATTTTCTTGCATCTGCAAAGCTTTGCGACTTTCATAGTTTGTAAAAAAGAGAAGACCTTCTGCCGTAATATGTTTCAACAAGACCATACGTGAAGAAGGGCGCCCCTCTTTTGAAGCCGTGCTAAGAGTCATGGCATTCGGCTCCAGAGTGGCTTTGAGACGAGGATCTTCAAACCACTTACGAAACTGAGCAAGAGGGTTTTCCTCCAGATCTTGCGCATAAAGAACTCCGGAATTGTACTCTTTTCTCAAATCTTCCGTTGACATGATGACCCAAAATATCTACATTTTTCTTATGGCAAAATTATCCTTAAATGACCTCTCGTTGCAAGGAAAAAAAGCACTGGTACGAGTCGATTTCAACGTACCCTTAGACCAAGAGCAGCAAATTACCGATGACACACGTATCAGAGCTTGTCTGCCCACCCTTGAAACCATTCTAAATCAAGGAGGCCGGCCGATCGTGATAAGCCATCTCGGCCGCCCGGCAGGAAAGAAAGAGGAAAAAGAAAGCCTTGCCCCTGTAGCCAAAAGACTCTCTGAGCTCACGGGCAGAAAAGTGCTTTTTGCCCCCGATTGCATCGGAGCAGAAGCCAAAAAAATGGCAAACTCCCTACAACCTGGGGAAATTCTTCTCCTAGAAAACCTAAGATTCCACGAAGCTGAAACTGACCCGGAAAAAGACCCAGGGTTTGCTAAGGCCTTAAGCGAGCTTGGTGATCTCTACATAGATGACGCCTTCGGCTGTGCCCATAGAGCTCATAGCTCAATCACCGAACTTCCCAAGTACTTCCCAGGGAAGGCTGCGGGAGGCCTCTTGATGGAAACTGAAATCCATGCCCTCAGCCTCCTATTAAATGCCCCCAAACGCCCCTTTTTAGCCCTTTTGGGAGGCGCTAAACTCTCCAGTAAACTAGGCGTAGTGGCCGCCCTTCAAAAAAAGGTGGACAGCCTGCTTATCGGGGGAGGGATGGCCTTTACATTCCTAAAGGCTAGAGGTGTCGCGATCGGAAAATCGCTTTGTGAAGAGAGCTTTATCACAAAAGCTCGGGAAATTAAGGCTGAACTTCCCCTTGATTTCGTGGTTGCCAAAGAGATTAAGTCTGGGATTGAGACCAAAATTGTCTCGGTTGAAGAGGGAATCCCCGAAGGGTATATGGGCCTTGATATTGGCCCCAAAACCATAGCTCTTTTTACCAAAAAGCTGCAAAATGCAGGCACCATTTTCTGGAATGGCCCCCTTGGCGTCTTCGAATGCCCACCCTTTAATAAGGGGACAAATGCGATTGCTAAAGCTATTGTAGAGAGCAAGGCCATCACAATTGTAGGAGGAGGCGACTCTATTTCTGCACTTAGGGCGTGCGGCCTCGAGGGAAAAATGACCCATGTTTCCACAGGAGGCGGGGCAAGCCTAGAATTCCTGGAGTTTGGCACCTTGCCTGGAATTGAAAGCCTTTCAAGTCGCATTTAAAAATATCCTTGCTTTTTAAAGCAATTTTTTATATAATCTTGCCTAAACTTTAACTAATTTAAACACGTTGCAAGAAAAGCGATGAACGTTTACACTCCAAGCGAAGTTTATCAAAACGGGCAAAAAAACATGCAAAATAAGGCTTTTTGTGGTTGCCAGGTTACGCAAGACCATTAACTCTCTTCGGGCCTTGCTTTGGCCCATTGCCAACCATGAACTGGGGCGTTTTGTTCCCATGTTCCTTATCGCTTTCCTCATTACATTCAACTATAATCTGCTCCGAGTCCTAAAAGACTCCCTCGTCGTCACGGCAAAACACTCAGGCGCAGAGGTTATCCCGTTCATCAAGGTTTGGGTCATGTTCCCCTCGGCTCTTCTTATGACCTATATCTATACAAAGCTATCCAACCGAGTATCCCAGCAAACCGTCTTCTGCACGATTATCTCCTTGTTCCTCGGATATTTTGCCCTTTTTGTCTTTGTCCTCTACCCCCACCAAGACACCATTCACCCGCATGACTTTTGTGACAGATTGCAAATGCTACTTCCCGAAGGGTTTATTTGGATGATTGCGATGCTTCGACACTGGAGTTTCACACTCTTTTACGTGATGAGCGAGCTCTGGTCTCCCATTGTCATGTTCCTTCTCTACTGGGGATTTGTGAACCAAGTCACAAAAGTTCATGAGGCAAAAAGATTCTATACCCTATTTAGCTTAGGAGCGAACTTTTCTGGAATTTGGGCAGGAACTATCTCTGGATACTTCTCCAGAAACCCGCTGAAAACCACCTTCCTTGCAGCAGGTAAAGATGAATGGAGCCAATCCCTTACTCTCCTAATTGTTCTTATCCTCATTTTCGGATTCTTAACTCTTGCCCTCTTTGCCTACCTCCAGAAACATATCGATCAAAAAATGCTCTTTTGCCACAAAAAAGTAAAAGTAGATAAAACCAGCAAGCTTTCTATGAGAAAGCACTTCTTCTACTTGCTCCATAACCCTTACGCAAGAAACCTTGCGATCATTGTTTTAGCCTACAATCTCATCATTAACCTTGTCGAAGTGGTCTGGAAACATGAAGTGCGTGATCTCTATCCAACTCCTGCAGCGTACAATGCCTACATGAGCGATGTGACAACCTTTATCGGAATCATAGCCACACTCTCTGCCATCTTCCTCTCAGGGCAAACCATCCGAAAGAAAGGTTGGACCTTTGCAGCGATGATCACACCTGTGATCCTCTTACTCACAAGCATCGGTTTCTTTGGCTCCTTCTTCCTCAAAGACGAGCTTGCAAATTATTCTGATATTCTTCTTGAAATGCAACCACTAACTATTGTGGTTTTTTTCGGAACCGTGCAGAATGTCCTAAGTCGTGCGGCGAAGTATTCCGTGTTTGATACGACAAAGGAGATGGCGTTCGTTCCTCTTAGCGTAGAAAATCAGATGAAAAGCAAAGCTGCAATCGAGGGTGTGTGTTCCCGTATGGGTAAGTCAAGCGGCTCCGTCATCCATCAAGGTCTTCTCCTTACATTTGCCTCCCTTACCACCTGCGTGCCGTATGTTGCCTTTTTCCTCGGCTTAGCTCTTGCCGTATGGTTCTTTGCAGTGCTAAGAATTGGAAAATACTTCCAGGTTCTCTCTGACGAAAAAGAAGGGCACCTTAAGGCAAAAGCCCAACACCCCAACGAAAAAGACGGATTTGTATTGAACACCTTAGCCACTCCAATCTCTGGAACTTAAAAGGACAATGGAATGCCAAATACGGTAAAAAATCACTATTCATGGTTTCGTTCCATTTTCTGGCCTATTTCGGCAGAGGAAGGAAAAAAGCTAATCCCAATGGTCATCATGGGATTCTTGGTTTGTTTCAACTATACCGTACTTAGAAACATGAAAGACGCTCTTGTAATCACAGCGGCGCACTCAGGAGCAGAAGTCATCCCCTACATCAAGCTCTATGCCATGCTCCCCCTCGCTATTCTGATTACCTACCTCTTTGCTAAACTCTCTAATCGTTTCACGCAAGAGACTGTTTTTTACATCATTACCTCAGGTTTTCTTGCTTTTTTCTTCGTTTTCGCATTTTACATCTACCCCGCAAGAGACCAGCTCCACACCTCTCCTCCTCCCTCTTTCATCCTCAACATGCTTCCAAGCGGCCTCGGTGGCTTTATCCCCATGTACCAAAACTGGACCTTTTCCCTTTTCTACGCTCTTTCAGAGCTCTGGGGCAGTATGGTCCTCTCTGTTCTCTTTTGGGGCTTTGCCAACGAAATCACAAAGCTTGGAGAGGCAAGAAGATTTTATAGCGCGCTTAGCGTCGCTGGTAATACAGCCTCAGTCTTAGCTGGGCAAGTGGCAAACTACCTCACGCAGACAAGCTACAACCCAAACATCCCCTTTGGCAAAGATGAGTGGGAACAGACGATGGACCAGCAGATCTTACTTGTCCTAGTCGCAGGGATCATTACCCTGATAACCTTCCGCTGGATGAACAAAAATGTTTTGAATAACACTGATTATGCGGGTGTACATGAAGCTGCAAGGCCCGTTATGCCGAAGAAAAAGCTTTCCATGAGAGAAAGCTTCAGCTTCCTTTCCAACTCGAAATATCTGATCTGTATTGCTACCCTCGTGATTGGTTATAACCTCGTCATCAACCTTGTTGAGATTATCTGGAAAGACCAACTCAAGGTTCTCTACCCACTTCCATCCGATTATAATACGTTTTTGAATAACACATCTTCTATCAGCGGCCTCATTTCGACAGCATTTGCCCTAGTGATTGCGTTTCTCATCGAGCGTTTTGGTTGGACAAAAACAGCCCTGATCACCCCTGTCGTCCTCTTTATTACAAGCATAGGGTTCTTCATCAGCCTCTTTTCAGAATCGGCTCTTGGCACCTACTTTGTAACGATGATTGGCTTTAGCCCGCTCTATATCACAGTCTACCTTGGCGCTATGCAAAATGCTCTAAGCAAGGCTTGTAAATACTCCCTTTTCGATGCGACTAAGGAAATGGTGTTTATTCCGCTCGATCATGACGTGAAGCTTAAAGGAAAGGCGGCCATTGATGGCATTGGCTCAAGACTTGGTAAGTCAGGCGGCTCGGCCCTCTATCAGGGCCTCTTTGTCTGCTGCGGCTCACTATCGGCCTGTACCCCCTATGTAGCAGCGCTTGTGACCTTTGCACTGATTGCCTGGATGTATGCATGTACTTCACTCGGCCTGCAGTTTAAGCAGCTCATCGCAAGCCAAGACAAGGACGCGCTCAAGGACCTAGAGCAAGTACCAGAAGAGCGGCTCGACCTATCTTCTGCCAAACCTGCCCATCCCTAATTCTCGGTTTGTAAACCAAAAGATAGGGAAGCAGTCTTTTGATCTCCAATCTATTTGTGTATATCTTGCATGGGCACACGATAGCCGTCATTAGGCGGTACACATCCAGCAGAAAGCGTCCCCGTAGGTTTTAAATGACTGCATTGCTCGTGAATTCACTATCTAAAATAACCTGAACCCTCTCCCGCAGCTTAGTTAGGAATCGATGGAGGTGCGGCTCCACACGCTGCATTGGGGCTTCTTTTAGGTCAAATCATGCGACAGAATGAAACTCAACAGGATCGAATTTCAGCTCTTTCAATGAATCAACCCTTACAACAAAGGGAACAAAATAAGAAACAAGATGTTTATCAGGCGTGGCAGGTTTAGCTGTCCGAAAAAGTTCTGCTCCTGATGCAATCCACTCTTTTACATAGGCAATATGCGATTGTTCAATCGCATCTACAAGGAGAAATAGACCCCACAAGCTCTGCAATCTGCTCACGAAGAGAAAGCTCTTTAGGTTTCATGAATTTTTTTAACCTCTTTTGCACGAGACCGAAGAAGATCAAAGAAATGAAGTTCAAGCAGTGTCATCACTCCCATCACAATAAACGCATAGAAACAGTAGGGGGGAAGCGACACGTGAAGAATCGAGAGGATGATCACGCTAAATTGCCATGCCGTTGTAATTTTACCCCACCATACCGCCCTTAAGCCCGTTTTATCCCAAGCACCGGATGCAACAATCGAAATACCAAAGGTGAAAATGGCAATGTCCCTTGAGAACATAAGGACAACCTGCCAAAGCTCCAATTGCCCTTCAAAAAAAAGGGTACCCAAGCAAAAGCAGACAAAAAACTTATCCATAAGCGGATCCAAAAGGGTACCCAGGACTGTGCTGGCCTGATAGTACCTTGCAAAAAAACCATCGAGAAAATCCGTGAGCATCGCTGCAAACACTGCTACTAGGCGTACCGTAGGACTTTCAAAAAGAAAGGCGAAGGCAAGGGGAAATCGGAGCAGCGTCAAAAGATTGGAAAGATTCAGCATGCAGGCTGCCTTATTTAAGTTAAGCGAAAGTATAGCTACTTTACTAGTTTACTGGCCACGGAAAAAATTTCTATAGAGAATTCTTCCTATGATCAAACCAAAAATGGACAGAAGCAAAAAGCCTGCGCCCTTTTGGTAGTCGGCAAAGTAAGCAAAAAGAGATTCTTTATTCTGGCCAAAAATATACCCTAAAGAAAAAAGGGTGGATGACGATAAAAGACAGGCCAAACAATCCCTTCGCACAAAGATCAGAAAAGGCATTTTCCCAAGGCCAGCTGTCATAAAAAGCGCATTTCTGACACCCCCAGGCACAAATCTTCCAATCACAAATGTCCAAATCCCATATTTTTCATAATAATGAAACAGCTTCTCTGTGTGTGTCCTTGTGAGCAAATGCATCCTAAAAATTTTAACCTCATAGATATATGGTCCAAGCTTACGACCAATAAGATAGGCTTCCCAAGCGGAAAAAATACAGCCTAGATAAATCCAAACAAAAAGCGTTAGCGTGTTTTCTGGCACGCAGGTGGCGGCTAAAACGCCCCCTATGAGAAGAATCAAATCTTCACTGATGGGGATATTGAGGCCTGCGAGCATAAGAAGGCCAAAGAGGAAGAAATGGGCATGGTCGGCATTTGTGCAAACAAAATTGAAAAGGGACTCCACCACTTTATACCCCTTGGAAAAGCCCTTGTCCTTCTTTTTTCTCCCATGCTTTGGTTAGATCGTCCATTCTCTTTTTTGAAATACCGCCCAAAAACTCAATGGCGTTCAAAAACCTAGCTCGCGTGCGATCTTTGCCGAGAAGTGCTGCAGAATCAAAGAGGGGAAGGCCGTGGTGCTTTCCTTGGATAGCAGCAAAAAGTAGAGGCATCACCACCTTTTTATGGTTGACACCAAAAAATTCGGCAACAAAACGGGAAGCATCCTGCACACCGCTGCTAGCCCAATTTTCATTTTCCTCCATGTACCAAATCATCCCCTGCAAAATAAGTGCTACATTTGGACCAGACACTCCTTTAGAAACAAAGAGGTCTTCACGAAGAGGTAGATGATTGATGAAGAAGAAATCCGTTAATGAAATGAAGTCGCCAAATGTTTTCATACGTGTATGCACAAGTGGCATAAGCCTTTGCATAAAGGGCTCATTGAATCCCCATTCTTGGATGCGGTTCCATAGATTTTCTAGGGGAATATTCTGAATCATATACTGTTGGTTTAGCCACTCCAGCTTCTCGACATCAAAGATGGCGCCAGACTGGCCAATCCTCTTCGGATCGAATTCCTTCACAATATCTTGCAAGGGGTAAATCTCGCGATCTCCTTGCATGCTATAGCCCATTAAAGTCAAAAAGTTGATAAATGCCTCGGGCAAATAGCCACTATCACGATAATAAAAAATCGAAGTTGGGTTCTTTCTCTTGGAGAGTTTTTTTCCATCTTTTCCGAGAAGAAGAGGCATGTGATAAAATACGGGACACTCCCAACCAAAGCTTTCGTAGAGAAGAATATGTTTGGGCGTCGATGTAAGCCACTCTTCTCCTCGAATTACATGACTGATCTGCATGAAGTGGTCATCCACTACGTTGGCAAGAAAGTAGGTCGGAAATCCATCTGATTTAAGGAGAATCTGGTCATCAACATCTGCCCAAGGAAACGCTGTTCTTCCGCGCACACAGTCCTCAAAGATGCAATCACCAGAGAGAGGAACTTTTAGTCTTATTGTATAGGGAAGGCCTGCCTTTTGTTTGGCTTCAATCTCTTCTTCACTTAAGTTGCGGCAGCGCCTATCGTAACCGATGCGGCTTCCCTGCTTAGCCATAAGCTCGCGCGCCTCTTGCAGATCTTCCTGCGTGCAAAAGCACTTATAGGCTTTCCCCTGGTCTAGAAGAATCTGCGCATGCTCACGATACAGTTCTGTTCTTTCCGACTGTCGATAAGGACCAAACTTACCCCCTATATCAGGCCCCTCATCCCACGTGATCCCACACCACTTGAGCGCCTCATAGATGCTCTCCTCATAAGCCGGGCGGCATCTTCTTCTGTCAGTATCTTCTACTCGAAGGATAAACTTCCCTTTAAAATGGCGAGCAAAAATAAAGTTATAGAGTGCCATGTAGGCTGTGCCCACGTGGGGATCACCTGTTGGAGAAGGAGCAATGCGAGTACGTACTGGTTTCATTTGGCCTCTTTTTTAGCATATTCCTCCAAAGGTTTCAACTCTAAAGATGAGGACTGTGATGTGGAAGGTCCCACTAGAACACGGATGGTTGCCTCACTGCCAGTCCACGCTAAAACGAAATTATCAATCAAAGAAATTTCTTGTTGTTTTTTTGCTTTCTCTGCTTCTCTCTCTTCAAGCCTGCTTTGAGCTTTCTGCTGCTCTTGTTCTGCTTCCAAAAAAGAATGCTCTATAGCTAGCAGCTTTTCCTGCTGTTCAAAAACCTCGCTCATTCCTTTTATCGATGATTGCTTTTTTCCGGCAATCTGCGAAAGTGGTTGATTTACAACTGACATAAGAGCCTTTTCCTGCTCTTCCACCTCTTTTTCGACTAAAACAAAAACTTCCTTCTCCCGTACAAGAAAGGCCTTGCATTCCTGGGCGGATTGGCAACGAAGTGCAAGCACCTCCTTGATCTGACCGGGAAACTTTGACAGTGCTTTGTTCCGTCTTACCTGCACAACAGCAGAGATCACCTCTAACTGTTTGTGTAAAACCCTTTCGGCAATCAACCTAATTTCCTGAATCTGCCCCTGGATAACGTCACTATGACTCGAAATCTCCTGCTGAACGCTCTTAATACTAGCCTCATTCTCCAAAAGCTCTCCTTGCAGCTTTATCTTGGCCTCTTCAAGCCTTATTTTAGTGATCGTTCGCTCATCAGTCACATCCTGAGCCTTGCCCCACAAGGTCTCCGTAAGAGTTTGCAAAGCCTGAAGTGATACTCCCTGGGCCTTAGTGAGTGGCCGCTGGACAGCCCCTACCAGACCAGTAAGCTGATAGGCAAGTCGAACGAATGCAAATTGAGATATTTCCATACCCTTTACCTCCGGATGCAAAATTTTGTAATATATTCATAATCATCATGTTATAAAACGACAACTTAAAAATTGACAGCCTAGGTTAAGCCTTGTAAAATAAGGATAACTACGACTCTGATTTAGCAGTGAGAACCCAAAAAAAAGGAGTAATAGTATGTCTAAACGTCTACCTGTAAAGACTCTTAAACAACCAAGAGCCCTCGGTATACTCCCAAACTTCAGGGCACCTTCCTTATTCAGCCTACCCAGATACAGCTTCCCCTCCGTGGGAGAAGAGCTTCTCCAGGAGCTAAGTGATGAAGGAGCAGGAGGTTTAAGCCTTGCCGAAGATAAAAAAAATGTCTTCATTGAAGCAGCACTTCCAGGGCTTAGATCTGCTGACATTGATGTAACTTTAGACAATGGCATCCTCCATATCCGTGGTGAGAGAAAGATTGAGGAGCAAGAAGAGGACAAAAAAATCTACAGACAAGCTTCCTCCTCCTTTTCCTATCGTGTGGCACTTCCTCCCAATATTGATGCAAAAATCGATCCTAAAACAAACTATAGAGACGGCATTCTCAAGCTTACCTTCAACAAGACAAAATCTGCCCAAGGAAGAAAAATCCAAGTCCACTCCTAGAATATACCTCAGAAGGGGGCTACCCCCCCTTCTTCCTCATACTTTCCCTTCAATTCCTGCACGACCTGGGGATCAGCAAGAGTCGATGTATCCCCAAGAACCTTTCCCTCTGCTATATCACGAAGAAGGCGTCTCATAATCTTTCCAGAACGTGTCTTTGGAAGGTCTTCTGTAAAAATGATGCTTTCGGGGCGCGCAAAGGACCCTATCATCTCAGCTACATGTTGTTTTAGCATCTCTACTGTTTCTTCGTCTTGCGATGCAGACTGTTTGAGAGTTACAAAAGCTACGATACACTCTCCTTTGACTGGATGCTTACGGCTCACAACAGCCGACTCTGCAACAACCGGGTGATCCACAAGAGCGCTTTCGATCTCCATTGTTCCAATACGATGACCTGAAACATTCATTACATCGTCCACGCGCCCAAGAAAGCAAATATTTCCCTCACTATCTCTCTTAGCGCCATCGCCAGGAAAGTAGTGTTTTGGGCCCCACTTAGAAAAGTACTGCGTTTTGTACCGTTCGTGGTCGTTTAAGATGGTACGCAGCATGGAGGGCCATGGAGTAGTCAACGCAAAAAGGCCAGCGCCCTTTGCAACACTCGCTCCTTTTTCATCGAAAACATCGCCAAAAATCCCGGGAAATGGCTTTCCCGCATATCCAGGGGTTGTTACCGATAGCCCAGGAAGCGTTGTCACCATGATGGCCCCTGTTTCTGTCTGCCACCACGTATCTACGATAGGACACCTCTCTTTACCTATATGCAGGTGATACCACATCCAAGCCTCAGGGTTGATCGGCTCACCGACAGACCCCAGCAATCGAAGCGAAGAAAGATCTGCATTTTTCAGCCACTCCTCTCCCCACTTCATAAACGCCCTGATGGCGGTGGGGGCGGTATAAAGAATAGAGACTTTATACTTTTCAATCAGATCCCAGCATCTTGATTTTTCAGGAAAATCAAAAGCCCCTTCGTAGAGAAAAACTGTGGCTCCGTTTGATAGAGGCCCGTAGATGACGTAGCTATGTCCTGTTACCCAGCCAATATCTGCCGTACACCAGAAAACATCAGAATCTTTGAGATCAAAAACCCACTTCGTTGTTGCAAACACACCCGTCAGATAGCCTCCTGTTGTATGCACAATCCCTTTTGGCTTGCCTGTCGTGCCGGAGGTATAGAGTGTAAAGAGGATATCTTCTGCCTGGCATGTTTCAGCAGGACACTCCCCTTTTGCCTCTCCTACCACTGTATGCCAAAGATGGTCGCGACCTTCTACGAGGTGGCAATGCTCCTTCTCTCGCTGCCAAACAATCACATGTTTAATCTGTGAACAAGTGGCAAGTGCTTCATCTGCTGCCCTTTTGAGCAAAATCTTTTTGCCCCTTCTATACCCATAATCTGCAGTAACAAGAAGTTTTGCCTTAGAATCCTGGATCCTTTCAGCAAGCGCGTGGTGGCTAAATCCCCCAAAAACCACGTTATGAAAAGCACCGATGCGAGCTGCCGAGAGACATGCAATCACAATTTCTGGCACAAGGGGCATATAAATAGCAACACAATCTCCTTTTTTTACCCCAAGTGACTTATACGCATTGGCACATTTGCATACTTCACGGTAAAGATCACCATAGGTTAATACTCTCTCATCGCCCGGCTCCCCTTCCCAGATAAGGGCTGCCTTATTCCTTTTTGCAGAGAATCCCTGTCCTTCAAAAACGTACCTGTCTATACAGTTCACAGAAGCGTTGATCTCCCCATCGGAAAACCATTTTACATCGGGTGGATCCCACTCTAGACCCTTTGTAAAGGGCTTACTCCAAGTCAGCTTTCTTGCCCATTCTATCCAAAACTTTTCAGGGTCTTCTGCTGCCTTTTCTGTGATTTTAGGATCTTGAATATTTGCATTTTTTTTGAACTCCTGAGAGGGAGAGAACTTGCGGTTCTCTTCTAAAAGCGCTTCTAGAACGACTTTTTCTTGTGTCATAGGTCCGATTATGTATTATGCAAAAATAAAGGGCAAAAAAAATGTTTGTGATTGGCGTAAGCGGCGGAAGCGGATCGGGAAAAACAACCCTAGTGCACTATCTGCAAAAGCATTTTGGCAACGAGAGCATCCTTATTCTTCAAGATGATTACTACCACGACCTGTCGCATCTACCCCAAGAAGAGCGCAATGCAACAAACTTTGACACCCCTGAATCTGTAGACTTTCATCTTCATCGGGATAGGTTCAAAGGAGAATCTGATTATACACATCGTGAACGAAAATTTGGTTTCGTGTAGTTTAATTTGTGGAGTTATTTATGTTACTTTACCTATTTGCCTTCCTAGCGGGCATAGCAACCGTTTTTTCTCCTTGTGTTTTGCCTGTTTTACCAATCATCCTTTCAACCGGAACTGAACGTGGTCGTTTTCGTCCCCTCGGGGTCGTAGCAGGACTTGTCCTGAGCTTTGTTTTCTTTACCCTTACCCTGAACTATCTTGTTCATCTTTTAGGGATATCACCTAGCATGCTACGTAATCTTGCCATTCTCGTAATCGGATTATTCGGTCTTGTTATGCTCTTTCCCCAACTTACAAACTTGTTCGCAAGGGCAACGGGGCAAATAGGAGTCGCAGGAGCACGTCTGCAATCCCAAGAAAACGCGAAAAGGAGTGGTTTTTGGGGAGGCTTTATTTTGGGGTCTGCTCTCGGCCTTGTGTGGACCCCTTGCGCAGGACCCATACTCGCAGCCATTACAACACTTGTAGCCACAGAAACTGTGACAACGAAAGTCATTTTGCTCACGTTCTGCTACATCCTTGGAGCCAGCCTTCCCCTTTTCCTCCTCATCTATGGGGGTAGCAGGGTCTTGTCTACTGTCCCCTTTCTTACAAGAAACACGGAGATGATCAAAAAGTGTTTTGGAGTACTTATGGTAATTACAGCCATTTCACTTTACTATAACCTGGAATCCTCCTTGCAAGAAAAAGCGGCAGCCTACGCCCCTTCTTTTGCCATCGAGAACAGCGCTCTTATCCAAAACGAACTTGATGCGTGGCGTGGAGCTTCCTCTCTGCCGGAAATTAGCCTACTTGCTCCAGAAATCGTAGGGATATCTGCCTGGGTGAATAGCCCCCAACTTACCTTGAAGGCACTCAAAGGAAAAGTTGTTCTTCTTGATTTTTGGACGTATAGTTGCATTAATTGTCTTCGCACTCTCCCCTACCTTGAAAATTGGCATAAAAAATACAAAGACAAAGGGCTTGTGATCATCGGTGTGCATACCCCTGAATTTGCCTTCGAAAAGGATCTAGCTAATGTGGAGATGGCGGCAAGAAAGTATGATGTTCTCTATCCCATAGCACTTGATAACGACTACAAAACATGGCAAGCGTATGCAAACAAATATTGGCCTGCTCATTACCTCATTGATCAAAAGGGACAGATTGCATCGGTTCATTTTGGTGAAGGAGCCTACGAGGAAACCGAAAATAAAATCCGAGAGCTTCTTGATCTGCCTTCCCTTGTCAAAAATGAGAGGGAAGAAGTACAAGAACGTCCTCTTACTCCAGAAACTTACCTTGGGACAGAAAGATCACAAAGTTATCTCACTCCCGATACGTTACAACTCAACAGTGTTGCCCTTATGGGAAAGTGGGGAAAAGAAAAGGAAAGAATTGTCGCAGAAGAAGACAACTGTAAACTATACCTTAAATTTGAAGCATCAAAAGTTTATCTTGTGATGAGCTCGCCTACAAAGCAAAACGTTAGGGTTTTGCTGGATGGCAAACCTCTTTTACCTCAATATAGAACAAGCGACATGAATGAAAAGCAAGAGCTTATCGTCAAAGAGCCACGCAAATATGACATCGTAGACCTAAGAGAAAATTATGGGATACACACCCTTACTCTCCTTGTGCCAAAAGGCATTTCCGCTTACGCTTTTACTTTTGGTGATCATCAATAGAAAACCAACTTCTCAAAGAAGTCCCGTGACAATCAATGAAGCTACTCATGCAAAAATGGCAACGAAATCGTGGCAAACACAGGAGCTCATAGTATCCCTACATTTCCTAAGGAAACTAGGTCACTCGGTTTATTAGAGAGCTGAAAATTAAGACTTATGCGTATTCTCCTCCTATCCCCCTTCTTTCCCCCTCTTTCTAGCATCGCCTCCCTAAGAACCTACTCATTTGCTAAATACTGGACCCTCGCAGGAGAAGATGTCAGCATTCTTACGACAGAGAAAAGAAAAGACGACAGTCATTTACTCACCTTACCAAACCCCGGCTTTTCTATAATTGAGATTCCTGAAAACCGCTTTATCTCTTACCTACGTAAAGAAGGCGTCGGAAAGGCAAAGAGATCCCTACTCCAGAGTTTCCGAGAAAAAACAGGCATTCTCTCCTCGTGCCGCATGCCCGATGTTACAGACCTTTGGATTGCCCCTGCTCTCAAGGCTGCACGCAAGAGAGGGATCATCTGGGATGTTGCCCTAAGCTCTTCTGGTCCTTACTCAACCCACCTCGTTGCAGAAAAATTAAAAGAAGAAGCCCTTGTCAAAAAATGGGTTCTCGACTTTCGCGATCTTTGGATCGACAACCATAATTACCCAGGTCTTTTCCCATTTACCTTTTTTGAAAGATATCTTGAAAAGCGGATCTTACAGAAAGCCGATCTGATCACAACCGTAAGCGCCCCTCTTGCTGCTACGCTTGCAAAAAAGGTCGCCCAAAAAAAGATACAGGTCATTGAAAATGGGTTTGACCCCGTGGATGCAGAGCTCCTTCCGAAAGAAGGATTTTTTCCACAAGACGACACGATTCATCTAGCCTATACGGGCACAATCTATCGAGGAAGGCAAAATCTAACTCCCCTTTTTGAAGCCCTTCCCAAGGTAAAGAAAAAAATTAAACTCTGGATAGCAGGCACACTCAAATTTGACCTAGAAAAAGAAATCGCGCGCTACCAGGTAGAGCGCTGGGTACAATTTTTAGGCCCATTAGAACGTCAAAAGGCGCTCTCTATGCAAAGAGATGCGGATGCCCTTCTTTTCATCGGCAACGGGGATTTGCCCCATGCAGAAGGCATTCTTACGGGCAAACTTTTTGAATACCTCTTCTCAAAAACGCCTATTCTAGCCATAGGAACAAACCCCTCTCATGCCCCAGGCGCGCTCATCCTCGAGGCAAAAGCCGGCATGGTCGTAGACAACTCTCCTTTAAACATCGAAAGGGCCCTTTCCAGCCTGACCAAAAAAGGGTGGCAACAAAACCCCATTTCCTCTACAGTTTTGGACCGCTTTACAAGAGAATATCAAGCCTCCAAACTTTTGCATGAACTCTATCACCTCCACGACAAAAGCTCTCTGGAAACATAGCGATGTCGTCCAAAGTGCACTCATCTTAAGTTTAAATACGACCATACTTATTTCAAAAATTTGGCTTGCTATCCCTCGCGCCATTCCAAGATCTGCCTTTGCCTATCTCAATTACGTAGGGATCCTTTCCTTGCCGGTCCAATGGAGCGACATCAAAAAATGTGCAGAGGACACATCCCTTGCGTTTAGCTCACGAGACAAAAAGGCTGTTTTTTTAACCGCGACTAAGGTAGCAGTGAAGGCCATCAATGCCTTCCTCACAACAGCCATGTTTTCAGCAGCCCTTATTTCCCTTGTAGGATTTCACCCTCTCTCCCTTGCGATCTATGCTACCCTTCGTCCGCTTGCTGCAAGCGCTCTCTTTACAGGGATTGGACTAGAAGCCTCTGATTTTTATGAGAACAACAGCCTCCTTAAGGAACTTGATTCTTCTGTGGTGAAAGCAGGAGCTGTTGCAAGAGAATTCTTCACAAAACAAGGACCCTTTGGTGTTCGCATTAGAAGAAGGTTAGAGGCATACAAACTAGATGAGTTTCAGGAAAAAATGAGCTTAAAAACCCCTGGGAACCAAGTTTTTGCAAGCATTACAAAAAGTTTACTTGAAAAACAGGAAAGCACAGCACAAAACTTGCACCTCGTGGCCTTTAACTACTTTGCAATAGGTGTATGCCGTCTTTACCCGGATACTCTCATCCAGAGCGCACTCATGACAGGCATTTCTGCCTACTACACACGCAAGTTGATCATAGAAAAACTTGTGCAAACCCTAGACTCTAATTTTAGAAGGACTGACGGAGATTGAATGCCAGAGAATGGTTTCTTAAATTGAGGCCAGCTGCCAAATAACGATACTCAAGGGCTAGATTTGTCATGTAAAAAACCTGATATCCGACTCCCGCAAGAAACTGGTAAGCAAGACCATCAGCACTGCGTACAATTGCTGTATTCTCCACAACAGTACCCCCCTGATTGGACGTGTATCCAAAACCAAAGCCCCAGTAGGGAGAAATAAGACCTTGAAAGTCCAGGTCAAAATAAAGGTTACCCATAAACGTAAGCATGCTTAGGTGGCCGTTTGCTTCAAGAAACACTTTCGTGCCCTCTTTTTTTACTCCCTTTTCGGCAGAAAAAGCATTTCTGCGGTAGACAACTTCAGCTTCAAAACGAGCCGGGCTACGGAATTTATAACCTAGAGCGCCTCCGGCAACAAAGCCCGCCTTTGTGGAAATATCAGAATCTCGGCTACCATCAGCGCTGAGGAAATTGACCCCTCCCACACCACTTGCATAGAAGCCTTCGGAGAGCTCTGCCCTTAAATCAAAAAACGCTGCCAAGAAGAATAAAAGGATAAGGAATCGTTTCATTTTCACTCCACCTAAAACGACTGACGCAGCTTCATCAGAACACTGTGATTTTTAAGATCAATCGCCACAGCTGCAAAATGATACTCAATAGCAAGATTCATCGCACTCGAAAATTGATAGCCAACACCTGCAATGAACTGGTAGGCGGCAGAAGAACCGGTATCATTCATGGCTCCATCTTCAGCGGATTGCAAAATATCTTCTCTTGTTATGGCAACTGCTGTTTCAATTTTGTCTGCTGGCAAATTCTGTGCCTCTGCTCTTTTTCTTGCAATGCGCTCTTCAGCAGCCGCAAGATCCTCTAGTGCTTTTTTACTAGAAATTTCAAGAGAACCAAAGCGAGAGGTGTAGCCAACACCTATACCTATATAAGGAACAATAGGACCTTCATAGTTAAATTCGAAAAGCAAATTCCCCATCACGGTCAAAAGTCCAATTCCAGTGCTGTTGAAAACCTTCTCTCCGCCAATCACACGGTCAGTATGGAAATAGTTTCTTCGGTAGGCCACTTCCACTTCAAAACAGGCAGGACCATACATTTTATAGCCAAGAGCTCCTCCTGCGATGAAGCCAGGATCAGCATTAACACCAAAGACGGAATCGAATTCATCTGTCTGGATAAAGTTGCCGCCGCCCATAAGGCTTGCATAAAAACCATCGGGACACCCTGCAGAGGCCTGCCCGGAGATACAAACGATAAAAAAAAGCCACGTTACAAACTTGTTCATTTCGAAATCCTCGTTCAAAAGAGGACTAAAGCGTACCTGCAAAGGTCTTTATTGTATACACAAATGCATTTCATGAGCAGCTCTTCAACAGACAGATCTGAGCAGAAAGAATGTATACACAAATAAGCTGAAAAGAACTCTCTGCCCTTAAGAAAAAACAAACTGCCAAGGTTAGGCAAGATCAACAATTACCATGTGGGGAGCATGATAATTGAAAGGTATTTTTTGAGCCATTCTGGGGCATTTGTTGCCTTTTGGACTTCTTCTGCATCCATCCAAAAATACGCCGGCACTTCAGTGCGACTTGGCTTAATCTCAGGAAAAGGAGGAACAAGCTTACAGTGAAAAACTGTGTGCAGGACTTGGCTGCCGTAAGTGTCTACAAAAAAACTACTTGTGACATAGGACAAAGGTCCGGAGAGGGTAAGACCAACCTCTTCAAAAACCTCTCTCTTTGCTGCAATTCGTAAAACATCATAATGGAAAGCAGCATCATCGAATTCGACTGCACCCCCAGGGAAACCAAGGAGCCCTCCTGCATGCTTACCCTGCGGCCTCAAGATCAGAAGATATTTGCCTTCGCGCTCAATAATACACTCAACAGATAGAACACAATTTATCATGACAGAAGATGGCGGAGATCAGTTTGCTATAACCTAACCAACTCCAAACTGGGGTGGTAGGGTTACTCTCTGCAGCGATTATAGAGGCGTACTGAGAAAGAGTCAAATGCCTAATTTTACATTTTCTGCCACAAAACATTGAGTGAGTTTATCGTATCCATAAAACTTAAGAGGACCTGATGTATACACAAATAAGCTGAAAAGTTGGGAATATGCCAAGGAGGCGCTCTCAATTTTTGCAAGCTTAGCGTCGCTTAAGGAAGCTAAGGTTAAAAACCTTAGCAATGCAGGCAGGCAAAAATTGAGAGCTCGGCCGACGCAGGCAGAAACCAACTTTTCAGCTTATTTGCGTATATAGCATCATCAAATCTCAAGAAGCTAAAAACATCATCTTGAGCATTTATTGTTGACTTAGCCTCATGCTTGAGATATAATATAGTATATGTTAAGCATAACAGAGGTTGCTGTGTCAAATCCAGTATTTATTGGCCGGAAAACCGAACTAGAACGCCTAAAAGCTCTGTATAAGAAGAAAACATCTAGCCTTGTTGTCGTAAAAGGACGAAGAAGAATTGGAAAAAGCAGGCTTATAGGTGAATTTGCTAAAATATCTAACGCGCCAACATTTTGGAGTTTCGCAGGTCTTGCCCCTGAAGATGGCATTTCCGCTCAACAACAAAGGGATAATTTTGCACGGCAACTCTCGCTAATGCTAAAAATCCCACCCATGACTTTTCTAGATTGGAGTGACGCCTTTGAGCATTTGAGTCTTCATATTAAGCCGGGGGACATCATCCTGCTTGATGAGATTTCGTGGATGGGATCAAAAGACCCAAGCTTCATTCCGAAACTCAAAACCTGGTGGGATAAGCAAACGACGCTTGTGTTGCTTGTCTTTTGCGGATCAGTCTCAACCTGGATTGAAGAAAATATCCTAAAGAGTACGGCATTTTTTGGGCGCGTCAATTTAACAATTAGCTTAGAGCCGTTATCAATTCCTGAAAGTGCAGAGTTTTTAAGAACGCTCGGTATGCAGCTTTCTCATTATGATATGTATAAACTACTCAGCATTGTGGGCGGTGTACCATGGTACTTAGAGCAATTTAATCCCGGCATTACGACTGATGATAATATCAAGCAACTTGCTTTTGAGAAAAACGGATTACTGGTTACTGAATTCGACCGCATTTTTCATGACCTCTTTAATGGCAGGGGTGCTACATATAAAAAAATCCTAGACAGCCTTAAAGACGGAGCCAGAACTTTATCAGAAATTAGGCAAAGCATAGAATTTGCTCACAGCGGCACTCTAAGCCAAATGATGGATCATCTCATTGTGGCAGGTTTTGTTATCAAGCAATCCTTATGGTCATTCAAAACAACAAACCCTTTAAAACAGAGCTTATATAGAATCTCAGACCCTTATATGAGATTCTATCTCAAAGTAATTGAGCCAAATATGGGCGCTATTGCTGATGGTGGATTCGATAAAGTGCCGCTATCTACGATGCCAGGATTTGAAACACATCTGGGGCTTCAACTCGAGGCATTGCTTTTACAAAACCGTCCTCTGTTGCTTGAAAAATTAGGCATTTCACTAGTTGATATTGTGCGTAGCGGGCCCTATAGACAAACAAAAACGACCACTCAACAAGGGTGTCAAATCGATTATTTAGTTCAAACCAAAACAAATAGTTTGTTTATCTGTGAATTCAAATTCAAAAAACGCGAGATTGGTAACGACATCATTACTGACATACAAGAAAAGATATCAAGGCTCAAGACCCCTAAGGGTTTTGCAAAAGTTGCGGTGTTATTTCATTTAAGCGGTGTTGCATCTAGTGTTGCTACAAATCCTTACTTTTATCGCATCTTCGATATTGCAGATTTTTTAGAAGATAATTAACAAGATATTAATCAGAGAATCATAATGTCATTAAATGAACCTATTTAAATAAACAGCCGTGTTGAAATCAGCCCCAATAGGCAGAAACGTTACCTTGTCCAATGAACAAACGGATAAGAAAAAAAGACTTAAAAAGAACCAAGTGGAATATCCGGATAGGTTCATATGCATCCCGTAAACACACAATGATTTCTTCGTCGTTAAGATCAGGTTTTATTAGCATGGTCGAGCACCTCCTCTAATAATGGATTAAACTCAAGCATGCTATCTGCAATCATCTCAAATGATTCTTGATCAATTTCTAAAAAGCCATAACGGAAAACGTAGCCCCACGAATTTTTGTTTTTGATAAAGGGAAGCAACGGCACAAGCGGTTTTATATCAATGTGCTTGGCATCAAAATAATTGATATTACGCCTGAATGGTTTGAATCCATCTCCCATATCTACTTGGTAAGGTGCATCATCAATGATCTTGCCAATTGCAGTAAGTTTTTGACAGAGATCAGATCCTTCCATGGTTATTTTAGACGAATAATAAATTACAAAATCACCACGTGACAATCGCTTAGCAGGCGCAGATTTACCGTGACAAAACTGACAAATACCAAGCTTAACACCGTTTTCCACATGTTCTTTGCAAGCAACACCTATCCAGAATTTTGCAGTCTTATTCATCTGTGGTACCTGCAGTTAATTTCGCCAAAATTTGCACAAGGCTTTTTTGCTCCTGATCAGAGGCTTTGCTGAAAAAAGTACTATCAATACCTTCTACAATGGGGACTAAGGTACGCACCATATCTTTACCTTTTTCGGTAAGCGAAACGCTCTTTGCACGTGTGTCCACCTCATGCTCTATACGATTTACAAGACCCATTTGAACAAGTTTTTTAAGAGATTTTGATACAGTCATCTTATCAAGCTTAGACCAGTTAACGATAAGGATTTGAGTCGTATCATATCCATGAGCCTCAAACCACATGAGGGTCGCTATAATCACAAACTGCGCATGAGAAACGTTGTATTGCTCAAGAGCTTTTTTAATCTGCCGTTGCCATACCATCGTTGTTTGCCAAAGCAAAAATCCCGGGCTATCTTCAGGTGTATCAAAACCAAAAGGTAAGTTAGACATTGATGCCTCTTGCAAGCTTTACTAAGTTTTCCATTTCCTCTGGGACGGTATCAGCGACATTTTGAGCCACTAGCTTGATCCAGAGCCATTTCAATAGGCCGGTTACAACAAGCGTATTAGTAAGTTTTAAGCCCTCTTCAGTCTCTTTCATAGAGTGAGTGTCATACATTTTTGCGCCAAAGAAGGATGTGCAATCAGTGAATGAATAGCCTTCATTAATTTCTGTCAGTACAATTTTCACCGGCTTGATGCCTTTGGGTTTTAAGAAGAAGTGATTGCCAACTTTGAAGTCACTCTCAAGCTTGCAGTAATCCAAATCCCCATGCCATGTTGGCCAGTTATTAATGTCCGTCCAGATTCGCCAAATATCTTCGCGCTTTAAACCTTGGAATGTTTTGCTATAAGTTCTTGTCCACATACCGCACCTTTATCGTATTTGTGGATACAGTATACGAGTTTACCAAATAAGTCAAGACTAAAGTTATTCTCCAATTTCGAATCCAGCTTGCTTCTCCGGTTTTCGTTCTCTAAAAAGTAAGGGATCGAAAAATGGCGATCCTCTGAAACCCAGGTAAACAGAGGCTTTTATGACATGCGTACCTTCGGTCGGAGTGTTCGCATGTATCGGAGATGGAGAGGCTAAAAATGGAGATTTTGGGGGTAAATGGTGAAATTGGAGAAAGTAAGGTACGGGTCTAGTGCTGAGTCGAAAATCTGGCAAGTCCAGAAATACTGGGGTTTTGTGGATTCCTGTCTTCGCCGGAATGACATAAGAGAAAAGTTATTTCTCAAAAATATGGCGGAAGAGGTGGGATTCGAACCCACGGTACGATTTCTCGCACACACGCTTTCCAAGCGTGCTCCTTAAGCCGCTCGGACACTCTTCCTTGAAAAGGCTTAAGGTATACAAATTTACACGAGAGGCTACTTAAACTCAAACAAATTGCATATCACGCAAAACCTAAGATGCGATATAGCGAGGATATGGCCTACTTTTACGAAGATCCCTCCGAAGGAGCAATCGAACAGAGAGACAAGTTTCAATTTGAGCTAAAAAGCGAGTATTCCCCTCTGCAAGAACTTAAGCAAAACCGCTACGTATTAGAGCTTTACCTCTTTATTCCGGGGGCACTTCAAATCAACCCCACCACTTATAGTAAAGAAGAATTTTATCACGACATTACAAGCCTAATCCGTTTCAAAACGCCCGGACTTTCCTTAAAACAGCTCATCGACCCAAACTGCAAAAGCTCCCCCTTTTTCATTCTCAACGCTCTGCTTAGGAAAGAGGGAGATCTGGAGAAAACAGCAGTCAAGGATGAGCTAAAAATTTTTGGGAACATCGTTCGAAGCCGAGTCCGCGATACAGTGAATGGATTTATTCAAGATATGCAAGAAGGTGAAACTGAGGATCTACCGATCAAAATCCAAAATTTTTGCAAGGACATAGAACAGCTACGTAAATTCATGCTAGAGTACCGCAGAGAATTTACCTCCCTTTGCACAAATCGTCTTCTTCATACCTACTATAATTATCTAGATGAATTCTGCGGTCTCAATATCGAGGGCTACCTCACAAAATTGCTCTCAGCCCTAAAAGAATCAGAACAACCAGAGCTTGGCGCGGTTTGTCAAAAAGTCATGCAAGGCATTTTCTTTGAGCAAGAGTTAAGGCGAGAAAGAGGCTATAAATCCTCTACGAACTTCCAAGACAAAAAAAAGACAGAAGAATTTCTCTACAGATCGGGGCTGCTCAACAAGTTCATGCTAGAATCGCTGCGTCTCTCGATCTCAAGAAAAGAGGCAACCCGCTACTTCAATCAATTCATGGCATCCATTGCGGCAGGTGTGACCATGTTTATCTATGTTGGTTTTTTAACCTGGCGTGGCTACAACTTCATCTTGGATTCTACCGCCTTTATTACCGTTTCTGTCCTGCTGTACATAGTCAAAGATAGGCTAAAGGAAGGGATACGCTCGATCTCCTCTGACCTTGCCTCGAAATGGTTTCCCGACTACACAACCAAAATCAAAACCCCAGACGAAAAAGAGACGATCGGAAAACTCAAAGAGTTTTTCACCTTTACCACAACCAGAACGCTACCCCAAGCCATTAAGCAAATGAGAGAAACAGAATTTCACACTGACATCGAGAAAGTACGTAGGCAAGAGAGTGTCATGTACTACAAAAAAGAGGTGATCCTCAATTCTAGAGCCCTGCTCGAAAGCGCAAGGTTTCACGATCTAAATGACATTATCAGGTTCAATATTAATCCCTTCCTTCTTAAGGCAAGCGATCCGATCCAAAAATATCTTTATCTTGACCAGGCAACAGCAACTCTTACAGAAATTGACTGCCCCAAGGTATACCACATCAACATCATCATGAAGAACACCTTCATGACAAAAGGCATGAAAAAAATGATTAAGATCCAAAAATTGCGCCTCGTTGTCAACAAAGAGGGTATTGAACGGATCGAACGCCTTGCATAACAATTAGCGTAGACTAGAAATAGTCACTCATGAGAAAATAGGTCCAAAAAATGTTTAAATTCAAATTTTTTGTAGTTCTTTGTGCCGTCTTTCTTTCCTCTCTTGCTGCAAGTGAGCAGGAGACACCCCGTGTTCTTGTAAGCCTATCCCCACACGAATATTTTGTAGAAAGGATTGGAGGAAAAACCCTAGCACCCCTTACCCTCGTACCCCCAGGCGTAAGCGCCCATAGTTATGAACCAACGCCCAAACAAATGCTAGAGGCGATCAAAGGAAAAGTCTGGTTCCGCATGGGAGAGAGCTTTGAGCAAAAGCTGCTTAAATCTTTCAAATTTCATACTCCTGATATGCTCATTGTAGATCTGCGAGAGAATATTGACCTCCTCCCCGCGGAAGATGGGCATAGATGTCATGTGCATGAATGCGAAGATCTCCATTTTTGGCTTAGCCCAAGGCTTATGAAAACCCAAGTGGAGACCATCAGCCACACTCTCATAACTAGATTCAAAGAGCACAAAGATGTGTATGCGAAAAACACAAAAATCGTTCTCGATGAACTCACAAAGCTCGATCAAGAGATCACAAGCACTCTTGCGGGGCTAAAAAATCGCACTATTGCCGTTTCCCACCCCGACTTTGGCTACTTTGCTAAAGACTACAACCTCAAACAGATAGCCATTGAAATTGAAGGAAAAGAGCCCTCTACAAAACAAGTCATGGGACTGCTTGCCAAATTGAAGGAAAACGAGATTAAAACGATCTTTGTGCAAAAACAACACAATCTAAAAGCTGCCCACGCGATCGCCGAGCAGATCGGTGCAAAAGTTGTCATTATCGATCTCTTTGAAAAGGATTATTTTAAGAGCCTTCAAAAAATAGCCGAGCAAATCGCCCAAAAGGATTGAAGTGAAAGCAGTCGCATGTGATGGGGTCTCTTTTTCTTATGCAAACAGCCCCGCTGTTCTTGAAAATGTGACCTTTAACGTAGAGGAGGGGGAATTCGTAGGGATCATTGGGCCCAATGGAAGCGGGAAAACAACCCTATTCAAGTTACTCATGGGGTTCTTAAAACCCTCTTCAGGCACGCTTAAAGTATTCGAACAAAGTCCAGACATCGCGCTAAGAGAGCTTGCCTATGTTCCGCAGACGCTAAGCTACGATCGTCTCTTTCCCATATCTGTCCTCGAGCTTGTCTTAACAGGTCTTCTTTCTCATCTTACTTGGTGGGGTGCCTATCATCCTGAAGACAAAAAAAGAGCACTTGCTGCTCTCGATAGAGTAGGCCTACTCCCCCTAAAAGATGCCCCTTTTGGCACCCTTTCGGGAGGACAAGCGCAAAGAGCTCTCATCGCAAGAGCCCTTGTCTCCATGCCAAGGCTTTTGCTTCTGGATGAGCCCACTGCAAACGTAGACACGAAAGCAGTTGCCGAAATCTATGCCCTACTCCACGGCCTCAAGGGAAAAATGACGATCATGATGATCACACACGACCTGAACGCGGTCATAGGAGAGGTAGAGCGAGTGCTCTGTTTACAAAAAGGGGTTCTATCCCTTCTTCCAGAACAAGTTTGCGAGCATTTTGCGCTCGGTGTCTACCATGAACCACTTCAGATCAGTAAAGGCACATGAGCGAGCTTGTTACAAATCCCCTTATCCTCTCTGCCATACTCGTAGGGCTTGCCACATCCTTTGTTGGTGGCATCATTGGATCTTATGTGGTGATTAAAAGAATTGTGTTTATTTGTGGCAGCATCTCCCACTCCGTGCTGGCTGGGATCGGCTTTTGCCTTTGGCTCCAACGAGGGCAGGGAATCGAGTGGGCAGTTCCCCTTTACGGAGCCCTCATCAGCGGAATCATCTCTGCTCTTGCCATCGGCTGGATTAAACTCCATTATCACCAGAGGGAAGACTCCGTAATTTCTGCCATCTGGTCTCTTGGTATGGCACTTGGGGTCATTTTTATTTCTCTTACCCCTGGATACAACGTAGAGTTAACCAATTATCTACTCGGAAATATCCTCTGGGTCTCCTCGGGCGACCTCTACACCCTACTCTCACTCGATCTCCTTGTTCTACTGGTTGTCTTTCTGTTCCATAACCGGTTCATAGCGATCTGCTTCGATGAAAAACAAGCCTATTTACAAGGGGTATCTGTCCATGCTGTCTACCTCCTTCTCCTTGTCCTTACCGCGATCTCCATTGTTCTTTTGATCCATGTGGTGGGGGTTCTTCTTGTGTTAACCATACTTACCTTGCCCGCCTCACTTGCCAATCTCTTTACAGTGAGCATCAAAAAAATGATGTTGATGGCGGTTGTTTTAAGTTCTCTCTTCTGCATTTCGGGGATTGCTCTCTCTTTCCAACTAGATCTGCCTGCTGGGGGCACGATTGCCCTGCTCGCTGGGTCAATTTATGTGATCACCCTCGTCGCAAAGTTAGACAAAAAACGTTTTGCCTGGTAGAATAGGCGCAAGTCTCAAAAAAGCTTTGAGTTTTTTGGTGTATGGAAAGGTGGCTGAGAGGCCGAAAGCACGTCCCTGCTAAGGACGCGTACCCCTAAAGGGTACCGAGGGTTCGAATCCCTCCCTTTCCGTATTCTTTGTTTGGAGAGCATGACAGCAACTGACAATCAAATTAAGCTGCGTTCAGCACCGAGCTCGAAAGAGTCGGAAATGATGGTCCTAGGCAGCATGCTAACAAGCATGAACAGTCTCAATATTGCAGCAAATAACCTGCAAGAGTTCGACTTTTACTACGGCGAACACAAGATTATCTTCCAGGTGCTTCAAAGTGCCTACAAACAAGACAAACCAGCCGATGTTCACCTTGTCTGCGAAGAATTAAAACGCCTCTCAAAGCTCGATGCTGTAGGAGGAGCGGGCTACGTCACAACTCTTGCTCAGTATGCAGGCACCTCAGCTTACATCGAAGAGTACTGCGAGATCATACAAAGCAAAGCGCTCCTTCGGAATATGATCCACGCGGCTCAGGTAGTGGAGAAGAAAGCCTTAGAAGAACCTGCGAATGTTCACGAAGCTCTTGATGAAGCACAGCAGCTCTTCTTCAAAATCGGACAGTCATCCACGCAAAGGTATGGCACAACCATACAAGAAATTTTTTCAGGCGCTAAAACTGAATCCCAAATGCCCTTCCTACAAGAGCTACAAGAGCGACAAGAGACATTCCAACAAAAAGGGCCGAATGACCCCGGAATTACAGGGATTCCTACCCATTTTTACGATATCGACAAAACCCTAAACGGCTTTAACCGCTCTAACTTAATCATACTCGCTGCAAGACCCTCCATGGGTAAAACTGCTCTTGCCCTAAACATCGCAGAAAACATTTGTTTTAAAAGCAATGTCCCCGTACTTGTCTTTTCCTTAGAGATGTCAGCAGAACAGCTCTTACACCGCGTGATCAGCTCCCAATCTGAAGTAGAATCAGAGAAAATCAAAACAGGCGCCCTCAATGGAGAAGAGTACCAGAGAATTGTAGACGCTGTACACCGTCTCCAAGATAAGGTTATGATCATTGATGATCAACCAGGACTTAAAATCAATGATCTAAGGGCAAGAGCAAGGCGCCTGAAAGAATCGCACAACATCGGTTTTATCGTTATAGATTATCTGCAACTTCTCTCTGGATCCGGGGCAAGAGCGCAAGAGAATAGGCAGCTTGAAATCTCAGAAATCTCAAGACTCCTTAAAAACCTAGCTAGAGAACTTGATGTTCCCATACTCTGTCTGTCCCAACTTTCTAGAAAAGTAGAAGAGCGTACCGGACACCGCCCCATGATGAGCGACCTTAGGGAGAGCGGCTCGATTGAACAGGATAGCGATATTGTCATGTTTCTTTTCCGTAGAGACTACTACGATCAAAACGACAAGCCTGGCCTTGCAGAGCTTATCGTAGCAAAAAACAGACACGGCCCCATCGACAACCTTCGCCTTACCTACAGAAATGAAATCGTGCAATTCGCAAATTGCGCCTCTCTTCCCCAGAACACGGGCCCTGATGATACAGAAAATTATTACTAAAGGAAAAACACATGAAAAAAGCTCTGTTGACACTGCTACTATCGTTTGCTCTACAGATGGATCTTTCTGCCAGTGGAGGCCGACCTTTCCTCTACTACGGGAAGCCAAGCCCCATCGTCCACAAAGGAACAAGAGCGCAACCTAACAACAACATTCAAACAAAATCTTACCACATTAATCTCAGTGACCGCGAGCCAGATGCACAGCCGGACTCAACTCCTGTCGCAAAGAAAGAAAAAAAAGAGTCTAAGCCTGAAGAAATGGCAGCAGTAGCCCCGTAAAGCGAATAATATGCGCAGGGCATTTGCTTTTTATCGAATAAATCGTTAGAATGTATTCCTACCAAGAGCGGAGTAAACATGTCATCAGTTAAAAAAAAGCGAAAGTACAAAATCGCAAAGCACAAGCGTAAGAAGCGAAGCCGACGCGATAGACATAAGCCAAGCTAGTCTAGTCTTTCTATAAGAAATTTCTTGAAAAGAGAATCTTGCAAACGCAGGATTCTCTTTGTCTAAAAAAATATGTGGCAATACCCTGAACAGTTTGATGTAATCGTAGTGGGCGCAGGTCATGCTGGCTGTGAAGCTGCTCTTGCCCCTGCACGGATGGGCGCAAAAACGCTCATGCTAACCATGAATCTCGATACGATAGCCAAAATGAGCTGCAACCCGGCTGTGGGCGGGATCGGCAAAGGGCACATGGTACGAGAAATCGACGCCTTGGGAGGCGAGATGGGCAAGGCAACCGATGCCTCTGGTATTCAATTCCGCATGCTGAACCGCTCCAGAGGGCCTGCCGTATGGGCACCCCGGGCACAGTGCGATAAGGTAGCTTATCAATTCGACATGAAGCACCGCCTCGAACGAACCCCGAATCTCAAAATTGCCCAAGGGACTGTCGAAGATATTCATGTAGAGAACGAGAAGATCACGGGAGTTTCCACAAAAGAAGGGGTTTTCTACAGCTGCAAAGCGCTTATTCTCTCCTCTGGCACCTTTATGCAAGGCCTTCTTCATATCGGTGAGAATAACATTTCTGGAGGACGGGCGGGCTGCCAGCCAGCGGTTGGCATTTCAGCAAGCCTTAAAAAACTTGGGTTAACTCTAGGACGGTTAAAAACAGGAACCCCTCCTCGAATCAACCGCAGGTCAATTGATTTCTCAGAAACCGAAGAACAACCAGGAGAAGAAGGAGTCATTTTCTCTTTCGATGGCCCTCCAAAAAAGCGGCTCTCCCAGATTCCTTGCTACATTGCCTACACAACCGAAGAAACGCAGGCGATCGTGAAAAAAAACATCCATCGCTCTGCTCTCTACTCCGGCAAAATCCAAGGAGTAGGACCCCGCTACTGTCCCTCCTTTGAAGATAAGGTAGTCCGTTTTGCTGATAAAACGCGTCACCAGCTTTTTCTTGAGCCTGAAGGGTTAAATACAGAAGAGATCTATGTGAATGGTCTCTCTACCTCGCTTCCCTTCGATGTGCAGCTTGAATTTGTGCGTAGTATTCCTGCGCTTAGAAACGCTGAAATCACAAGATGTGCCTATGCTATCGAATATGACTATGTGGTAAGTGGCCAGATCGATTTCTCCCTAGAGAGCAAAAAAATTGGGGGGCTTTTCTTAGCTGGCCAAATCAATGGTACGACAGGCTACGAAGAAGCAGCAGCTCAGGGCTTGATGGCGGGCATCAATGCAGCTAATCAAGTAAAAGGCAAACCGCCCCTCATACTCAAACGCTCAGAATCCTACATTGGCGTGATGATTGATGACCTTGTTCTCAAAGGGGTAGATGAGCCTTACCGTATGTTTACAAGTAGAGCGGAACACCGACTTCTTTTGCGCCAAGACAATGCAGATCTGCGCCTGCGTAAGTATGGATATGAAGTTGGCCTGATAGACGAAGCCCGCTTTCAAAAACTGCTTGATAAAGAGACAACAATTGCCGAAGAAACGGCACGACTACAAAAGATCTTTAAGCAGGTAGATGGTAGGGGTGTGTCTCTTGCCAAAATCCTTTCCCGCCCGGAGGTTACCTACGAGCAGCTTTGCTACCGCTACCCTGAGGAGGTACGCAACATCGATGAATCAGCCGCCTTCCAGATTGAGTTTAATCTCAAATATGACGGCTATGTAGAAAGACAAAAGATCGATGTGGCAAAACTTGAAAACCTTGAGGAAACTACTATCCCTCTAGATTTCGACTATGGGCAGGTTATCGGTCTTAAAACAGAAGCCAAACAAAAGCTAAACCGCGCCAAGCCACAAAACTTAGCCCAAGCCTCTCGGATCCCTGGTGTCTCTTTTGCAGACATCTCTATTCTCATGGTCGCCCTGCGTAAAAAGGGCTAATTTTCGCACCTCTTTTGCTCATTTATGATTTTATAGTCTGATAACAAAAGTAAAGAAATTTATTTATTTTTGAGCCAACTTCCCCTATAACAAGGATATGACGAATCCACTCGGTGAAACACCTCAGGCTTTTGAAAAGGTGCTCAATGACATTTCTAAAAGAACACTAGAACGAACTCGATTTGGGGGAAGGAAAGTGGTCATCGAAGGAAAAAAATACTCGATGGCACAACTCTATAAGCACATTCTGAAAATTCAAGCAGACAACGCGGAGAAAGCTCGACTATTGCATCTGGTAGAGAAAACAGATAAAAATATCGATAGATGGTTAGGAAAAAAAGCAGTTGTTGGTGTTACAAGCAGGCAAGGCTTAAAGGCAAAAGAAGCTGTGATTAAAGCCTTAGGACCCATTTATGAGCATAATGCTCTCCTGGTTTCCAAATACAAAAGCTATCGCACTTTAGAAAACACGCAAGAGGACCTTATAAAAAACCTATTAATGGGCCCTACGAGGGCAAATGTCAGGATTTTATATAACGCTTCGAAGCAAAACGCCGAAACGGCAAGTCAACTATGCAATTGGCTCTTTACACACGTTGCACTTGCTGTTGGCTACTCTAACGCTCAGATCTGTAAGAATCCAAAACTTGCACTACAGATACTCAAGTTTTTGCAAGAAATAGATAAGGATGAGTACAACCAAACTCTATACCAAGAAAACGAACGACTCTTGGAGAGCCTGGTCTTGAGTTTCTATACAGCAGAAGAACTTGAGAAGGAGTCGGAGGGTGGCATATAACTGAGAAGCGCAAAGGGTGGGCAAAAAGTTAAAATGGAGAGCCTATCCCACACAGGAGGAAGCCATCTTTCCAGATTATTTGTGTATAGTCGAGCAACCTTAATTCGATTTTGGGGAAAGGGCGTGCAAGCGATAGCTAATAAAGTCTTTCAATGAGACATTCCCATGGCTAAAGACGGACTGCAACGTTGCAAAAGCAACAGGATCCACATATACTGCCCCTTTTCCCTCCATGTACATCTCTAGGTCAGACCAGGCAGCGCGCTCCCCTTCAAGAGAACCCTCTTCGCCTTCTAAGGA
>CAZBXE010000007.1:0-15135 GCA_964496125.1 uncultured bacterium | reverse complement strand
GATCCTCAAAAGGTTATAAGCAAAAAGAAAGTCTCCAAACGTTGCTTGCTTACCCTGTTTCTTCTCCTCAATCATCCTCTTTTGAAGGTCAAGGGCAGACGTAAGAGCTGCCGGATATTCAGAAGCAGCAGACTGTACTGCTGCTTTAGAAAAGTCAACATAGGGGATAAGATCCTCTTGCGATAGACGTGAAATGGAATACTCCCCAAACTTCTTTGCATAACCGGCATTCTTTTGCAGGATAAAAGCCTGCGCAAGTGGCGCGTCAAATTTTGCTTTTAACTCGGGGTGACGCTTCAAAATTTCTTGAAGCTTTATGAAGTAGGGATTCTGACTCAAATCTTCTGCACTAAAGGCAGACTCCAAAACGCGATTGTAGTAAACATCTGCATTAACATAGTCTGAAAAAGCCTCCTGCTGGCTGCCTGTACTAAAGTAAAAAAGGGCCCCAAAAAGCACAATCACTCCTGCTATTACAGAGAGGATCTTCTTGCCATGTTCATCAATCAGTGCAACCATCAAATTTTCAGTTTCTGCTAAAGTAGTCATAATCCGAACCCACTATAGCCATTTGCTCGAATATTTTTCCACAACAAATCGATTTTTGCTATACCAATAATAGTATGATTAACCACCACCCCCCAAATAATCAGGGAGAAAAAATCTTAGAAATTGATCTTGACCTGATCGATGTCAACCCACACCAACCCCGCAAGGAATTTAACCAGGAAGAACTCGAGCAGCTCTCCTTTTCCATCCAATCGGTCGGAATCATCCACCCCCCCACTGTCCGCCCAAAAGGAGATCGCTTTGAGCTCATTGCAGGGGAGAGGCGTATACGCGCTGCAAAGCTAGCCGGCCTAAAAAAAACCCCTGTTTACATCCTCGAGACAGAAAAACCCATCTCGAGCGAAGCTTCTCTTATCGAAAATATCCAGCGTGTTGACCTAAACCCTCTTGAAATTGCAGAAGCACTCTCCAAGTTACTGCGTGAATTTTCCCTCACACAAGAGGAAGTGGCGATCCGGGTAGGAAAAAAACGCTCGACCATTACCAACTATTTAAGACTTTTATCTCTACCTCCCTCTATCCAAAAAAGCCTACGGCAAGAAACTATCCAAAACGGCCACGCCAAAGCCATCCTCTCTCTAGACGGAAAACATCTACAGGAAAAGTTACACCAAAAGATCGTAGAGCTAGACTTAAGTGTCCGCAGGGCCGAAGAGCTTGCAAAAAAAATAGCCATGGCCCCCAACCCCCAAAGCGAGTCGGCAAGAAATAATATCTATCTCGATGAAATCAGCCGAAAGATCCGGGAAAAACTAGGGACTAAAGTGTCCATCTTAGCCAAAGGAAAGAAAGGGAAAATCTGCATCGATTACTTTTCCTACGACGACCTCGATAGAATTTTATTAGCCCTTGGAGTAGAAGGGGATGAGTAAACACTGCCACACAGATAATGAAACGGAAGGAAGCTGTTCTCAAAACCATGCCGAGGTCTCAGTAAAGGATTTTTTCCTCTCTTTTGTGCTTACCACTCCCTTCTTTTTCCACATGCTCTTTTCTTTTTCGCAAATGCCCCTCCATCTCCCTGCCCTACTGCAGGTTTTACTCGCTACACCCATCCAGTTTTGGTGCGGGCGTAACTTTTATCAAGCCGCCTATAAAGGCCTGAAAACAAAAAACGCAAACATGGACACACTCATTGTTTTGGGATCGAGTGCAGCGTACTTCTTTAGCCTTGCTGTTGCCATTTTTTCACTAGATGAACCACTTTACTTTGAAAGCAGCGCTTTCATCATCACCTTGATTCTTCTTGGCAGGCTCCTTGAAAATCAAACGAAAACAAAGGCCTCAGAAGCTGCAAGAAGGCTACTTGAGTTAGGGCCCAAAGAAGCGCATGTAAAGAAAGGAAGCACATTTGTACAAGTTCCCATCAGCGACATCAAAGTGGGAGATATTTTTCTTGTGCATCCAGGGGAAAAAATCCCGGTAGATGGGTTTGTGACAGAAGGCGCCTCTTCTGTGAATGAATCGATGCTCACAGGAGAAAGTGTGCCTGTCTACAAAGAGATTGGGTCTTCCCTCTACGCCAGCACCCTCAATCAAAGTGGCGTACTCTACGGAAAGGCTCTCAAAGTGGGAAGCGACACAGTGCTAGCTGGAATTATCCAGACGGTAAAGAACCTGCAAAACTCAAAAGCCCCTATCCAAAGGCTTGCAGACAAGGTCTCTTCCTTCTTTGTCCCCCTTGTCATTCTTATTGCCCTCTTCACTTTTGTCTATTGGCTTGTAACGTATGGGATTGCAGCAGCCGTAATCAATGCCACATCTGTACTGATCATAGCTTGTCCCTGCGCTCTAGGGCTTGCCACTCCCTCTGTCATCATGGCAGCCTCCGGGGCAGCCTCCCGTAATGGGATTCTTTTTAAGCAGGCAGCAGCACTTGAGCAAGCTGCCAAAATTAACACACTGATTTTTGATAAAACAGGAACACTCACATATGGCAAACCTGAGGTCAAACAAGTTCTCCCCACCCATAACCACACAGAAGAAGAAGTTCTCCAAGTAGCCGCTTCCTTAGAACATAGTTCCCTCCACCCACTTGCCGATGCCATTGTTCGCTTGGCAAAGATCAAAAAAATTCCCCTCGAACCCACAACAAACTTTCGAGACATTCCTGGCAAAGGTGTAACAGCAGAAAAAAGGGGTAAACGCTATATGATTGGCTCCACAAGGTTTGCCATAGAAAGTGGAATGGTCCTCACGGAGGAAAACCTGCACACCATACTCGATGCAGACACCTCTACATCCGTTGTGTGGAGCGAAGATGAGGTCTTAGGCTACATCTTTATCGCGGATAAAATTCGACCAGGCACCCAGAAAGCAATCGAGTGGATCAGAAATGCAGGCATCGAAACGATCATGCTTACAGGAGATAGCCCCAAAACAGCTACAGCCATTGCTAGACAATGTGAAATTGAAGATGTCAGGGCCAACATCTTGCCCGAAGAGAAGGCCAAAGCAGTCTCCTCTCTTAAAAAAGAAGGAAAGGTAACGGGAATGGTGGGCGATGGGATTAACGACGCACCTGCCCTTGCAGCATCTGATGTGGGTTTTGCCTTTGGTGTAAGCTCCGACATCGCTCTTGAAAGCTCCGATGTGACCCTCATGCGGCCTGACCTCATGGGTGTTGTCCATGCGATAGAGCTATCGCGCAAAGCGACGAAAAAAATTCGAGCAAACCTTTTCCTAGCCTTTGTTTACAACGCTCTTGCCATCCCTTTAGCTACAATGGGAGCTTTAAATCCGATCATTGCGGCAGCGGCCATGTCGCTTAGTTCCCTCTCTGTTATTGGCAACGCGGTGCTACTTAGCTTTTGGAAGCCCCCCGTGAGATAACATGATCGATGCAAACTTAAATCACCTCCTGCTTGCGGCCTTTCTCTTTACCCTGTTCTGCCCTCTTTATCTTAAGCAGAGAAAAAAAAAACCCTTTTCTCTTTTCCTCCCCAATCTAGGGGAGTTTGAACTTCCTAGAAAATCGCTTAAAGTGAGGCTTGTTACACTGCCAGCGCACCTTCTCTTGGCCTCAGTTCTCTTCTTTTTTTCCGCACTCCCTGAGTTCACATTCTTCCTTCCGACAAAAACCCTCCATACCGAAGAGCCAAAAGAGGGTCTTGCTCTCTTTCTTGTAATCGATAGATCCTCCTCGATGGCAGAGCAGCTATCTAACCTAGAGCAAGTAACAACCCGATTCATTGAGGACAGGCCGAGCGATCTGTTTGGTCTTACAGCATTTGCTAGAAGCGCTGAAATCCTCTCCCCCCTTACCCTAGACCACGCTTTTGTGATTGAAAAACTGCAAAGCATAAGAGCTGTTCAAAACCCGAAAGAGAGCGCATCATCGATAGGATATGCTCTCTATAAAACAGCCAATATGATTGACTCCCTGCTTACCTTTTCTAAAAAACAAAGCAACCCCACCTATACAATTAAGTCTCCAACGATCATTCTTCTGACGGACGGCTTCCAATTTATCCATCCCGATGACAGGGAAAATCCGCTTAGGTCTCTTCAGATCGAAGAAGCAGCAGAGTTCTTAAAAGAAAAAGGGATCACCCTCTACATCCTCAATGTGAACCGAGAGTTTAACCTGGATTCCTTTGATGCGCACCGAAGGATTTCTCAAGATGTCGCTGAATTTACAGGGGGAAAGCTTTTGATTGTCTCCGATGAAAAAGGCCTACATACCCTCTACAAAGAGCTAGAAACAAAAGAAAAAAGTTTCTTCATCCCCCCCTCTTCTTGGGGGACAAAGAAAATAGAGACAAGAAATGACCTTATGCAAGCAGGACTTTTTTGCCTTGTTGCAGCAATTCTGCTACAAACGACCTGGCTGAGGAGAATCCCCTAAATGTTTTTTCTACTCCTGCTTCTTTTTGTTCTTCTGCTGCTTTTCTACCGCACCCAAACAAAGACTCTTGCCTGCTTTGCGACTCAGCAAAACAAAAGGCTCTATTGGCTTTATGCATCGCTTCTTCTTGGTGCTGTTTTCTTTGCCAACGCAGCTCTGCAGAAGAAAACGCCCCAGCTTTTTCCGAAGCAAACGAAGGTCTTAGAAATCAAATTCCTACTCGATACATCGCTCTCCATGGCTGCAACTGATACAACACTTGGCATCTCTAGACTAGAAGAGGGCAAACAGATCATTGAACACATCACAGCAAACTTAAAAGGGCAAAAAGTGTCCTTAGAGGCCTTCACAGAAGATACAGAAAGACTTGTTCCTTCGACAAATGACTATCTCTTTTTAAAAATCATGCTTGAATATGGCGCTACACCAGCTGGAGGAACGGATTTTGTAACTTCTTTTAAAACCCTTCTTAGCAACAAGGAAAACGACAAGACTCACGTGATTGTTCTTAGCGACGGAGAGGATGAAGTAAAAAATAGATCGGATGAAGAAACCCTCAGTCAAATCAAAGCCCTTCTCCAAGAAAATCCCCTTTCTCTAACCACAATCGGGCTTGGAACAAAAGAAGGCGCCCCCATTCCTCATTTCCAAATTGAGAATAAGGCTGTAAGAACTTCTCTCCACGAAGGCTTCTTAAGTGCTCTTTCCAAACTAGGAAATGGACATTTTTATATAGCAAATAACTACTCAGCTTCTTCCCTTGGCAAAATGATCGCAGAAAAACTGACGCCCGAAGAAGAACCCATGCTTTTGCAAGAACAGCAGAAAGATGGGGTTGATACCCTTATCTTATTTGCGATACTCTCTGCCTGCAGTGCTCTCCTACTCCGCCCCAATTCATAAAGTGGTTTTTTCAATCTCGAAGGGAATAAGTTTAACTAGAGTTTCCACATGAGAAGTCTGAGGGAACATGTCAAATGGCTGGATAGATTCTATTCTATACCCCGCCTGCACAAGAATTTTTAAGTCTCTAGCAAGAGTTGCGGGATCACAAGAAACATAAAGAATGCCGAGGGGGCGAAGCTTAATAAGCGACTCCAAAAACGCAAAATCGCAGCCTTTTCTAGGGGGATTGACAATCACAAGATCAAATGCCTTTTGCTCCAACATATATTTCTCTACCTTAGAGCATAAAAAGATTACGTTCTCAACCCCATTTCTCTTTGCGTTCTCCTTGGCATCACAGATGGCTTCCGGGACAACCTCTACACCTATGACTTCTTTCACATGGCGTGCAAAAACAAGCGAAAGCGTTCCTACCCCACAGTAAGCATCCAAGATACGCTCATCCCCCTTGAGGCAGGCTGCCTCTAAGGCTTTTGCGTACAGTCTTTCTGCCTGTAGGGGATTGATCTGGAAAAATGAGGCTGCAGAAACTTTAAACGTCAAATCAAGCAGCCTCTCTTCAATAAAAGACTCTCCTGCAAGAAGAGTGTAAGCATCGCCAAGTATGACATTATCTTCTCTATCATTTCGATTATACAGGGCCCCTTTTACGTGCGGCAGGCGTAAACAAAGTTCTTTTGCTACCTTGAAAAATGGCTTTGTAGGAGCGCCCCTTCCGACAAAAACCACCAGGTGCTTTTCTTCATAAAGAGCGGTTTTAATCAGAAGGTGACGAAGCTCTTTTGCTGTTAGGCGCGCTTCTCTTAAGAGAAAACGGACCGTATGATAAACCTCTTGCCCCTTTTCAGAGTGGAGAAAACAATCTTCTACAAAGACAGGATCATGAGACGCTTTTGCATAAAGACCTAGCTCTAAAAGAGAGTGGCCGCAAGCTACAAACTGGATTTTATTCCGATATCCAAGAGGTAGAGGAGATGGAAGGCACGGTTTTACGTCCACCTCTTCAAAGCCGCCTAAACGAACAAGTGCATTTTTTACACGCTCTGTTTTCACCTTAAGCTGGGCTGCATACGCAAGATGCATCAACTGGCAGCCGCCGCACGTGCCAAAAAGGGGGCAAATAGGAATGATCCGGTCTTTTGATTCTTTTAGAATTTCTACAAGCTCACCCTTGCCATAGCGCGCTTTTCTAAGAGTTTCCCGAGCGATAACTTCTTCCCCTGGGAGAGCCCCTTCTACAAAAAAAGTATACCCCTCTAGAGTCCCTACGCCTTCCCCTTGGCTACCCAAGTCGCGGATGGTCAAACGAACAAGTTTTTCATTAAAAGAATTTGTTTTCACTCAATGATAATACCAGATTGTCTATAATCCCTTCAACAAGGAGAAGTTATGTCCCAAACTGTCGTGATTATAGGAGGAGGAGCTGCTGGCTTTTTTGCAGCTGTTACCTGCGCAAAAAAAAGCCCAACCACCCAAGTGATCCTCTTAGAAAAGACAAGGTCCCTACTCTCAAAGGTGCGCATTTCGGGGGGAGGGAGGTGCAATGTTACACACTCATGCTTTGAACCAAAAGAGCTTGTAAAAAACTACCCGCGGGGCCAAAAAGAACTTCTAGGCCCCTTCCACCGATTTCAACCAAGAGACACAGTTCAATGGTTTGAGTCAAGAGGCACTTTGCTTAAAACAGAAGAGGATGGCCGAATGTTTCCGATTACAGATGACTCTCAATCGATCATCCTTTGTTTACAAGAGGAGGCAAAAAAAACAGGAGTTGACATACATCTCCAACAAGCAGTGCAAAAGATTGAAAAGACAAAAAATGGGTTTGTTATCCATCTTGAAAAAGCAAGCCTAATTCCCTGCGATAAAATCATACTTGCTACAGGAAGCAATAAAGATGGACACGCCCTTGCAGAATCTCTTGGACATACAATTGTCCCTCCCGTTCCTTCCCTTTTTACGTTCAATGTACCCACATCGCCTCTTCTTGATCTCTCTGGTATTAGTGTTGCCGATGTTCTCTTGAGGATTGAGGGCACGCAGCTTACACAAGAGGGCCCTCTTCTTCTTACCCACTTTGGATTTAGTGGCCCCGCTGCGCTCAAGCTCTCCGCTTGGGGCGCCCGTATTCTTCATGCGATGGACTACAAGGCAACCCTTCTCATCAACTGGCTCCCTGGATTTACAAATGAAGACTTCTTCAAACTAAAAGCTCTGCATCCAAGCCATACGATCGGAAACCTTTTACCCTCCTCTCTTGCCAAACAGCTTACTAAAACGCTTCTTCTTAAAATTGGTATCGACCCTCAGAAAAAAATCGGAGACCTTTCTCACAAAATACTTTCACAACTTGCCGACAAACTAGTCGCTGACTCCTACCTCATTCAAGGCAAAACAACCTATAAACAAGAATTCGTCACCGCAGGAGGAGTAGCTCTTGACGAGGTGAACTTCAAAACCATGGAGAGCATACTTTGCAAAGGCCTTTATTTTGCTGGTGAGGTCTTAGACATTGATGCAGTGACAGGGGGGTTTAACTTTCAAAATGCCTGGACAACGGGTTGGATTGCCGGCATGAGCCTCTCTTTCTAAGAGGTTTTTGCTATGTTGAAAAAAATGATCAAAGAAGTCGCACAGGATCACAGTTAATGTAGTCGCACGCACAATAGATATACGTCACACCGCGTGCCGTGCCAAAAAGAGGACCTGTCCAAGTTACATTGTGAAGGTGGCCAAAGACCACAAATTGAACATTGTACTTTTCAAAAAGAAAAGAGGCATGCGAAGGATTTAGATCTGCACCAATCGGAGGATAATGGGTCATGGCTATCCTGAAGGGCGCTTTTTGATTTAGTCCTTGCAGGCTAAGCTCAAGTCTTTTTAACTCTCTTTCAAAGACCCGTGCATTTTCTTCCTTATCATATGTCTCTTCACTCTCCTTCTCAAAGGGATTTTCCACCATGGGTATATACTCATTAAAATTATACTCAGGCGAGTCCCAGAGGCGGCTTCCTCCAATAGAAAGATCGTTCCAGGTAAAAACACTGTTCTGAATTGCGTGTAGAGAAGATGGTAAGAGCTTATTTACTTTGGCAAGCGATTGCCACCAGTAATCGTGATTGCCCTTAATCATAACCTTTGTGCCGGGCAAAGAATCGATCCATTTTAGGTCTGCTAGCGCCTCCTCTCCATATTTAGCCCAAGAGATATCTCCTGGTATAAGAACAAGATCATCATCAGAAACCTTTGCTTCCCAGTTTCTTTTGACCCGGTTCTCATGGTCATGCCACTTCGCCCCAAAGACCTCCATGCTCTTACCAGCTACCCCAAAAGAAAGATGCAGATCACCAATGGCAAAAACTTTTCTCTTCACTCAAATGTTCCTGAAAGGCTCTTTTGACGTGTTTCATACGCTTCCCAACAAGCATCTCGATACCTTTTGGCTTCACTTAAAGGATGTTCTGCTTCTAAAATGCTGCGGCCAACAATCGGCACATCAATCCCACTTTGCCCAATCACAATGGCAGGAGTGCGGTATTGCTGCCCAAGAGGATCTCCCTTTTTCTCCATACTTACCCCTGGCGTAAAAGTGATAAGACCTGGTTCGGAGATGAGCTTTCTTTGCGCTACAAAGCCCATGACAAAGTCAGGATATTCTTTTGCCATGTCGATCGTCTTTCTCGTATATTCCCCTTTAGCCAGATTGCCCTGCGAGCTCATTTCCGCCAAAAGAAGCAGCCCTCTTCCCTTTTTTAACCCACCCTCACGAAGCCCTTGAATGATGCCAGGACCAGATATGGTGTGTGCGTTGATGATGTCGGCCCATTCGGCAATATGATACAGGCCCGATTCAAACTGCGCCTTCACAACACTTCCAATATCAGCAAATTTTCGATCTTCAAAAATCAAAAAATGATGCTTGAGAGCAATCTCTTGAAGTTTTTTTGGGAAATCGGAAGTAAAATCTCTTAAAATATCAACATGTGTTTTAAGAACACAAATCTCAGGACCCAGAAGATCAGCAAGCCCTAAAAGTTTTTCTGCAGACATCACATCAGCTGCTACTGCAAGATTTGTCTTCTTTTTAGCCATCAGCTCAAAAAGGGCTTTTCCGGCCGCATTTTTTGCAAATTTTGCTCTTGCCTCGTAACTCATGAAATAACGACTTGGCTCCTTTTTGTAAACGCCCTAACCTCTTCACACATATCAGAGCTCACTTTTCCCTTCATAGAGAGCACGTGAAGAGCATCTGAAAGAGTAAAGAGAGCGTGGAGTCGCACCCCTTTCTTCTCAAGATTCAAAGTCGCTCCCTGCTCTCGGTCTAAAACCGCCAAAATATCGCGGACAACAATCTTTTCTGCACAGAGAGCTCGTAAGGTATCCAAAGCGCTGCTTCCACTTGTCACAAGGTCTTCGATGATCAGCGCTGTCTCTCCTGCTTTGTAGACACCTTCTAAGGGCTTTCTCGTGCCATATTCCTTCACTTCCCTTCTCTTAAAAATCATAGGTTTTCTGTAGAAGAGAGAAAGGGCTGTTGCGATGGGAAGCGCTGTATACGGAACGCCGCATAAAAGATCATAAGACAAATCCTTCATCACAAGACCCATTTTACGAGCAATTTTTTCTAGAAGGTCGGGATACGACACAAGCAAACGCAGGTCTATGTAAATGGGAGAAATAAGCCCCGTTTTAAGCGTGAACTGTCCAAAGCGTATGGCTCCAATTTCATGGAGCAATAGAATGATTTCTTCCACACTCTCCCTCATTTCAGCATCAGTTCTTTATGGTATTCCATGGCTAAGAAAGGATTCCACATCATCCCTGTTGCACACGTTACCACTTCAGCGCCTGCAGAGAGGAAAAGGTTAAAATGCTCCGGCAGTGTAATGCCTCCTGATGACATCAGCACCATCCCAAGCTTCTCTTTATCAAGGCACGCTCTTGCTTTTCGAATGAAACTAAGGGCAGCATTTCGGATTGGATTTCCACATATACCGCTTGTTTTTCGATCAGGTCCAAGGGGAGAACTGCCTGCCTCATCTACGATTTTCATGCTAATCGTATTGATGCCGCAGATAGCCTGTACCCCTGCTTTGGCACACGCTACAAGCGTTTCTTTCATCAACGACTCGTTTGGAAAAAGACCAAGCTTTACAATCAAGGGGGTTCCTTGAAGGGCTTTTACAAGCTCTTTAGCGATCGTATAGGCAGATTTTGGATCCGTGTAGATGCTTCCTTCCCTCGTACATACGTTAGGACAAGAGAAATTTGCTTCAATGATTTTTGCACCGCACTCCTTGGCAAAGACTGCTACATCGACAAAATCGAGTACAAACTCCATGAAACTGCCTTGTGGCTTTGGTGTGCCCACAACCGATACAGGCATAACCTGCCCCCTTTTAAGATTGCGGTTGCCTCTAGCAATATCTTTAGCAATGTAGTCTCTACTCCTAGAAGGCATTCCGAAGGAGTTTGTGATCGCCAAGAACTCTTGAGAAGGTTCCTTTTTTGCGGGCCTCATCTCGTTTGGCAAATGTTCTGGATCAAGCTGCTCTTTCCCTTCAATAAAGATGACATTCGGAAGACCATGACCTGGGTGCTCGTGGGAACGAATGGTCTTATACGTCACCACATCAAATCCAAGGCCAGCTGCAAGTGTTGTCCATTTGCTATTCAGAAGGGGCCCTGCAGGGACTCCAAGAGGGGATGCTATCTTAAAACCAAGAAAATCTTGCCACTGTCTTTCATCAGAAAACTCCCGGGTGGGAAGTGGCTCGTTAAAGTAGGGACCCTCTTCTGCGTTTTCTAGGTAACTTTTTTTGATATCGTAAATGGGCCTCATAATCTAAAAACTTTCCCTTGAGCAATGGTGACAACGGGCCACCCCTTCAATTCCCTGCCAGCAAAAGGGGACCACCCACATTTTGTCTTTAGGTTCTTTTCATCGACTTTTTTCTTCATCTCTAAATCAACAAGGACCACATCATCATTGCGAGGTATTCTAAAGATATTCTCCGCATTAACACGGGTAAGCTCCACAATTTTTTCGAGTGAAAGAAGCCCGCGGCTTGCGGCGTCAAGCAGAAGGGGAAGCATAGTCTCAATGCCTGGCACTCCTGAAGGAGACTGTCCATAGGGTTTTTTCTTCTCTTCGATTGTATGCGGGGCATGATCTGTGCCAATCGTATCGATTGTCCCATCTGCGATACCGGCCCAGAGAGCATCTACATCTACTTGCTCTCTTAAGGGAGGATTCACCTGAACAAAATTTGCAAGGCTTTCATACGCTGATTCGGTGAGAAAAAGATGGTGAGGTGACACTTCTCCATAGACCAAAAGCTGTCTTTTCTTAGCCTCTCGAATGAGCTCCACTTCCTGTTTTGTGGAAATATGGGCAAGATAGAGCTCTGCGTTAAACTCTTCAGCAAACCGGATTGCTCTTTCAGCAGCAACAGCTGCTGCCTCATGGCTGCGGATTAACGAATGCACAGCAGAATCCGTTCTTCCTTCATACTTTTGTTTATTGACCTTCATGATCTTTTCATCTTCTGCATGCACTGCTACAACGAGATTGCACTGCGCGGCAACTTGAAAAAGACGTCTTAGGCTATCATCATCATCCATCAGCATATTGCCTGTGCTGCAGCCCATGTAGACTTTGATCCCTACAATTTTATCGGCGCAAAGGGCAATATCTTCCAAGTGGGTTTTATCTGCGCCAAGGTAGAGCTTGTAACGAAGGGGAATCCCTACGTCCTGCAGCATAGAATCGATGATCTTTTTCTTTGCTTCAAGCGTCTTTAAATCTACGATCGGGGGGGTATTATTCGGCATATCGAAAACCGTTGTCACACCGCCTCGGATAGCTGCCTCTGCCCCACTTTTCCAATCCTCTTTGTACTCATGACCAGGGGTTCTAAAATGGACGTGGGGGTCAATCAGAGCGGGAAAAAGCGTCCATTTCCCTTGCGCATCTATCTCTTGTTTGACGACACTTTCAATCTGATGGTTCTTAATTTGCCCGCTTAAGGTCTTTACATTCGTTATCGTGATCATCTTTTTAACTCCCGTCCACAATACCTGCAGGTCAGTTGCACTTTATTCTTTATCTGATGAAGCAAGAAGTAGCTTGGAACGTGCTCTTGCCTTGTAACACAGTTGCTATTTCCACATTCGCTAAAACCGACAATAAACCCTGGATTCTCTACTCTACATTTCGTTGTAACCGAAAAGTCCTGGATGATCGAAATCGTAGCTTCTGGAGCAAAAAGAGACACCTGATTGGCTTCATCCTTTGATAAAAATCTCTCCTCGATCTTGATGATATCCTTGACTCCAAGCCTTACACTTGGCAAACGAAGACCAATACTCATCCTTGCTTCGTGAGAGGAGAGTTTGAGCAGCTGCACAATCTCAATTGATTTACCAGCGGGGATGTGATCAATCACAGTCCCATTTTTAATAGCCGCAACGGTTAAGACTTTTTCCTCTAACAAGGTACCCTCCCAAAGATTAGGGAAAGAAGCGCTTGTCTAATCAGAAGACCGCTCTTTGCCTGCTCGAAATAGTGGGCATGAGAGGTCTCATCTACACATCGTCCCAGTTCCCCTACACGAGGAAGGGGATGTAAAATTTTCATCGTATCTTTAGCCCCCGCGATATCTTTCTTGCGCAGGGTATAAGCATCCTTAACCTTCTCATAATCAACAGACCCGTCAAATCTCTCCTTTTGAATCCTTGTCAAATAGATGATGTCGAGCTTAGGCAATATATCTTGCAAGGAGTCATGGAAGGAAAACTGAAGTCCGCGCTTGCGAAGTTGATGAATCAACTCCTTAGGCAGCTCTAAAAAAGGTGGGGCCACAAAATAGAGGCGGTTTGGGAAGAGAAGGCTTGCTTTTACAAGAGAGTGGATCGTACGGGCGTGGCGAAGGTCACCCACCATTGCAATATGAAGATCTTCAAGCCTTCCTTGTGTTTCTTGGATGGCAAAAAGGTCTAAGAGTGTTTGTGTCGGGTGCTCGTTGCTCCCATCCCCTGCATTGATTACCGGAACATCGACAAGGTCTGCCACAAATTGGGCTGATCCCTCGCTTGGGTGGCGCAGTACAATTGCATCAACATAGCTTGCAATAACCCTCATAGAGTCTTCAAGTGATTCTCCTTTAGCCACACTTGTTGCTTTGTCTTCAGAAAAACCGATCACGCTTCCCCCCAATCGGTACATGGCCGATTCAAAAGAAAGCCTTGTGCGTGTGGAAGGTTCAAAAAAACAGCTACCGAGCAAAAGCCCCTCTAGGGGTCTCTCTTTCAATCCCTTTTGCAATTTTTTAGCTAAGGAAAAGACGTGGCTTATCTCTTCTTTAGAGAGTTGTTCGATAGCCAGAAGATCTCGATTTTTGAAGTTCATATTCATTATCCCTCCGCACATCATGAACACCAAACGACTTTTTTTCAAGCTATACCGAAGATGTTTCTGGATCATTGTTGTTGAGAAAAGAAAAATACCTTATGAGACAAAAAATAGAGATCTATACGTTAATGAGGTACTATATGGCTCGCTTTTTAAAACTTCTTTCCCTTCTAGTGCTCATCGGAGCCCTCCTGCTTGCCTATCAATACAAGCATGAGATCAAACAAAAATTCACATCGATTATGGCGGAAAGAAGAGATGAAAAGGCAGACCTTGCCCAAGTGAACAAGCTGCTTGAAGAGAAAAAGTACCACGAGGCATTTGCAATCATAAAGCTTTGGGAAGGAGAGATTTCCAAAAAGACAGCTTCGGGTAGAAAATGGCAGGATCTCTACATCCAAACCGCTGATAAAAGCAATAACCTTCCAGAGCTGATCGTAATCTACGAATTTGACCCATCCGGATTTGCTCCTTATGAAGATGCCGCTCTCAAAGTGGGTGCAGCTTATCTTGTGACAAAAAGATCGACTGACTTTGACAACCTTAGAAACTCCTGGAAAGGAAAAGAAAAAAACGTATCGAAATGGTTCTATCTCGATGCCGACCGACTCCTTGTAGACGACAATAAAGAAGGGAGCATTAACCTCCTTAGATCCAAAAGCTTTGAGGGAAAAGACGACTCTCCTCGTCTTGCTCGTCTTGCTGTGCTTACGCTCAATCAAAACCCAAAGCAAGCCTGGGAGTACCTCACAGAAGCTGCTAAAAAAGACCCAGAAAACTCCTCCCTTCGCATCTACAGAGCCAGGTTTTTAGAAGCCGTAGGGAAACCTACCCTTGCCCTCTCAGAATACCTAGCTGCGGTTTACCTAGATAAAGAAGATAACTCAGCCAGGGACCAAATGGCCGACTTTTTCCTCCGCACAAGGCAGTATAACCTCGCTATGCAAGTGCTAGCCACTACACTTGACACGCACCCAACTGACTATCTTTGGTTCAAAACTCTCTATTGGAACAAGATCATTGCCCCCATTGCATTTGATTGGAAGTCAAAACCCGTTCCCGATGGCTCTTTTGATCCCCTTATCACCTACCTCATCAACTTAAAGCCTGGCACTTTCTGGAATGAAGAGCAGTTTGAAAAACTCCCTGCCCAAAAACGCTATCTCCAGACCTTGCAAGAGACTTTCTGGTTAAAACTCTTAGAATCTCTCCGAAGAGGGGACGAGAAAGCAGCACTTGCCCTGCTTCAAAACAACCAATTCCGTGCTACTTCCTTTAACCCTGACCTCGAAAAATTCTTGATACGCGCTCTGCTCTATAGGACAACTGGAAAATTTAGCAGCCCTTCATTCGACCAAGCCCTCACCATTTTGGGGACTGAAAAAAATCTTACAACCCT
>CAZBXE010000006.1:54382-108776 GCA_964496125.1 uncultured bacterium | reverse complement strand
CTTTTCTGGGTATCGTTTAAGTTTTCTCCTGCTGTGATCGCTTGCGTGAGATTGACCTGGAATTGTCCTGCTAGGGAGGCGTTTTGAGAGTTTCCTAACTGGTTATAGCTATCGGTGATCCAGTTCATTAGGGAATTTATAGATACTACATTGGAAGGATCATCTCCTGTAATATCATGAACTACCTGAAGTAGACTTCCTGCAGCGGAGGAGTTGAATTCTGGCGTACCTGGAACGAGGCTCGGGTTTAGCTGTTCTAGCTTTGCAACCTGTGCAAGAAGCTCATTTACGCTGTCTTGAGCTTGTGTAAGGAGCGTGCTTAGGTTTCCTGAAGCTACAGCGCCGATTGGATCTTTAAAGCCATTGAAATCTGTTGCGGTTACTACGCGTGTAAAGTCGACTGAGATTGTATATTGTTTGCTGTCTTGAGGGTCAATGAAGGTAAGATTGACGCCACTTTTATGGAAATTTAAGATTGTTTGGCCCGATACAGTTCCATGGTTGATAGCATCTTCATAAGCTGATCGCGCAGCCTTTATAAAATCGCCGGAATCAATGGTTGCATGGCTTAGTAGGTTTTGGAGTTGAGAAACCCCTGCGAGGTCAACAGTGCTACCCAGTGGTATAGTGCCACCTGTGACCAGGCCTAAAATCGTTGGGCCTACCTGGCCAATGGTCACAGCATTCGCAGAAAAATTCAGAGTAGTGCCGGGTTGTGCTAGCGGAGTTGTGAAAAAGCTCGAGATTTGGCCTGCATTCTCAGGAGAGACCTGATTTTTTATATTCTGAAGGTCTGCGAGAATGTTTAGAGAAGACTGGTTTGCAGTAATGGCCTCTTTTAAGGAGGACATGGCATTTAGAATTTGGTCATTTCCGGTCTTTACGTAGTCCAGCTGGATCATGGCTTGGATCGATTGGTTGTTAGCAAGGGCTAGGAAGGCCTGTTTAAAGACGCCATTTAAACCTGTGGTTGTTCCAGAGGAGGAGTTGATCTGTTGTTGAAGAAGGTCGTGAGCCCGCTGAAGCGAGGTAAAGTCGGAGGTGTAGGTATAGTCTGCCGCATCGAGTGCGCGAAAAAGGACGTCCAAACTTTGTGCCATTTGCGTATTCATGTAAGCCCGCATAGACGAGAGCAGAACTGGCATCCCATTTTTTGCAAGATCTTTTAAGTTCTTTATGGCGTTAGAAAAGTCAGTAGCATCTTGCTGGGTTAAGTTGGCTGCGTCTTTAAGCAGGATATTGGCAAGCGCTGTCATATCGTTTCCGTAGCGCTCGATGACATCCTCATGCGCCTGGTCGGGAACTGTTGTGACAGAACCAATGCCATTTACATTTACGGTGATGCCCATATTTTTCTCCCTTTTTGGATATTGATCCCCGGGGAAGCTTTCTGTCAGGGTATGATATTTCACTCTCCCCTGGTTCAATTATATTATAAAATATTTAAATTTGCAATAAAACCTTTCCCAGAACACTGGGGAAGCGGTGTTTTATCGGACGTGTTTGGTTTACTCTACTTGCGCTGGTTTGTGGATAGAAGACTCCCATGTTTTAATGTACTCCAGGAGAGCCTCTTTTGAAGGGCGAGTTTTGAGAAAAGCCACAGCCTCCGGATGGCTGCTTAAGTGAGCGATCTTGGCCAGAAGGTGGAGGTGTTTTTTGTCGTCGCTGGCAAAAAGAAAGAAAAGTGTGTGTACAGGAGCGCCGTCAAGAGAGCCATAAGCAATGGGCCTTTCGGGGAAGACGACAGCGACGACATCATGGTGTGTACTGAGGAGAAAATCTCTTGCATGCGGTATACCAATACCTTGGCCAAGACCTGTGGCCATCAGTTTTTCTCGATCTAAAAGCAGGTCGGACATGACCTCTTCATCGATTCCAAGAGGGCTTGAGAGTTCATGCATGGTATTGCGGATGATCTCTTCTTTGGAAATCCCCGCGATTTTGGAAAACACTCCTCCTTTGTGCACACTACGGTAGAGACTAAACTGATTAAGACCTCCCGTGGAGGGGGTTTTTGCCTTCAACGCATCTTCACCAGGCAGAGGGATTGCATAGGATGTGAACCCCTGAGAAGAGGTGAGTTTTTGTTGCATCACCCAATCTTCGATTTCAGATCTACTGAACCTGTATTGATGGTTCAGGCGGTATGCCGGGATCTTTCCTTCTGTGAGCCAACGCCTGATGGTGCTTTCAGATACGTTTAACAGTTCCGCTACATCTTTAATCTTCAGATCCATGCCTGTTTCCTACTCTTGTGTTTCAAAAATTTGCAGTATATCTTTTACTGTGGCAGAAGTGAATATTTTTTTGCGTCTCTCTTCATCTTTTATCCGTGACGTAATGCCTGAGAGGATTTGGAGATATTCTGTTTGTTTGTCATCTGGGCCCCCGATCAGGAAAATAAGGCGTACAGGCGCATCGTCAAGCGCATGCCAATCTACCCCTTTTTCTAGCACACCAATCGCAATGAAAAAGGAGGTAAGAGAGGGAAGTTTGGCATGAGGAATGGCAACTCCCATTCCAATCCCTGTGGTTACAATTTTCTCACGTGTGAGAACTGCATTGTAGAATTCTTGTGTATTCTGAATTTTGCCTTCCCTATGGAGAAGCTCTACAAGTTCTAAGAGAGCATCGTCGCGTGAAGAGGCAGAGAGGTGTGTGATCAGTTTGGGGTTAAGGCGGAAGGGCAGCTGCATGCTCTAGTTTACTCCTGTATGTCCAAAGCCGCCTGCCCCTCTTGCGGTTTCACTCAGCTCTTCGGCTTTTCTGAAAGACGCTTGAATGACAGGTGTAACGACAAGCTGTGCAATTCTCATTCCGGGTGTCACGATAAAGGCTTTCTTTCCATGATTGATGAGGATGACGCCAATCACGCCCCGGTAATCCGCATCGATGGTTCCTGGCGTATTGAGGACAGTGATCTGGTTTTTTAGTGCAAGGCCACTTCTCGGTCGCACTTGGATTTCGTAGCCTTTCGGGATTTCGCACTTTAGCCCTGTGGAGATAAGGAGGCTTTCACTCGGGCCGATGATGACAGCTTCGGAGATGCAGGCGTGGGCATCGGCCCCGGAGGCGTCTTTCGAGCTGTAGACAGGTAAGTATTCTTGCTTTTCAGAAAATGTTAGAATTTCAATAGGTGGGTGCGGCTCGGACATAGGTTTTCCTCTATGCTTTTGTAGCAAAACGTGGGTAGGCTGGTTCAGCTTCTTTTTGTTTTGCAGTTTTTAGGTTTTTTTTCTCATTTCCTGAGAGATAATCAAGAAAGGTGGCCACTTTTTTCTTTATTTCACTGCGCTTTGCAATGCAATCAATCATTCCATGTTCCAGGAGAAATTCTGACATTTGTGCGCCTGCGGGAAGTTTGTGGCCAATCGTTTGCTCGATGACGCGGGGGCCGGCAAAGCAGATGAGCGCTCCTGGTTCTGCGATGATGATATCGCCAAGAGAAGCAAAGGAAGCAGTAACCCCACCAGATGTGGGGTTGAGGAGGACGGAGATGAAAGCAAGCCCTTTTTCGTGGAGTTTTGCAAGAGCGGCTGAGATTTTTGCCATTTGCATCAGGGAGAAAATAGACTCTTGCATTCTAGCGCCGCCCGAGGTGGCAACAATGACGACGGGAAGCTCGTGAGAAAGTGCATATTCGATGAGTAAGGTGAGCCTCTCTCCTACCACAGAGCCCATCGAGCCTCCCATGAATTGAAAATCCATGACGCCAAGAGCTACGCTTTTTCCTTCTATGAGGCACCTGCCGCAGATGACAGCTTCATTTGTGCCCGATTTTGCTTTGGCTTTTTCGAGACGATCTGCGTAGGGTTCTTGGTCTTTAAATCTCAGGGGGTCGGTCGGTGTGAGATGATCGAACAAGACTTTGAAGCTTTTGGAATCTGCCATGTGCTGGATCCGCTCTTCTGCGGAGAGGCGGTAGTGGTAGTTGCATTTAGGGCAGCAGCTTAGATTTTGTTGCAGCTGGCTGTTATGAATCAGTTCTTGACAGCCGCTGCATTTACTAAATCCATCGAACCCCTCTTTCTTTTTGGAGGTGTTCTCTTTGATCTTTGGTTTTTCCCTGGAAAAAAAGAGCATTACTTGATTGCCTTTTCGTACCTTTCGGCTACGTTTTGCCAGTTCACGATTTCCCAAATTTTCTTCAGATATTCTGCTCTTACGTTTTTATAGTCAATATAATACGCATGCTCCCAGACATCGATCCCAAGAAGGGGAACAAGGCCGGTTGTGCTGCAGGGATCCTGGTTTGCGCAGGTAATGATAGAAAGACGTTTTGATCCGGGACAGAGGGCAAGCCATCCCCAGCCTGATCCTTGGATGGCAACGGTTTTTGCGTTGAATTTTTCGATGAAGGTGGCAAGAGAGCCGAATGTGCTAGTGAGGGCCGATTCGAGGGGTCCTTTGGGCGGCAGGCCTCCTCCTTTGTCTTTGGGGGCTAAGTTAGTCCAGAAGATCGAGTGGTTGATATGACCACCGCCGTTGAAGCGGATGGCGGGCTCGAGGGAGATCATGGCGGTTAGGTCTTTCTTTTTTTCAGCTTCAGCGTAGTCCACTAGGGCTTTGTTGAGGTTTGTAACATAGCCCGCATGGTGTTTATCATGGTGTAGGGTCATGATTTCGCGGCTGATTACGGGTTCGAGAGCGTCGTAGCCATAGGGCAATTCTGGTAGTTCAAATTGTGGGACCATCGTTTTTCCTTACTCTGAAAGGTTGAATTTGAGAACCTTTATTGTATCAATAGACTGATTTTTAATCTAGTTATTGGACCTATGGTCGTGATAATTTTATTTTGAGGTAGAGGTCCAAAAAAAGCAACGAAGGCGTCTACAGTACTCGGGCTCGTGAAGACAATTTCTGAAAACAGATTGAGATTTATGGGGGTTTTGGGCTGTTTTGGAAACGTGTCATAGAGAATAATGTCACTGCAAGGAATTTGTCTATTGTCCAGGAAGGTAGAGAGCAGATCGCGTGATAGGGCGCTATGGGGATAGAGAATATGTCCTTGTATTTCGAGGCTCTCGAGCAGCTTGGCTACTCCTTCTGCCGTTTCTTCACTTGCAACATGGAGAGCTTGGCAGCGTCCTACTTTGGAGGCTGTCCTACTCCCTAGGGCGATAATGGTTTTTTCGCCATAGGGAAAGGGGAATAGTTCAACAGCCGTTTGACTTGTGAATAGAATATGCGTTGCCACAGGCAAGGCTTTTTCGATTTCATCCTTTGCTTGATCTCTTACGCAAGTTTCAATGAGGGGAAGATGGAGGACATTTTCTTTTTGGTATTTTTTAGGTAGACGTAATCCTGTATACAAAATGTTATCGGACGTCAATTGCAGCGAAGGCATCGGTCATCTCCTGGTCTTCTTCTCTTGCAACGATGGCAAGTTGTCCCTGACCAGGTGCAGTTTCTCCGGGTAAATACAGTCGGTTTAGGTGTGTCAGGCCGAGGCGAATAAGTGCTGCCTCTGCGATAACAATCCCGTCAGCCTCGCCAGTCTTAAGCTTTTCGAGCCTATCTTCAATCTTGCCTCGAATGTCGATAAAGGAAAGATCTTCTCTTAGCTTTCGTACAGCATCCTCTCTTCGCAGGGATGAAGTTGCAATCTTTGCCCCATAGGGGAGAGTGTTAAGTGTTTCCCCGTCTCTTAAAACAAGGGCATCTCTTTTGTCAACGCCTGCTGTAATGGCCACTACTTTTAGTCCTGTAGGGAGAGAAAAGGGGAGATCTTTTGCGCTATGGATAGCGATGCGGCAGAGTCCCCCGCAGACAAGCAGATCTACCTCTTTTGTGAAAAAATCGGTTTGTGGGAGTGTTCTTAGGGAGGTCTTCAGATCGAGGTCTCCAGTTGTTTCTACAAATGTAGGAAAAAAATGGAGTTCTGGATAAAATTTTCTGATTTCTTCAAGAACTTCTTGCACCTGTGCTCGGGAGAGGGGAGAATTTCTTGCTACAACCGGCAAGCTATCCAATAAGCTCACGGATGGCCTCCTCGACCCGGTCGATCCCTACGATTTGGATGGGGTATTTTTCCTTCGATTCTAGGCCGGCCACGTTACCCTTGGGGATGAGGCATTTTTTAAATCCCATGTGATAGGCTTCTTTGATCCTTGCATCCATCCTAGAGACGCTTCTGACTTCTCCTCCGAGTCCCACTTCGCCAATCGCGATAGCGTCTGGATCGAGTACCACGTTTCTATAGGAGGAGGCAACGGCAAGAAGAATGGCAAGGTCGATGGCAGGCTCTAAGATGCGAAGACCACCGACTACAGAAACAAAGACATCACAGACATGGGTTTGGTAGCCTACTCTTTTCTCAAGGACGGCAAGCAAGAGAGCAAGTCTATTGGAATCAAGACCTGTGCTTTTTCGGGAAGGGTTATGGAGGGAGGACTCGGTGACGAGGGCTTGCATTTCGATGAGTATGGGGCGAGAGCCTTCTAATGTAGTTGTGATGATGGAGCCGACGCCTCCTTTTCTTCTCTCTTGCAGGAAAACTTCTGAGGGGTTTGGAACTTCTGCAAGACCGTTTTCTTTCATTTGGAAAAGGGCAATTTCATCGGTCGGACCAAAACGGTTTTTTACAACACGGATGATGCGATAGAGATTTTGCTTGTCCCCTTCAAAATAGAGCACGCTGTCAACCATGTGTTCAAGCATTTTAGGTCCTGCTATTTCGCCAGATTTTGTGACATGGCCGATGAGAAAAGTAGCCATTTGCCTTCCTTTGGCAAGATGCATGAATTCACCGGTTGCCTCCCTTACTTGTGCAACAGAGCCTGGAGAGGAGGGGAGGCTACTTTTGTAGATGATCTGGATTGAATCGACAATTAAGATATCGGGATTGAGGGCTTCGATGTGACTATAGATTTTAGTGAATTCTGTTTCGCTAATGAGAAGAAGATTTTCAGTTGTAATTCCAAGCCTAAGAGCGCGCATGGTGGTCTGTTCTACAGATTCTTCTCCTGAGATGTAAAAAACAAGAAGGCCTTGTTTGCCGAGGGCATTTGCCATTTGGAGCATGAGCGTTGATTTTCCAATCCCAGGATCTCCCCCCACAAGCGTGAGAGAGCCAGGAACAAGCCCTCCGCCAAGGAGGCGATCGCATTCTGACATGGTCGTAGAGATGCGAGGGGTTTTAGACAGTTCTACTTCTGTAAGCCTGACAGGCCTAGAAACTTTTTCTTGTTGTGCAGCGAATCGTGGAGTGGATTGAACTTCCATCTCCTCTTTCATGGTATTCCAATTGAGGCAGGCAGAGCACTGGCCTGACCATTTCGCTTGTTTGCTTCCGCACTCTGCGCAATACCAAACAGTCTTTGTTTTCACCATATTAAGCCATGTCTTCGGTTTTGGAAAGGCGTGTGTAGGCCTCTTCTGCTGCTTTTTGCTGTGCTTCTTTTTTAGAATTGCCCTTCCCTCTACCAATTTCTTTCTGGTTCAAGTGGACGGCAATCTCAAAGATCTTGTTGTGATCAGGGCCCGACTCTTCTAAGACGATGTAGTCAGGAGGATGGCCATATTTTTTTTGAGAGTAGTCTTGTAGGAGGGCTTTCCAGTTTTCTGCGGGTTTTTTAAGAATGGCGTCGATGTTGCGGGAGAAGTTTTTAAAGAGAAAACGTTTAGCTGACTCTAGGCCGCCATCTAAGTAGATCCCTCCAATGATGGCCTCGAAAAAGTCGGCAAGAATCGACTCTCTCCCTCTTCCACTGTTCATTTTTTCTCCTTTGCCAAGGAGGAGATACTGATCAAGATGTAGGCTTTGCACATACTCGACGCAAGAGCTTGCTTCGACAAGTCGCGACCTGAGGTAGGAGAGCTCACCCTCGGGGGTGCTTGGATAGTATTTGTAGAGATATTCAGCGATGAGCATGCCAAGGATAGCATCGCCTAGAAACTCAAGACGTTCGTTATGAGCTTCTGTTAGGGCTCTATTTTCGTTGACAAACGACCTGTGGACAAAGGCGAGAATAAGAAGGGAGCGATCATGGAACCGATACCCAAGCTTGGCTTCTATTTCGGGGGCTTTTTGATACAGTTCATCCAGATTAGTCATAGCTTTCTGGGAGTATAGCGTCCCGAGATTTTATTGCCAATCGTCTGTTGTGTCAATCTTGCGTTCCACACAACCGTTTTCCATCGATTGCTAAAACTTGATTTTTTAGTTCTTCCAGAAGACCTGTTGGTCCGAATTTACAGAAATAATGTTACATTACCCTTTCAAGCTTGGAGGAATTTCGGATTGTTGTTAAACTCGTCACACCAGTTGATGAAGTTTGATAAGAGAAAAAATGTATCGAATAGCATATTCACAGGATGAAAATACTATTGTATATATTGACAAGAACGGAAACAAACATGTTCGTAAAGGTGGAAATTTATCATGGCGAGTAAATAATCCAGGCTTAATAAGAAGCCATAGTCATTATGCTTTCCTTTATGGTTCAATAGGTTCTTACCAAGGTTTCGCTATTTTTTCTTACCCAGAGCAGGGTCATAAAGCGCTTATAGCCTATCTTCATTCTAAAAAATATTATAACTCACCTGTTCAGGCGCTAGCCGAACATTTTTGTCCTAAAAATCCGGATGCTTTTGCTGCAAAGTTAAGCAGTTGTATACCAATATCTCTAGATAAAAAAGTCAGTACACTTACAAGTATCGAATTTCAAAACTTACTAAAAGTAATTGAAAAAATATGCGGGTACGAATTGGTGGGAAATGAAGAGTCGCACGTTTTGCCAAAGATTACAGCAAAAATAGATATCTCTGCAGAAGACACCTATTTGATAGGAACAGATCTAGTCTTATCAAAAAAAGAAGCTGTGGAATGGGTGAAAACGAATCGTCTAGATGCGGTAATCGTTCATCAGAAAAATGGCTACGAATATTTACGTTCTAGGCCCAATCACGGTATGTGGAGTGTTCAAATCTCTGAAGAAGCGATTTCTCCAAATTTGGGTGGAATTGAGACTTTGGTAAGGACAGTGGGCAAGAAAAAAACTGGTCAATGTATCTGGGCTTTTATTAATGGCATTTTGAATTCAAAGGAGGGGGCGTTAGAATCTGCAGAGTTAATTTCGGACTATGCAGGCGGAGAGGAGGTGTTGTTGTTACCAAATGACTCTTTCTTGTTGGGAATGAAAGATCTTGGTGTATGCATTTCCTTAAAAATTGGAATCGATACTCCTATTGTTTCTTGGGCTGCTAAGTTTTTTAGATATCTTCTTTCTTTATCAAACAAAGAAGGATTCAATTGCCCAATCGTCGTATTTGCCCATAGCCAGGGTGCTATCATCTCAGAGCATGCGTTAAGGCTGTTGAATGCTAATGAAGGTCAGAAAATTCGAATTTTCACATTTGGTGGAGGATCGTTTCTTGAGGCTGGTAGCTGCCATTCCGATTCTCACAATTATGCTAGCGAAAATGATCTTGTTTCGTCTATAGGATCGCCCTGTTTTCGATCTTTAGCCGTACATAGATATCTTGGAATGAAAGAAGGTTTAACCGAAGAAGCCGTTATAAAACGGTGGGTCACGGATGACGCAATACTATATCTTGATTCTATGAATCCTTTTATTTTTGAAAGTTTTATAAAGCAACGGATTGATCACTATGAAAGCCTAATGAAAAAAATTAATGCGATAACAATATTAGATCCCGATCCAGGCTGTTGTTTTGAGCATCAATTCTGCAGTGAATGTTATCAAACTGAGGTCAAAAGACTTGTGGGAAAATACAAAGGTCTTTCACTTGCAGCTACGATGCGAGAAAAAGAGGCGCTTCTGTATGTCTAACTGTAACAATGACACAGGCTCTATGCAAAATAGTAAAAAAAAAGCCAGGATCTGTGCTATAGCTTGGACAATTATCTATATTTTTCTTTTGCCTCTGTTATCTTATTTTGCATTGCTTTCTGTTATGATCTTTGATAATCCGCATATATCAATCCCAAAGGGGTTATCGTTTATTTTTACCGTCTCACTAATCCCCCTTTCGTTGCCTGTGAGCATAGATCTTATGTGGTCAAGTTATGTGTGTGAAGAATATGGTAAAATATTTTTTTTCTGGTCAGTGCCTTGGTTGACACTGATTACTGTGCTTGCTCTAGATCCCATAATTCGATTTTTATTATGATAACCGAAGAAACGATATCCTTTGCGCAGAAAAAAGCTAAATGTAGTATGATCGTTTGGGGTTTTACTTATTTATTTCTTTTTCCTTTTTTGTTTTTTTTCTTTGTCCCATTTATCAGAGCTACTTCAATGAATAAACTGCTTAGTTTCATTAATCTCTTGCCTATTTTTGCAATTCCTTTAAGTTTTTTTTTGATGTGGTTCTGTTATTCAAAAACCTATTATGGTCTTACCCGCTTGTGTTGGGTTATACCTATCATCTTTTTTGCCTTAGCGCTGCTCCTGCATATACTCTTGGCAACTGAGTATGTACACAAATAACCAAGATTTTTAATCGAGTAAGTGATCAATTGTCTATGAACCTATCCGGATATTCCACCTGTTGGTATTTTTGAAGGATTTTTTCTCTAGCTGTTTGTTTGGTTCGCTGGGCTACTTAAAAAGCAGCCCAAGAAATGAACAAACGGATAGGAAAAAAAGACTCAAAAAGAACCAGGTGGAATATCCGGATAGGTTCATTAAACCTTCGACTTTCTCTTATTGTCGCGCGATGTGTTGTATACACTAACTTGACTAAAAAAATGTTGAAACACAAAGGCGCAAAGACACAAAGGAAGAAGCTGCCCAGTTTTAGGAGGGGTTGACTTTGCTATGGAAAAGATTGATGACAGAGGGATCGGTCTCTATGTGGTGTTTTACCTTTTTTCCGCCCAGCTGACCCATTTTGTTGGCCTTGTCCTCTTCGTGTGCTTTTTCGATGTATTCCTGTGCTTCGAGATGTCTTTCTAAAGACTTTTTTTTCTCTCTGATTTTTAGATCGTCTGGATCTATTGGCATGGTTTACCTCCTCCGGCCCAGGGTTTCATTGTACCAAAACGTGCCAATAGACACAAATTGCCATTTCCTTTATGATACCCAGGAACTAGGTATCATCATGAAAGTAATCAATAAAACAAGATATGCGATCTTAGGTGTTCTTCTTGAGGGCCCTGCCAGCGGATACGAGATCAGGTCGCTTATGGGAAGATCGACCGTATATTTTTGGCGGGAGTCTGATTCCACGATCTATCCCATGCTAAAAGTCCTGGCTAAAGAAGGAAAAGTGTTGTCTGAAACAGTTTGCGTTGGGAAGAAAAAAAAAGAGATTTTTTCAATTACTAAAACAGGACGCGAAGAATTTACGGCCTGGTTTGAAAGTCCAACTGGATCAGAAACACCGCGCAATGAGTTTCTTCTCAAACTGTTTTTTGTCTCGGGTCAAAAAGAGATGACAAGGCTTTTCCAAGAAAGGCTAGAAAAAATGGAAGGGATTTACGAGGAATATAAAAAAATCGAAAAGAGATTGGAAAGCTTACCTGACTTGCCGCAAAAGGCGGTTCGTCTCAAAGCTTTAAGGTATGGACTCACCCTTCTTGAATCTGAAATGCAATGGTTACTTGGAGAGAATAATGGATAAAATCTTAATTATTGGAGCAGGCCTGGGTGGGCTGGCTTTGGCCCAAGGGCTTTCCAAGGCTGGCCTGCATGCCACAGTGTTTGAAAGAGATGAAAGCCCCACCAGTAGGCCCCAGGGATATCGGATTTCGATTCGATCCTTGGGGATGCACGCGTTATCTGCATTGCTGACTTTTGAAAAAAAGGGTCGCTTACCACATGCTAAAGTTTCAGATGTTGGAGATGGATTTACGTGTGCCAATGAAAAAATGGAGCCCTTTTTTACGGTGCAGCAGGGGCAAGATGCGTCTGTTCAATTCCTTCGCACAGAGCTGCGAAGTCTTTTGCAGGAAGATGTTGATATTCAATGGAATAAGCGTCTTGTCAAGGTGGAGGACAATATGGATCACGTCATCGCCCATTTTCAAGATGGTTCGCATGCTACTTGTGGTTTGCTTGTTGGATGCGATGGAGGGGGATCTGATGTAAGGGAACTGCTACCTTCAGTCTATGGAAACAGTTTGGGATCGATTCCGAGGATTATTGAGGGAAGTCGCGCTATCTTAGCAGGACAGCTTGATCGAACCTCCGAATGGGATGAACTGCTTCCTCTTAACAAAACTGGTCTGGTACGTTTTCTTGGACACAATTCTCATGACTTAGGAGTGTGTTTTTCAGAACGATCTGATAGAACTCCTACAATTTTTTGGGCATTTTCTGAAGAAATAGAGGATCGAAATGCTCCTTGGTATCAGTTTGATCAGGGCTTAGAATGCCGTATGCGGATATTAAAGCATTGCAGCCAGTTGATGGAAAATGAGCCTTGGCACGAAAATTTGAAAAAGCTTGTACATGATACTCCAGCAAAAGAAATCATGGCGCCATGGCTTGTCCGTACTACACAGTTTCCTGCTACAAACAAGTTCCCCATGGTCCCTACAGGGCGCGTGACTCTTTTAGGCGATGCAGCCCATGCCATGCCCACTGAAAAGGGTCTTGGTGGAAATCATGTGCTAGAAGATGCAAGAGTGCTATCTTCTCTGCTTGCATCCTCGCAAGATGCTAGGGATTGGCCAAAATTGATAGAGCACTATGAAAGAGAAATGTTTGCCAGAGCAAAAACTGCTGTGCAAGAATCGGAAAACGCTGCGGAAACTTTCCGCAGCGCCCGCAAACTCCTAAGATAGTTCTCGATCGGCGAATATCGTCATCGCCACTGCCATAAAGGTAGCCAATTGTGGATGAAAGGGATCCAGCTGTTTTCTGAACTCAGGATGTTCTGCATATAATCGGGCCAGCGCTTTGTACACCTCCTGCGTTGCAAGATGGGTTTGTTCTGTAAAAGCATGGTGCTTTTTGATGATCTTTTGCACTTTGTCATCTGCAGGATCCTGTTCCTTTTCGATGCAATCAGCCAGTTCTTTAAAGAGAGTATGGGCTGTATCGACCATTTTATCGTAATATGCTTTGCCTCTCTTCTCGATGTCTTCGGATTTTTTTGTGGGGTTCTTTACGCTTTGGACGACGATCTTTTCCTCTGCGGAATAGGACATGCCTTCTTTCAGCTTGACTAATGCGATGTTGAAGCCATCGAACATTTCTTTGTCTTTCATTTTCTTTTTTCCTTGTAAATGTTTGATTGTCTTGTCGATGGTGTCTAGCAGTCGGCCGATTTTCTCCCATTCGCAGCTTAAAGCCTTTCTATGGGAATGCAAAGCTGCCATCTGATCGAAATCGCTTTTGCCAATAACCTTGCGGATCTGCTCGAGCGTAAGCCCCAATTTCTTAAAGAATAGAATTTGCTGCAGCTGCAGCAGCTCTTTTTCTTCATAGTATCTATAGCCATTCACCCCATAATACGCGGGTTTTAGAAGGCCAGTCTCCTCATAAAAATGAAGAGTGCGGACTGTCACCCCAGAGATTTCGCTGAGTTTTTTTACTGTGTAAGCCATCGACTTTCTCCTTCAATATCCCTTTGATTTTAAAGGATGGCTCCATAATAAGGAATAACGTATGCGTGAGGGTCAACGAAAAGTTTTTAAAATAAATAATTTTCAAATCTCCATTCTTGGATAGCAAATTTTTTAATAAAAGTAGTATCATGCGATACAGCTACAATCGCTCCCTCAAAATGCAAAAGAGCTTTTTCAAATGCCTCCAAGGTCATGAAGTCGAGATGGTTCGTCGGCTCGTCTACTAAGAGGACATTTGGTTTTTCCAGCACAAGCGTAAGCAGCAGCATTCTTTTGCGCTGCCCGGTGCTGAGCGTAGAAAATGTGCGCTTTAGCAAATCGACTCCTCCTAAAGCTGCTTTATGAAGTTCGCGCCTTAAATTTTCTTCAGACAGGTTGAATCTACTCTCAAAGTACTGAATAGGCGTTTGATCCATAGGCAGCAGTTCGAGTTCCTGGTCGAGGAAAGCGATTTTTGCAGTAGGTGCTCTGCGGATGCATCCCTCATCAAGGGGGAGGTTTCCGGCAATTGTCTTGAGAAGGGTTGTTTTTCCGCATCCATTCGGGCCTGTAACAAGAATCCTATCTCCTTTGCAGATGCTCTTGCAAAGTCCGGAAAACAGGATTTTATTCCCATACGTTTTGCCTGCATGGTCTAGTTCAATCGCAACTCGGGATGCTAGAGGCGATTCTGTAAAACTTAGGCCCTTGATACCTTTGGGCTTTGGGTGAGAGAGAAGCTTGTTCTCGATTTCTTCAAGGCGCCCTTTCATGGCATCTAGCTTGTGCTGCAAAGACTTCTGATGCTTCTCTCCTCTTTTGTCATAGGCCATGATATTGCGGTCTTTAGGCGGGGGCGCTTTGCCTTTGGCGAAGGTGATCTCTTTGATTTTTTGTTTTAGGGACGCCCTTTCCTCCTCCTGAGCAAGATAGGCTTTTAGCTGCCTTTCCAGAATTCTTTCCTGTTCTTCCAGATAGAAATCGTAACTTCCACCATAGCAGGTAAGCTTTCCGTTTTTAATTTCGATAAGGCTCTTGCAGGCAGCATTTAGGAATTTGCGGTCATGTGAGACGATTACGCATGCTCCCGCTCTTTGCTTTAAAACTTTCTCAAGCCATTGAATCATCTTCTGGTCAAGATGGTTAGTAGGTTCATCCAAGAGGAGAAGATCCGGATTTTCAATCAAAGCTTTCGCGAGAGCTGCACGCAAACGCTGTCCACAGCTTAAGTGCGACATCGGAAGGTCTAGAAGGCAGCTTTCGATCTTCAAGCCGCGCAGCACCTGCTCAATCGGAATCCGGCGGTATCCACCTAAGCGTTCATATTTTTCATGTAATTCACCCCATTCTGATAAACGGTCTGGGTCTTCGAGGCAGACAGCCAGTTCGTTTTCAAGGGCGGACAGAGAACTTCCCTCTATGAATTCCCTTACAGAAATTGAAGAATCAGCTAGGATAATCTCCTGCTGGTGATATCCGATGGATAGGCTGGATGCTTTGCTGAAGTTGCCGGAATCAGCCTGCACTGCTCCAGTGAGAAGTTGAAGAAGCGTTGTTTTCCCAGAACCATTCTCTCCAATGAGCGCAAAAACGTCACCTTCGTTGATGGAAAGAGAAATATCTTCAAAAAGGGAAGAGGGGCCGAAAGATTTATAAAGATGTGAAAATTGTATAAAGAGCCGAGACATAAGTTTGATCCTTGGGTTTGTTTAATTAACAGAGTGGATACAAACTTAATTTTTCACTGGACTACGCTCCTTTATTAGGATGAATATTACTTCATTCTATCAGAGATTCTTGGTTGATTTCAATAAATTTTGATGCTTGGTTCTTTTGTTAAAGAGATAAAGCTTTGAGTTTGGCAAGTGCTCGTAGATAAAGCTTTGAGTTTTTGGACTGCCAGGTTCCTCTTTTAACAGTGAATCCCACAGCTGCAACCGCTCTGCTTAACTGCAAAAGAGGCATGAGCCTCCGATAGTCAGGAACTTTTCTAAGGGAAGCGTATCCTTCTAAGAATGAGCTTTTACAGCTAGAAGGCCACTCTCCGAACTCGAGTGGACAGAAATCATCCTCTGCAAATCCTCCCCGCGCGGACGACCAGTCGATGATGCCCTGCACTTTTTCATCAGCGGCAATGATGTTTCCAGGGCGAAAATCACGGTGTATAACACATGGACCATCGGCAGACAAAAGCAGATCGATGTCTTTTTCAAAATGGCGCCTGCATGTTTTAAGAAGGCTTTCAGGTAGATGGCCGTTGCATTCAGCAAGTCCCTCCTCAAATTTCATTCTAAAAGAAATTCTAGGGTCAGAGCTCAAACCGGATGGATCAGTTAGGTCTCCATACCCATCGGCACGTTCCTGGTGGATGCGGGCGAGAAGAGAACCGATTTCTGATGCCAAATCGCAAGTAATGGTTTCTGATGTAAGAAGATCTCCCTGGATGCACTCCATCAAAATAGCCGCATCTATTACACAAATAAGCTGAATGATCTTAGGTACTGGGATTTTGCCAGAAAAACGGCTTAAAAAATAAGACTCTCTTAGAAAATCACCCTTTCGAGAGCAGGTTTTTAAAATAAGATCCGGGCGCCCGGGCTGTGAAATTCTGAAGACCGTAGCGACCATCGCATCTTCATGGTCTATCAAGCTGAATTGAGCCTCATCAGGGAGGTTTAAATATTTTTTATAACCCTGGATAAGAGATGCCACGTTATTTATTTTCTCCCGTATCCTCGATCCTTAGTTGCATGTTGTACAGGCTAGCGTAAGTCTTATCGAGAGCAAGCAGCTCTTTATGTGTTCCTTGTTCTTCAATCCCTTTATCTGTGAGCACAAGAATTCGGTCGGCATTTCTGATTGTTGACAGTCGGTGCGCTATGACAAGAGTCGTCCGATTTTTCATAAGGTTTTCAAGGGAATTTTGTACCGCTCTTTCGCTTTCATTATCAAGGCTGCTTGTAGCCTCGTCAAAAATGAGTATGGGTGGATTTTTTAAAAAAACACGCGCGATGCTGAGCCGTTGCTTCTGTCCTCCAGAAAGTTTTACACCGCGCTGCCCAATGTCGGTAGAGTATCCATTTGGAAGCGTCATAATAAAATCATGCGCATTTGCAAGTTTGGCTGCGGCGATGATTTCCTCTTCCGGCGCTTCGGGCTTTCCATAGCGGATATTTTCCAAAACTGTGCCGGCAAAAAGATAGATATCTTGCTGGACAAGGCCGATATTTTTTCTAAGCGATTTTAGCTGAAGATTTTTACTATCGCGGCCGTCAATGAATATTTTTCCGCTGCTAGCTTCATAAAACCTTGGAATTAAAGAGCATAGGGTGGTCTTTCCAACCCCTGAAAATCCAACCAAGGCTACGTATTCCCCGCTATGTATTTTCAGGGAGATATTTTTCAAAACGTGGGTCTGCCCTTCTTTATATTTGAAACTGACGTCTTGGAATTCTATCTCTCCCCGAACCCGGTCCAGTTCTTCAGCATTCGGCGCATCTTGAATATCTGGTTCCACCTCCAAGACATCCATAAAGCGATTAAAACCGGTCACTCCTTGTTGATACAGGCGAATAAAATTGCCAAGGCGTTGAATCGGTTCTATCAAGATCACGATATAGAGAAGAAAAGTGAGCAAATCAGCCAGATCCATGAAGCCTTTAACAATGCTTGCAGCTCCAAAAATGACAATCGCAACCTGCATGAGCTGAGTCAAAGACATCAGACCAGTATAGAAATAGGTTTCAGCTTTATAACTTTTTTTCTTGCTTTTGAGGAATTGATTGTTTTTATCAGAGAATTTTTCCTTCTCGACTTCTTCATTAGTGAACGATTTGACCACTCTAATCCCCGCAAGGGTGTCTTCCACTTGCGTATTGATAGCACCGATTTTGTCGCGGCTCTTCTTCAAAGAGGCGTACATTTTCCGAGCCGTGTAAAATCCATAAAATCCCATTACAGGAACAAAGAGAAATGCAATAAGAGCAAGCTTGGTATTGATGCTCATCAAGATGACAAAGGCTCCGATGAAATTCAAAAAGGAAATGACGGCGTCTTCCGGGCCGTGGTGGTAGAGTTCTGCAAGATCAAAGGTGTCATGGGAGATTCTGGTCATAAGCTCGCCAGTTTTGTGCTCATCATAAAATCTGAAGGAAAGTTTTTGATAATGTGCGAACAGTTCGCTTCGCATATCACGTTCCATCAACGTGCCCATCACGTGTCCTTGATAGTCGATAAAGGTGTGGCATGCTGCGTAAATGGCAATCAGGCTGAGCATGATGCCGCCCATCATGTAGATTTGATGGAGGGCTTCCTCTGATCCGACCTGGAGCAAATTGGCTGTGATGTAGCGCACGCACAGCGGAATAGCAAGCATGGCAGCAGAAGCGGTTACTGCACACGCTATATCTGCGCTGAAAAGACCCAGGTAGGGTTTATAGTATGAAAAAAATTTTTTGACACGGGAAGGCTTTGGTCTCATAAATACTTTCTCATTGCTGTCTCTTCAATTCATCACAGGTTCTTTATGCCCAAATGAACTGAAAAGTTGGTTTCTTCCAGCCATTTTAAGAGTTCTGCATCAAAGAGCGATGCTTCCTCATACTGGGGTGAATGAGCGCTTTTTTCAAAGATGCGTACTCTTAAGTTTTTGAATTTAGGTCGCAGAGGATCCCAGGAATGAACAGGAGCTACTAGATACTCAAAACGTCCGTAGATAAGTAATACCGGCAGATCTAGTGATTCTAGGTCTTGCGAGACATCGACTTCACGCGCAAATCGAAGGTACATTTGATCCAACACATGCGTATTCGGTTGAACCCCTTCCCAAAGAGAAGTTGAATCAAAGTTGTAATTGTAAAAGCTCTTAGGAACGTTTCTAAAATTCATTTGCAGAAACCACTGATCTTTCGGCAGTTGATTTAATTTTTCATCTGGCATCTGCATCATATTCCGTTCGAATGCAGCCTTTCTCTCGGGGCAGACAGATTCTTCCCAGTTGTTTTGCGCCATTGCGATGTGTTCTGGTCCCATATGTGGAGGCATTCCGATGATGACAGCGCCTAAAACGTGCTTTTGGTATTTCTTTGCATATTCAAGAGCCAAAAGACCGTGGGCTGAATGGCCGATGACGATGCATTTTTCTACGCTGAGCTGTTGTCTGAAACATTCAATGTCCTCAAGAAGGGAATCAAAAGAAAGCTTAGTTTCCGGACCCTCTGAAAATCCTCGGTAATCAATGAAATGTAAACGAAGGAATTTCCGAAGGTTTTGCGAAAAACTTCGAGGATAATAGATTGAGCTGCCAATCACTAGGATATCTGGGCCCGAGCCTTCGGTTTGGTACTTTAACTTGAACCCATCTCTTTCTATGCAGCCTTGGCTTTTCATAGGTAGTCTAACGTAGTTTCCGTGAATTCACACTAAGAGGTCTTCTGAGACCAAAAAGGCAGAGAAAAAAATGGTCTGAGATCAAGTTCTTCTTTTGCCTCAAAAACTCCAAATAACAATTGTATGATTTTAACTCGATTAAAGTCTATCTTAAAGGAGTAAGGAATGATGCAATGGCTACAAACCGAAGAGGTTGATGACTAGAGGGCCTGAGAGGGCAATACAGCGCAAATGGAGCAGATGGGCATGCCCAAAACAGATACAGCGTTTGCCACCCGATCGATCATCGATCGAGACAAGTGCGCCAATCTTTGTGCCAAGCCCCTCTAGAGGAAAATTGCTAGGGGTTAAAGAAGAGGTAGACTTTATTTTTTGTTTTCTTCCAGAAAGGGTAACCACTCGGGCCTGCGGCTTCGGACAACCACTTTTACTCCTGATTTTGCTGATTGGGTGAATCGGTCGTAACAGTTTTTATCAAAATTTCCATTTCGGACCCAAATTCCCCCTATCGATTCACCACATGAATTTTGGACCATCCAATCATCGTTTTCATCCAGAGCCACTTTGATGAGGGCTTTTATGGCTGCTGGATCGTCGTATTCCTCGAGGTCCATGGCTGCATCGTCTCTTACCCCTTCATCGATAGTAAGATTGAGTAGTGTCTTCACAAGCAAATTCAAATTTTCTTCCATCACATAGACCTAATGATATGAATGTTCTAAGGGTAAGTGAGTGCCCTCTTTTCTTCCAACTATTTTGCTCGAGAATGGTTGGATAAATTTTTGATCATTTAGACGCGCATCAAACCTCGGTATTTTACTTCCGGGGTGAATATCATGCCGCGTGGAAGGGATTGGTTTTATTCTAACACGCCAGGTATATTCGTTTCCAATAAATTCTCCCCACGTTTCTGGTTTCCCTTCAGGATTTGGCATTCGTTTCCATCCTTTACTTTTCGCCCAGCCGCGCAGGATTCTTATATTGGTCTGCGCTACTTCTGAAAGTTCGCTAGCGGCTTTATGGAATCTATTACTCCACCACTTTGGTACAACGGCTTCTTGCTTCAGTGTGTTTGCAAATGCACAACAGGCCTTTTCAGCCGTTGCTTTTATACCGGGTTCAATAAGCAAAGAGGCAGATCGAACTATTTTGCTTGCCCCGGGAGAAAACAACAAACTGTTTTTCACAACTGAGGCAAGGCCTTTCGTGAGAAGCTGGCCACCTTTGAGAAGCGCTCCACCATAAACGCAGCCGGCGGCCATGGAGGCTGCTGTTCCTGAGCCATACAAGACTTTTTCAAGGGTGGATGAGGAAGTATGAAGTCCCAAAAGGTGTTCTGACAGGCCAAACGTTGTGTCATCGACAAATCCCCTGATAAAGGAGCGCATATAAGCTGCGCCATCTTCTGTTTCGAGGCCGTAAAGGTCGATGTGGGTCAGGGGATTGTTGTGGAGGAAGGCGTAGAGATTGGGACCATCATCATAGCCTTGCGGGTCGGGAGAAGTCCAGCGGCCCGTGGGTGGGTGATAGAAACGGCGGCCAAAGAAGATAAGCTTTGCATCCTGGTCGAGACGTTTAGAGGAAAATTGCCAGGGGTTAAAGAGGAAAGAGTCTGATGTAGATAAGCCAAAGGCGCTATAACGGTAGGTAGCTACTGGTGTGCCTGAGGCATCGAGGAGGGCTGCGACATTTCCATTATGATCATGAAGGGGGGTATAAGAGATGCCATCTAATTCGATGGTGACAGCTGCGCCAATCTCTGCGCCCATGCCCTCACCAAGTACACGTAGTTCTACGATCTTCTCCCGCGCTATGCGGCCAATTTCATTTTGCCCATCGTAGAGAAAGTGATCAGGGTCGTTTGAGGTAGAGCAAGAGCGCGTAAGGAGCCTATTGAAGGCATCGTAGGTATACGTCAGAGTGGTATTAGGGGTTTGCACGCGAATCAAACGGTCTAGAGAATCATAGGTGTACTCGTGAGAGCTAAGCTTTGTCAGACAACCGTTTTGATCATAGATGTCCGTAAGAGTCTGATGCAGAGCGTTATAGAAAACAGGGGCGTTGTCGTAAACGATGCGGTTATAGAGAGAGTCGTGGGTGTAGGTATGGTTGAATTGCCCAGCTTCTTCAGTTAATTGATTGAGCATGTCGTAAGAAAAGGTTCTTTCAAGAGAGCCGTGAGAGTCTTCGAGAACAAAAGAGGTGAGGTTGCCAGTGGCATCGTAGCAGATCTTCTTTTGGGACCACTTTGGAGCTGTGATGGACCTTGGGCGCAGGAGAGGATCGTAGGTGATCGTGGCAGGTCCATTTTGGAGAATGTTCCCTGCGAGGTCGCGAGAAGAATATGTGTGTGTAAAGAGAAGATCTCCTGTTGAAGAGTAGCGGTATACATGCGTGAGGTAGGCCGCGTCATAGGTATAGGTAGAGGAGGACCCATCTGGATAGATCAGCCGAATGGGCCTTTTTAAAGTGTCATAAATAGTGGAGAGGGTAAGGCCGTTACCTAAAGTTTCAGAGATAAGAAGTCCTCTCTCATCGTATGTACGAAGGGTTTCAGTGCTATTTTTGTGATCTCTGACTCGGAGTAGCTCATGATTCTTATTGTAGGTATAGCTGTAGTCAAAGTCTTTAGAATAAAACCTTGCAAGACGTCCCTGCGTGTCGTATTCATGATGAAGAGAAGTGCCACTTGGCCTTATAACCGTTTCTTTTTCTCCGATCTGGTTATAGGTCGTATAAGTGCGCCTTTCATCTTCGATAAGCAAAACTTGCCGGCCCATGCAGTCATAAGACATGCAGAGTGTATGTGTGCGTTCAGGGCGATCTCTCGCGACGGCTGTCTGTTCGACTCGAATGACATCGCCCCTTAAGTTGTAGAAAATTTCTACCTTAGCGATAGGGTTGCCAAAGGGGTCCAGGGAGAGCTTTTTTTGATCACGGCCTAAGGTATCCTTGATCGTACTATGCCTGCAGCCTTTTGGGTCTGTAACAGTGATGCAGAGTACTTTCTGCTGAAACTCATTGTAGAACTGGTCGTTATATTCTGTGGTGGTGATATTCCCAAGGGGATCCATCACTTGAATAGGGCGATCTTGGTCGTCATAGAAAGTTTTTGTTATTTGAGGACCTTCCTCTGTATAGGTAGTGAGTGCGATCACGTTACCCCTAGCATCATAGGCAGTTTTAGTGAGGTGCTTTTGGTTGCCCAGGAGATCTTCTATGCTTGTTGCCACTACACGATCCAGATTGTCAAACGTCAAGATAGTGACTTTAGTACCTCCCTCGATAGCCTTGTAGCGCCGCCCTCTCTCATCATATTCGTAGCGCGTTTCTACACCCTCCTTCATACAACAAATTTCCCGGCCAAAGGGATCGTATTGATAGGAAGTGATTCGCCCTTCAGGATCTGTGTGCGTAAGAAGATGAAACGCGCTATACGTCCACGTTTCTGTGGCAATGAGGCCAAAAGTGGGGTCTACAATCTCTTTACGCGTGGGTCTATCCAAAAAATCGTAGGTGTAGAGGGTGATCAGTCCATTTTTTCCCGTGTGCCTTTGAAGGGGGCCATGGATGAAATAGCTCATTGTTTCACTTGTCCCATCAGGGTAGTGAATTTTTGTGGGCTTTCCAAAGAGATTATAGGTGGTGGTGGTCAGGGCTCCTTCAGGATCCGTGTGGGTGAGCACGTTGCCAAAAATATCCACAGTATTGACTTCTTTAGGGCGGACAAGCCTCTTTTCACCTAGAACTTCTGGGTAGAGAGTTTCAAGAAGATGCCCTGACTCATTATAGGTAAAATTTGTTTCATGAAGAGATGTGTCAAGTGTGGCTACCTTCTGATTTAAGTAATTGTATCTATGTGAGATACAAGTTCTTGTCTCGTCATTTCCAAGGTGCTCACTTTGGACGCAGCGGTTTGAAAAATCAAAAAGAAAGCGAGTCACCGCGTGCGGTGCTGTCGTACAAATTCTGTTTCTATTCGCATCGTATTGATGGGTTGTGATGTTTCCCTCAGGGTCGACCTCCTGCGTGAGGTTTCCCATGGGGTCATAGGCGTAGGTACGAATGCAAGGATGCAGGGCCCCTGCTACGTAGCTTTCCTCGCGTAAAAGATGTCCTTGAGGGGAATAGTCTGTAAGCACACGAGAAAACAAAATCTCCTCTCCACTAGCTAAGTCTAGCCCATACTCCTCTGTCATTTGGGGGTAGCCGAAGGGGGCCTTATCTCTTGGGGTAATTCTTGTGATTCTCCGCTCAGTGACTTGGGCAAGATCCTCCTTGTTTTCACTTACTCCATCATCAATAACCTTTTCAATAAGGGTGGCATCTTTGTCATAGGCAAAGAACTCGCGTAAGCAGATTTTATTTCCATCCGTTGTAAGCTTGCTCTCAAGCAAATTCGTACCCTTCTTATATGAGTAGATGACCTTTGAGCCGTTTGGAAGGATGTCAGAGAGCTTTAGATTGAATGCATCTTTGGAGTAGGTATGTCTTCTATGTAAAACATCACGGGAAGAGAGGCCTGTGAAATTGCCAACAATCTCTTCCAGAACAACGTTTCCTCTTTCGTCGTAGAAAAAGAAACGATCGATGACACGTTGATCCCCTGCATAGGTTTGGAGGCGTGTTAGATTTTGAACGCCGTGGAAATTTTCCCAGGAAAAAAGTTGCTGGGAGTTGATCTCATATCCGGATCCTTTTTTGTTGAAATGGGTGACTGAGCGTAAGACATCCCCTACATAATCGTAGATTTTCTTATTCTCGTAGGCATCGTAGACAGCTGTTGCATTCTTGAAGTAACGGAATTTGTAAATGACCACAGGCTCAGCAGTTGTGCCGACAGGTGCAGACAGGGAAAGTACTTTCCCAAAAATGGTTTGGTCATACCCATTTGTTTTGAACTTAAATTTTATTTTCTCTCCTTCAAAAAACTGGGAGCCCGGTGTGTAGTACTGCACACTGAGGTAGCGATGATCAGGCAGGCTCTTTTTAACAATCCTTTCAGAGTGATAGAGACTAGCCTCACAATACTCATACTGAATATTCGGTGCCTGGGAGCGCTCTACGTCCGTGATCATGGTCACCTCGCGACATTCTGACTCTGGAAGATAGCGATCGACAAACTTTTTTGCCTTATACACCACAAAGTCGCCTGTACTTGAGATAAACTTAAGGGATTTGTTTGTCAGAGTGCCAAAGTTTTCAGGAAGGGAGCCATCGAGCTTGATAAACCCAAAACATCTTGTCTTGTCCCCATTTAAGGAATGGATGATATCGCTATGATTCAGATGGAGTTTCCTGTTCCCTGAAGGGAGCAACTCGCTTTGTAGCGTGTAGAACACATCGCCTCTGTGTACTTTTTGAATGGCATAAAACTCTTTTTGACTTGCCGAGCCGTCGACGACTTGTAGATGCTGAAGCTCACCTTTTCCAAAACCTGGAGCCTTAATTATGCAATTTCTTGGGTTTGTTTGAGCGCTCATCTCCCCGCGGCCCATGTTTGTAATACCAAGGGACGTTTCTCCTTTGTCTAAAAAAAAGGCCCCCGCACTATTCTTGGTATCGTACTGCAAACTGGAACCATTTTCTGTTCGATAGTAAAAGAACCTATTTTCCTTAGGCTCTAGCCTATTTGGCGTGTGGATGACCTCCATTTGGTTTGAGACCCAACAGTCGAAGATCTGGTTAGATAGATTTTTACTTCCAGTGAAGGTCCTCGAAAAGGAAAGTGGCTGAGGACCCGGAACAACAAGATCAACCTCACTATCGATGTAACCGCCTGAGAGAGTATTGACGCAGCCGTAGACAAAGCTTGAGCTAAGCCCTTCTGTGTCGGAGAGATGAATGGGCATAGGTTCTCTTGTCTCTTTTCCAGAGGCGCTCCCTAGAATCATTACAAAGACAAAGAAGATGAGGAATCTCACTCAGAAGCAACTGTAAGTAAAATTTTTTCTTCATTTATAGGTAGATTTTGGATTGTCGGCAACTCATTTATGCAATTTTGAATCTCCAAGCAGAGTGCAAAAAAGATTCTTTTCTTAAGGGAGGGGGTTGTGCTATACTCCGCGCCATGAGATTTATAGTCAGTGGCGATCAGCAGTTTTTCTTTAATGAAAATGGGTATGTGGAGTTTGAGGGTCTTTTGTCTGATCCTGTGCGCGTGTCTGTGACCGATGTCATTGATCGGTCTCTTGCAAAGCCTGGGAAGAAGACAGGGCGCGATCTGTGGCGTGAATACCCCCAGCTGCAGAAGCTCGTGTGCAAAAAAAATTTTGCCGAAGTGACATCGCAACTGACAGGTGAGAAGGCGATCCGCTTGGGTTGTGACCAGGTGTTGTCTCAGGATACCTATTATATGGAAGGTTGTTTAGAAGATACCATTTGCATGCAAGCGATTGTTGCAGGCCTCCTCTTCTGTCTTCGCAAGGGAGACGCCCCTTCCCCTTATCCACAGGAGGTGGGTAATGGTGTCATCCTCCATCCTCATGTCCTTCTGCCGCCTTGTACATCGGGGTTGTTTTATTTAGTTGTATATGGAAGGGCTGTTTCTCTCTACTCCCTTCAAGAGGGAGATCCCAATGTACATTTTTGGAAAGGGTTCGGTTATGTTTTTGGAGATAAACTGACTGATGACAAGCATCCGCGCCTTCTGTAGAACGGCACTCATTCTTTATTTTCTCGCTTTTCCTCTTTGTGTTACCGCTTATCGGTATGATCTTTCCGTGTGCATGATGTTCCACAATGAAGAGCGTTTTATCAAAGAGTGGCTCGAATATCACAGAATGCTGGGTGTCGAACACTTTTACTTGATCAACAACCGAAGCAGTGATCGTTCCATGGAAATCCTTCGACCCTATATCCTGAGCGGGCTTGTCGAAGTGGAGGCGTGTCCTGCGAAATTCACAACTGGGGCGCAGTGGATTAAGGCGCAAGATAAGTATTACACAAATACCGTTTTGCGGGTAGGGCAGGAGACAAAGTGGCTTGCCATTATCGACTGCGATGAGTACCTTGTCCCCACGGAAAAAGACTCTCTTGTCGATTTTCTAACCGATTATGAGGAGTTTGGGGGGATTGCTGTGAATTGGCAGATGTTTGGGACATCAGGCATTGCAAAGATCCCTGAGGATAAGCTTCTCATTGAAACTCTTCTTTATAGAGCGCTTCCCTCGTATAATGAACATTACACCTTTAAAACAATTCTTCGCCCTGATCGAGTAAAACGGATGTATTCCCCCCACGCTGCTTTGTATAAAAAACCCTATTTTCTGGTAGATGAGCGAAAGATGAAATGCGGGCCGCAAAGTTCTGATGGTTTTGTACACAAGATTCGGATCAACCACTATTGGACAGGTGATGAAGAGTATTTTCAGGAAAGAAAGCTAAAAAGGCCCTCTATTGGGACAGGCGGGCGCTCTCGTTTTTTAACGCGCGCAAATCAGATGAATGAGGTGCGAGAAGATCAGGGACCGATCCAACGATTTGTACCCAGGCTGCGCGAAATCATGGGTTTAAATGTATGGAACTGATCGATACCGGAAAAGGGGGCGCTATTGAAAATATGCGCTTTGATTCCGAGCTGCTTGGTAGAGTGTTAGACTTTGAAAATACTTTGCTCCACTTCTACGACTGGAGTAAGAAGAGCATGACGTATGGCTATTTTGTGAACCCGAAAGAACATCTCCACATCGACCTAGTGAAGGCGATGGGGTTCACCATGGCACGAAGAACAAGCGGAGGAGGAATTCTTTTCCATGGCAAAGATCTGACTTTTTCTTTTCTTGTACCAAAGACCCACCCCCTTTTTTCAACGGACACCTTGGAAAATTATAGGCATGTGAATCAGGGAGTTGTTTCTGCTTTGAAAGACCTCTTGCCTGAACAGGAGTTTAGTCTTGTAGAGAATGATCAGGAGGTTGCTCCAGAGTGCCATCGCTTTTGTAGAGCTAAACCTGTACGCTATGATGTTCTGCTTCGGGGGAAAAAAGTAGCGGGAGCTGCACAAAGAAGAACGTTGAACGGATTTTTGCACCAGGGGAGCATTTCGCTTGGTTTTGAAGATCCTGAGGTAGAAGGCCTCTTTCTTTCCAAAGAAGTTTGGAAAAACATGCAAAACTTCTCGACGTCTCTTTTGGGCTGCCAGGCTACAGAGAGGGAAATTTCCACCCTAAGAGAGGACTTGAAAAAGGCCTTGGTAAAAAGTTTGAAAAAAATCTGGATCAACTGCTAGGATAGAGTTACTATGATGCGCGCAATTAGAAAATACGAAAGAGCTATCTACCTTGTGGTTACAGTGGTCATTGTGGTCTCTTTCTCCTTTTTTGGAACATATGAAGCAGTTCTTGGCAGCAGGGTGACGGATCAAGTCGCTTTTACTGCTGTCAATGGTGAAAAAATCTCCAAGAGAGATCTCGATGAGATGGTCCTTTTTCTTAGCACCGATAAGGATGACAAACTCCTGTATGGGGGCGGTTGGGGGCCAAATTTCTTAAATGATGGTGTCATTCAAAACGATTTTTTGCAGACCGGGATGGCAGATGTTCTGATTTCCCAGTTTAAAAATGATTTAGCGCCCGATCTAGCTTCTCGTCTAGAAAGAGAAAAACGCTATACCCTCTATTCTCATCCACAAGCCAGATTTTTAGGCGTAGAGTCTGTTTGGGATTATTTTATTCCTGAGATGACAGCTCATTTCAATGGTTTGAGAGAACAGTCCGATCCTGTAGGTCAAAAAGCTCTTCAGCACAGAACTGCACTTTATCTGGGACAAAAAAAGCTTCCCCCTCATGTGCTTCGAGGCATTTTGCACCAGCAGGAGAAACAATACGGATGGCTTCCAAATGATGAGACCCTTGAATTTGGGGATCTTTCCCTCTTTGGCTACCACTCACTTGATGATTGGTTTGGTCCAAAGCTTGTGCGTCTTGTGAGTGAGTTTATTATCAACTCAGCCATACTTGCTGGACAAAAAGGATATGTTGTCACAAAAGAAGAGGCACTTGCGGATTTGCTTAAGAATAGCGAGGAGAGCTACCGCGAGTTTGGCCAAAATCCTAACGTGGGAGTCGCAACAAGTGGAGAATATTACCGCGAACAGCTTCGACGTATGGGAATGGACCAAAACCAAGTGGTCAAGATTTGGCAGCAGGTGCTTTTATTCAGAAGGCTCTTCCAGAATGTGGGCAATGGAACTTTTGTAGAGGCAGCCCCTTTTACCTCCTTTGGTAGCTTTGCTGCTCAAACAGCTTTAATTGATCTCTACGAACTCCCACCCTCTCTTCAGCTTGCCTCTTTTAAGGATCTACAAGCCTTAGAGACCTACTTGAATGCCGTTACAAAAAGAGGTTCCGATCCAGTTGGATTGACCAGTCAGTTTTTAAGCGTGGACACAGTTTCGCGGACAATACCCGAGCTTGTACAAAGGCGCGCTCTTGTGGAAGTGCAGGGGATTGATGCTAAAGACTTGGAAGCGAAAGTGGGCGTAAGGCAAACCTGGGCCTGGGAACTTGATGAAAAAAATTGGAAGTCTCTTGAGAAACAATTCCCTGAGCTAGGTGTGTCGTTTGCAAAGACAGATGCCGATAGAAGAATGGCGCTCGATAAGCTCCATCCTGAAACAAGAGGCCGTGTCGATACATTTGCAAGAGAAGCCATCGTCAGGGAACATCCTGAATGGATACAAGATCTTCTTGGTAAGGCAGGCAAGAGAAAGGAAACTCTTTTTATCCACCTCAAAGGGGGCAAAGAACCGCTTCTCGGTGTAAAGAACAATGAGAAACTTGGGGCTCTTCTAGCCGCTGCTCCTCTTAGCAGTAAAACAACTTGGTCTGAGACAGAAAGAAAGGCGCATGAAGCGCTGCAAACTTACACAGATGACAAACAGCATTACTATCGTATTTCTCTTCTTGACTACTCTCAAGAACCTGAAATTCTTACTTTTGCAGAAGCAAAGGCTGACGGTACACTGGAATCTATGATTGTAGCTCAGTTGGAAGAGAAATATAAATCTCTTAAAGAGCAGGGAGCTGGAGAGAAGTTTAAGAAAAAAGACGGAAGCTGGAAGGAGTTTGCAGAAGTAAGAGATCTACTTGCAGAACAGGTTTACAAACCTCTTCTCGATAAGATTAAAGCAAGCGCTTTTGCTAAGGGAATCGAAGATGAAACCATGACTTCTGACATTCTCTCAAGCAAGCGTCTTTTTGCCCACGTACGTGGTTTGCAAAAGAAGATTAGTGAAAATCCTTCCTTAAAAGAAGGGCTCTATCGAGAAGTAGCTGAGCCGTTGCCTTATGCTGATCAGCTTGCTACACGCGCAGCCCTTTCTTCCCAGTGGGAGCTTGAAAAGAAAACACTTAAGGTAGAGAGACTTTCTCCTCCTGACTACGGGTTTAATTTAATGGAAGCTTTCGGTTTGCAGCCTGGTCAGTGGTCACAGCTACATACCCCAAGAGATGGAGATATTGCTTTCTTCCAACTAAAGCAGAAGGAAACAGTTCCTGATCCTGAAAGCTTTAAAGAGATTATACATAGTGCTATTCAGCAGGCAAAGACGCGTCTTTCTTCTGAAATACAATCCCTGTATATGGGTTCTGTCCTAAAAGACCTTCAGGGTAAAAAGGCCATGACTTTAGACTTTATGCCCTCCCACTAAAAGGAAGAGCGTGCTTTTTGATGAGAGTTTTGAGGGGCTTTCTCCCCTCAATTTTTTTTCACTTGTCTTGTGTGCTTCACAAAAAGGAATAAAACTTCCCTCATTGTGCGACCTTTTGCATGAAGAACATTTTGCGGATCTTTCGCTTGGATGGAGCCCGCAAGGTCTTCACTGCCGGGTTCAGTTTCATAAGCCCTTTGCACATACAGCTTATCCGAACCTGCAGGGAGGAGATAGCGTGGAGATCTTTGTCGATACGAGAGACAATAAAGCATCTGGCATTGTAGGCAAATATTGTCATCATTTTTACTTTCTTCCCAAAGACAACGAGGGGAATCAGGCTGGAGAAATCACGCGGTTTCGTACAGACGATCTGCACGAACTTTCTGATCCGAAACATCTGCACGTGGAGACAAAATTCCATGAGTTAAACTACACCATGGATATCCACATTCCTGCAGAGGCCTTATATGGATACGATCCTGAAGAGTTTCCTCGCATTGGCTTTGCCTACCGCATCAACCGTTTCGAAGGCTCCAGCCAAAACTTTTGTGCCGCGGAGCATGAGTTTTTTGTTGAACAACAACCTAGCTTGTGGTTTAGTGTAAACCTTATTTAAGTGGGGGTTATAGATGCTGCATTTTTCTGAAACACATGAGTGGGTGGAGGAGAAAGAGGGAGTGGCACGCATTGGGATCTCCAAACAGGCAGAAAAAGAGCTTGGTGATGTTGTCTATATTGAGCTCCCGGAAGAGGGGAGCTTTGTGAAATGCGGAGAGCCGGTTGTTGTCATTGAGTCGACAAAGGCCGCAATTGATATCTCCTCTCCTCTAAGTGGAAAGATCCTTTCTGTAAATTCTGCTCTTAGACAAAACCCAAGCCTTATTAACCACTCTCCTGAGGGTGAGGGATGGCTGTTTACACTTGAACCTTCAAATCCGGAAGAAGTCAAAGGTTTGCTCTCAGCAGCAGAGTATAACAGGAGTTCAAGGTGAGATGCTTTTTTTTCTTGTTTTCTTTTCTTGTACAAATAGGTCTATTCTCTGCCCCTATAGACGAGAGCCTTTGTAGATATTCGCTCTCTGTCGGGACCGTTTTTAGAGATGAAGCTCGCTTTTTAAAGGAATGGATTGAGTTTCATAAGCTTGTTGGTGTTCAGCATTTTTATCTTTTCAATGATCAAAGCAAAGATCATTATCTTGATGTTCTATCTCCCTATATCGAATCGGGAGAAGTTGAGCTTTATGAAAACGATTATCCTACAGGGACAGAGTGGCAATATAGACAAGAGGATTGCTTTGCCAGGTGCTTAGAGATGACCCGTGGAGTAAGTAGGTGGGTTGCTTTTATCGACGCGGACGAATTTTTATTTCCTGTAGAACAGACAAATTTGGTTGATTTCCTGACAGATTATGAAGAGTTTGGTGGTCTTAAGGTGGGGTGGGTGTTTTATGGCAACTCAAGGATTAAACAGATCCCAGAAGATAAACTGATGATTGAATGCCTTACAAAGACCCTGTCTAAGAGTGATTCGAGGAACAGATTTGGTGGCAAGTGCATCGTAAAACCGCACCGCACCATCCGTACCGATTTGATTCATAATTTTTTCTATGAGCCACCCTACTTTCAGGTTTATGAGGGTAAGCAGCGAAAGTTTATCTATTCTTTGAACAAAATTAGGATTAATCACTACTGGGCCCGTGATCTTGTGTATTTTAAGGAAGTAAAGCTTCCTCGAGATCTACAGATTGTAAGAGAAGTAGCTGCTTGGGAGAACCGAGTTTTTGATGAAGACGAACGCAAGCGATATCTAAAGAAATTTCAGGCTTCTTTAAATGGAGAAAAAGACGATGCAATCGCTCGTTTCGTGCCCTCTTTACGAAAGAGGATTTTTAAAGATGAATAGGTTTCTCTTTATGATTATTTTCATTTTACCTATTTCCCTTTGGGCAAAAAGCTATGATTATCAGCTTTCAATTTGTGCCATTTTTAAAAACGAAGCAGCCTATTTAAAAGAATGGATTGAGTTCCATAAGCTTGTAGGTGTGCAGCATTTTTATCTCTACAATAATGAGAGCAGCGATGCTAGTGCAGCAGTTCTTCTTCCCTACATCCAAAGCGGAGAAGTGGAACTTAGGGATTGGAACTGTGACTTCGATGATTCAGTCCAAGAAGCTGCCTATAGCGACTGCTTAAAGCGTTGCATCGGAAAGACAAAGTGGCTTGCTGTGATCGATATCGATGAATTTCTTTTCCCTGTTAAGGAAGACAATCTTGTTGAGTTCTTAAATAACTATACCAAGTTTGGTGGTGTTTCTTGTTACTGGCAAGTTTTTGGAACGTCCGGCTTAAAGGCTATTCCGAAAGGCAGGCTCGTAACCGAGTCTTTTACACGTTGTTTGGCTGCACAACATGATGATAATAGGTTTGTAAAGACAATTGTCAGACCGGAGACGGTACAAACGCTTCACATTCATATCCCCGACTATAAACCACCCTTTTTTGGTGTGGATTCGACGAAAACACGCTTCCCAGGATCGGGCCGACGCAAAGTGCTCCTTAATAAGATTCGCATTAATCACTATTGGACAAGGGCTGAAGATTTCTTTTTTGGGCAAAAAATTCCCAAGATTAGGAAGCATTGGAAGCGGCCTATTCCTGAAGCAAGAATTAAAAAGTGGCTTGTCGAGACAAATCAAGAAGAAGACTTTTCTATCTCTCGTTTTCTTCCTCGACTACGAGCTAAAGTAACAGGTGAGGAGATTAGTTTTGATTAAGAGAACAACCTTTTTTTTGCTGTCCGTAGCGCGTTTTCTTTTTGCTGAGACGGCATTTGATGAGAATGTGTGCAAATATGATCTTTCGATCTGTACGATCTTCCAAAATGAAGCGCCCTATTTAAAAGAGTGGATTGAGTTTCATAAGCAAGTTGGTGTCCAACACTTTTTTCTTTTCAATGATCAAAGCGAAGATAACTTTGTCGAGGTCTTGGCCCCTTACATAGAGGCAGGAGAGCTCGATCTCTATGAGTGGCCGATTCCCAAAGACATTCCTTGGATCCCACAGCAGCAAGCCTGCTTTAACGAGGGACTCAGGATCACAAACGGAGTAAGCAGGTGGGTTGCCTTTATTGACACTGATGAGTTTCTTTTTCCTGTTACCCAGGAAAGGCTTGTTGATGTTTTAAAGGAGTATGAAAAGTTTGGAGGTATTAAAGTTCATTGGGTCATGTATGGAACTTCTGATGTGCCTAAAATCCCGGAAGGTCGACTTATGATCGAAACGCTAACTCGTAGGCTTTCTAGTTCTCATTGGCGCAATACGACGGGAGGAAAGAGCATCGTAAAGCCACATCGCGCGCGATCAAGCGGAAATATTCACACGTTTGTGTATAAAAACCCTTATTATGCCGTTTATGAGGGCAAAAAGCGCTCGTCAGGGTATAGTCTGAAGCGCCTTCGCATCAATCATTATTGGACCCGAGATGAGGACTTCTTCTACAAAGTGAAATTTCCACGGCATGAGAAATGTGAGCGGCAAAAGGCATCTGTTACAGAGGCTGACTATGAGGGCGTGCAGCCTATGCTGAAGAGAATGAATGGTGTGGAGGATAAGGCCATCTTCCGTTTTATCCCTCGTCTGAAAGAAAAAATGTTTCCGAGTAGCTCTGGATGAAACCCTTTCTTGTTTTTCTTTTTTTTTTCACCTCACTCTTTTCAAGAGAGCATAGATATGATCTTGCCATCTGTACCATGTTTCAAAATGAGGCTCCCTATTTGAAGGAGTGGATCGAATTCCATAAGCTTGTAGGCGTACAGCATTTTATCCTCTTCAATGACCGAAGTGAGGATCAGTATCTTGAGGTTTTGCAGCCTTACCTGGAGAGTGGAGAAGTGGAGGTTATAGATTGGTTCGCTGACCCCCAAAAAAAGTGGATTCCACAGCAGAAGAAGTGTTTTAATGAGGGGCTGAAGCGCACAAGGGGCATATGCCATTGGGTTGCCTTCATAGATGTGGATGAGTTTCTTTTTCCAGTACAGCAAGGGAGTTTGATTGATTTTTTGAGGGGGTATGAACGCTTCGGAGGAGTCCGTATTAACTGGCAAAACTATGGGACATCCAACGTAGACAAAATCCCTGAAAAATCTCTTTTGATCGAGACGCTTGTTCGAAAGCTGCCCACCACACATGCAAAAAACCATGCCTGTAAGAGTGTTGTACAACCAGAGCGGGTGAGAAACAGCGGATCAATTCATGTCTTTGAATATAAGAAGCCTTATTACGATGTGTTTCCTAACAAGTCAACAAACCCGTATACAATTGATGTGAGCCAGGTGAGAATTAATCATTACTGGACCCGCGATGAGATGTACTTTCGGAAGGTGAAGCTAGCGCGTCACGAAAAATGTGAAAGGCAAAGGATGCGCATTGGAGAGAGTGATTTTCAGAAAATTCAGGTCTATTATGAGGAGTTAAATGCGGTGGAAGATCTTTCCGCCTTGCGGTTTGCGCCTGCCCTTCGTCGCATCCTGTTTGGATAGAGGGAACCTACACAGAATAAACTGGAAAGTTGGTTCCTGCCCGCAACCTTGGTCTAGCTATTTTCATGCTTAGACTGTGTGATAAATTTTTTATCGGACAGTATGTTCTTCTTTTCTTGTGTGTTAAAAAAATATTATAACTTTATTTTCAGGTTTCCCTTTTTATTTGTTATCCTAAGGCAGGCGGTTAGAAAGGAGGGATCATGAATAATATAGACAAGTTACATCAGTCTGTCTAGAGCATGCAGTAGAGGAAATCGAGGGTCTTTTAAGATCTCCGGCCTATCGTGAATGAAGAACTCATTTTCGTGCCAGCGTCGTGCGCCCGCTACGCGTTAAATAAGTACATCTCCGGCCTGGATTTTTTTTGAAAAAAATCGAGTCCGCCCCTTCTTCTCTAATCAAATGCTCACACTGATACGCTCTTAGACTTAATGTCCGGTAGGAGATTTACAATTTTTTGAGATTTGTAAGTCCAGTAGCTGTTCCATCGCACCCTTAAGGTGACATTTCTACTTTAGACTTACAGGATGAGGTTACAGGATTGCGCTTATTTCATGTTCAGGATACACTCATGGGCGTATGAGAGTGTATATGACGAGCCGATTGCAAAAATTTGAGTTTGGCAGTTTTGTGTGCTTTCTCCTCTTGGCTATGCTCTTGGAAGGATGTGCATACTTTGATTTGGGCCCCGATCCTATCTACACTGGAGTGGTAAGCCCCATGCCTTCTTGCGAGTGCTCCTGTGATGTCACGATTCCGTGTGAACAATCCCCTTGTCTTCCGGTTTTTGGAGAAGTTGAGCTTGGTATTGATGCTTTAGTCGATATTGCCCTGCGTAATAACCCAAAAACGACAAGAGCGTGGCACGAAGCAAGAGCTGCAGCTTATAACGTACGCAAGGTTTCTAGCGAATACTACCCCTCGGGTGAGGTTTTAATGCGGGCTGCTACAAACCACTCCCTTGAGTATGTCAATGTTGATCATGGCACAGAGAGGCAAGCTGCAAGCTATAAGAACACCTTTGCTCAGGCTTCCCTTTCCTATCTTCTCTTAGACTTTGGTAAGAGAGATGCAAACTTCTTAAGTGCTATTTTGCAGCTTGAAAGCAATAACTTTTCCCACCAGAGAGTCTTGCAAGATGTGATGCTTTCAGTTCTTGTGAATTACTATAAGCTTGTAGGAGCAAGAGAGCTTCTTTTGGCGCAGGAACTGAGCATTGAAGATGCCAAAACGAGCTTAGAGGCAGCAGAGATGTTGCATCAAGCTGGCATTAAGAGCCGTGTGGATGCACTGAAGGCAAGATCCAACCTTGTGAATGTGCAGCTTGTTGAAGTGCAGATGCAGGGAAATGAAGAAATCCGCTACGCAGAATTACTCAAGGTGATCGGTTTGCCTGCCAATGCAAAGATGAAGGTGCAGGGCATACCAGAGGATCTTCCCTTAAGCGTGATGCCTACAGATCTTGATCCCTTGATCGATGAAGCCTTAAGGTCAAGACCAGATCTTGCTGCCACACATGCTAGGTATTGTAAGAGCTTAGAGCAGATTTCGATTGCAGAGTCAGAGATCTATCCTACGCTAACGGCAGCTGTTCAGGGTGGCTACTACGATTATAGCCACCATGAGACGACCAATAAGGGAGATGCGACAGCCTCTTTGATTTTACGAATGCCTTTTTTAGATGACATTTGCACGCGCAACCGTCTTTTAAAAGTGCAGGAGGAGTCGGTCGCAACCTATATGGAGTTAGAGGAAAAAAGGCTTTCGATTGTCGAAGAAGTGGTAAGCCGTTACTACGCTTTACATACAGCAGCAGAGACCCTAAAATACAGTGAAGAGTTTTTAAAAGATACAAGCGAAGTGTATGAGGCCTACCTTACTCGTTATCGGCAGGGCCTGGGGACAATTTTGGATGTTCTTGAAGCACAAAGCGCACTTGCAACTGCAAGGATTAAAAAAATACACGCTAAGACTACGTGGGGAGTAGCACTTGCTGAACTCATCCATGCAACAGGTAGGTTCTGCTCGAAGAAGTCGTATGATTATAAGTCGTTAGAGGAAGCTCCTAGGGAGGGAAAACAATGAAGCGATTACTGATAGGTGCTTTTTTGTGTATGGCGCCGCTTTTAGCAGGCGAACAGATGTTGGAAGTACAGGGATTTGTAGCGCCCTCTTGTCAAGAAGAGGTTAAATCAAGGGTTGAGGGGGTTCTTTTAAAAAAGCATGTGCATGCCGGGCAAAAAGTGTCTCAAGGAGACCTTCTTTTCACAATTGATCCTAGGCTTTATGAGGTCAAGCTTGAAAAAGCAGAGGCAAGCTTAGAAAAAGATAAGGCAGCACTCGTTTTTGCAAGAAAGCGCATCGATCGCTACGAGAGACTTGCAAAAAAAGATTTTGTCGCTGAGATCAACCTGGATGAATACCAAAAGGAGTTAGTTAGAGCAGAGGCCGATGTAAAAATGGCAACAGCTGAGCTCGCCCTTGCAAAAATGAACTATGAACACTGCTTTATTCGGGCGCCTGTTGAGGGAGAGGTGGGCAGATGTGAATCTGACCCAGGGAGCTGGGTGCCGAGCAATGGATCAAAGGCTCTTACCACCATCAGATCGATGAGTCCTGCTGTTGTGGAGTGTGTTGTGCCTCTTGACTTCTTCCAGGATTTGAAATGTGAACAGTGTGAAGATCGGCTACGTTTCACCGCAAATCTCGTGGGCAGGTCCATACCTCGTAGAGAAGGAAGGGTGATTTTTGTGGAGAAAGCTGTTGATGCCAAAGAGGGTACCATTCGGGTTTTAGGCCTTGTACAAAATGATGACAACCTCTTTTGGCTGGGAGAAAAGGTGCAAGTCCAGCTCTACAAAAAGAAACCTGTTTCATGAAAAAAAATGTAAAATGTAACAAGGAAGCGCCGGGGAAGAAAGCCAAGGGAAGACGTTTTAAAAAAAGGGTGTACCTTCCTCTTCTCCTTTTTTTTTCCTTGCTTTTTGTCTCTACTACCTTATTTCGTACACAGTGTGCTGCCTGGAGTGTTCAGTATTTCGCACATGCGTTTTTTGACACGCCCCTTCAGTACGAGTCCCTCACGTATGCTGAAGGGAAAATTGTTTTAGACAAACCAACATTAAAGCATCCATCTCTTGGAGAATGGAGAGCAAGTCACATTGCCATCGATCTTTGTTTTCATCCTGCAAGATGGCAGATGGAGGCCTCTATCGTTGTTGACAAGCCTTATTTTGCGCTTCTTCCCAATGAGACTAAAGATTTTTTCTTGGTCTCTAAGAGACGCGTGCCTTTTTCTCCATTTCATTTGCAATGGGATTTAGCCTTTGAGGGGGGGTGTATTGCCCTCCCAGATTTTGCTCCTGTTCCCTTTCAGGCCCGGTTTGGAAATAAGGCGGGGGGAGAAGGACATGCAGAAATTACCTTCTCAGAAAGGGAAACACTTTCCGTATCGTTTTTCAAAAATAACGGGATTTGGAACGAGCGTTTTCAGTTAGACGGTACTCCTCTTCTCTTTTTGATGCCCCTTTTACAGGATTTTGGAGTTTTGCCAAAAGGGCTTTTATGCCGAGGTGGCAGAGCTGAAGCCGAGGCAACCTTGCAGATACAGAAAGAAGAGGTGGTCTTGACGTGGGCAAAAGGGGGGCTTTATGATGTTGATATGCAGCATAGCCGCTACCCACTTGCACTGAAAGGGGAAATGATCTCATTTTCTCTAGAGGATGGCTGCGGGGAGATTGTTTTAGAAAAGCCTGCTACCTTTAACCTCTCAGGCATGTCTTTTTTTGCAACATCTGGTGGCTTTCAAATGGGGGCGGGGCTGGTTACATCTCTCTCCTTTCAAGGTGCTTCTTTGGCTACGAGTGTTCTTTCTCCCTTTTCAGTGGTGACTGGATCGTTCGGGGGAAAAGATTTACAGGCAACACTTACCCTGTATCCACCCAACAGGCCGCATGTAGAAGTGGCCTGCGATTTTTGTAGAAAGGAAAAGGGGCAAGTGGAATTTGTGTTCCATTTTTCTAACTTCACGGAAGAGGAAGCCAGTGCCTTGCTCCCTTTCTTTGGTCGGGAAGGGATTTCTCTTAACCGGGGAGCTTTTTCAGGAGATCTATCGCTGTATGTTTCTGGTCATGATCTTGTTTCTTGGAAGCTTTCTGATCTCAGGGGGCAAAATGTTTCGATAAGCCAGGCTAAAGGCTTGTTTTCAGCGAGTTGGTCCTCTATAAAAATGGAGCTTTGTGGGCAAAAGACAAGCCTTTATGTCCAAAGTGATTTGCGAGAAGGTTCGTATTTTGTAGAGCAGTCACCTTGCTTTTCTGAAGCGTTTCTTGAAGTCACGGCAGCACTGTCTACAGACGAAGAGGGTGCTCTTTGCGAAGGGAGGGTTATTCGTGGGGAGGAGAGAATTGATTTTGGCTTTTTCCTGCCCGAACGAAGTTGTGAGCTTGCCGATCTGTTTAGTTTGCCGAAGAGTTTGCGCGGTGGGTGGTTTCAGGGGAGGGAAATTACTATCACGCCATACTTTTTTGGGGGCCAAGAAGTACTCGAAGAGTTCAAGACATCACACCTTGCGGGCACATTTGATTTAGAAGGTTGTGATGTAAGCTTTGATCTTGCTTCTTTGCGCCTCGAAAATCCTTTCTTTGTTTTTACGATGGAGGAAGCGAAAGGGGGCAAGCACTATTTTGACTTTACAAAGGGTGTAGGCTATGGATTTTTCCCCTTGCAAAATGCAAGCTATTTCCATAAACCAAGTGGGCTCACTGCCTCTTTATCCTCCGCCAATGTTCACTGGATTGATCGGCGTGCTACCCTTACGGATATAGTAGCCACAATTGAGGGGGTTTCTTTTACAGCAAATCTTTCGCTTGAGGGGGAGCGATTAGAAGAGGGGGTGTTTGACCTCGAGTTGTATACAGATTCTTTCTCAGGACCCATCGATAAGTTCACAAAGCTAGTTTCACGAATAAATCCTCTTTTTTCACTTCCCATATGTACTTTGCAGGGTGATTTAAAAGAGGTTTCTTCTCCTAGTTTTTTCCACATTGCTTTTAACCCTACAGGAAACCACATTGACTTTCAGGTTGGGGGAAAATTCGAGCAAACTGGTCTCTGGTCCCTTTTTTCTGATGTGGACTGCAAAGATCTTGCGTTTGGTTTCTCCTACAACCATGCAAAAGGTGTTTTGGATATTCATGATGTAGGTGGGAAAATTCTCTTAGGAGGTGTAAAAGAACAAGAGGAGTTTACCCTCTCTGCCGACCATATTACAGTTCTGGATATCGAAAACACACGTTCCCAATTTGACGTTTGGATGGGGGATTGCAACCGGGATATGGTGCGCCTTGCGGGCAATTCCTTTAAAAATAAAGATGGACTCATGCAGTTTGAGTTTGATTACGGAAAGACACACATTAGCCATGTTCACCCGAGGCTTTTTGAGCTAACTCTGCAAGGGGGCACTTTGCTCCAGTCTCTTTCTTTGGAAGTGGTTCTTTCTTTGAGTGAGACACTGAAAGATTTTAAGAGGATTAGTGAAAAACTGCCGGGGCTTTTTCCAGGGAAATTAGCCCAAGAGATCAGCAAGGTAGAGAGTGCCGAGGGACCGATTTTTCTGCAACTTGGTTATGAGGGTCCCTCTTCTCTGTTCCAATTTTTTGCAAAAGGGGAGGCTGTATCGGTTGGAGAGGCGTATTTTCAGGAAATTGTACTTCAAGGACAAAAGAAGGGAGATGCATTAAGCATTGACCAAATTAAACTTGGGGAAATTTCTATTTCTGCAGATCTTCAGAAAAAAGAGAGTTCTTGGGATATTCCATTTCTCGGGCTTCAGCATGGGAAGTGGTTTCTTTTGGCTCTGGAGGGAGAGTATATAGGCCAAAAGCAAAGGTTTACAGGGAAAGTACAAAAGCTTGTTGTGAATTTAGGCAGGTTGCCTGAATGGCAATTTTTACAAAATATACTTAAAAATCTAAACTGCCAGGGTGTCTTGAAGGGAACAGGATTTATGGATCTTGACTTTTTGACCGAAGAGAACTGGGTTAAGGTAGACACAACGCTAGATCTTAGTTTAAAAGAACTAGGTCTCAATGACTGGAAGCTTAAGGATGCAGAGCATGTGTTTTGCCACTTTGTTTCTGACCGAGGGTTCACGCTCGGCGGTATGAGGACAGTCCTTGCTTACGAGGGGTTAGAGCTTTCCTCCATTTCTTTAGACCGTGTAGATTACGATTTTTCTCTCTCTGATTTCACCCTAGAAAATGTTTATTTTGGGGCTCCCTGTCGGCACCTGCCTTTTCTTCTTGAAGCTCTGCAGGCACAATTTCCTGGCACTCTGGAGCCTTCTTTTGCAGCTGCATTGATTCAATCTCGAAAAGAGGGGGTTCTTTCTGGCTCGTTTTCTCTGATGCAAAAGCTAGGGACTAGACACTTACAGCTTTCTTTAGATGAAGGCGCCTATACTTTTCTTGATGATGTTTATACTGTCAAAAGTTTGATCCTAAAAAAAGAGCCTAACCTGCTTTCCCTCATGGCTGATGTTAAATTAGGAGATCGGTTTTGGCCCGTTAGAGCTACCTTTTCAAGTGAGAGTTTTGATGCGGGAGAGATCTCTTTTTTGGAAATCGAGGAAAAGGAGCGCGGGGAGACACCGCTTACAGTTTCTTGGACTTGGAATGCAGAAAAAGGGCTTGTTATCCACAAGGTAGAGGGCACTTTTTGTGGTCTAGATGTAAAACTAAGGCCTATTTCCGGGCCTAAGGGTTCTCTCTTTTTTCAGGGAGACGTCTTAGTAGATGGACGCTATGCCTTCCCCCTTTTTTCCGACTCTTTTAAGGAAACCCTCGAATTTTGGAAGTTTGGACAAGGATATGGTCTTTCGGGTAAGTTTTCTTACGATGCTGCAGCCCGGAAATGGGAAGGTTTTCAGGGGGTGCTACAAGGTTCTCATGTGGAGTGTTTGGGTTATACCTTTGACACCTTGAGGGCAGACATTGTCTTTGAGCCAAAAAGCCTTTCTGTCTACCATATGAGAATGGAGGATCCTGCACTGGTTTTGATAGCAGACCACCTTTATTTGAAGGAGAAGGGAAATCATTGGGATTTTTGGATTCCCTCTCTTTCTCTTTCTAATTTCATTCCACGGAACTTAAAGAAAGAGAGAACGCTTCTCAAAGCGCAAAAAGAGGGGCTCATGATCCGGCGCTTGGAACTCTCTGACTTTAAAGGACAAATGGGGGATGAAAACTCGTATACAGGTTCTGGAAAGATCCAGTTTGTTTACAATGAGGGAAAGGGGGAAAAAGCAAAGCCTCTTCTTCCCTTGCCGAAAGAAGCGGTTTCTGGTTTCGACTTGGACTTATCCCTTTTTAGCCCCCAATCCGGAACTATTTATTATTCGATCGAGGAAGGAAAGGTGCTTCTGACGAAATTCAAGGATGTATACAGCAAAGGTAAGGTCTCCAAGTTTTATCTTCCTAAGAGTACAACGCCGAATTTTTTCGATTTTGATGGTAACCTTTTTCTCCAGGTGCAGATGAAGCAAAACAGCCTTCTTCTCAAGCTTGCCGAACAATATATTCTTACCTTAAGCGGCGCGCTGCAGGCACCAAGCTTTGCTGTCACTCGCCAAAGTCTAATTGCTTCAGATGATTAGCCTAGAGAAGATTTTGGATCTTGTTTACCCTCCCTTTTGTCTTTTCTGCAGGGGTCGGTTGCAAAAGGGGGTGTATATTCTCTGTGCGGGTTGCCAAAGTGAGCTGATTCTCCTGGAAACAGAAGAGAGGTGCCCTCTTTGCTTTTCTTCCGGAATAAAAAAGGGAAGATGTCACGTATGCAAGAAGAAACGTCCTCTCTTGACTCGGGGAGCCTCCGCATTTGCCGCCTCTTCTCCTGCGAGTTGTTTGCTCAAGCGAGTATCTAAATTTGGGCAGACCTACCTTGCTGAGGGGCTCGCTGCCTGGATGACTATCCAGTTTTTACATCTCCACTTTCCCTTGCCTGATCTCATCCTTCCTTGCCCTTCGTCGTTTTTAGAAAAGCTATTTTTAGGAGAGAGCTTTTCTTCTTTAGCTGCCAAGACGATCCAAAAGATCTTTGGCAAAAAAAAAAGAGCAGATACACTCGAGGACAAAACCATTTTGATTATAGGTGATGAAATGGGGGAGGGCTGCCCCCTTTTTTCCTTTGCCTCTGACCTGATCAAGAATCGTCCCAAAGGCATTTACGCACTTGCGCTTTTGCAACAACATGAGTAGAGTGCGGATATGGTAGATATTTTAGCATTTGGTGCCCATCCTGATGACGTAGAATTCTTCTGTGGAGGAATTTTGTGCAAGATGGCACGTCTTGGAAAAGAAATTGTCATTGCCGATGCAACGCTTGGCGAGATGGGTACGCATGGCACACCGCATGTGAGAAGGGAAGAAGGTATTCGGGCTGCTAAAGTCATCGGTGCAAGGAGAATCTTTCTTGATTTTCAGGATTGCAGGGTGTTTGACTCCTTTGAGGGTAGGATGAAACTTGCAAAGGTCATCCGGGAGGTGAAACCTCGCCTTGTTCTTGCCCCTTTATGGCGAGGAGAGATGAATCATCCCGATCATCTAGCTCTTGGCGTGATGGCGCGCCATGCGTGCCGCTATGCTAGGTTTGCCACTCTTTGGAGCGACAAACAAATTCACCGAGTGGAAGGGATATTGCATTACCTAAGCCAGTCGGAGAGTAAGCCTGATTTTCTTGTAGATATCTCAGATGATGTTGAGACTTGGAAAAAGATGATGGAGTGTCATGAAAGTCAGGTTAAAACGTTTAATATTCCCGAGTGGTGCCTAAGGACAGCTTCTTATTTTGGGACGATGATCAACGTTTCCTATGCAGGGGGTCTTGTTGCTGGGAATCCGGTTGTAGTAGAGGATCTTTTGCATGTGGCAAAGGGGACGCGCGAGCTTTGAAGATTGGTATTGTGTGCTATCCAACTCTCGGGGGAAGCGGTGTTGTGGCAACAGGTCTTGGTGAGGCTCTGGCTAAACGTGGGCATGAGATCCACTTTATTACCTACGATACGCCCTTCCGTCTTGATATGAATGCGAACAATATCTTTTTTCACCAGGTAGAAATCAACCAATATGACCTCTTTAAATATCCAGACTATGCTCTTTCTCTTTCTGTAAAGATGGCAGAGGTAGCAAGGAATGCGCGGCTTGATCTTTGGCATGTGCACTATGCCATACCTCATGCAGCGAGCGCCTATCTTGCAAAGAAGCTTATGGGCGAAAAAGCCCCTAAAATCATAACGACACTGCATGGGACTGACATCACTCTTGTGGGTAAGGACCCCTCCTACCATGCTGTCGTGAAGTTTAGCATCGAAGAAAGTGATGGGGTAACAGCTGTTTCTGAAAGCTTAAAAAAAGAGATGTGCCGAAATTTTAGGATCTGCCGTGATGTGAGAGTAATCTACAATTTTGTAGTTCCCCATCCCCCTAAGAAAAATATCCGAGCGCAGATTGCTGCTCCAGATGAAAAGGTGATTGTGCATGCTTCTAACTTTCGTTTTTTGAAACGGGTGCCTGATGTGGTTCGGATTTTTCATGAAATTCGAAAAAAAGTGCCTAGTAAACTTGTGCTTGTGGGGGTAGGGCCCATGCTAGAAGAAGTGAAGGAGCTTGTGACAAATCTTTCCCTGGAAGAACATGTTCACTTCTTTGGTGTAGCTATGGATGTAGATCCATTTCTTGCAGCAAGTGATCTCTTTTTATTACCAAGCGCACAGGAGAGCTTTGGTCTTGCAGCTCTCGAGGCGATGATGTATGGAGTACCTGTGATTGCAAGCCGTGTAGGAGGGCTTCCAGAGCTGATCGAGGATAAGGTCTCTGGGTTTCTTTTCCCTCCTGGTGCGATCCAGGACATGTCGCGTATGGGGGTAGAGCTTTTACAAAATGCTACTCTTGCAAGACAGATCTCTGCAGCAGCTAAGGAGCGTGCCACCACAACTTTTAATGCAGATCGTATTGTTTCTGAGTACGAGCAGTTTTACCTCTCCCTCTTTTAATCCCACAGATGAGTTCTAAAAGTTGCACTAGGCAGCGAGGTTGCGGCGCACTTCACGGATCTGTTTACGTAGTGCATCATCCGACTCAAGTCGCTTCTCAATATTTTTGCATGCGTGTAGGATTGTAGAGTGGGTCTTCCCAAAAGATGCTCCAATCATAATGAGCGACTCATTGATCATTTCCTTGGCAAGATACATCGCAATCTGACGAGGGAGAGCAATATCTTTTGTACGGGTCATTCCTTTCAGGTCGCTGACACTGACTTGAAAAACCGCTGCCACGCTTTTTAAGATTTGATCAACCGTTGTCTTTTCCTTTGGGGGTGTTTGGACGAGTTCGCCGAGGGCCTTTTCCACAAGCTGTTCTGTGATGTCTTCATTAAAAAGGCGTGAATGCGCGGTGAGACGATTGATGGCCCCTTCCAATTGACGAATGTTGTGATTAATGTGCTCTGCAATTGAAAAGGCGATGCTGCTTGGGATGTGAAGCCCTTTTTGTTCCGCTTTGAACTGAAGGATAGCAACGCGCGTTTCAAGATCGGGTGTTCCCACTCCTGCCACAAGGCCCCATTCCATGCGAGCGACCATCCGTTCCGACAGCTGAAGCTGGGAGGGCGGTTTATCACTTGTCACCACAATCTGTTTGTTGTCATTGATGAGTGCTTCAAACATCTGGCAGAACTCTTCTTCGAAGTTGAGTCTATTTTGTAGGAATTGGATGTCGTCTATAAGGAGGACATCAACTTCAGAACGATAAAATCTCTTGAGCTGGTCGATCGACTTATTTCTGAGATGGTCCACAAGCTCGTTGATGAAGGCTTCTGTTGTGATGCATTGCACGCGAAGTTTTTTATTTGATTCTCGTATGGCGTGTCCAATGCTGTGAAGCAAGTGGGTTTTTCCAAGGCCTACCCCTCCGTGGATAAGAAGAGGGTTATAACTCTGCCCTGGGCGCGCAGCAATCCCTGCGGCAGCGGATTTTACAAATTGGTTTCCGGCGCCTTCAATAAAGTTTTCAAAACGGTAGTAAGGATTTAATTTACATGTCTTGACCCCGTGCGTCTCTGTTCGTTGTTCTTCTTTTTTTTCAGAAGTTTTTGTTTTGGGTATCGATTTATTTTTTGATGGCGCAATCAGAAATTCAAGGACGGGATCTCCTTTGTTATCAAGTGGCAGGAGCGATCTGAGTTCTTTTCCAAAGTTACTTAGCAAATATTCTTTTACAAAGACATTGGGAACTTCCAAGATGAGTCCGTCAACGGTTGCTTCGATGAGTTGAATAGGAGCAACCCAATTTCCAAAGGCGGCAGGAGAGCACTTCTTCTTGGCGATAGTCAGGAATTGATGCCAAGCATCACGTGCGTCAGAAGTTTGCATTGTTTCGTTCCTTAATTAACAACAGTCTTGAGTTATGAACATTTGACCCACAAGGTTTTGGGTCTCGTTTCGTCGCAAATCTAGCATGGGGGCAGGAAACCCTGCAAGCAATATCTAAGCCCTAAATGGCTGTTGCGATGCAACTCGTTGATGTTCAAAAAAAGGGAGAAGAAAAAAAAAGGAAACTTGTCAAAGCCTCCTTTTTGCGATTCTCGCCTCTCTTAAAAATCTTGGAAGATTTTTAAGAGACAACGAGTTACATCAATTTTTTTAATTTCTTCTTCGTTTTCAAGAAGATAGGGTTTTGCCCCCCTGGAGCTCACGAAGCCTGAGGGTAGCTTGTTCGAATCTGTTTTTGGAATGGGGGTGAGTACGGAGAAGTTCTGAACCATTTTTTGACTTTTCATGACCTTCGAGAATCTGGATCAGGTCGAGAAACTCAGCTGGATTATAACCGGTTTTTGCCATGTAGCCCATGCCATAGTAGTCGGCTTCATATTCCTGTGTACGGGTTTTTTGAAGCGAGACAAGGTGACCACCTGCGCCGCCTAGGTTTTCAACAAGGTCCCCAAGCCTTGATGACCCTGTAAGCAGCTCGGCAGCAAAAGCTCCAAGCCACGCTAGGGAGGCTAAGAGAATTTCAAATTCCATTTTTGTCCCGCTATGGCGGGCGCAGGCATGTACAATCTCATGCGATAAAACGCTGGCAAGTTGTCCTTCGGTTTTCATTTGGTCTAATAGACCTTTACAAATGGCGATTTTCCCACCAGGCAGGCTCCATGCATTCACGACAGCCGAATTGAGAATGACAAATTCGTAGGGGAGATCTGGGCAGTCTGATTGCGCAGCCAGCGAGTTACCTACTCTTGATACCCATGCTTTGAGCTCATAGGAATCTGGGAGAATCCCTCCCTGGGCTTCACAGATGGCGGGAAAGGCTTCTTCGATTTGGTGAATTAGAATCGATTCTGGAATAAAGTGGATTTCACGTTTCTTTGTCACGGGATTTCTTGGTATTACAAAGTCAAAGATGCCAGAAACAGCTTCGTTGATTTTTTTGACGAGTTCTTGCAGAGGCTCGATCCCAGGGATAGAGACTAAGGGAAAGTAGATATCTGATACGCCTGCGAGATCAAGATTTGGTACCATAACAAAGCTCCTTGTTTTTTTGGCATAAAGTATTCCAGATATGTATTAAGATTCGATGAAGAGAGAGTAGGGATTGAGATAGGCTTTGCAGGAAAAAGGAATCGTGGTAAGCTGTACCCATGACTAAAAATTTTCTTCCCTATGCATTACAGTCCATCAACGAAGAAGACCAGCAGGCAGTTTTAGACAGTTTGCGGGGTTCAAGCATAACACGGGGGGAAACTGTAGCGGAATGGGAGCAGGCTGTTGCTGACTATTGCGGCGTAAAGTACGCGATAGCTGTAAATAGCGGAACGGCCGCCCTTTATATCGCAGGACAGGCTGCAGGTCTTAATCCCCAGGGGCGTCTCATCACCACTCCAAATAGCTTTGTCGCTTCTGTGAATACGGGGCTTCGGCTCAATGCTAATCTTTTTTTTGTCGACATTGACCGCACTAGTGGCAACCTAGATCTTGAAAAATTGAAGGACGCACCTTTGAGGCCTATGAGCCGTGGGGTTAGCGTGATCCTTCCCGTCCATTTTGCGGGGATTGCCTTGGATATGCGCCGTTTAAGTCATTCAGCCCTCGGTCCTGATTCTTGTGTGATTGAAGATGCAGCGCATGCCTTTGGTTCTCTCTATCCTACAGGGGAGAAGGTGGGCAGTTGTATGTATAGTGATATGACCATTTTTAGCTTCCATCCGGCAAAGAACATCACCATGGGTGAGGGGGGAATGGTCACAACCAATCGAGATGATTTGTATAAACACCTGCTGAGGCTTCGCAATAATGGGATTGTCAGAAAGCCTGAAGGGGGCTCTTGGTTTTACGAAGTAGAGGAGCTTTCAGGAAATTATAATGTGACCGATTTTGCGGCCGCTCTTGGTCTTTCTCAACTCAAACGGATCGACCAATTTGCAGAAAGAAAACAGAAACTGATTGCCCGTTACCGAGCCGCTTTAGAGGGCGTTTCCCATTTTCGTCTTTTCTCTTCGGACTATGATGCAAGGACGCATTACCATCTCTTTGTTGTGCAGATGGATTTTGGAGCTTTGCAGAAAACAAGGCAAGAGGTGGTAGAGGAGTTGAAAGCAAAGGGGATTGGTTCTCAGGTCCACTACATCCCGCTCTATGCCCATCCTGTAGTGCAAAAGAAGACAGGTAATCTGGCAGGGGAGATGCCGGAGATGGAGAGGTACTATGCTGAGGCCCTTTCCCTTCCGTTTTATGCTGGCCTTTCTGATGAGGGTGCAGACCGTGTCATCGAAGCACTGCTTGCTCTCAAATCCCGTTAGGGAGACTTAGCCTAAAAAATGATTCAGGCGCGTTATTAGGCAAGGTCGGGTTCTTTTAGCTGCGTCTCTTTCGTAAAGACGATCTCATTCCTTAAGAAAAAGATCCCTGTTAGGTTCAAGATGAGCAGCAGAGCCCCTGCAATTCTCATGACAAGAAGTGCTTTTGTTTGGTCAAAGAAGGCAAAGAACGTCATCACTGAGATCGTATAGGCAATGTAGTATAGGGTCCCTTTCTCGGGGTTAAGATAGCGAGCGCACTTGATTCCTACAATGAGGTAGGCAATCAGCGTTGTATATCCTAAGATAAAGATAAAAAGAGGCATGATGTAGCTGATGAGGGGAAAGTGCTCAGCGAGCGCGCGCTGCACAAGAGGAGCGCCAATATCATCAACAGGTGTTTGCCAAAAACCGGTCACCAAGACAAGCAAGATGGTCAGAGAACAGATAATGTTGTCTAAGATGACGCCAAAAAAGGCCATGCGGGCCTGTCTTTCTGGGTGAACAGCGTGAGATTCGCTCTGGATGGTCGAGTCATAGCCGATGCCGATATCTGCAGCGTAGCTTGCACCTGCCATGCCGTGCTGGATGGCCTGAGAAACTGTAGCGCCTGCAAAGCCGCCGATAGCTGAATGTCCAGAGAAAGCCGAACTGATGACGAGCTTGAGGACCCCGCCTAGGTCGCTTCCATGGTGGGCTATGACCCAGAGGCACATACTTATGTAGATAAACATGAATAAAGGCATAATCCAGCAGCAAATTTTAGCTACCCTAGAGACGCCGCCAAGACCAGCATAGACAATAAGACAAAGAAGAAGGAATGCTAGGGGAAGTTTATCTATGCCAAAGGAGTAAGAGAGGGTATCAACTACGACATTGAACTGGTAGATCTCCGCGCCATAGATACAGAGAAGAATGCAAACGACAGTTCCGATCCATTCGACGCCAAAAGCTTTCTTTAAAAAGAACATAGGACCGCCATCGTAGCTTTTGCGGTCATTTTGTACTCGGTGCTTAAGGCCAAGGTAAATCTCTGAATATTTGATCAAAGTACCGGCAAATCCGGCGACCCACACCCAAAACAAGGCTCCTGGACCTCCAAGCTGGAGGGCGGTGACAATACCAACGACGTTTCCCACTCCGAGCATGCCGCCGACAGAAGCAAAAAAAGCTTTAAGAGGGTGGATGCCTCGGTCGCTTCCTGATCTTTGGAGGACTTCCTGGAAGAAGGTGCGGACGATAAAAGGGAAGGCCCGGAACTGGAAGAAGCGTGTTTTGGCAGTAAGATAGACTCCGAGGCTGAAAATGAGGGCAAAACCAATGTAGCCCCAAAAAAAGGCATCTGCTCCGGTGAGAATTTGAAAAAGCTGGTTAATCATGGAATCTTTCCTAAGGTGGCAATAAAAATGTTTGTAATATAGGGGAATATGAGGTGAGGGTTTATTTTCGCTTAGAGATAATCACTCTGATTTTATGATTATCAGACATTAAAAACATCATACTTTCCTCACGGACCATGTCCGAACTCCTATAGTTAAACAATTTGTTCCCACGTATTGAAAAAGGGGTCCGTACAACTACAACGCAAACCGGTTTATGCAAAACCCTAAGTTTTTTCAGTTTACCTGGAATAATCACTCATATTTTGAATTGTAAGCAATTTATTGTCAATTAAAACAATGAAGCGGTGGGGGATATGCGAAATTGCCAACTTGTTGCAAATCTCTCAAAAATAGCAAAGTCTACAGTTATACCCAAATGAATTGAAAGCCTGAAGGGTCGAGTTTTCTCGTGTCATGAAAGGAGATTTAACCATAGGCCAGGATGAGGGCTTTGGCCACATTAGAGACTTCCGGAGAAGGCTCGTTTTTCAAGATGTGGGCAAGCTTTAAAGCTTCGTCCTTTTTGCCCATCATGAGAAATGCCTTACAAAGGTTGAGAAGTGTAGCTGTGTGGTCTCCTTCAAATTGCAGGGCTTGGTTAAAGTATTTGATTGCTTGCTCTGGCTTGCCGAGCTGCAAGTAAAGGGCTCCTAATGTTTCTAGATCATAAGGCTCGTTCGAGTGGACGGCACTTAGACCTTCAAAGAAGGAAAGCGCGATTTCATACTTTCCTTGCCGGATATAGGAGAAGCCGATCGACCGTAAATCTTCAAGGTGCTCTTCTGTCCATCCAAGCATTTTTTTCCAGTCCATTGTTTACCCTTGTAAGAATTGACCGATTCTTCCGGTAATAAAGCCGATCCAATCATTGATTTGACCAAGCTGCTTGCAGCAGCGGATGAGGGCTGCTTTCTCGTTTTCCTCTTCTTTATTTGCGCAGACAATGCTTCCCAGAGTGCTCTCAAGAGCAGCTTGCTCTTCATCGGCGCCAAAGAGGGTTGTTACTCTTGACCTTGTAAAAGGAGTCCGACGAGTGGAACGAAATCTAAGCGGTGCCATAAAATAGGCCCAGGGGGTCATCTGTGAGGCGACACCAAAGATAATGTCAAGCTCTGAAGGCTTAGGCACATAGTCGACCACTTGCGTTTGGGGGGGGATTTCATGTGCAACGTCAAAGTGGTATTGCTTGTTGAGTTGCTCGACGAATTCTGCCCGGCTGGCGTACTGGAAATAGATACCTATGTCTAATTTGTCAATCGTTGCCATTTGAACCTCAAGGGGATAGAAAAAATGCCTGCTTCCCTCATTTCTTATTGTACCATTTTTTCCAATTTCGATTAAACTAATAGGATGACTTCGCCCCATATATCAGTTCTCAAGGAAGAGGTAGTTGCAGCTTTTCAAGGAAAAGACCTGAGCGTCATTGTAGATGGCACCCTTGGAGCCGGAGGGCACGCAAAAGCGCTGCTTTCCGCTCACCCTGAAATCAAAACCTATATAGGGATTGACCAGGATAGGGACGCTCTTGCCTTGGCGCAGGCGGTTTTAGCTCCGTGGGAGCAAAAATGCCGCTTTTTTCAGTGCAATTTTGTAGACTTTGAGCGGGTGTTGCAACCTCTTGAGATAGAGCATGTTTCGGGTATGCTTCTCGATCTTGGCGTTTCTTCGATGCAGATCGATCGTCCCGAGCGCGGTTTTAGTTTTAGATTTAAAGGGCCGCTTGACATGAGAATGGACCAAAATTCTCTTCGTCTGACAGCCTATGAGGTGGTAAATACCTATCCTGAAGCAGATCTCTCTGACATCATCTATGAGTATGGAGAAGAAAAAAAAAGTCGTCTAGCTGCTAGGTTAATTGTCGAAGCAAGAAAAAAGGCGCCGATAGAAACGACAGAGGAGCTTGCTTCTCTCTTGCGCTCGCTTCATCCGTACCAGAAAAAAGGCTTTCACCCAGCAACGCTTGTCTTTCAAGCTCTCCGCATCTTTGTCAACAGTGAGCTTGCTGTTTTAGAAAAGGTACTTCCTAAAGCCATTGATAGACTCGAAAAAGGGGGAAGGCTTGCTGTCATCTCGTTTCATAGTTTAGAAGATAGGATCGTGAAAAATCTCTTTCGATTTGAAGCAAGCGACAAGATGGATACGGTGGGTGTCGGTGGAATGTTTGTTTCTAAGCCTGTCAGAGTGCATATAGTTACAAAAAAACCGATTTCTCCAAGCCTAGAAGAGCAGAAGGCAAATCCAAGGGCTGCGAGCGCAAAACTTCGTGTTGTGGAGAGGGTGTGACAAAGCTTATCCAGATTCTGCTTTGCATTTTCGCCTTAGGGTTTACTCTTTGTGCCTACATTAATCAGTTGAATCACTTGACGGAGCTTCGTTTAAAAATCCCTCTTTTGCAAAAGGAGCTAAAGCTGATACAAGAGGAAAATACCAGACTTCAGTATGAAATCGACCAATTCGAAAGCCCCATCCATCTGATGGAGCTGATGAAACAGCATGAATTTGTACATTTGCAATTTCCTTATACGAAGGATATTGTAGTCTTGCATCATGGCAACAAAAAACGATAAAAAACGCTTTATTTTTCTAGTCTCTCTTCTGTTTGCCCTTTTTTCCCTTTTGGTGATGCAGTTCTATCACATCCAGATCATAGAGGGAGATCGCTGGTCGGCAGAGGCAGATAAACAGCATTATCTCGTTGTCGAAGAGCCGTTTTTGCGAGGGACTTTTTATGCTAACACCTCTCTTTCTCGAAAACATGAAGAGAGGCCTCAAAAGCTTGTAACCGATATCCAGAAGTTTCATCTCTTTGCTGATGCTGCGATGATCCCGCAAGAGTTAAAAGAAGAAGTGGCACTCAGTATTGCTGAGCTTCTTTCTGAGACTCCAGAGGAGAAAAAGGAGCTTGAAAGACAGCTTCAGATGAAAAGCCGTAGCCGCAAGCTTGCTATGTGGCTGACCGCAGAGGATAGAGAGAAAGTGCAAAAGTGGTGGTTTCCCTTTGCCAAGCGCAATAAACTTCCCTCTAATACGCTCTATTTTACAGTCGATTACCAGCGCTCTTACCCTTTTGGTAAACTACTGGGACAGGTGTTACACACCATCCAGCATCAGAAAGATGAAATCACAAAGGAAGCTGTCCCTACAGGCGGACTCGAGCTCTACTATAATGACGTGCTTAAAGGAAAACTTGGTAAAAGAAGGCTCATGCGCTCACCAAGGCACAATTTTGAAACAGGCGAGATCATTACTCCTCCAGAACATGGGCAAGATATTTATCTTACAATCAATCATGTCTTACAAGAGATCTTAGAAGAGGAGATCGAAGAGGGTGTTGTTCGCTCAGAGGCAAAAGGGGGCTGGGGTCTGATGATGGATCCCTATACAGGGGAGATTTTGGCTCTTGCCCAGTATCCTTTTTTTTATCCTGCCGAGTATGCAAGCTATTTTCAAAGCCCAGAAAAGGCTCGCCATACGGTGGTGCGAGCGGTTACAGATGCAAATGAACCCGGGTCTCTTGCAAAACCCTTGACTGTGGCAATTGCTCTTGTGGCAAACGAAGAGCTTGCACGTCGGGGGGAGCCGCCGCTTTTTCATCCTGAGGAGATCTTCAATACAGCAGACGGAAAATTTCCTGGAAGGAAAAAGGAGATCACCGATGTCAGTCGTATCGCCTACCAAAATATGTATAGCGCCATGCAAAAGTCGTCGAATATCTATATGGGAAGGCTTGCTGAAAGGATTATTTCGCGGCTTGGAGGAAACTGGTACAGAAATGCTTTGCAAAACATTTTTGGCTATGGAGTAAGAACAGGCGTTGAGCTTCCTGCCGAAAGCCCAGGTATGCTTCCACGCCCAGGAAAGCTCTATCCGAACGGGACACTCGAGTGGTCTGTGCCGACCCCTTTTTCTCTTGCTATGGGATATAACCTCCAAGCGACTACGCTACAGTGTGTGCGTGCCTTTTCTGTTTTTGCAAATGGCGGCTATCTTGTCACACCAACCCTTGTAAAAACAGAGCATCGGAAAGAACCTAAAAAGGTTTTAAGCGATTCTGCGTTGCATGAGGTTGTAAAAGGGCTTAAATTTGTGATGCAGCCAGGCGGCACAGGCAACCGAGGGGCAATTCCCGGCTATACAGAAATTGGAAAGACGAGTACTGTAAATAAACTTATAGGGGGACAGTACATGGACGGGGAGAAGAAGCACTTTGCTACGTTTATTGGAAGCCCTTGTGTAGACCATCCCCCCTTTGTGCTCGCAATCGCAATCGATGAGCCAGATGCAAAGAAGGTCAATGCCTTTGGGGGCGGGTGTGCAGCGCCTATATTTTTAAAGGTGGCGGAAAGGGCTCTTGCGTATTTGGGACAGGCCCCTGATGATCCGACGAACACCTTTTGGAAAAAAGAAAATTTGGAACTTGCTGAAGAGCGCAAGAGATGGAACAATCGTTAGAAGATTTTTTAGATGAGGGAAAGTGCACAGGGATAACGGCACATTCAAAGGCTGTTTTCCCGGGCTTTCTTTTTGTCGTGCGAAAGGGGCAGGCTTTCGATGGGGGTGCTTTTATTGGGGAAGCTGTGGAAAAAGGGGCTCTTGCTATTCTCACAGATCATTTTTTAGAAGAGTGGAAAGGGAAAGTTTCTCAAATTGTGGTAAGAGATCTGGAAAAGCAGCTAGGAGAAATTGCCAAGCAATTCTATCAAGATAGTGCTTCAAAACTTGCCATTACAGGGATTACCGGTACCAATGGGAAGACGACAACAGCTTTTCTTCTTAGCCACCTCTTAGAAACCTTGGGGCTCCCTACAGGGATGGTGGGGACTGTAGAAGTGCGCCTTGGCAAAAAGAGCTTTCCTGCTACTATGACCACACCAGATATTTTCACAAATTATGAATACCTTCATGAAATGGAAAAGTCGGGCTGTAAGGCAGCCGTTTTTGAAGTGACATCTCATGCTCTTGCACAGGGAAGAGTGGATGGAATCGAGTTTAAAACAGCAGTATTTACAAACTTTACACAAGACCATCTAGATTATCATCACTCCATGGAGGCATATGG
>CAZBXE010000006.1:0-54372 GCA_964496125.1 uncultured bacterium | reverse complement strand
AGGCAAAAAAGCTTCTTTTTCAACGACTAAAAGAAGGATCTTTTGCAGTGCTCAATCGAGAGGAGCCGATGAGTGTTAAAATGGCTGAGGCAACAAAAGCCTGCCTTTTTTGGTATGGATTTTCAGAAGGATGCGACCTTCTTGTGAAGCAGTATGCGTTTGTAGACGGGGGAACAAAACTTACCCTCCAGTATAATGGGGAGAGGGTTTCTTTTCTTTTCCCCCTGATGGGACGGTTTAATATATACAACTGCCTTGCTGCCATGAGTGCTGCTTTAACGTATGGGCATTCCCTTGTGGATGTAGCGAGGGCGGCAAGCCAGTTTTCATCTGTTCCGGGAAGGCTGCAAGCGATTTCTAATAATCTGGGGTTGCAAATTTTCGTTGATTTCGCGCATTCTGAGGATGCTTTGAAAAATATTTTAAAAACGCTTCAAGAGACCGCAAAGGCAAGGATCATCACACTTTTTGGTTGTGGTGGGGATCGAGATCGAAAAAAGAGACCTTTGATGGCGCGCGCTGCAGAACACTACTCTACTTTTTGTGTTGTAACCTCTGATAATCCTCGTAGCGAAAATCCGGCTTCGATCGCAGAAGAGATTAGAAAAGGATTTTTGCACCCAGAGAGGCATAAAGTAGAGCTTGATCGAGAGAAGGCAATCGAGCTTGCTCTCACACTCGGAGAGCCAGGTGATACAGTGGTACTTGCAGGCAAAGGGCATGAACCTTACCAGATTTTTGCTACACACACACGTCCCTTTTCTGATGCTACTGTGGCCAAAGAGCTCTGCCAAAAGTTAGAAGGAACAAGGTGTAGATGAGACACGTTCGGATGCTGGCATGCGCTTTCCTACTCTTTGTGGGAGACTCCATCGCTGCAGCACAGCATAAAAAAACACACTTTCGGCACCATCCTCAGCAGACGCTCATCATGATAGATCCTGGGCACGGAGGAAAAGATTTGGGAGCACACCAAGAATGCCAGCCCTGCTACCAAGAGAAGGTGCTAGCCCTAGATACTGCGCATAAGTTAAGGCAAGCCCTTGCACTCATGGGATATAGGACCCTCATGACGCGCAAGGATGATCGTTTTATTGAACTGGAGGCAAGAGCAAAAATTGCCTCAGATCATAAGTCTGACCTTTTTGTGAGCGTCCATTACAATACAGCCCCCGTAGAATCGGCAGAAGGGGTGGAAGTCTATTATTACAATACCGACAAAGATAAAAAACGAAGTCTTGTTTCTAAAGCCTTAGCAAAAGATGTGTTGGATGGTTTTCTTGAAGAGACAGATGCCAAGTCCCGGGGGGTGAAGCACGGCAATTTTGCTGTTATCCGTGAGACTAAGATGGCAGCGATTCTAGTTGAAGGTGGATTTTTGTCGAATGCAAAAGAGCGGGACAAGATTTTAGACGCCACATATCGGAAAAAGATTGCAGATGGGATAGCGTCTGGATTGGACCGCTTTTTAAGGAGAAAAAGTGAATAAAATCGTCCTCGGCGCGAATCGAACGCGCGACCTAGCGCTTAGGAGGCGCTCGCTCTATCCCCTGAGCTACGAGAACAGGATGCACAATTTTAACATAAATAGGGATTAGGATGGAAGAGGCAGATATCGGGTTGATTGGCCTTGCCGTAATGGGGCAAAATTTAGTGTTAAATATGAATGACCACGGCTTTCGGGTCTCGGTCTTCAACCGGACTGTTTCGAAGGTCGATGAATTTTTGCAAAATGAGGCAAAAGGAACAAAAGTACGCGGGACGAGGTCGATCGAAGAGTTTGTTAAATCGCTAAAACGCCCACGAAAGATTATGCTCATGGTAAAAGCGGGCGAGGCCGTTGACCAGTTCATTGAGCATCTTCTTCCCTACCTTTCCAAAGGGGATGTGATCATTGATGGTGGCAACAGTTACTATCCCGATTCCACAAGAAGAGAGCGCGACCTACAAAAAAAAGGGATTCTTTTTATCGGGACCGGGATTTCTGGAGGGGAAGAGGGAGCGCGGCATGGCCCTTCTATTATGCCCGGTGGGAATGCCGACGCGTGGCCTCTTGTCAAGCCGATTTTCCAAGCGATAGCAGCCAAGGCGGAAAATGGTGAACCTTGCTGTGATTGGGTGGGGGAGGGGGGATCTGGCCACTATGTGAAGATGGTGCATAATGGAATCGAATACGGCGATATGCAGCTGATCTGTGAGGCGTATCATTTGATGTCCTCGAGATTGGCTCTCTCGGAAGAGGAGATGGGGAAAGTCTTTTCCGCTTGGAATAAAGGAAAGCTGGATAGCTATCTGATTGAGATTACAAGCAAAATCTTTTCTGTGAAAGATAAGGGTGGCTCTTCGCTTTTGGATAAAATTTTGGATGTAGCGGGCCAGAAGGGAACGGGGAAATGGACAGCGATCAATGCGCTTGATATGGGGATGCCTCTTACACTTATTGGAGAAGCTGTTTTTGCAAGATGCCTTTCTTCCTTGAAAGAGGAGAGAGTAAAGGCAAGCCAAGTCCTTAAGGGCCCAAATGCACAGCCTGCTATAAAAAATAAAGAAGAATTTTTAAATTGTCTAGAAAAGGCGCTCTACGCCTCCAAAATCATTAGCTATGCGCAAGGATTTATGTTGATGCGCGATGCGGCAAAGGAGCTGGGGTGGAAGTTAAACTTTGGAAGTATTGCCCTGATGTGGCGAGGGGGATGCATTATCCGCTCTCGTTTCCTTGGGAAGATTCGCGATGCGTACTTGCTGAATCCTAACTTGCAAAACCTTTTGCTCGATCCCTTTTTTGCAGGGGAGATGGAGGCAGCAACCCCTGGGTTTAGACAAGTCGTTGCCGAGGCAGCTCTTGCTGGAATACCCATACCTTGCCTCGGAACGGCTCTCTTCTTTTATGATGGCTATAGGTCAGAGCGTCTACCTGCGAATCTGCTGCAAGCGCAGCGAGACTTTTTTGGCGCGCATACCTATGAAAGGATAGACGCGCCTCGGGGAACTTTCTTCCACACGAACTGGACAGGCACAGGTGGCTCTGTTAGCTCTTCTAGCTACAATGCTTAAGAGCCAAAAAGTCTACTGAACAGAGATGGTGCAGGCGGTACAAAAAGCGTGTTGTTTTGGATAGCATGAGCGACTGCGGCTGTGTTTGCTCCTTGCGCTTTTTCTAAGTTGCTGATGACGAGTTTGGATCTTGGTGCATATTCCTGTTCCTGGATTCCGTTGAGAAGCGTTCGAATGGCTATACTAAAGTCTGCTTCAAGATTGGGATGGCTGACTCTAAGAGCTCTGATGAGGGCTATTCTTCTTTCTTTGATTTGCTGCACAGAGCGCGCAAAGAGGTTGAATGCTTCAATTGCTTTTTTCAAGTTTCCTAGCTCCTGTCTTATAGCTTCTTCACACCTTGCTACGGCAGCTGTGATTTCGGGGTCTGTAACAATGCTATATGATAGGACAGTTTGCATATCCTCTCTAAATTGGGCGTTTAGACCTGGGTATTGGCGAGTAAGCTCTTGATCTACCTCTGTTATTGTGCTTTCCACTAAGGGCTGCCCTTCTGCAAGAAGAGATTCTGAAAGGTTGGGTAGAAGCAAGCTTGCAAAGCTAGCATTTGCTTGCTGTTTTGCTTCTGCAAGCGCTGTTTTAAGAGAAGGGAGCATTTCTGCTTTATTCTCAGCTTGGTTGAACTGCGTTTTTAGCTCATTCACTTTTGCAACATAACTTTGGGAAATGGTCCGTGCCTTGTTTCTGATGGTCTGTTCCACTGTCTGTTGATAGGTAGGCTGCGGTAGCGATCTTCGAAGAGCCTCTTTTAGTACTCTTGCGCTAGCAACCAGTTCTTCCTCCAGACGCCCCACAAACGCATCTAAGGCAGTAGATCCCTCAAGGATCACGTGGGCGGCTGTGAACGTTTCTTCGATCCAACTTGAGGCTGTCTCCCAAAAGCTAGGTTGAGATGGGACAAGAGGTGCAGGGGTTGCAAAGCTTGGGTTGATATCGGGTGGATTTGCATCTGCTGCAGGAGGCAACAAAAGCCCATTGTCTGCTTGTTTTTTTGTGATGATCTCATATCCGAAGTCTGGAGAAATAGAACCTAGTATGCGATGGCATACATCTTCAATGGAAGACTTTGCTTCTTTGGTATGGAAGGCTTTCTGGGTAGACAGTTCCTCTTTGTTGGTAGTGAAGAGCTCTTTGGCTTGGTAGAATATGGCCATCATTGCATGATAAACAACGTATACGATAGGAGGTATGGTCGCTACGGCAAATAGACCTCTTTTTTGGACCTCTTTGAGCACAATCTCACCCCGTTTTTTTAGAGAAATGAAAAAGTCTTGCTTAACGGATACTGCATATGGTTCTGGGGCTTGCATCGGAATCTCCTTACGTATTACCTTATTGTTATCGTGACCTTGCCTTCGGCAAGGGGGGGGCTTGGGTCTATGATGTTTTCTAGAGGCGTGGCTAAAAAGGCCGGGGTCTTTTTTACTAGGTAACGGAAGCTGCGGAGAAAAATGTTCGGGTAGGCAAAATTCTGCATTTCTACCATCTTTTTCTTTTCCATTTCATGAAGGGTTTCCGCAAATTTTCGGAAGGAGCTTACTCCTTTCACCTCGCGGCCTAGTTCATGTATCTTCTTCCAAAAAGGAGAGTCTTCTGTATTCTCAGGAAACTCTTCTTTAAATTTTGCGGCGAAGGAGGCAAGAGGAAATTTAGATCCCTCTGTTTTCTCTCGTTCTTCTACGATTTCATTGAGTCTTTCAAAAAGAAGAGAAAGGCTGATTTCTTCCATCTTGGGCACGAGCCGGATCAAATAGTTCTCATACTCTTTTTTTGTTTTACAAATGTAGTGCATTTCAATGAGGAGAAACCGGATAAAGTGGCGAGTCTGCATTTTTGCCTTGTGCAAGGTCTCATTTTTGTCTCCCGACTTGAAACGGAAATCTCTTAGCGATTTTTCAAGTCGCGTAGCTTCCATTTGATAGTCTTTTGCTCTTTGCTCAAACATATGCTTTTCTACAGCGCCTTGTACGTTTGCATGATTTGCCCGTGCTTGGCTCAGCTGCGAGGTAACTTTGGCTTCGAACTTACGAAAGACTTCTTCGAAAGCAGCATCTGTCTTGCGATCAATTTTTTCAGGGAGAGAGGCAGCGAGTTGGGGTGAGATAAGACCTATGAATCCGATACCAGCAGCGACAAAGCCTGCCCTGGAGAGTATGCTAAACTTTCTTTCCTTAGAAGTTTTTCCCGTAGTTCCAGACATCAGTAAAACGTCACGCAGATCTGCGATAATACGCCTAAAGAGGTAATAGACTGATTCAGCAACCCCGATTATGGCTCCTTGGAAAAATGCAAATCGTATAAATCGCGAGCTGTTTTTTTGCTGCAAGTCAACTCGGGCCTTCTCGATGTAAGCTTTGGAGGCGCAAGGTCGTTTGGTCAAATAAACAGAAAACATGTTAGCCCTTATTTTTTTAAAGAACCACGGGATCATACCATCTATCCCACCAGTTTGCAAGAATTGCAACCACAGGAATCTTTTGCATGAGAGGATAAATCATGTTTCTCCACCACCCCTTTTCATGGAGCCTTGCTTTTAAAGTTTTCTCCGCAGCGATGTAGAGATTTTGGCTTTCTCGAAGGAAGTTGTGGTAGTAGAACCTGTCTTTATCAGCCGCGTTCTCAAGCCGGTGCTGCAGTTGCTTGAGCTTTAGGTTCAGTTCGTTTCGTATTTTACTGCAATGAAGAGCAGCGGTCTCGCCATTAAATTTTTTAGGGTGAGTTTGTTGGATCTTTCTGGCCTCATTCCAATAGAAAGCATCTAGAGCGTCTAAGTTTTTTTTGACCCCTTTTTCCCCTTTTGTAACAAGATACCGGTCGTACTGTTCTTTGGTGATGGGGGTAGATCTTGCTTTGTTTTTTAGTTTGTATTTCCGCTCGTTGATTGCTGTAGAAATGGCCTGATAGAGGGAAAATTTATTTGTAGGGTCCGCTTCTTTTTTCCAATCATTTTCCTTGACTATCGTGAGCAGATTTAGCTTGACGCCTCGTCTTCTTGTGATTTTTTCAAAAGCGTCGAGACGAGGAGTTTCATGCGGCCCGATATTTGCGACTTTTGCTTTTTGCACGCGGGCCACGTGGTTTTGATAATCTTTTTTTGCTTCCTCTAACAAGGTAGTCAATTGACGATTAGCGCGTGCCAAAATACGTTCAGGAATTTGTTCGGCGTATTCTTTAAGACCAATACCTAAGATGCTGATAGCAAGAGCGATTACGTTGGCTTGGATAAGATAGTAATGGCGACAGAATTCATTTCGTCCTGTTTGCCGCCAGAATTGCGTAGTGTAAAGGGTGGTAAGAGCTATATGGTAGACTATGCCGCAGAGGGAATAAGCGGTTGCCTTTCCATAGAGAAGTCTCCCAGTGAAAGCATTAGATCCTTTAACCTGTGCATGCACTTGTTGTGCAGAAAATTTTTGAAGATATACAGTCATACCAACTATTGTAGGCATGAACTGTTAATTTTCGTTAAAGAGGGCCTGAAAGCTTGTGAGTTTTAAGTTTGCCCCGGATGTCTGATGTCACAAGCGTTGTGGGGCGACCTTCCTTGTCTGTGGCCAGGGTGCAGTAGTGCTTGGCTTTGATGATCACAGCGACATCTTTTGAGCCTGTAATATTTGCTAGGGTGTCGGCAATCTGGGTGCAAAGCCTCTCTTGGAGCTGTGGTCTTTTGGCAAAATGGCGGACAATCTCATTGAAGTGAGCAAGCTTTGCAATCTTTCCTCGAGGCTGATAAGAGAGATAGGCAATGCCATCAATCGGTAGAAGATGGTGTTCACAATAGCTGATAAAGGGTACTTTTGCGGTAATCAGTGTCGCTGTTTCCCCTTCTAGCAGGGGGCTTAAGGTAAGCTTGTCTTCGCCTTCTAAAAAGGAGAAGACTTGTTCTCTATAGAATTTCGCTAGTCGTTGCGGGGTGTCTTTTAAAGTTTCTGTTTTCTCTCCAAGAATTTCGAAAATCGCTCTAAAATGAGAGGCGATGGCTTCTTGTTTTTTTTGCTTATCCATTGGAAAGCTGCCTCCTGATTTCATAAGCTGTTATGGCAAAGGCGTTGGCTACATTTAAAGAGTTTTTCCGGCCAAACATGGGGATATAGACTTTATGGTCCGCAAGCTTTAAGGACTCTTCGCTGCAACCGAATTCTTCGTTGCCCAGGATGAGAGTAAAACAGGGAGGGAACAAAAACTTCTTCAACGGGATAGCATCTTCTGTTAGCTCGAGAGCGATGAGGGGGGAGGGGAGATCTTTTACAGGCGTGTCGTAGATACAGGTGACATGTTTTTCTGTCCCCATGGCGGCATCTCGTACTTGCTTGTGTTCTTTAGTGGCGGTTTTGGCAGAGAAGTAGATTGTGCCGAGGGAGAGGCATTCTGTTGTGCGGATGATGCTTCCCACATTATGGGCAGACCGTATGTTATCTAAGTAAATCGCAATCGGAAGTGGGGGAGAGCCCCTATCGCGATCGGTTTTTTTGCAAGAGGATAGAAGATTGTGCTCTTTAAGCGATTTGCCGGCAAGCAGCATGTGGGCGTGATAGTGATGGGACAGCGATTCTGGTGTAAGACCCATCCATTCTTCGAGCATAAGGCAAGATTCGTACAGCTCTCTTAGCTTGTCAGCGCATTTTTTGTGCTGAGAGGCTCTTGAAAGTGAGAGAAACTTCTGTTTCATTTTGCCTTGTATTCTGCGTACGTCCCATTAAAGATCCGTATCCCTTTTTCTTCAAAGCTGATGATCTTTGTAGCCACTTGTTCAATCAAGTCCCTGTCGTGGGTTGCAAAAACGGCTGTTCCTTTGTACTCATTCAGACCCCAGGCAAGAGCAGATACTGACTCCAGATCAAGGTGGTTGTTCGGCTCATCGAGGATGAGGAGATTGTTATCCACAAGGATCAGTTTGGCAAGCAGAAGGCGTGCAGTTTCCCCTCCAGAGAGTGCGTAGAGGGGCTTAAAGGCATCATCGCCCCCGAAGAGCATCTTCCCAAGAACACTTCTGATTTCTTGTTCATACACGCCACTTTTTTGCTTCTGGAGCCATTCAAAGGCGGTTTCCTTGCTCTTTTTATCGATTACGTCTTCATGGTTCTGCGGAAAGTAGCCAAGTTTTACTTGAAAGCCTGGTTCTACAGTCCCTTTTTCTGGTTGAAGCGCACCGGATAGCATCTTCAGAAGGGTGGATTTTCCTCTTCCGTTGTTACCGATCACTGCAATTTTATCCCCTCTTGCGACCTCTAGAGAAAAGCGGTCAATGACTATAGAATTGTCGTAGCCCTTTACAAGGTTTTCTGCCTTTAAGACAATTTTACCAGGCTCTTTTTCCGTAGGAATAAAGCGGATATAGGGGCGCTGGATGTTGGACTTTTTTAGTTCGGGGGGTTGGAGTTTGTCTATCTCACGAATACGAGACTGGACTTGGCTTGCCCTTGTTCCGGCGCCGAATTTCGCAACGAATTCCCGCAGCTGTGCAATTTTTTTTTCTTTTGATTTGGCGTCTTTCTCTTCCTGGTCACGGACCGATGTCTTCGCCTCCCGCATGTCATCATAGTTTCCAGGGTAGAGAATGATCGTCTGGTAATCTATGTCGGCAATGTGGGTCGTCACAGCATTTAAGAAGTGTCTGTCGTGGCTGATGACGATGAGCGTTCCTGTATAACTGTGGAGAAAATTTTCAAGCCAACCGATGGACTCCAAATCAAGATGGTTCGTAGGTTCATCGAGAAGCAGTGCTTCTGGGTTTCCAAAGAGGGACTGGCAAAGAAGGGCCCTAAACTGCATATCAGTCGGGATTTCCCCCATTTTTAATGTGTAGTATTCCTCTGGAACCCCCATACCAGCAAGCAGTGTTTCTGCTTCTGTATCAGCGCTATACCCATCCTCTTCTGCAATGATCTCTTCGAGTTCGCCAAGGCGCATGCCGATCTCATCAGTCATTTCTTTCTCGTAGAGAATATCTCTTTCGTGGAGGGCTTTGGAAAGGCGCTCATTTCCCATGACAACCGTTTCGATTACACCGTAACCTTCGAAATCGGCGATATTTTGACGCAGTATACCCACCTTCCGAGGGAGGGTGACGTGGCCTGTTGTGGGTTCGCGGCGCCCCATGATGACGCCAAGCAGGGTGGATTTTCCGGCACCATTTGGGCCTGTTAAGCCATATCTATTTCCTGGCTGAAACGCCATGGAAACATTTTCAAAAAGCAGCTTGCCGCCGACTTCTACAGAGATTTCATCGAGTGTGATCATCGCTCCTGAGAATATAACACAAACGTAGTCCTTTCGTCAAATACAGACGAGACTGTTGTGCCTAATATACCCAAAAAAAATCAAATTTTCAGTTCATTATGTGTATATCTTAACAAGTCATGTTTTTTGTTGACTTAAAGAACAAATCTATTTTTTAACATCTTAAATGTTTTTTTTGTTTATTATTTTGGTGTTTATTTTATGCAAGCAATTAATACAATGAGTTTGTCAAGGTCGGGTTTGCCTTGGTTTCCATGTGAGATCGTTATGAATATTTTTGGCTACCTTAAGCCAAGAGAATTAGCGCAGGCTGCTCAAGTGTGTCGCATGTGGCGCTTTGTTGCAGATAAAGCTATGATCCCGTTTTGGCAAAAGGTAAAGGATGCCAATGAGCTGGAAGAGCAAGAAGGTTCTGTCTTGAAAAAATATAGTTTTTGGTTTTCTACACAGAGAAATTTTGCAGAGGGTCGGATTACTGCTTTTTTCTCTTTTGCAACTTCAGCTCCAGAGGAAGGAATTGATCCTGCTGGCTATTTCAGTGAAAAAGCCCAAGCATATATGTTGCAAAAGCAGATTCTTATGAGTGGCTCAGGTGAGGGAGTCATAAAAAAATGGAACGTGGAAACCGGGCGTTGTGAGCACGTTCATAGAGGTCTTGGTTATTTGAGGAACATTGCCTCTCTTGCTTCAGTCGGTTCTTTTGTTTTTTCAGCAGGACAAAATGAGCTTGTACCTCAAATGTGGGATGTTGAGTCAGGCAGAGTTCTGCGACATTTTCAGGGTCATACATCTCCGGTTAACATTTTACAAGTGCATGAGGGATCTCTTTTTACAGCCTCGTACGATCTGACTGTAAAAATGTGGGATATTCAGACAGGTGTATGCCTCCAGACTTTTTCGGGTCATACTCAATCACTTTACTGTTTGATTGCACATCAAGGATTTCTCTTTACAGGTTCCAGCGATTCTACAGCAAAGATGTGGGATATTGCAACGGGAAAGCAGAAAACGACCTTTTACGGAACAGACGGGAGTGGAGTTACATGTTTGGGATTGCAAGCAGAATCTCTCTTCACAGGATCAGTTGAAGGCGCGGTCTGGCAACATGATATCAGTTCTACAATAAAGCCTTTTAGTTTTAAAGGTCATCAAGGTTCAATTACCTGTTTTGCGTTTCGAGAACAAACTCTGTTTGTAGGAACAGATAAAGGGATGATCAGAATTTGGGATCTCAATACAAAAAGCACCCTTCAGGACTTTGATATGAAGGATTCAGTGAAGAGATTATTAACACCGACGTGCGGTCCACGTTTTCTTATTGTGGGTAGTAATAGGTCCTTCCGTATATTGGATCTCGATAAAAAGATCGTTACATATGATGAAACGTTTCAAGATGACCTTGCTGTTTTGCTAACCGAGATTCAATCGGGCAAATTGATTGTTGGTACTAAGGTAAAAGTTTCAGTGTTTGATTTTCGGCCACAAAAGGTTTAGGACTGAAAAGGTGCTCAGGGTTTTCTAGGCGCGTGGGTGAGTTTCGTCGTACACTTTCTTTTTTAAGAGGGGAGAGACTTGTGTGTAGATTGTTGTGGTAGAAAGAGAGCTATGACCCAAAATGGCCTGGATCGTTTTTAAATCCATACCACTTTCTAGCCAATGAGTGGCAATAGTGTGGCGGATGGTGTGGGGGGTGATGTGGCCTGCAAGGCCGGTTGCTGTCATGTATTTGTCAAAACTACGGTCTACGGAGCGTGAGGTGAGTCTTGTGCCGTGGCGGTTTAGAAAGATGGCTTCCTTGTCTTGTTCGGCCGCATGTCCTTCCTTGTTTTGGTGGCGATCTTCATGCTGCAGATACGCTTTAATCCATTCAGAAGCCCCTTTTGTGATGGGAACAAGGCGTTCTTTTTTTCCTTTGCCACGTACACGGATCAGCAAAGCGTCAGGGTTGAAATCGGAGCGATTTAATGCCACAAGCTCTCCTACACGAAGACCTGAGCTGTAGAAGAGCTCTAAGATAACTCGGTCTCTAAACCCTAAGAAGTCCTTGACATCGGGTTGGTTGAAGATCTTCTCTACTTCAGAAAGGGGGATCACCAAAGGGATTTTTTTTTCAAGTTTAGGCGTTTCAAGCTGTTCAGCAGGGTTTTCGCTGATGAGCTTTTGTGCCATCGCGTATTTAAAAAAGCTTCGGAGAGACGAGAGTCGTCTGACAATTGTTTTTTTAGAAGCGGCATGCTCATTCATTTCTGCAAGGAAGTCTCTAAGTAGCCGTCTATCCACATCTTTGAGTGGAAGAAGATCATCTCTTCCTTTGAATCTTAATTCGTAAGAGACATCGTATTGGATTTTAGCTGGGAGGCTATCTGTGCCAAGGTTTGGATGCCATTTCTTCTCAAGAAACTGTTTCAGTGCGTTCAAGTCGACGGCATAATTGCGGATTGTATGATTGGATGCGCCTTTCAGGGTGCGCAAGTAGTCCAAAAAACTATAGGAGGCTTGAATAAACATCATATGTCTTCGTTATAGCTTAAGGCCTGATAATTTTACAACACCTAGTTAAGGTTTTTTTAATCAACGGCTTCTTTAAGAGCCGTTAAAGTTGGCAAAAATTGAGAGGCTAGACGATGTCGGCAGAAGATAGTTTTTAATTTTGTTTGTATATAAATATAAGTTGTTGACAAAATATTTGTTTTTTTGTAATTTAGTTTAGTTAGTAAAACTAACTATACGTGGTGATTATGTCATTTGTGCCGCCAGTAAAATCTACTCAAAATCCCTTGTTCTCTGCACCAAAGCGGCCAGGAGAAGGTAGCTCGACACACGAAGCGTCTGGGATTGTGTTTGCAACCCATAATAATTTCTTAAGTCCGCCCAAGGCAAAGCGTGCTAAGCAAGATTTGCATTCTTTTTTGGAAAGTCGGGAAAAAAACGTCAAACGGTTACTGCCTCCCATTGAGCTCGTGGAGCAAGGGGGCCGAACAGGTTATTATCCAGTCGACTCGTTGGGAAGTCTTTATGCCTCTGAAACACTCATTTTTACTGGTTTGGCCACAGGCAACTTATGCATCCGGGATGTAAACACAGGAAATGTACTCACAGCATTTAAAGGATCGGATCCAATTGTACAAATCTACGTAGACGAAACAAAAGATCTAGTGATAGCCTGCTCGGTCTGTGCGAACTCTCTTACAATGTGGAACCTTCAAGGTGTGTCTCAAGGGACATTCTTCTGGAAGAGGGGTAACCTCAGAGAATTTAGTAATCTCATAGGATTTTATTTTGATGGGATACAACTATACGCAGTAGGCTCTATGAGTTATGCAGATTTCTTGATCGTTCGAAGCATAGACTTGCAAGGCAACTTACACGAGTACGAAGAGTTCCAGATACCGACGTCTTCTTCCTTGCAACAGGCTCTACGTACCTATCCGCGGCAGTATTGTTTTTATCGCGATTGTATACTCATTACAAACAAACAAGAGTCATGCTGTACCGTACTGGGTCTAAATAAAAATTTAGAGAGATATAATCTGTCGGGATTTATGGGGGAAACAACGGCTCTACGCGTTTGCGGTAACACTCTTGTTAGAGCATCTGAGTCCCAAATAATCATTTGGGACTTAGTACACAGACGCGCTTTATATAATCTCAGCGGGACTTTCGATCCATCAAATTCTGTCTTTTTGATAGGCGATTCTTTATATATTTCTATGAAAAAAGGCATAACACGAACTAACCTTAAAGATTTTCGTGAAGAACTCATTTTTCCTAAACAGGGTGATATTCAGTATGTTAATGGAGCGCTAGTTATAGGATACCGCAATCGTTGGAGCCGCACACAGTATATACAAAGAATAGCTGCTGAAAGAGTGAGAATGCTTTCCTTGGCTCAACAACAAAGACAAATGGCGCTTTCTAGGGAAGCTTCTGTACATAGAGAGCGGGGTGAGTATCAAGCAGCGCTCGATGCTTGCAAGCTTGCTTTGGAGTTGGACCCGGAAGATGTGCATGCAAGGCGTCTTATCTCGACCGTGTATAGCTCTCTGGCTAAAAAAGATATTTTGACTCCTGAATCTGACGTATATTGTGAACTCGCTCTACACTATGATCAGGGGCAAGCTGATGCTCATCTAGTTAGGGGCATGCGTCTCTTGATTGAAGATGTCAACGCTTATTCAGCGGATCTGGAAGGGGAGGTTTTCAGCTATTTACAGAATCTGAGTAGCGTATTACAGCAAAAGAGTGCACCTAAAGAAAGTTGTATACTGGCGATCGATCTCTATGTTCTTGCCCTTGTGAACAAGGCGGAACGCATGCTCTACGAGACTCTCAGGGATTTAGAAACAGATTCAGAAGCATCAAGCACGTCTTCGGACCTTTCTGAACAGCATTCAAGCCAGGAATCTCAGAAGAATTGGGAAGAGGTAGGTTCCTACTTTGAGAAGGCCTTACACAGCAACCCAAGTTTCTATGAAGCAGCCATGGGATTAGGGCGCATTCGGTTGTTGCAAGAAAGATATGTAGACGCAGCTGAGATGTTTAGATTGGCCAATGATTCTCAATGCGAAAAAGGTTTTCCGCGTCTTAGGCATTATTTTGGCGAGTCCATCATGAGGATGGCCGTGCATAATCAGAATAAAGAAGCACAAGACAGATTAATCGTTGCTGGGGAGAACGAGGCAACTACATCTCAAGAGGAAGATTCTCAAATAGATAGCGACGATCTAAGTTCAAAAGATAGCGGTGTCCTTGGAAGAGCAAGCAGTCTATTTGCCCCAGAGGACGAGAGCCTCTTGGACGGGCACTCGGAGATCTTGCAGAACCGAAGCCAATACCAGCCCCCTATAATAAGGTCGGCCCATTTGGCAAGATGCGAAATCTATATGAAGTATAATATGCTCTCTGAAGCTACAAAAGAGTTTATCCTTGCTCATCATCTGAATTCGGTGGCTGGAATTTTGTATAGCGCTCAAGATCTGGTCATAATAGAACGGTATTGGTCGGTAAAAGTGAATGTGGAGTTGCGTAAACAGAATTATTATCAAGCGTTACGTACCTGCGAGTTAGCTGAACAAGATGCGCCACTTGGCTCTTCCATGATTGAGTGTATTCGTCGTTGGCGAAGAGAGATTTGCGAGTGGATTCAAACTTTGCAGCCTGCGCAACAAAAAAATGTAGTGGAACGAGAACCACCACTCGAAAAGCAAAAGCAAAAAGAAGAATCCTGATATACCATTCGTCAATCAAAAGATTGAATGCAAAAAAACCAAATACAACCCCTCTAAAATTCTTAACCTCCTGATAATACGTATTGTAGACTACACATTCTTGCATCCATTTCCATTAAACTTCAATTAATCAGAGGATTTTTTACAACCCGATTCCGCGAGCGATCAGCGACTCTAGCTTTCGTCTAATATCATCTGTGGTAGTGCCTGGTGTGTTGATGATATCCTTAAGCGTTTGAAGCTCTTCTTCTTGTAGGAATCTAGGGAAGCCAAGGAGTTTCAGGACTTCAAAGGGGGTGTACTGCTTGAGTAGGTACCCAAGAAGAAGAGCCTTTTGGTCTTGCCCTGGAAAATTTTGTCTAGCTTCCGCGAGTAAATCTCTTTGCGGTAGGCAAGAGAGGTTGCTATAGGGAGCTATAAGGCTATTTATAAGAGGGTCTTTATCCTTTTTCTCGCTTGGAAAATAGGTTTTCTTGTATCTCTCTAGGTTTTCTGTAAGTCTTTGTTGGTTAATACCTTCTTGCCAATTTGGGTTGCTTACAAGATCAAGCATCATCTCATGTAGAAAAAGCTTGTCCGTAGTGAGATTTTCAAGAAAATAGAAAACTCCTTTTCCCTGGATCCAACTTCTTGCGTTCTCAAGCTGATTTTTTTTGAGGGGTGCATATTCAAAATCGTCGGCTTGGATTTGATACATGGCTTGAATACGTAATATTTTTTCTTCTATTTCTTTTTTAAATGGGGCCCATGCAGCATCGCTTGAAGGTTCTTGTACTGCAGCTTTAAGGAAGGAAAGAAACCCCTGATCCCAGATAGCTTCAAGATAAGGATCTGGAAGAATCTCTTTCATGAGAATCATGAAAATATTTTGCAATAGGATATTGCTTTCGATTCTTCTTTCCTCATTTTCTTGAGCGTCAAAATAAGCGTTAAGCGCCTCTTTTACCTCGATCTCGTAGAACAGTAGGCTCGACATTATTTTATTCCTTAAGAATTCAGGGAGCCCTGAAAGCAGTGACAAGAAATTGACCATCTCTTCTCCTAAGGCCTCTTGCACAGGTTTCAGGTCTAGGAACCTTCGCATTTGGGAGGGGTCACGTACGAGTGTGCCGAACGTGTTGGATGGAGTCGCTTCTCGAGATAAGGCAGCCGCGCCATGTCTTATATATGTGTCTTTATAGAACGCATGCAGCGCATTTTGCAACCTTTCTGGGTAAGTGTCAAACAACAGCCCGCTTTCCTGACCTCTTTGTGCAAACTTGAAACAACAGAAGATAAAAGCAGCAATATGACCTAGACTGCCATAGCCCACGTAATTTAGGCCAGCGATGGTCCCTGTTCGTTTTGCAACTTTGGGTAAAATCGGATCATCAATCAAAAGTGTTACAGAAGCGCTTACATGAGCTACTAGGATGTCAGTTAGGATGCTAGTCTCCTTCTTAAAAAAAAGAGAGCCTATGCTTATGCCTGCTGTAAGAAGAACGGAAGTAAATTCTTCATTTACAATTTTTAGGAATAAGGGAAGAGGGAGAGAGGGGTAAAACCATTCTTTTGCCTTGAAAAGAATTTGGGTGTGGATGGCAGAGGTCGTTTTTGCCAAATTAGCCAGACATTGGGCAGCACAGCTTGCAATTTTTTTGCTTTTTTCTAGGCCTTTTATGAAAATATTGGGTATTGTTAGAAGACTCGTACGTTCTGTTGGTATCGAATGGGTTTGCATGGTTTATTCTCCTTCTCTTTTTTGAGTTGCATCCATGTTTGCAAGCGCTAGAGGGATAAAAGACGAGACAGTTTGAGGCAAGTCTATAAAAGCAGCTTTTTCTATTTGCCTCTTGAGCTTTTTTTCTTGTTCATGCGTTGTTTCCCATGGGTTTAATAATCTGTTGAGATCTTGGTTTTCTAGCTTGAGAAATTCTTTTCTTGCTTCTTGCAAAGTTTCTATCAAGGAAGCCGATTTCCTTGCACCAAAGCAACGTCCTACGAGATCGATTTTGTCTTCTTGAATTGCTTTTAAGCAGATAGCTCTGTATAAGAAAAAAAATGTGCTCGCGTCAAGGTCTCTAAAATTCACATCTGAGGCTACCCCAGCACTTAAACAGAGGCGAATGGCATCTTGTATTTGGTTGACTTTTGGTGCGTCTTTTGGGTTTACGCGTTGAGCGCAAGCAGCTTCAATTGCCTCGAGTGGCTGGGTCCCCTGTTGTAACCCAGGGATCCCTAGAGAAAGAATCTGCGAGATGAACCATCCAAAGGTTTTGACTTGGTCATAGGGCGTTTGTTGATCTTTACAGATTTCTATGATCTGCTTTTCCCAGCCAGGTGTATGGACTGCTAGCCCTTCAAGTAGGGCCTTCGTAATCTGTAGGCAGTTTTTTATGATAACAGTATCACGATTCGACTGGAGAAAGAAAAGAATGGTTTCGAGATTTTCCTGATCAAAACATTGTAAAATCGGTTTAAAAAGACGAGTCCAGGCATCTTTTTTTTCCATGGGAAACAAACTAAGAAAAACTTCCTTCTGTTGGAGATGGTCGGCAAATTCCTTGTTTGTCGCTTCTCCTTCTTCGAATAGGCTTGTAAATTTCTCTTCTAATGACTCAAGGTTTGCGCTATCTACTAGAGAGTGAATCAGAAATTCGCTGGGGATAGATAATATAAGACTGCGTAGAGGAGAAGCGGTAAATCTTGTGAAAAAAGGGCTTTTCTCCGCGTTCTCCCAATCAAATAATGCAGGGTCCCATAGACGCCAGAGAGACGAGACTAGGTTGGTGGCAATTTCTTTTCTCTCTCTTTCAGAAAGATTTTGCCACTCGTTGTCGCGCATCTTTAAGCAGAGAGTTTTGAGATCGTGGAAGGGAAAATCTCTTGGTATGGAAAGGTAAGGTGTGTTGTTCGAGAGTTGTGGGATAGGAAAAAAGCGGTTATCTTTTACCAGATTATGGAGGAGTTGGCCAATAATTTCATTTGCTTGTTTTTGGAATTCAGGGGAGCCGTGGTCAAGTTGCCAGAAGGCCTCCAAAAAGTCCCCTGTTTGATCGGAGGTCAAGGTTTCTAAAAATTGAATTAGAAGATTCCGTTGTGGCAAAGCAGGAAGATAGTGCAACCATTCATTCTTAGTGGCTGTACAAATCTTTAATTTGAATGGGAGAGAGTCGATGTGGCGGGAAATCTCCTTCTGAAGCCCCACAGGGAGCCTTGAAAACCTTTCTTGGGTGAGCCCCATCGTTTGAATCGTTCTCTTATTTACCGCAGTTGAAAAAAGTTGAAAAAGGGAAGGGGAGCGATGATGGATCATAATCCAGCTGTATCCTAAAACATTTGTAGTTATGTTTTTACTCACTACAAGAAGGTTTTTGATTTGCTGTTCGATTCGAGATATTATTAACATGTGATATTCCTTAATTAACAAAATATGCGGTCTATACTAACAAGAAGCTTCAATTATCTCAATAATTTAATTGTAAGATCTTATTAAAATTTTTTCTGTTTAATTTGTTTTTGGGAAGGGGAAGCGGCGGAGGTCTTCAGCCACATAGGTATTGGGGAAGATGGTTTTGGCTTCTTGTTCAAAGCCTTTGAGCTGTGTATAGCGTGCGGAGAAGTGGGTAAGGATGAGCGCTTTTGCCCCTGCTTTTTTGGCAATATGAGCTGCTTGTTTGGCTGTTAGGTGATAGTGTTTTTTTGCAAGCTCGGCGTGTTCCTCAAGATAGGTGCTTTCGCAAAGAAGGACAGTTGCATTTTTTGCAATATCGATTGCCGCTTGGCAAGGGAGGGTATCGAGTATGATGGTAAAAACATCGCCAGGACGAACCCAGCTGACATCTGCTAGGGTAATTTTTTCTCCATGGAGAAGGATTTCCCCCTTTTGCTCAAGTTCTTTGACAAGAGGCCCGAAGACACCGTGTGCTCGCAGCTTTTCAGGATGGAATTTTCGCTCCTCTTTTTCTGAGATGCGCCAGGCGATGTTGTCCACGCGGTGATCCATAAAAGCGCATTCAATGCGGAATTGATCCGTTTCTTCCACAAGGCCAGCTTTAGATACAGGATGTTCGATCACCGTGATCAGCTCATGGTAGATTGTACTGTAGCGGAGTCTGTCGAAGTATTTTTTGCCACTGGCGGGGTAGTAGACGTGGATAGGGTGGGTGACTTTATCGAGATTGAGGCGCATCAAGATCGAACCAAGACCAAGGCAGTGATCGCCGTGAAAGTGGGACACAAAGATTCTATTGATTGCGGTCGGGGCAACATCTGCAAAGATAAACTGCCGCTGCGTTCCTTCTCCCGGATCGAAGAGAAGGCCTTCCTCATTCCAGCGAAGAAAGTAGGCGCCATGATTCCTCTGACGTGTGGGCTGCTGGCTTGAACAACCTAAGATGATGATGTCGCGCACGCTCATGGGACTCTTCTCCAAGAAAAAAAGGATAGTTTACCGAATAGAAAGCCAAGCAGCGCTCCGCTGATATGAGCCGTGTTTGCGATCCCTATGGGAAGGGGTTGTTTTCCTGAGATTTCTAGGCAGAAAGAAAGGGTTTGCAACAGGGCGAGAATGACGATAAAAGAGGCAATAAAACCATACGTACTGGGTTGAAGGTAGTAGCCTTCCCAGGGGTAGTGTTTTTGTCTCATCCAAAGAAAGGCGATCATCCCGGAGATAACTCCTGAGATGCCAATGAAGTTAAAGCCCCCCATCAGGTACTGCATGGTGTTAGAAAAGATCCCTACGGCGACAATAAAGAAAAGGTAGCGGAATTTTTTCAGCCTCTCTTCCATTTGCCTGCCTAGGAGCACAAACCAAAGAAGGTTAAAGAGAATATGCAGAATGTTTGCATGTAAAAAGATCGGAGTAAGCAGACGCCACGCTTCTCCCTCTTGTAGCTTTTCGAACATAGGCGTCGTGTTTGTTTTTTCGCCCGGATGAAGGGAGAGATCTACCCACCTTTGGTAGAAGCCTTGCCAATAGGTGCTCTTCTGGTACCTTTCAAAGAGGGCTACTCCCGCGGGGGGAAGAAGCTCGGGGCGTTCTATCTTTTCTATTCCATAGGTCTTAAAGAGCTGCCCAAAGAGGATAAAGGTTTCTGGGTAGTCGTAGTAAAGTTCTTTTTCAATCATGGATGTTGCAAGAGCGCCAGGAGGGCCGACCTGGGCTTCTCCGGGCTTGAGCTGTGGCTGCATGAGTATTGTGAGAATAAAGAAGATAATGCACACCATCATAATGATAAAAGTCGCCATGCCTACAGGGTGTTCAGGAAGAGGTGGAGGCAAGTTTTTCTTTACCTGAGCTTGCACTTCAGTCAGGCTTAAAAACTCCTCTTCAGGAGGGGGAGGGGGGCTTTGTGACTCATATTTTTTATCCCAGGGGTTTTCTTGAAATTCCCCCACAAGCCGCACAGCTTTATCTAAAAGCTCTTCATCAGAGATCCAGAGGGTACAGATGGAGTTGCCGTAGTCATCGCTCCCCCAGTCTGTGACGGGGGTGATTTCGAGCTCGTTCGGGACCCCTTCTTTTTCTAGATGAGCAGAAAGAGCTTTTGCATGCACTTCGTTTTTAAGACTTGCAATTAGACGCATACAGTAGCCACTTTTTTCAAAATCATCGACGTAGAGAGTCCTGGGATAAGGGGCACAATGTGCACTTTGCCCCCATACTTTTTCACTGTTTCAGCCTCTATGCAATTTTCTCCATACTCAGCGCCGTTCACATGCACATGAGGACGGATTTTTTCGAGGATAGCAAGGGGTGTAGTTTCATCAAACCAAGTCACATAATCCACAAATTCAAGGGCCGACATCATCTCTAGGCGACTTTCAAGGGGGATAATGGGTCGATCTTTGTTTTTGTACTCTTGGATGGAGCGATCTGTATTGAGGGCAACAATCAGGATGTCTGCTTGTTTAGATGCTTCATAGATAATGTGTAGGTGACCGGCATGCATCAGGTCGAAAGAACCATTCAGTGTAGCAAGCCTCATCCCCGTCTTTTTCAACGAAAAGCAGGCAGATTCGATCTGTGAGGGGTCTAAAAATTTTTTACGACAGGCATCTTTCCAAAAAGGTGTTTGATCCATAACTACCAGTTTTCCCTGTCCTTTTTCTCGAAGGCAATGGCGAACACCTGATCAAAGTGATCAACGAGATGGAGGTCGAGACCTTTCTTGATGTGGCTTGGCAATTCGTCTACATCCCGTTTGTTTTCCTTAGGCAGGATGACAGTTTTTAGTCCCGAGCGCCTTGCGGCAATTAACTTCTCTTTTACGCCTCCAATCGGAAGAACGCGCCCTGTAAGGGTAAGCTCTCCTGTCATCCCTAGATCTTGCAAGATAGGTGTATCTGTCAAGAGGGATAAGAGTGCAGCTACCATGGTAATCCCAGCAGATGGCCCATCTTTTGGGGTTGCGCCTTCTGGTATGTGGATGTGTACCTGAGAATTTTCAAAGAAGGTAAACCCAGGGGCATATTTGTGTACGGCACTATGTAAATAGCTCCAGGCAATTTCAGCAGATTCTTTCATAACTGCGCCAGCTTGGCCGGTCAACTTCATGGCTGTCTTTTCACCTGCAACTTTAATCGCTTCGATGTAGAGAACAGTACCACCGAGAGATGTCCAGGCAAGCCCTGTGGCCACGCCTACAGGGGGACGTTCGTAGTAACGATCGCTAAGAAAAATGGGTTTACCAAGATACGACTCGATGTTGTCTTTTGTGATTTCATATTTCTTTGCTTTTTCGCCGCTTTCTTTCTTCTGCTCATTCACTATTTTCACTGCGATTTTTCTCAAGATCTTCTTGATGTTGCTCTCTAGGGAGCGAACGCCTGATTCTCTTGCGTAGCCGTTGATGATGGAGCGGAGAGCCTCTTTGTCAAAGCTGACTTGGTTTGCCTTGATTCCCATGCTTTTACGGTTACGCGGAACTAAGTACTTTGTTGCAATCGCAAGTTTTTCTTCCATGATATAGCCAGGAAGACGGAGGATTTCCATCCTATCCTTCAGAGGCTCAGGAATGGTATCGATTAGGTTCCCGGTGACAATGAATAAGACATTGGAAAGGTCGCACCGTACGTCAAGGTAGTGGTCGAGAAACTCTTTATTCTGCTCAGGATCAAGAACTTCAAGGAGAGCTGAAGCAGGGTCGCCTTGGTAGCTAGAGCCAATTTTATCTACTTCATCAAGCATGATGACCGGGTTCATCGTCTGGCAGTACTTGAGGGCTTGGATCATCTTGCCAGGCATAGCGCCTACATATGTTCTTCTGTGCCCCTTGATCTCAGCTTCATCGCGCATCCCACCAACGGAGAAACGGTAAAACTTGCGGCCAAGAGCCCGCGCGATGCTACGTCCAATGCTTGTTTTACCCACTCCGGGAGGCCCGATAAGTCCGATGATGTTGCCTCGAAGCCCTTTTGTCAGGTTACCAACTGCAATAAATTCAAGTATGCGCGTCTTGATATCCTCAAGGCCGTAGTGGTCTTGCTCAAGAATTTTTTTAGCTTCATCGAGGTCTGCATTCTCTTCCCCTGTAATACCCCAAGGGACAATGGTCAGCCAATCTAGATAGCCCCGAACGACGCCGTATTCTGCAGATTGGATGTCGAGGGCTGACATTTTTTCCATCTCTTCTTCGATGACAAGGGCAACTTCTTCGGGAACGTGGCGAGCCTTCATGCGCTCTTCAAATTTTTCCTTATCGTGTGCTTTCTCATCTTTTTCAATCCCTAGCTCCTTGCGGATCGTGCGCAGTTGCTCTCGTAGGAAAAACTCCCTTTGACTTCTTGAGATGGTAGCCTCAATTTTTTGATTGATGCTGTTTTGGAGCTTACTCAGATCAAGTTCTTTCTTGAGAATATTGAGAGCTTTATCGATTCTTCCTTGTACCTCAAAGGTTTCAAGAACCTCTTGCTGTTCTTCGCGGCTGGCAGTGGTTAAGGTTACGGCAAAATCGGCAAGCTTTCCAGGCTCTGTGAAGTCAGAGTGTCCCAGGAAGATTTGAAGCTCCTCTTTGAAGAGGGGATTTAATTTTAAAAGATCCTTAATAGTGGAGATGATGCTAATCGCATAGGCTTTGAGCTCTTTTGTAAGCTTCGAGGGCTCGTCGTGGTACTTCACTTTAGCTTTAAGGTTTTTTTTATCCGCTGCCTTTCCTAGGATAATGATTCTCTTTTCCATATTGAGAATCACCTGCGCCCCTCCTTGCTCCATCGGGATGATGCGAAGGATTCGGGCGAGAACGCCCACTTTGTGCATGTCATCTAGCGTTGCAGTGTAGATGTCAGCTTCCTCTCTCTTTGTTAAGACAAGGCCTACACACTTTTGTTCCGATTTAGCGACTTGCTTGAGCACCTCATAGAAAGGGCCAGGTTCGACAACGATGGGAGCTGCCATTCCGGGAAAAAAGGGACGTCTGATGAGGGGAAAGAGATAAACTTCTTTTGGTAGATTCGACTTTTTTTTAGGGCGCTCGGGCGCTGATTCCAAGGAATGGATCACGGCCTTTTCGAGTTCTGCTTCCACAGAGTTGGATTCTTCCCGATCGTTATGCAAGTTAGCTCCTTTATATATGCGTCCTTCCTGAGGCATAATAACACTCCCTTAGAAAATTTGCAATGCGAGAAACTTGTAGAATTTGTTTGATTTGTTTACACTGAAGCGGTTATGAAAACAAGACGCGAATTATCGGAAGAAGGCGTGCTCTTTGCAAGGGCAGCTTTTTCAAAAAATCATTCACGGCAAGTCCCTGAGGATGAAGATCATAGAGTGCCTTACAAGCGCGATGTAGATCGCATTATCGAGTCAAAGGCGTATGCTCGCTATGTAGACAAGACGCAGGTTGTCTATTTGCTGCCGAATGATCATATCTCAAATCGCGCCCTCCACGTACAGCTTGTCAGCAATTTTGCACGTGGTATTGGAGAGGTTTTGCGGCTCAATACAAACCTGATTGAAGCGATTGCCTTAGGGCATGATGTGGGTCATCCTCCGTTTGGACATGAAGGGGAAGGATATTTAGATGCCCTTACAATGGAGTTTGGCGTAGGTCACTATGCTCATCCATGGCAGTCTTGTCGGCTGTTTACGATCTTAGAACCTTTAAATTTAGGGCTTGCCGTACTCGATGGCTTTCTTTGTCACGATGGTGGGCTGCGGACATCCAAGCTAGAGCCTGTTTTTGACAAGACGTGGCAGGATCATGAGAAGGAGCTTCTCCTTAAGAAAGAAAATCCAGATGTGGGACTTATGCCCGCGTCACTGGAGGGGTGTCTTGTGAAGTTTTGCGACACGGTTTGTTACTTAGCAAGGGATCTTGAAGATGCAATCCGACTAGGACTGATCAGAAGAGAAGATGTGCCACGCACGCAGCTTGGCGCAAGCGGCGCAGAGATGAAAAAAAATGTAGCTTCTGATTTAATCGAAGAGAGCTTGGATCGAGACTATATAGCCTGTTCACCTGTTGTTTTGGAGGCGATCAACACCATCCGTACGTTTAACTTTGAGAGGATCTATTTCCATCCTAAGTTAAAGAGTGAATCGACAAAGATTGAGCGGGGATACCGTTATCTTTTTACGATGCTTCTTGAAGACTTTAAAACCCATGGCACAAAAAGCTATCTTTTCGAGCACTACCTAAGAACAAAGCCTGAGAAGTATTTGCAAAGCTGGACAGGACCGCAGTTTGTTGTCGATTACATTTCAGGCATGACCGATTCTTACTTTATTCGAACACTTGAGAACCTGGTTGTTCCCAAATGTATTCTCTCTTGATTGAAACAAGCACGAAGAGGGGTGTTGTTGCCATCTTCGAACAAGATGTTCTTATTGTAGAAAAACATCTTCCCTTTGGTTTTCAGAATTCCTCCCATCTTCTTCCTGCTTTGGAGACATTGCTAAATGATTTGGCGCTTTCAGCAAACAGGTTCTCTCTTGTGATTGCAGGGGTTGGACCAGGTTCTTACACAGGCATTCGGGCTGGCTGCATTGTGGCTAAGGCGTTTGCCTATGCAGAGAGCATTCCCTTGGTGGGGGTGTGCAGCTTGTCGGCCTTTGTTCCAGAGCAAGAAGGGCCTTTTGTCTCCCTTGTGGATGCAAAGTCGGGAGGTGTCTATGTGCAAAAAGGGGAGCGAAGAAGTGGGCAAGTGTATTGGCAAGAGGGGCCTGCTTTAGTGCCTGTTGAAGAGCTTCCGAAGGTGCCCTTACTCATAGGTCCCGAGCCCTCTCTAGTTGCGGAAAGGGTAGAAAAGAGACAGGATTGGCAGTGGCAAGAAGTGCTGCCTGATGCTAAGGAGTTGTTTCGTCTTGGTAAAGAAAAGTTTGAAAGAGGGTTTTTTTCTAAGAAAGCATGCCTTGATCTGCTCTATCTGCGCTGACCTCTTGCTTTATAAGCCAGAGTTAGTGTATATTCTAAACAAGTTTGATACAAATTTCGAAACCGAAGAGAAAGTTAGGTCGTTGTGGTAAAAGTTCGTGTCGTTGATTCAATTGAGAAAGCCCTTCGCATTTTAAAGAAAAGATTAGATAAAGAAGGCGTAATGAAGGCTGTAAAGGCGCATCGCTTTTACTCAAAACCTTCCGTAAGTAAGCGTGCTAAATCCAAAGCTGCAGTAAAGTATAAGAAGAGATAAGCCCTAGGGCTTCTTTTGTTAACATCCTTTTAGGATTTTGGAACGAGAACAATGGTAACAAAGAAAGCGTCTGTGGATTATTATACCCTACTCGAACTCGAAAAAGGCGCCTCACAAGAGGACATCAAAAAGGCTTATCGTAAACAAGCCTTGAAGTATCACCCTGATCGCAATCCGGGTGATGCTGAAGCCGAAGCTAAATTTAAGCAAATTTCTGAAGCCTACGAAGTCTTAAGCGACGAGAAAAAGCGCAAAATGTATGACCAGTACGGTGCGGATGCTCTACGTGGTGCAGGGATGGGTGGCCATCCAGGCGGGGCAGCCGGCTTTTCTTCTATGGAAGAGGCGCTTCGTACCTTTATGGGTGCTTTTGGTGGTGGTGGCGGTGGTGATACAGTCTTTGAGTCATTCTTTGGGGGTGGCGGCGGACGGCGTGGCGGACCGACCCAAAGGCAAGGGGCGAGTAAGCGCGTTAACATGAGTATTTCCTTCTTAGAAGCGGCCTTGGGCGTAGATAAGGAGCTTGTTGTTACGAATTATGTTACTTGTAATGAATGTCATGGTTCGGGGTCGAAGTCAAAGGATGGAGTGCAAAGGTGCCGTCGGTGCGCCGGCGCAGGTCAGGTTTTAGAGCAGCGCGGTTTTTTCAGTATGTCTGCTATTTGCCCAGACTGTCAAGGTGAGGGGCAGGTAGTTACGAATCCGTGTGGTCATTGCCAGGGCCAGGGAGTTGTCAAAGAAAAGCAGCACGTGAAAGTGCATATTCCTGCTGGTGTCGATTCAGGCATGCGTCTTAAGATGAGTGGATATGGCGATGCGGGGCCAGGCGGCGGCCCCAAGGGTGATCTTTATGTGTTTGTAACCGTGGAGCCACATTCTGTGTTTGAGCGCGTAGGTAATGATGTTCTGATTGAGCTGCCGATTAGTTTTACGGAAGCAGCGCTTGGCTGCAAAAAGGAAGTTCCTGGCATTCGGCATTCCTGCCGTATCACGATTCCAGAAGGGACGCAGACAGGAAAAACTCTTCGCGTGAAAGAAGAAGGTTTCCCGAGCGTACATGGGCGCGGGATGGGCGACTTGCTTGTCAAGGTACTTGTCGAGACGCCTACAAGCTTAAGCACTCGTCAGAAGGAACTTTTGCAAGAGCTTGCAACACTGGAAAGCCCCAAAAACCAGCCTACACAGGCCGGCTTCCTCAAAAAACTCAAAGACATGTTCCAGTAAACGATTGAACGGCTTTTGCGGCGTGCTCGTAATTGAGAAGCTGGATGGCCCCTACGCTGCTTTCATCCTTTCCGGTGTAGATGAATATATCCCTTGTGGCATCTTTCTTCTGCGACCTTCCGAAAACAGTTTACATTTTTCAAAAAGTCTTTGTTGAACGTCATGGAAGGTTTGATTTCGATGGGAACAAGGTCGTTTCCTGAGCGGAAGATCAGATCTACTTCATGCCCATGGGCATCTCTAAAAAAGAAAAGATGAGCGTCTTTGCCCTGGTTCCATCTTTGCTTGATGAGATCGGTTACGATGCGCTTGCCAAAGTTTTCGAAATAGGGCTGCAGGCTAATCACAATAAAATCCGGCTAATCCTAAGTTCAACTTCGGTTTATCCGGTTTTTTGTTTTTAGGGCAAATGGAAAGCATGACTGACCTGATGTTGGGCAGCAATATGGATGGGGGGGAGGGGACCTTCTTCTACAAGTGTTTCGTGAACAATGGAGAGAGCAAGCTCTGGGCGATTGCATTCTTCCGAGAGGTGAGCCAGGTAGATCTGCTTAAGCCCGGTATGAAGCACATCGCGGATGAGCTCTCCGCAGGCAGTATTTGAGAGGTGTCCTGACCTGCCGAGAACGCGTTGCTTGTAGACTTGGGGACGCGCGCTTGCATGCACAAGGCTTGGTTCGTGGTTTGCTTCAATATAGAGAATATTACAATCTTGTAGTGTTGTCCTTACCAACGTAGTAACAAAGCCAAGGTCTGCGCAGATGCCAAATTTTGCCTCTCCAGTATGGATTGTAAATGCCACAGGATCTGGCGTATCATGCTGAATGCTAAAGGGATGGATTTCGAGGTCACCAAAGGAAAAAACCTCACCGGTTGTAAATATCTTAAAGCGGGGCGTCTCTTTGGTTTCTTCGATGATCCCTCTGGCGGTTTCGTAGTTGGCGAGAATGGGGATGTTATAACGTTTGGCAAGTATGTTGAGACCGCGGATGTGGTCGCCGTGTTCGTGGGTCACTAAGATGGCATCGATTTCTTCGATGGAAACGCCTATTTCTGCGAGCTTTGAGAGTGTGGCTTTACCGCTGAGACCTGCGTCAATGAGCACTTTTGTGTTTTCGGAGCCGAGGTAGAGGCAATTGCCTTTAGACCCCGATGCGAGGGGACAAAATCCCTTCATAGATAGCCTAGGGTGGTTTTTTTTGCTGTATTGTAGTAGGGCTTGTCCTTAATTGCAACAGAATGAATCCAGTGTACACTTTTTGCAATTCTCAAAAGGTACGTTTGGTAAAAAAAGCTCTTTCTCCTTACCTGCCTTTTACTATAAGACTTTGGCTTGGCCTTGCGAGTAAGAGATCAGAGGGGCTCGTCGCGGGTGCTGAGAAGTTTTCTTATTTTATTGCCGTCGGGGGGGCCAATGATTCCCTCTTCTTCGAGTTGATCGATCAGGCTGGCTGCTCTTGCGTATCCGATTTTGAGTTTGCGTTGCAAGAAGGTTGTGGAGGCATTTCCCGCACTCTGTACAATCTCTTTGGCTTTGTCAAAGAGGGAATCTCCCCCTTTCTCTTTCCCGGTAGCAACAAGAGCATCTTCTTCATCTACCTCATCAAAAGAGGGGATAAGGTAGTTGGGAGGCGCTTGTTCTTTAATGAACTGGATGACACGCATGATATCTTCATCGCCAATATAGGCGCCTTGCCCTCGGATGAGGCTTGAGCTGCGAGGTGGCAAGAAGAGCATGTCCCCATTACCCATAAGGCTCTCTGCACCTACTTCATCCAGCACGATTTGGCTGTTGACACGGCTTGCCATCTTGAAACTGATACGGGTGGGAAAGTTAGCTTTGATAAGACCCGTGATGACTTCACGTGAGGGGCGCTGTGTTGCTAGGATAAGGTGGATTCCGACAGCTCTTGCCATTTGTGCAATCCGTGCAATCGGCGTTTCAATATCGTGCTGCGAGATCATCATAAGGTCTGCAAATTCATCAATGATGGCAACGATATAGAACATCTTTTCAGGAATTTCCATGTCGAGCGACTGCTCAAACTCTTCATTTCTCTTGCGGCTATTAAAGGCTTGTACGTTACGGACGCCTAGATTTTTTAGGATTTCATAGCGCTTTTCCATTTCTTTCACAAGCCAGTTGAGAGCGGCAGCTGCACCTAGGGGTTCTGTAATGACAGGTGCGATCATGTGAGGCAGGTGGCTATACTGCGTAAGTTCCACTTTTTTCGGGTCGACCATCATGAGCTTGATCTCATCGGGACGTGCGGAAAAAAGAATCGACATCACAACTGTGTTGATGCAGACCGATTTTCCAGAGCCAGTTGCCCCTGCAATAAGGCAGTGGGGCATCTTTGCAAGATCACTCATCAGAAATTCGCCGGCTACCCCTTTACCCAAAAGAACAGGGATTTGTAGCCCCATCCCTTTTTGCTGGTAGTAGGCAAGTATTTCTTTAAACCCAACATCTTGCGGGGTAGTGTTGGGCACTTCGATCCCAACAGCAGCTTTGCCAGGGATTGGGGCTATGATACGAATCGATTTTGCTTCTAAATTGAGGGCAATGTCATTTTCAAGGGCTTTGATTTTCTGTACCTTTACACCGATCGAAGGATGCACTTCAAAGGAAGTGATTGTGGGGCCGCAGTTGATTTGTCCAACTTTTGCCTCAATACCAAAACTAAGAAGTGTTTCTTCAAGCACCTCTGCTTGCCTTTTAAGGTCTTTTCGAAGAAGTGTTTGATCAACCTTCTTGACATCACTGACAAGAGAAAGAGGGGGAAGGCTGTAGCTGCCAAAATCACCGTTCCAGACTGCTTGTGCCTTCAGAGCTTTGGCTCTTTTTGTGAGAAGGGGCTCTTTCGGAGCTTCCGTGATAAGTGCAGGCTTAGGAATGGAAATGGAGATTTCACTTTCTTCTTTTTTCTGCGTCAGGGTTGGCCTTGGTTTAAATTCCCTTTTGATCGGCTCCACATAGGCGATCTCTTCGAGAGGAAGAATCTCTTCTTCGTCCTCCCACACCTCTTTTCTTTCTTGCCATTTTGCCACGATCTTGTTGATTAAATGGGAGAGGGGGACTTTAGCAAAATAGAGCCAGGAGAAAATAAGGGTGCTAGAGAAGAAAAGGGCTACCCCCATCTGATTCATGATTCTATGGAGATTGTAGCCAGGTAGGTCTTGATAGAGATAATAAAAGGGCGCTCCACCCAAATGGTAGCGCAGATTTTGTTTGTACGAGGCGTTATATAAAAACTTGCCGAGTAGTGCGCTGAACCTTGGATAGAGATCTTCTAAAAGCGAAAGGAGGATATTGAAAGAGACTATCATGAGACAGAACACACCCACTTTCTGCCAAAAGTTTTCAATCTCTTTCCGAAACAGAAAGTGCCATCCTACCCAGCCGACGTAGAGGACAACAAAGTAGCTTCCTATACCGAAGACAGCATGGAGTAAGAGGCTGATTCTGTGACCGATGAGTCCAATCCAATTTCCTTCATGGGGGGCAAAGGAGAAGCTGAATAGGCTGAGTAGCAAAAGTGCGGATGAGGCAAGCAGCATAAAACCTCTTGCTTCTTGGGAGAGCTCATTTTTGGGGGCGGGAGGGGGGGGGAGCGGTTTTTTTGTTTTCCTCTGCATCATAAGGTCAGTGTAGCGAAAAGGTGAGCTAAGAGGCAAGTCGAATCCGACTCTATTGACAAGTGGGCGACCGAAGGGATTCGAACCCTCGACCTATGGAACCACAATCCACCGCTCTAACCAACTGAGCTACGGTCGCCAAATCGAGAGTCATTTTGGCTCAAAATTCGTTTTAAGTCAATTCATTCCTTTTTTTTGGAAGAGAGAGCCATAGCTTGGTTGATCCATTCTTGCCGCTTCACGGGATCGATGGTTCTTATTGGTGGGGTGCCGCCCTCAAAGGGGGGATCTGTTTTCTTAAGGTGCCGGAGGCTTTCTTCTCCCCCATCTGCCATAAGCAAGAGCCTAGCTTCGTTGATCTTGAGTGTCGCTTCGGCTGCTACTGTTTCTACTTTTTCTAGTTGGCTTGTTGCCGCTTCGGAAAGGGGATAGAGTTTACCAAGCTCTTCTTGAAAAAACTTTGTTATGGCCAGGACTTCAAATTCATTTTTTGCATCTTTGAGCTCTTCGTATCTTTCGCGCAGGTCAACAAGGCTTGTGTGCACCTCATTTGCGACAAAACCGATATCGTCCTCTCGCCTTAGGTCTTTTTCGAAATGGTTGATCGCAGCAGCAAATTCTTGGTTCATGATACGATCGGTCTTTTGTTTTAAACTTTGAAACTCCATTTGGACTTGGGTAGCCTGCCAGGTGATTCCTTTATCAATGAGTTTCATGACCGAGGAGAAGGCCGTAGCAAGCGCAGCAATTTCCTTTTGGTCGTATTTGCCGGCTACTTCTGCTACAAAACCTGTTGAATCACCCGCGAATCGAAGGAGGACTTTGTTTCGATTTTTTTCATTGATGGTTACAAGGGCTACTGTTGAACTGGCTAGGTCATTTCCTTTTTTTGCCAGTACCGCACCTCCAATTGAATTTCCTAAATCTTCAGGAGCCATGTCAAACGCCTCTAGGGTAGCCTTCATTACAGATAAGAAACCAATAAAGGCGCCAAGGGTTTTCTTTTCTCCGGTTGGGGTGTTTGAATCAAAGAGAGTTTTCAGTGTGTCTCCATAGACAATTCCAACCACGCCATCGTAGAGTTTCACTTGGCCTCGTAAATCTTTAAAGGTTGTAGCTAACTCACTTATGCCTAGAAACTGGCAAGTCGACTTGAGGAAGTTAAGTCCATATTGGGCAACCGAGGTAATTTGGCTGGATACTGGAGCTGTTTCATCTTTTTCGATCGAGGGAATGAGAATGATAGAGGCTGTGGCTTTGCTTACTCTTGGATCCTGAGCAGCTGGGGTGACTTGATGTAAGGAAAGCCCCCCTTGTGCTTCAGGGAGACCTGCGGGCTGTATGCCGCGTGTGTCGTCTACCGCGTCTTGCTGAGGCGCGGGCTGAGGATTAGGAGCGGCTTCTGCACCGCCAGAGGGTGTAATGAAAGGAGGAGATTCTGCCATATACATTCATTATACCAATAGATGGATTTTTGAGTTAGATTCAAGTCTTTTTGAGAGAAGGGCTCCGGCTATAAAAAATAGAGTGAGAAGGGAGATGACTTTATCGGATGTTAGCTGGGTGCATGCTAGGTAGGTGTCTGCTGTGGCTGGTACCTGATAGGGGAGTTCAACAATCGCGTTTGTAAGAGAGGTGTTTAGAGTATGCAGAGGGGGAAAGAGTAGAGAGAGAAGAAGTAAAAAGACGCTTAGGGAGACAAGAAAGGGAAAGAAGAGATTGAAGAGAAGCCCTAGGTAGGGGAACTGTCCAAAGTAGAGAAGAGTGATTGGTAGGGCGGCCACGTTTACGGCAAGAGAGAGAGCAAGGCAGCTTCGCAGTGTGCTCAAAAAGAGATAGCAGTACTGATCGAGCTGCGGGAGTGTTTTTAAGATGGAGAAGGGGTACCTGGGGAAAAGAGGCGTAAGGAGGGTGTCAAAGGGGCGTGTGAGAAGAAGGATAGAGCCCGCAATTGCAAAACTAAACTGAAAGGCAAGGCTTTTTGCCATATGGGGATCATAGAGGAGAGTCAAAAGAAGAGCAAAACCTAAGCTGTTGAGGCCGCTCGGAGTGCGTTCAAAGATAAAGCCAAGCAGAGCTATTAGAATCATAAAGAAGGCGCGTAGAATGGAGGCGCTTGGTCCGAGAAAGAGAAAATAAATGAGAAGAAGTACGCTTAGGATGGCCGTAGCTGCCCGTGTGGGTAGCAGTAGACGCAGGAGAGTTCGAAAGAGAGCAGCAAGGAGGCTGAAGTGAAAACCGGATATGGCCATAATGTGCTGCAAGCCAAAGCGTCCAAACTCTTTTTGCATTACTTTATCATCAAAGTCTCCTGTAGTGATGCCCGCTAGGAAAATCGCAGCTTTCTTCTTAGGGATTTTATTATGGATGAATTTTGTGACTGCATCTTTGGCAAGAAAACGTTTTTCAGCAAGGCTAAAAGTGCCTGCAATGGGGTTCCACGGGGTGTTTTTTTCAAGCTGCAAAAAATGGCGTCCATAACCTTTGCTTTGGAGGGTGCCAGTTAGGGTGTAATCGCAATCAGCACGGGGGCGAGCGTTTTCTTTTTTTCGAGGAAGGGAGATTTGAAAAGGGATTCTTTTTCCTATAACTTCACCTTCTACAGTAAAAGTTTCTATCGTGCCTTTATAGAGCCAAGATTTGCGAAAGGAGGCTTCTTTAGTTTGAATTGATTCGATGTGTATGCGGGCTTCTCCCTTAAGACCTTTTTCGGGCAGCAGTGGTACTGTGGTGCTATGATGACTCAGAAGGAAAGAGGTAAAAAGTGTAAGGAGGGGGAAGAGACACTTCTTTCCTAAAGGAAGGAAAAGACATGCGGTAGGCAAGAAGAGAGCGAGGCTTGGGGAAAGGGCAAAGGATGTGCCAAGAAGAGCAGCTAGTCCTTGGAGAAGAGCAGGATGCCGTCTCCAAAAGAGGTGCACTCTTTAGACCTGAACCTGAAAAAATTTCTTGTCAGATCCTGCAAGACCGCAGGCGGAGCCGGATAAGTCTTGCTGTTTCATCTGGCAGCTGACAATGTTGGGGATGGATTCTGAAGGGGCGGTGGCTATGTTTACTTTGCCGTGGGGGGCAGCGCCAAGTGGCTTTTTTGCTTGTGGTTCATAGAAGTGCAGAAGGGCGATCTGGAGTTTCAGGGCGCTTAAAAGAGTGAAGAGACCGCCTGAAAATTCGAAACAGACATCTCTTTGTGAGGGAGATTGGCTATTTGACTTTGCCAGGATTAAATAGCGATAGATGATGCAGGAGCCATCTGCTAAAATGACTTGCTTTCCGGCTTTATTCAGAGAGGAAAAGACTCCCAAGGAGATAAACTGCTCGTTCTTGCACGTCCAGAGAGAGGAGAGATTTTCGAAGTTTGCGAGGTTGATATCGAGTTGAAAAACGGCAGGCTCTGTTTCAAAATGAGTTTTGTCAATAAGAACGACTTCCACCACTTTGTTGTAGGTGGGGTCAGGCAGACGAGCAGAAGTCGCATAGGGATCAACAGCAGTAACTTTAGAAAATTCAAAAAATCCCATAACTCTATGCTTCCGTGTTCATTTCGCGCTAATCGCTAGAGAGTTTATAGGAAAAATTGGGAAATGTCTAGCTTTTTCTGTGGTTTCTGTATAAATAGTGGTGATACGGAGGATCCAGTTTGGAAAAGCACATACGTGAATTTTATCGTGATAAAGAAGCCACGGGGCCGGAGAGGCATTTTCATAAGGTGATCTTTTTGCATGAGGATCAGGGTATGAAGTGGGAGGGGGTGGTGGCGCTTTGCCCATCTTTCCCAAGGGGTTGGTATGAGCTTTCTCGTCTCAGCGTGGAAGATCGGGTGGAATTTACAAGGGATTACTGGTTATCGAAGCTTCCTTACCATCCTAAGGCGGCTACCTTTTTTACAGATTTTTTCTCGAAGATTGATGACGTGGGTATTTTGTTAACAAAACGACACTTTGATGATCCTTTTGAGGCTGTGATGGTCTATAGTTTGCGAGGGGATAGGGGTTTTTTTCGTGGTGAGCCTCCGGCTACAAAGGTGGAGATTGCGGAAATTAGAAGTTTTTTCTCTGAATATATACTTCCTCGGGATTACATCTCGTTTCTTCAAATCCATAATGGGTTTTCGAAGGCAACAGATGAGACGGGCGTTATTTCGACAAGGCGTTTAGAAGAGAGTTTTGCAAAGTTTCGCAAGCACTTAGAAGCAGCTCCTGCGGTCTCATCGCAAGAGGGGATTCCTTTGGATCCGAAGGCGTTGATTCCATTTTATGAGTCGTTTGGCCAGCCTTTTTACCAGTGCTTTTTTGCGGAGTGGTATCCGGAGGAGGAGATGGGGAATGTTTACTATTCTGGTGTGACCTGTTCGATTTCTGATACAAAGGGGAGTAATGCTTCTGAGAGCATGGCCTTTACTACCTTTCTTGACTGGCTTATGTTCTACCTCGAACTTGTCGAATAACCCTTTGCAATTCACGCCAGGCGTACAATTTTGCAATTCTCAAATGAACTGGAAAAATGCGTTCGACATACCTTGCAAAAAAGCATTTGTTCAGATATAACCCTCTCCATACTAAGTATAGTTTGGCATTATGTATCTTGTCGAAGAATTGTATAACCAACACGGCAAGGAGCTCGGGCTTGAGCTTCATGCGGGGGAGAAAGGTCTCGGTCGCAAGATTCGTGTACCGGAAGCACACCGTCCTGGTTTAGGTTTGTCGGGGTATCTTAAAGGGTATGCCGGCAAACGAATTCTGATTTTTGGCAAGGTTGAGATAGAGTATCTGCGCAGCTTAGAACCTGCGGCACGCATCCAAAGACTTGAAAAAATTATCCGTGATCCAACCCCTGCTGTTATTGTGGCAAGGCGCTATCGCCCCTTAAAGGAGATGGTTCATCTCTGCAACAAGAACAACATCCCTCTTTTCCGTGCGAGCATGCCTACGATGAATTTGATCAGCAAGCTCACTGTCACGCTAACAGGAGAGTTTTCCCCGAGTATGAATTGTCATGGTACGCTTGTGGAAGTGTTTGGCGTGGGTGTGCTTATTCAAGGGGACTCCTCGGTTGGAAAAAGCGAAGCAGCTCTTGGCTTGATTGAGCGGGGGCACAGGCTTGTTTCTGATGATATTGTCAAAGTACGAAAGCGCGAAGAGAGTTATGTCGAAGGGTATGGCGCAGAGCTCACACGGCACCATATTGAAATCCGTGGTATTGGCATTTTGAACGTAGCCCACCTCTATGGGGCTGTGTGTGTGCGGGATAGTAAGAGCATTGATATTGTCGTGAAGCTCGAAGTATGGGACGATAATGCTTTTTATGATCGTGTGGGCTTAGAAGAGAAGTTTACCGATTTTCTGGGTGTGAGTGTTCCTTTTCGTGTGCTTCCTGTAAAACCGGGGCGCGATGTGGTTCTCTTGCTGGAGACGATTGCCTTAAACCGCCGTCTAAAAGAGATGGGCTACAATTCCGCTAAAGAATTTAACACAAAACTTCTCGAGATGATCTCAGCCAAACAAAACAAGAGGCGAAAGCTGTATGAAGTTAACACGTAAGGTGCGAGTTTTGTGTCCGTTTGGACTTCACACGCGTCCGGCCACTGCACTTGTTAAAATGCTAAGAGGAGTGAAAAGCCGAGTGACGCTTACCCATAAAAATGAGACGGTGGATGGGAAGAGTTTGCTTGGGATTTTGATGCTGGCTGCTAAGAAAAACACTGTGATCACAGTCGATGTAGAAGGGGAGGATGCCGAGCGAGCCATGGAGATGATTGTGCAGGCTTTCTTGAGTAAATTTGAGGAGGCAACGACGTGACTGAGAAGCAAAGGGATCAAATGCACCTTCGCGGCTTACCTATTTCTCCTGGGATAGCCATTGGGAAACCTTTCTTCTTTAATGTTGTCGATGATGTGATCCCTCAATACGAAGTGCCTGAGGAGGATGTGCAAGAGGAGCTTGCCCGTTATCAGGAAGCTTTACAAAAATGCCGTGAGGAGGTCGTTTTTCTGCAGAAGGATCTGCAGCGGCAGGAACTTGCAGAGGGCGCCAATATCTTAGAAGCCCACCTAGGGATGCTTGAGGATCCTTTTCTGACAGACGATGTGGAAAGGAAAATCAAAGAATCGAAGAAAAATGCCGAATATGTGTTCCACACGCTGATGGAGCAGTATGCTGCTCGTTTTCAGGGCATCGAGGACCCCTTTTTTCAAGAGAGATTTAAGGATGTGGTTGGTATTTCGCGCCGCATTTTGAGCATATTGCGTAAAACGGAAAGAAGTAGCCTTGTTCGGGTGCCAAAGGGCAGTATCGTATTTGCGTACGAATTGACAGCTTCTGATACAGCAGAGGCAGACACGGACGCTGTCGCAGCTTTTGTGACGGCCTCGGGAGGCTCTACGTCTCATGCAGCGATCGTTGCCAAGGCTAAAGGGATTCCTTACGTCACAAACGTAGAGTTTGAGCGTGATCAAGTTCTTGGTGGCAAGAGTGCGGTAGTAGATGGGAGGACGGGGGATATTCTTATTGACCCTGCAGAAGGTGTTCTCTACCGATATGAAGAGATTCAAAAGAAACTCGATCACCTTCTTACCACTTTTCAAAAGAAAAAGGCAACGCCTATCGAAACGTATGATGGGTTCTCTGTGCGTCTTTCAGCCAATATCGAGACTGTGGGGGAAGTGGAGATCCTCCATAAATATGGGGGTCATGGCGTAGGTCTCTTCCGGTCGGAATACATTTTTTTGAGCCAAGAGGGCTTCCCTTCTGAGGAGGAGCAGTTTGAGATCTACCGCGAAGTGGTAGAAAAGATGGAGGGTAAGCCGATTGTCATACGCACTTTTGACATAGGAGGTGATAAGTTGATTCTTACACCTTCTTCGTTGAAAGGGAAGAAGTTGCTTGGCTCGTTCCAATATCTTCTTCAAGAGCAAGACATCTTTAAAACCCAGTTAAGAGCAATACTCCGTGCGAGCACATTTGGTGCTGTGAGTATTATGTTTCCGATGGTATCGCGCCTGCAGGAGCTTTTGGAGGCCAAGAGGCTTGTCATGGAGTCGGCCAAAGAGCTGGGGATGCTACAGGGCGGGGTGATGCGGCGTGTGCGGATTGGGTGTATGATTGAAACGCCCTCTGCGGCCTTGATTTCGGATGCCCTAGCCCGTGAAAGTGACTTTCTTTCTCTTGGAACAAATGACCTTGTGCAATTCACTCTCGCAACAGACAGGGAGAGTCAAGGAGGGCAAGAGAATCATTCTCCGGCCCATCCGAGTGTGATTCGCCTGATCAAGCTGGTGGTGACCCAGGCAAACCTTGCGAGTATACCCGTCTCGATTTGCGGCGAGGCAGCAGCTGATCCTCGGTTTACGCCCCTTCTCCTTGGTCTTGGCATCCAAGAATTATCTGTCGCCCCACGTTTTTTGCCTGTTGTGAAACATGCAATCCGCAGTTCGAGCATTACAGAAGCTGCTGATCTTGCAGAGCGAGTCCTTGCGCTTACCTCTGAAAAAGAGATTGAGGAATTTTTGTCAGAAACGTATCAGCGCAATGTCCCCGAAGACTTCTTCTGTCCTACTCCTTATTAAAATTATTTTGCCTCTTTCTGAGTATACTCAAAAAGAACTAGGTGTAATATCCGGATAGGTTCTATGATCGGTTAGAGTTTTTTGGAGAGAATTTCCTATGAAGAATATAGAACACCCGCCGATTATCCGAACGTGTAGACTGGTGCTGAGGCAGTGGAGCAGCACAGATTTAGAGCCTTTTGCGAGCATGAACGCTGACCCTAGAGTCAGGGAATACTTTCCCGGCTTGCAGACAAGGGAAGAAAGCGATCGTTCGGTCTCCGTTGCTTCGAGCCATATTGAAAAATTCGGATGGGGATTCTGGGCGGCTTCGCTTGCTGAAACTGGCGAATTCATCGGCTTTATTGGACTGGAGGATGTCCACTTTCCTGCTACATTTGTGCCGGCTGTTGAAATAGGATGGAGGCTGGCATTCAAGCATTGGGGAAAAGGATATGCCACAGAAGGGGCTTTAGCTTGCCTTTGCTATGGTTTTGAAACGCTTAAATTGAATGAGATAGTTTCTTTCACAGCTGTTGGAAATATGAGATCCCGCGCAGTCATGCAGAAAATCGGCATGCATTATGATTCTAAAGATGATTTTGACCACCCAAAAATTCCAGAAGGACATCCGCTAAGGCGCCATGTTCTCTACCGCCTTGCAAGGGATGAGTGGAAGAAATTTTCACTTGTTCTGCCAAAGAGTTCTCCTTAAAACCACTCACTTATACACAAGTGAACCGATCATTTTCTATGGCTCAATTTACTCTAGAAAGGCCTCTTTCCTTCTGCCTTGACAGGAGGGTGTCGAATATGGTTCACTAGGTAAAAAAATAGAGGAGTAGGTGATGAAAGAGGTAGTTGCAATTTGTTTGCTGATGTGTTTGTGTGCGTTTGGAGTCCATGGGGGGCAGTTTCCGGGCAGTGTTTCCTTCACGTTAGATGGGCAGGAGGTTAAGCTCCAAAAGACGGGCACAGCTGTGCGCAAGAAGTTGTTTATTGATGTCTATCATGTGGCTCATTATCTAGAAGGTGGTTTAAGAGGCAGTGATAAGATAGCAGAGGTGATGGCTCCGGGGAGGGCAAAGCAGCTTACGCTGCGTTGGAGTCGTGATGTGCCAGCTGAAAACGTGCAAGAGGGATTCCACGAGTCTTTCCATAAATCGCTTTCATCTTTAAAATATGCTACTTTGCAAGATACGATTGAGCGGTTTCTCACTTTTTTTCCAAAAGGAGCTCATAAGGGGGAGGAGTTTCAGTTTCGTTGGCTGTCAACAGGTTCTGTCGATGTGCTTATTCAGGGAAAGCAGGTGGGCACAATTACGAAGAAAGGGTTTGCGACTGGGCTTTGGCAGATTTGGTTTGGACCTAATAGCGTGGTGAAGAGAGAATCCCTAGTTTCTGGTAGTTAAGAGTTAGACTACGATCCTGTGAGCGGCGGAGGTTTTGTTCCAAGGCCTCCGTGCTTTCTTGCACGACTTAGGCTGTCTTCCGTATAGCCTTCGTATTTTTCTCAATTGCGATCTTGTTGCCTTCGATCGGTTTTCAGCAATGGCTTGGTTAGCAGCGCTCACGGCGCTTGCATTCTCATACATGGCGTGGGTGCTGCATTCGATGGCTTAACGGCTGGGGGGTTAGAAGCCGAATCCAGAAAGGCCTGGAAAGCCTTGGAGGGGGCTTGTTTGTGTCGCTTTGAGTTTTTGGTGGGCGTCGTTGAAGCTGACTTTGATGAGGTCGACAAGACCCTCAACGTCTTCTGGGTCGACGCATTCTTTTTTGATTTTGAGGTTTACAAGCTCATACTGTCCGTTGAGGGTGACTTCTACCATGCCTCCGCCGGCAGAGCCTGTGGCGGCTGCATTTTTCATGTCATCTTGCAGTTTGGAGAGCTGCTCTTGCATGGCTTTTGCTTGTTTTTTCTTTTTAGCGAATCCGGTTCCCATGGGGTGCTCCTTTACGTTGGTTTATTTCCCTTTTTCTATGTTTCCTTCGAGTTCAACGGCTGCAAATTGCAGAATGGTGTCAATGCGTTCGGGGCTCGCCACTGCGTGGTTTGCCACCGCGTGGTTTGCCACTGCGTGGTTTGCCACTGCGTGGCTCGCTACTGCGGGCGCTTTGGGGGCTTCTTCTTGTTTAGGCTTAGGAGGGGGGGAGGGGGGTGCTTTCTTTCCAAGGTCTGCGAAGGTGGGGCTGGGGTCGATGGTGATGGAGGATTTGGGCTTTGGGGCTTGTGTCAGGGGTTGTGGGAGAGGTGGGGCTGTAGGGGGGGGCGCTCCTTTTTCAAGCTCTATGAGGCGTTTTGTGAGGGATTCGATGGAGATGCGGCTGTGGGAGCGGATGATGGTGAGGAGAAGGGCTTCGAGGGAGGCTCTTGGGTTTGGGGCAAAACGAAACTTTTCTTGGGCGGCAATGAGCAGATCTAAAATATAGAGACATGCTTCTTCCGTGTAGAGCTTAGCAGACTCGGCATATCTTTTCTTAAGGTCTTCTGTAAGAGAGAGATAGGGTGCGCTAGGTCCTGCAATCTGGAGAGCTAAGAGATTGCGAAAGTGTTCGAGCAGACTTTCGACGAAGTGAGTGATATTTTTGCCACCTTCGAAGACTTCTTGAGCGATTTCGAAGGCAGCAGTGATTTTTCTTTCTTTTCCGGCTTGGTCGAGCTTAAAAAATAGGTCTAGGGATACGGAACCTAATAGTGCTGCTGTGTCTGCTGCGGTGACTTTGCCGTCATGGAAGGCAAATACTTGATCCAAAAGTGACTCTGCGTCTCGCAGGCCACCTTCGGCGTTTGTAGCGATTATGAAGAGGGCTTCTTCATCGATATCTCTCTTTAGGTCTTTTGCCACTCTTGCGAGCTTTACGACGATATCTTTTAGGGGGATGCGAGAGAGCTCAAACTTTTGGCACCTGGAGCGGATGGTGGCGGGGAGCTTATGGGGTTCTGTGGTGGCGAAGAAGAATTTTACTTGAGGGGGGGGTTCTTCGAGGGTTTTGAGGAGGGCGTTGAAGGCTTCTTTTGTGAGCATGTGGACTTCGTCGATGATGTAGATTCTGTAGCCGCCGGTGGCGGTTGCGTAGGAGGCTGATTCGCTGATCTTGCGTATGTCGTCGATGCCGCGGTTGGAGGCGCCGTCGATTTCAATTACATCTAAGGAGTTACCGGCCAAGATTTCTTTGCAGGAGGTGCATGTGTTGCAGGGCTCTTGATCTTTGCTTTCCAAACAGTTGATGGCTCTTGCTAAGATTCTTGCGAGCGTTGTTTTTCCTGTCCCTCGAGATCCGGAGAAGAGATAGGCGTGAGCTAGACGTTTTTCGCGGATGGCATTTTGGAGGGTACGGATGACGGCTTCGTGGCCGATAACATCGGTAAACTTTTGAGGTCTATAGCGTCTTGAGATGACTTGGTATTCTGCGTTCACGTCCCGAAGCATACACATTTTGCCAAAAAAACACCAATCTGTTTTAGGAGCCTTTGTCTGCCTATCGAAAGTCTTCAAGATGTAAAACGAACGTCCGATAGAGATACGTTTTCTGTTTTTTTTCGGTGATGTCTTGATAGCTAGATTTTAAAAAATTATTTACATTTTGCTGGAGTTCCATGTTATAATGAGGGGTAAAGAATCGTCTAGAAGGAGGTTTGTAATGCATATGGACACAAATTTTATCCGCCTCAGTACGTCTGCAGACATGCAACAGCAGCAAGCTGGTACGGAAGCTGGCATTGTGACTGGCTTTCTTAACATCGGTGGAAAACGATACGAGTTCAAATTTGATCAGAAAACATGGGGTCAACTCAAAGAGCAGTTTGAAAAAACAGAAGACGATCAAGTGAAGAGCGAGCTCGAAGCGAAATTGTGTCCAATTTTAGAGAAAAATCTTAACGAAGGGGTTCAGTTCTTGCTTGAAAAGGGATTTTTCACTAGGAAGATTGGGATTACAGTGATAAATGGAGAAGGAAAATCGGCGAATATTAACTTTGATAATTTAAGTAAACGGGTAGGGGCAGCTGCATCAACAGCAAAGTCTTCTTTGAACTGGTGGCGCTTCGATGCGAAAAACCAGGTGAAAGTGCTCAAAAGTGTAATTCTCGATTCGCAATCTGCAGCTAGCGAAAACGCAAGTCGAAACGAGGTTCCAGATCAATCGAAGGGTGGTCCTCCTCTTGTGATTACACCTAGTAAGGTTGGGCTTATAGAGAATGATGTTCTAGTGTTAAGAAGACCAACGATGCAAGAAATCACAAACGATACAAAAAGGGTTTCCGTTCAGGGCAAAAGAAGAGAGTTAGAGGCAAGAGGGATGTTCGACAGAACATACGATAGGTATATGGCTTCTACTACAGAGGTGGCAAAGAGTGGCAAGAATGGAGCACAAGAAAACATGGGAATGGTTGACGCTGCAAAGGATGATCATGAGAGAAAAGTAAGGATGGGGACAAGGCTCGAGACATTACATGTCACTTTAGAACCTATGCGAAAGGCTTTGGACGAAAAGCTACCAGACTTTGAAAAAGGAGAGATTGATGACAAAACGCTTAATGGATGGATAGATGCGAATGCAAGCTTAGCAAGAGCTTACTTTTATGAAACTAGACAGAGGAATGCCGACATGCAAGATGATGACCGAGCAGAAGTAAAAGTTGCTAATCTTCTAGGGAATTGGGAAATTGACAATTTTAGAAATGAGTGTAAAAGCAGGATAGAGATATCTAAAACGAAAAATAAAGAAAAGGTGGTAACTGATAAACCAGAAGAAGCAGAGAAAGTAAAAAAATTGTTAAACAAGTTAGTTGAAAGGAGGGTTCAAGGAGTCGTTGCCTCAAATGATCCTTCTAAGGAGCTAGGGGTAACTTCAGCCCAGGGAAAAGCACTTATTGAGCAATTTGTGCTTATGTATAAGACTGTTGAAAGTGGCTACAGACGATTCAAAGCAACGGGAACGGAAGATGACTTTTATCAGTCTAACTTACCAGGATTACGAGAAACAAGGGAAGCGCTGGACCTTATTGCCACGACTTTTAGTACAGAGTTGAGAGGTACTGTTTGTGGATGTTTAGATATTCCCGCCAATCCAAAATGGGAGGATAGTGATTAGCCGGTTGTACGGCTCGCAGAAGGCAAACGATCCTATAAAGCCAAACCTTTTTGATTGTAATGTAAAAAGTTATGGACTGCGTTTAGTCTTCGTGATAGGGTGGCTGTCCTCATCAATAGGTACGCGTACGTATTTGTATTTAGGCTTCACTTCGAAGATTTTTCCGTTTTCCTCAAAGACCATTGGGACGCCGGTACGGATCGAAAGTTCCTTGGCCATTTCTACCCCTTTGCGGTGCACTTCTAATAGAAAGTTAATGATGTCTTTCTTGCAATTTTTCGGCATGGGCCATCTCCTCAATCTCTTTCCAGATACCTGGTTGTTCAATTTTTAATCCATTGATAAGGTGTTTTGTTGCAATCGTTCTTCTCTCATCTGCTAGGGAATTGTCTAGGATAAGGGCACTATCAGCTATGGGAAGATAGTGTTTGACTAGATTCTTAAGTCCTGAATAATAACGTCTTACAATTATGGAGGAGGGGATATTGTGGCCCCCTTGTGCCACTCGTTTGGCAACACGCTGTATGGCAAGTTCAGGGCTAGAAAGCCATAAGAAAATCAGGGTGACTTGGTACCCATCTGTCCTCGCTTCTTTTAGATATTTGACGTAATTTAGGCCAGATCCAGTGGTTTCAAACGCAAAGTTTCTCTTCGCGTTTAGCAGCTCATGGAGACGTTGCAACATTAACTTCCCAGCGGTGAGTGAAATGGTTTCTGGGTGCAATGGAGCGAGCCCTCGTGCGATTTCATCAGCGTTGATAAATTCATGGATCGCCTCACTGGTCGAGGTAAGGGAAATGGCAGTTGTCGTTTTTCCCGCCCCGTTGGGTCCTGCAATCATAAAAATTTGTTTACTCATAGCCAGTTAGGGTGATCATAGTATTTTTGAACAAAAAAGACCATCTTTTAGAAGGATGGGATTACATTGATATAAACTTGACTCAAGTTAGGGGAGGGCGCGGTAAGCATCAAGGATCATGGATTCAACGTCGGGGTAGCGGGGAGTCCAGCCAAGGCAATTCTTAGCAAGGGTGCTGTCCGCGATCAGGATGGGGGGATCGCCTGGGCGGCGAAGGCCAAGGTGTGTGGCAATCTTGTGGCCTGTTGCCCTTTGGCCGGCCTCAATCACTTCAGAGACAGAAAAACCGTTTCCATTGCCTAGGTTGTAGATGTGGGATTTCTCAGTTTTAAAGAGCTGTTCCATCGCTAGAATGTGCGCGTGCCCAAGATCCTCAATATGGATATAGTCTCGGATGCAGGTGCCATCTTTGGTGGGGTAGTCATTGCCAAAGATCGTAAGTGGTTCCTTGCGCTGAAGACATTGCAGAAGCCGGGGAATCAGGTTTTGGGCAAATTTTTGGTAGTTTTTCTTCTTCCCAGTCGGATCTCCCCCTGCTGCATTAAAGTAACGAAGGCAGCAAGAATGGAGAGAAGGAGTATCGGAGAGGATCTGTTCTACCATCAGCTTTGTGCGTCCGTAAGGGTTGATGGGGCAGGTGGGTTCTTTTTCTGTGACTTTGCCATGCAGAGGGATGCCGTACACTGCAGCCGAGGAGGAGAAGACGAGTTTGTTGACCCCATGTTTTTGCATTGCTTCTAGAAGGTTTAGGGTGTTGCTGACGTTATTCTGGTAGTAGAGAAGAGGTTTTTCCACTGACTCGCCTACATTGATAAAAGCAGCAAAGTGCATTACGGCAGCAAAGGAGTGGGCTGAAAATAGAGCGTCTAGGAGGTCTTTGCTCGCTAGATCGCCCTGGATGAAGGTGCCCGCAACGACAGCTTCCCTCGAGCCGCTACTTAAGTTGTCAAGCACGCAGGTTGTATAGCCCGCGCGGTTTAGCATCATAGTAACGTGGGAGCCAATATAACCAGCCCCACCCGTAATCAGAATTTTTTTTGACATGCCCATAGGATATACAAAAAAAAGAAAAAAAGGCCATAAAGAAGAAAGAATTGTGTAATACCCAAGTGGTTGCTATACTTACGACGAAGCAAAAACTAAAGCTTTGGAGAGCAGGAATGCCTAACCAAACGGGAGAGGAAGTCTCTTACCGGGAAATAGGAAGTAGCCAAGAACAGAGTTTTTTCGATCGGAGTGCAGGTGTGCGTTTGCTGATTGGGCTTACCTTCACCTTATCCCTGTTTTATTTTCTCCACTTCCGAGAAGTCCGGCTCGAAATACTCGAGCCCGATACCCAAGCAAGCAAGTTCTACGTGGCACAGATCGATTTTGACTTCTTTGATGAGGAAGCCACCCTCATGATGCGGCAAGAAGCCGTGCGCGACTTGGGCAGAATCTACAAAGTTCCTGACAAAGAAATCAGACAGGCGCGGGTCGAATTCGAGGAGTTTTTGGCAAAAGACTCCACATGGCGTGAGAAATATGACTACTCAGCCATCGAAGAGGTCTACAAGACTCTCGATGATCTCCAGAGGGGCCTGCAACGCCTTCGCTTTACCGACCCACGCACTTTGCAAAAGGCGCAGGAAGTGGGGATGTCGATTGTAGATTATCAGATCTTTACCCCGGCTAGTCTTGACCAAAGTTATCACCTCCCTCATCCTGTTTTTAGCCGTATGCAGACCCGAATTGCACAAGAAGACCCGAGAATCCCAGGAGATATATTGAGCTTTGTGATTGAGTCTTTCAGGGAAAAAAAGTGGAAGCTCGACGTGGATTCTTACCTTTCGGGAAAAGTAAGAAAGAAAGTAGCTGCAGGCATACCAGATAAATATACGCATGTAAACGCAGGAGATCGTATCCTCGACCAGGGAGAGAAAGTCACATCTCGCCATATGGTCATGTTTCAGGCTATGAAAAAAGCTCTCGGCGATAGCCGCAACTTGCTGCATCCGATAACCCTACTGGGCAGTTTTATCCTGGCTCTCAGCGGGACTGGGATTTGCGTTGCCTTTCTTAGGTTGCAAGAGCCAGACATTCTCTGTTCGAATCGGAAGCTCTTTCTTCTTGTGACTGTCTTTGTGGTTACCCTTGCTCTTTCTAAAGTCTTTGAACATATGCTTCTTAGCGCAAGCAGCAACCTTTTCGAAGTCTTTCGCTATCCTCTTTTTGCTCCCTTTGCTGCTATCTTGGTGTGTAATCTCTTGGGTCCAGGAATGGGTACCTTTATGGGAATACTCGTTTCGATCACCATCTCGATGACACTTGCTTTTGATAGAAATGGCCTCATGGTGACAAACTTGGCTGCAGCTTTGATGGCTATTGTAAGCACCCACACCATGGTTAGAAGAAAAGAGGTCTTTATTGTCTGCATGAAGGCATGGCTTGTGTGTGCGATTGTGATTTTATCTGTGCACCTCTATGCTCATGGAGAGTGGAGTAATTCGATCTTACTCGATTTGGGTAGTACTGCCTTCTTCATGCTACTTACAGCAGTTCTCGTTGTCGGGCTTTTGCCTCTTCTTGAGTCTGCTTTTGATATTATGACAAATGTCTCCCTGATGGAGTATATGGATCCAAACCATGTCCTCTTGCGTCGTCTTACGATTGAAGCTCCCGGTACCTACCAGCACAGCGTGATCGTAGGCTCGCTTGCCGAAGCTGCAGCGACAGCAATTGGGGCAAGAGGACTTTTTTGCCGTATCTCCACCCTCTACCACGATGTTGGCAAGATGGCAACACCGCAGTACTTTACTGAAAACCAAAATAGCGAGATGAATATCCATAAGCTTTTGACTCCCAAGGAATCAGCCCAGGTAATTATCGCACACGTTGCTGAAGGGGTCGCGCTTGCCCGAAAAGCCGGCTTGCCGGAGCCCTTTATCAGCATCATCAAAGAGCATCATGGCACGACTCTTGTCTACTATTTCTACAGAAAGCAGTTGGAGATGATGGGGGGTGAAGAGGACCTTGTGGAAAAAAATCTGTTTCGCTATCAAGGCCCCAAACCAAGGAGCAAAGAGTCGGCTATTATCATGCTTGCCGACTCTTTTGAAGCCGCGTCCCGCTCACTTGATGAAGTCGATGAAGTGTCTCTTACAGAACTGATGAATGCGATTGCTCGCTATAAAGCCGAAGATGGTCAATTTGATGAGAGCCCCCTCACGTTTGAAGAGTTAAAAATTGTCAAAGAGGTCATGGTAAAAACGCTCCTGGCTATCGGTCATACCCGCATTAAATACCCTGAGATGCCAAAGGTGTCTTCAGAGCAGCAAATGGCGGAGGCTTAAGGAGGGTGAACGAGTTTTCAAGTGCTCTGATCACAGGCGCCACATCGGGAATAGGAGAGGCTTTTGCTAACCTTTTGGCCGAAAAGAATATTCCAATGATGCTCACAGGGCGGGATGAGATGAAGCTAGAAGCTTTACAAAAGTCTCTCTCTCAAAAGGTAGCTGTTTCTATCTTAGCCCTTGACCTTACCCAGCCACAACAGAGAAGCTCGCTTTGTGCATGGATGCAAAGGGAGGCGCCGCAGCTTGTCGTCAACTGCGCAGGTTTTGGCCTCTATGGGGAGGCCGTAAAAGTAGATATGGCAAAGCAGCTCGAGATGATTGATCTCAACGTTTCCGCTGTGACAGAGCTTTCGATCGAAGCCGTCCGCAGCTTGAAGGCGCATAAGAAGACAGGGGTTATCGTTAATGTGGCGTCTGCCGCCGCATTTCAGCCTCTTCCTTACTTTGCTGTGTATTCAGCAAGTAAGGCGTATGTTACAACTTTTAGTCAGGCGCTCGATTCTGAAAATGAAGAGGCCGGGATCCGGGTGCTTGCTGCATGTCCAGGTGTTGTGAATACCAATTTCCAAAAGACGGCTTCCTTTGGCACAAAGAGTGAAGCAAAAGGTTTAAGCCCTATGACAGCAGCTTTTGCTGCAGGCCAAATCTTTTCGCAGATTGAGAAGAAAAAACCACTCCATATCTTTGATTACCGCTACCGGCTGATGGCCTGGTTTACCCATTTTTTTAGAGCGCGTACGCTTATTCGTAATGAAATGAAAAAAAGACTACTGAAAAGACAATGACCACATTTGCAGACCTTCCCCTAGATCCCCTGATTTTACAAGCTTTACAGGAGATGGGCTATGAAAAGCCTTCACAGATTCAAGAGCAAGCGATTCCGATCGTTCAAGCAGGCCACGACTTAATCGCCCTTGCAAAAACAGGCTCTGGTAAAACAGCTGCCTGCGCGATCCCCGTGTGCGATCGGATCATCCATGGAAAGAGCGGAATTCAGGCGCTGATCATTGTTCCAACAAGGGAGCTTGCTCTTCAGTATGTGACTGAAACACAGAAAATCGGGAAGCGGAAAGGGGTAAAGGCCTTTGCCATTTTTGGGGGAGAAGATGCTTCTTTGCAAAGCTCAAAGCTTCGCCACGGGGTCGATATCTTGGTTGCTACACCTGGTAGGTTGATTGATTTTATCTACTCTCGTTCGATTGATCTTACGCATGTCGAGATGCTTGTTCTTGATGAGGCAGATGAAATGTTAAGCCTTGGCTTTTATGATGATCTAGTCTTTATCATCGACTGTTTGACGCATAAGCACCAGACGATCCTTTTTTCAGCCACAATGCCCCCTGAGATTAGAAAGCTTGCCTTAAAGCACATGAAGGATCCTATGGAAGTAGAGGGCTCTTCTAAAAAGGAGACTCCCGATCAGATTACGCACAACTTTATCTTTTGCCGCAGTGACCAAAAGAATCACACCCTAACGCATATGATAGCGGAGTACCACCCGAAGCAGTCCATTATCTTTTGTAAGTCGAGGTATCAGTGTGAGGATGTGTGCCACTACCTGAAGAAAAAAATCCCTGCCACTGATTATCTACATGGTGGTCTCACCCAGGAGATGCGTAATCGGATTACAGGAAAATTCCGTACAGGCAAGCTTCGTTTCCTTGTGGCGACCGATGTCGCTGCCAGGGGGCTTGACTTTAGTCAGGTGACCCATGTCATTCTCTACAACCTTCCCGAGGATCCCGATACCTATGTACATAGGTCTGGTCGTACGGGCAGATTTGATAAGCATGGTATTGCACTAACTCTTGTGTCAAAACAAGAGCTTCCTTATTTTCGACGTCTGCAAAAGCATATGAAGGCGCCCCTTCATTGGCTTGGCACGCCCCCTTCTCTTTGAAAGGACTTCTCTACGGAGAGGGCCATAAACAGGGGGATCTCAGAGCGGGCGCGGTTTTCCATGCGGGCCGCACGGCCTGTACTCCTCTTGTCAGAGCACCACTCTTCGAGTCCTGTAAGTACAAAGCCTGCCTTCGAGAGGGCTGCCATCAGCTGGGAGAGGGAGTAGTGATAGGTGAGGGTGGTGCGCGATCTCTCTCCTAGACTCGGAGTGGCAAGAAGGGGGATTCTCATCTCTTTCATGTAGGCAGAGACGCGCCTGTGTTGGATCATTTTTTCAGGGTCGACTTGCCAGTCAGAGTGTTTTGCAATCCGAAAGCAAGGGTGATTGAGCACAATGATAAGCTTTCCAAGAGGTGCAAGAACCTGTGAGATATTCGCAAACACTCTTTCAGGTGTCGGCATGTTTTGGAGGCAGAGGATGAGAGTTGCATGAGTAAAGGAATCTTTTGAAAAAGGGAAGGGTTTCGTGGCATCGGCGACTAAGAAGCGGGAGTTTTTTTTTCCTTTTTGTTTGGCTTCTTTGATCAGAGATGCAGAAGCGTCCATGCCTGCATAGTCCACTCCTTCGGGAAGAGTGCGGGAGAGTACCCCATCTCCGCAGCCGACATCCAAAAGGGATATATTTTTTTTGCCCGACATATCCAAAAGGCGTATCACTCCAGGTAGAATCACTTGTCTATGGTAGTAATGCCCCTCTTTTCCTACCAGGTCTGAGTACCAACCACTTACCTTTTCCCAGCTGCTGTCTTTTCGCCTTCTATCCATGGGAGATAGTATAGTTTATGTAAGAATTGTTTTCCAATTTTCTCGTAGTTCCAGTATCAGGGTGAAGATATGCGCGTTGTATGGGTGAATGATTACGCTTTTTGGGCAGGGGGAGCAGAACATAGCCTTTTTGATATGGCAAAGCTTTTGAATGAGAGCGGGGTGGAGTCTTTTTTTCTGTATCGTTGCCAAGAAAATGTAGACCCTCAATTTTTAGAGCCCTTTGAAGGAGCCTTTCCCTTGTGGGCTCCTGAAGAGCAGCTCGCTGCTTTACAGCCAGATGTCGTCATCGTACATAACTTGGAAGAAGGGGCGCTTGCCGAGAGAATTGCAACAGCTCCTTGCAAAACAGCACGCTTTCTGCACGATTTTTCTCTGCTTTGTGTGCGAAAAAGTAAGCTTCCTCTTTTTAGCAATACCGCCTGCACTGAAGTAGCAGGCTGTAGGTGTTATCCTTTAGGTTTTACGATTGCGCAGGGGAAAATCAGAACCCTCGCCGCTTTGCGCAGGGCACAAAAGCAAAATAGGCGTTTTGGGACATTTTTTGTTGCATCAGACTACATGCTTGATTTGGCGATAGCGAGTGGTTTCTCATTGCAGAGAGTAAAAAAGCTGCCCCTTTTTGCCCCTCCCAATCGCTATATCGAAATGCTCCCTGAGAAAGATCCGCGTGTCGTGCTTTTTGCAGGCAGCCTTGTGCGAGGTAAGGGAGTGGATACTTTGGTTGAGGCAGCAGCTCTTGTGAAGAGCCCTGTGGATGTGTACATCGCAGGGGCTGGTAAACCAATCAAGACGCACTCTCCGAATGTACATTTTTTAGGCTTACTGGATACGATGTCCCTCTCCTTCTGGTTTGCAAAAGCAGGTCTTTTTGCCTTTCCTGTGCGTTGGCCGGAGCCTTTTGGCCTTGTGGGGCTAGAGGCAATGCAAGTGGGTACACCTGTGATTGCACCCCTTATTGGAGGCACACCAGAGTGGCATGTCCCAGGTAAGACAGGTGTTGCTATCCCTCCCAACGATCCAAAGGCCCTTGCTACTGCCATCGATACTTTGTACAGCGATACGAAAACAAGGGAGGCGATGAGTGCCGAGTGCATCAAATGCTTTGAAAAAAATTGGACAGGCAAAAAAACAAAAGAGGCCTTTTTGGCCTATGTTCAGGCCGAAAAACAAGAGAGATATACAGTAAGAGGATCAAAAAAGCTAGAGGGGGAGATTCAAAAGCTTTTAGACCGGGTAGCCTGGACTGTGTACCAAAAAGTTCCAGCCTCTGAGCTGCAGGCACTTGTTCTTTTGGGTAGCTATGGTAGAGGGGAGGGGGGAATTGAGATCATAGAGGGAGAGGAGCGCCCCCATAATGACTTGGATGTGATGTTGATCACAAAGAATAAGGGCAACTGGCAAGAGAAGATAGCCCCGCTTCTGGACCCGTTAATCGATTTTAGCGTGCGAGTTGCTTCTAAAGTCCAAAAAAGAAAGAATACACTGATGACTTATGAGATGATGCACGGCCATAAGGTGCTACTTGGCGATGTGGACTTTGTGAAAAATCTTCCCTGCTGCTCTCTTTCCGATGTTGCGCAAGATGAGTTTATCTTCTTGCTTCTCAATCGCTACACCCTTTTTCTGATCAATGAGTGGCTTCTTCTAAAGCATAAGAATCTATCTCCTGCGCTTTCAAAGATCCTGCTGCGCCATGCCATGAAGGCAACGCAAGGGGTTGGGGATGCACTACTCTATTTTCTTGGGGATTACAAGCCAAGTTATTCCCAAAGAAGACGCTGCATGGAAAAACACCCCGAGGTTGGTTTTTCTTTTTGTTCTCTTTATGAAACAGCAAGTGCTTTTCGAGAAGAGCCTAGCTACAATAAGCAAGACTTTTCGCAGCAGCCGCTAGTTAAAGCCACTGTAGAGAAATGGATCCCAGAACTCAAGCTCTCCTTTTTTTCCCGCAAGAAAGGGATTGTCAAGGAGTTTCAAAAAGTTGCCTTTGGAGCCCCTGCAAAAGACCGCTTTACCGAGCTTTCTCGTTATTTAGATCATTGGGCAAGCTGCTTTGATCCCAATTTCCGCTCGTCAGTTAAGAGGTGGGAGGAAAATGCCTAAAGCCACGGTGATACTACGAACAAAAAATTCTGCAGATCGCCTTCCAGCTGTACTAAAAAGCCTTTTTTCGCAAGATTTTAAAGATTTTTCTTTACTTGCTATTGATTCAGAGTCGGAAGATGAGACTGTAAGGCTTCTTGAAAGTATTTCTTGCGAGCTTTATTCGATTCAGAAGGAGGAGTATTTTCCCGGACGCGTTCTTAATTTTGCGGTGCGGAAAACAAAAACGCCTTTGGTTGTCTTTCTCAATTCAGACGCCCCTTTTTTGGCTCCAGACTGCCTTGGCAAACTTCTTTTTGCTTTTGATGATCCTAAGGTGCAGGCAGCTTTTGGAAGGCAAGTGCCAGAACCCGGCGCCAAAAACTGGGTGAGGCGGGACTATGCAGCAAGCTTTCCTGCTGAGGGGAGCGCTCCCTACTGGCTTCCTTTGTCGTTGCCGATTGCGGCAATGCGCAGATCTGCGTTTGACGAGCATCCTTTTTATGAGGCAGCCTACGGCTCTGAGGATATCGAGTGGGGTATATTTGCAAAAAGCAAAGGATGGAATATTGCCTACGTGCCGGCTTGCGTCGTGATGCACTCCCATAATTACAGTCTAAGGGGTCTTTACGGAAGGCGTTTTATTGAAGGGGAAGCTGATGCTTTCATTTACGGAACATCGTTTAACTTTTTCGATGCTCTCCTACAGTATTTCAAGAGTTTTTACCGGGATGCTCCCTATTTTGCGCCGCTTGTTCGCTTTGTGGCAAGCTACGGATATTACAGGGGTTTTTCTCATGGAAAGAGGCGCATAAAAAAAGGAGATACGGATGCGTCTTTTGGTCAGAAAACGGTACTATCCCGCTATGAGTAGTCTTTCTGCAGCATCGAGGAGCCTTTTTGCTTTGTCTTGGCCTCGTTTTTTTTCTTCTTCTATATCTTCGCCTTTTTCGCCGGCTACGCTGACGTAGATTTTGATTTTGGGCTCTGTGCCTGAGGGACGGATGGTGAGCTTGCTCTTATCACTTAGAGTGAAGATGAGAACATCTGCCTTTGGCTGGAGATCTTCTTTCTTTTTTACAGCGATGCCGCCAATATCTCTTGGGTGATCCGCACGAAGCCTTTTCATCCCTTGCTGCATTCTTTCTCTGCCTTCTTTTGTCTCGGGGAAATCGAGGCTGCGGAGGGTATCTGTGTAGACGCCATATTCTTTGTAGATTGAGTCGAGAAATTCAACAAGAGTCCATCCTTGTTTTTTTGCAGACTCTGCTGCTTCTGCGATGAGGCAGGCAGAGATGACGGCATCTTTATCGCGGCTGTGGGTACCGATCAGGTAGCCATAAGATTCTTCTGCGCCGAAGATAAACTCATTCTTACTTTTTTCTGTTTCCCATTTATGAATGAGCTCGCCGATGTATTTAAAGCCGGTGAGTGTGTCGAAGCACTGTTTGCCATACCGCTCTGCGATGGCGCGCAATAGTTCTGTGGTGACGATGCTTTTGACAAAGACGGCGTGTTCGGGTAGTTTTTTTGTGCGGCAGATGAAGCCCATGCAGAGGGTAGCGATTTGGTTGCCATTGAAAATGACAATCTTACCTTGGTCGCGGACGGCAACGCCGATCCTATCGGTATCGGGGTCTGTGGCAAGGAGAATGTCACCGTTAACATCTTCGAGCATTTTGATTCCTTCTTTTAAGGTCTCTGGGTACTCGGGATTGGGTTGTTTCACGGTTGGAAAATCGCCATCTGGATTTGATTGGGAGTTTACGATTTGCACGTTTGTAAAGCCCCATGCGGCAAGTGCTTTAGGAACGAGGGTGATTCCTGTGCCATGGAGGGGGGTGTAGATGATACTGAGATCCCCTTTGTCTTCTGGCCCAATCTTGCTTTTCAGGGTTGCGTTGATGTAGAGGGTGTCGAGCTCTTCTCCGATGGGGTGGATGTGTTTATCATGAGGTTCTGCTAGGTTTACTTGGTGTGGGCTTGTGATGGCGTTGACTTCTTGGATGATGCCGATGTCGTGGGGGGGGAGGACTTGGGCGCCATCTGTCCAGTAGACTTTGTAGCCATTGTAGGCGGCGGGGTTGTGGGAGGCGGTGATGTTGATGCCTGCGTCACATTTTTTTTCTCTGAGTGCGAAGGACAAGAAGGGGGTTGGCCTGAGGTCATTCATAAGAAAGGCTTGGATTTTGTTGCCGGCGAGGACTTTGGCGGTTTCTTCGGCGAAGAGGCGGGAGTTTTTTCTGCTGTCGAAGGAGATGATTACTTTGGGGTTGCCTTTGACGTGTTTTTTTAGGTAGTTGGCAAGACCTTGGGTGGCGGCGTGGATGGTGTAGATGTTGATGCGGTTGGTGCCGACGCCCATGATGCCTCTTAGGCCGCCGGTTCCGAAGGCGAGGGTGGTGTAGAAGGCGTTTTCTAGTTCTTTGGGGTTGTTTTTTTGGAGGTCTCTGATGGTGTCTTTTGTTTTTGTGTCGTAGGGGCCATTGAGCCAGGCTTCTATGTTGTGTTTTGTTATTTTGTCCATTTTTTTATCTTAGTCCACCCTCTCCTTCCCCGTCAACCTTTCTATTTTCCACTTCGGTGCCAGGCACCGAAGTGGTAATTGTGGATTGACAAATCATAGTTTTTTTTTATAGGATTGTTCGAAAAATGGAGCTCGCTATGCCAAGAAGAAAAAGAATCTACAGCGCAGGGTCGTTTTATCATGTCATCCTTTTAGCAAGTATTTCTTGCTTATAAAAAACAATTTACTTTATAACCGTAAGGAAATTTTTCTTCAGGAAGCTCTC
>CAZBXE010000005.1:0-158635 GCA_964496125.1 uncultured bacterium | reverse complement strand
AAATTGAGAGCGCCTCCTTGGCATATTCCCAACTTTTCAGCTTATTTGTGTATAAATAAGCTATATGGCCGACTCAAACTGGGTCGGCCCTTGCTTTTGGTTTGCTTTTTCTATTTCCTTGTGAAATTATTTCAGATCAGATATGCCGTTCAGTAAAGGTAAGAAGGATTTTAAGTGACCGGTTATTTCTCTGTTTCTGTGTACTTCGTGTTAGTATTTTCAATCACAGTTGTCGTTGTGATTCTATCTGCTCTTTTTGCGCCGCGAAAAAAAACGGGAGCGAAGTACCTTCCCTATGAGTCAGGGATACGCACAGAGACACACCTTTTGCAAGAGAGGTTTCCCTTAAGGCACTATCTTGTAGCTTTGATGTTCCTTGTCTTTGACATACAAGTGATCTTTTTATATCCTTGGGCTGTTGCCGCCAAATCTATTGGGGCTTTCGCCTTTTATGAAATGATGTTTTTTTTAGGATCCCTCATGATAGGCTTTTCCTACGTATATCGAAGAGGAGGGCTTGAATGGGAGTGAAAGCAATGGAGTTTTATGGGTCAGTCTCCGCGTGAGCAGACTCCACTTTTAGTCGCACCGCTCGAGCAGCTCATCAATTGGGCAAGGGCTAACTCTTTGTGGCCTGCGCAGTTTGGGCTTGCGTGCTGCGCGATTGAAATGATGTCAACTGCCGCAAGTCGCTATGACGTTGCTCGGTTTGGGATGGAAGTATTCCGTGCATCTCCAAGACAAAGCGATGTGATGATTGTAGCTGGAAGGGTCAGTCAAAAGATGGCTCCTGTTTTAGTCACGATTTATGAACAGATGCTCGAACCAAAGTGGGTGATTGCCATGGGGGACTGCGCTTCCACAGGCGGTATCTACAATAATTACGCGATTGTGCAGGGGGTAGACCAAATTGTGCCGGTTGATGTCTATGTAGCAGGTTGCCCTCCGCGCCCTGAGGCCCTTTTGGATGGGCTCATCTTATTGCAGAAGAAGATTAAAACAGAAAAACCCTTCTCAAGGGGCGTATGAACAGAGAAGTAGCAGTAGAAAATGTGAAAGCTAAATGGAAGGCAAACGTCCTGGAAGAAAACCTCTTTCTTGGGGGGCTCTTTCTTCATGTGAAAAAAGAAGTCGTAAAACCTATTTTGACCTATTTACGATATGAGGCGGGATTTGAGGTCTGCATGGACTTAATGGGAGTTGATTACCTTCGACCAATAAAACAAACAAAAGTCGTCTACAATCTTCACAACCCAAGTAACTATCAGAAACTGAGTGTGACTACCTATGTGGAAAGAGACCAGTCCCTTCCGACTGTTTGCGATCTTTGGGAAGGAGCCGATTGGTACGAAAGGGAGCTCTTCGATCTTTTTGGCATTCGTTTTGATGGGCACCCTGATTTGAAGAGGATATTGATGCCGGATGGGTGGAAAGGACATCCGGGCCTGCGGGATTATGCGCTCTGTGAAGTGCCAGTTGAATTTAAACATGGCGTGAAACCTAAGGTTCCTTCTGCGATCATCGGAGTAGAAAAGGCGACAAAAAATATCAGCCAGTTAGGGAGTCCATGAGCCAAGCTAGTAAAGATCTTGACAGGCTTTGCCAGCTGGGTGATGTAATGGAGCTCTCGCTCGGCCCACAGCACCCCTCTACACACGGTGTTTTGCAGCTGAAGCTGCGTCTTGCCGGGGAAATTGTTCTCGCAGCTGAGCCTGTGATTGGATATCTCCATACGGGTATTGAAAAAGAATGTGAGACCAGGACTTACATGCAGGTTTTTACTCTGGTGGACAGACTCGATTACCTCTCGGGTCCTTCAGAGGAACAGGCCTTTGCCGGTGCCGTAGAAAAGTTAATGGGGATAGAGGTACCTGAACGAGCACAAGTGATTCGCCTCATCTTGCTAGAACTTGCGAGGATCGGAAGTCATTTGCTCTGGGTGGGGACAAGCGCTCTTGAGCTCAATATGTCTTCTGTTTACATGTACTGCTTTTCAGAAAGAGAAAAGATTCTAGATCTTTTCGAAGAGTTCTCTGGTGCTCGAATGTTTCCGTCTTGCTGGCGAATTGGTGGATTATCTAGAGATTTGAATGACGGATTTTTAGAGCATGCCCGAGCCTTTTTGCGAGCTTTTCCTAAAACCTGGAAAGACTTGGATGGGCTTCTTACCCATAATTACGTTTGGTGTGAGCGGTTAAAGGGAATTGCGGTCATAAACGAGCAGCTCTGCAAGCAATATATGTGCACAGGTCCTGTAATCAGAGGGGCCGGAGTTTCTTATGATATCCGAAAGATGTATCCCTACCTTGGCTATGAGAGTTATAACTTCGACATCCCGACCTATCCTGAAGGTGATTCCTATTCTAGGTATATGGTCCGGATGGAGGAGATGCTTGTGAGCGTCTCTCTTCTGGAACAAGCTTTTGCTCGTTTGAAACCTGGACCTGTGATCACAAACGATCGAAAAGTAGCTCTTCCTCCAAGACGTGAGCTTGTAAGAAGTATGGAAGCTGTGATCCATCAGTTTAAACTTGTGTCAGAAGGCATTAGGCCGCCAGCTGGTGAAGTCTATTATCCTGTAGAATCCGCACGAGGAGAGCTTGGGCACTATCTTGTGAGCGATGGAAGCCATAGACCCTATCGCCTCAGAGTTAGGTCACCTTCTTTTCCCCATGTGGAAGTGTTGAGAAAGGTTATACCAGGACACACGTTATCAGATGTTGTTGTGGCAATTGCAAGTGTAGACCCTATTTTAGGAGACGTTGACCGGTGAAGATAAGTGACAACACAAAAGAGACAATATTAGCTCTACAAAAAAAATATCCAGAAAAGCGATCTGCTCTCATTCCAGCCCTTCATATCGTGCAAAACGAAACCGGATACTTGCCCCTTGAAATTCAAGCAGAGGTCGCCGACCTTTTTGACCTTGATCCTGCGGAAGTAAAAGGAGTTGTTTCATTTTATGACATGTTTTTTGAAAAACCTGTAGGCAAGCACATTATCCACGTTTGTAAAAACGTATGCTGCATGCTGCGAGGGGGTGATGATCTCCTGCAGAGGCTCTGCAGAAAACTTGGTATTAAGCCAGGTGATACGACAGCAGATGGGAAGTACACAGTCATTGCCTCCGAGTGTCTAGCTGCTTGCGATAAAGCCCCGATGCTGATTGCCGGCGAAAGGGTGATTGGCCCTGTACAAGAAGGTGACCTTGATCAGATCTTGCAGGAGCTTCAACATGAGTGAGATGAAAATTCTTACAGCTTATGTTAAAGAGCCTGGTCAATATACTATTGAGACGTATGAAAAAAATGGAGGCTACAGAGCGATCAAGAAGGCAATCCCTCATCGAAAAGCAGAGGAGATCACAGAGGAAGTGAAGCAGGCAGGCCTACGAGGAAGGGGGGGGGCTGGCTTTGCTACGGGGATGAAATGGGGGTTTGTTCCCAAAGATCCAGCTCTTCCTAAGTACCTTGTATGTAACTGCGACGAGAGTGAGCCTGGCACGTTTAAGGATCGTTTGATCATTGAAAATGATCCACATCAACTGCTCGAAGGGATTATTCTGGCTTGCTATGCGATCTCAGCAAGCCGCGCTTTTATCTACTGTCGCGGCGAGTTTTTTTTGGGGATGGAAAGACTGAATCAAGCGATTGACCAAGCAAAAGCCAAGGGATATCTTGGCGCCTGCATCTTAGGTTCCCATTTTTCAGTGGATGTGATGGTTCATCCTGGTGCCGGTGCGTATATTGCTGGGGAAGAGACGGCGCAGCTCAACTCTTTGGAAGGGTACAGGGCGACACCTCGCCTAAAACCGCCTTTTCCAGCAGTCGAGGGTCTTTATCGAAAGCCGACTGTGATCAATAACGTTGAAACGCTTTGCAATGTGGTTCACATTGTAAATAAAGGTGCAGACTGGTTTAAAACAATCGGAAAGCCAAAGAATTATGGTACGAAAATTTTCCAAGTAAGTGGGCACATTCGAAACCCTGGGTGTTATGAATTTCCTCTGGGAGTGACTCTGCAAGAAGTGCTTGATGCTGCAGGTGGCATGCTACCCGGTCGAAGGTTTAAAGCTTGTTATCCGGGTGGCTCTTCTTGTTCTGTTCTTACGGAAAGGGATCTCTCTGTCACGATGGAATTTGAAGCACTGGAGCAGAGGGGATCAGCTCTTGGCACAGCTTCGATCATCGTGATGGATGACACAGCTGATATGGTGAAGGTGGCAAGGTGCCTGATGCAGTTTTATCAAAATGAGTCTTGCGGAAAATGTACTCCTTGCCGAGAGGGCACGCGCTGGAGTGTCCAGGTGCTGGAAAGAATTGAGGCGGGGAAGGGGACAACAAAAGATCTTGGTTTGATTGTTGATATTTGCAATAGCATGATTCAGACCTCCTTTTGCCCCCTTGGGATGACTGCTGCGCCCCCCATCGTCTCTACGATCCGGCAATTTAGAAGTGAATTTGAAGCCTACATTGACAAAAATCCAGATAAAGATAAGCCCCAAGAGATGAAGGTTTGGTACCCCTATACGAAAATAGTAGGTCAGCATGAGTGATCAGATCAGTTTGACAATTGACGGAAAGGTCGTCACGGTTCCGAAGGGAACAACCGTATATACCGCGGCAAAGTCTCTTGGGAGTGAAATCCCAATCTTCTGCTATCACGATAAAATGCCTCCCTTCGGAGCGTGCCGCGTCTGTCTCGTAGAGGTGGAGAAGATGCCAAAACTCCAAACCTCTTGCACCTTACAGGCCCAAGAAGGGATGGTGGTAAAGACAACAAGTGGGAAAGCAGAGCAGGGAAGAAAAGAGATCTTAGAGTTTCTGCTGATCAACCATCCGCTTGATTGCCCTGTATGTGACCGGGGTGGTGAATGTCCGCTCCAAGAGCACGTATTGAACCACGGTCCGGCTGAAAGCCGATTTTTTGAGGAGAAGAGAAAGTTTAAAAAACCGCTGCCCTTGGGGCCTGTTTTGCAGCTCGATCGAGAAAGATGCATTGTATGTGCAAGGTGTACACGGTTTTGTGACACTGTTTCTGGCGATCATGCGCTTGAAATGGTCGAGCGGGGGTTCAAGTCAGAGGTAGGCACACCAGGGAATGCTCCGGCAGATTCTAAGTTTATCGGCAATACCATCATGATCTGTCCTGTGGGGGCCCTGACAAGTCAGGTCTACCGCTTTCGGGCAAGACCCTGGGACAATGAACCAGCAGAGACCACGTGTACTCTTTGCCCTGTGGGATGCAGCATGATTTTGGATTCCCGAGACGGGCAGGTGATGCGAACGCGCTCCAAGGAAAATAGTAAGGTGAACGATATTTGGCTTTGCGATAAAGGGTGGTTTGGCTACGAGTTTTCTGCCCACCCTGACCGCCTGAAAGAGCCGCTCATCCGGAGGGGAGAAAAACTTGTTCCCGCTTCTTGGGAAGAGGCCTTTTCCCTTATTGCTGAAAAGCTTAAAGGAAGCCAAAAGATTGCAGCCTTTGGTGGTAACCCCTTGACTGTAGAAGAGAATTTGCTCTTTCGAAAACTGTATCGCGATGGACTTCAGGTCAATAACTTAGACCATCGCATAGGGGTTCCCGAATGTGCCCTAACAGAAGAAGGGCTTCCCCCTGGGATGGCGTCATCTATAGAAGAGATTGACAGAGCCTCTTGCATTGTTCTCTTAGGGCTGGATATTACAGAAGAGTTCCCCGTCCTTTGGCTCCGTATGAAAAAGGCAATCGATAAGGGTGCGAGCGTGATTTTTCTTGGTCACAAGGCTCCTGAAATCACTTCCTACTTAAAGAAGACTGTAGTACACATGCCGGGCCGTGAAATCGAAGTGCTACGGGAACATTTTCCAAAAAATGTCGAACACGTTCTTCTTTTTGTGGGGAGGCAATACCTGTACTCTCAAGGGCGCGCTGCTTTCTTGGCAGAACTTGCGAAAGTAGCAGGCAGCTCTCCTATTAACGTAATGGAAGGCAGCGGAGGCAGTATAGGTGCAAGGTTTGCTGGCGTTCATCCTGAGCTTGGGAGCAAAAAAGGGCTTTCTGCCCTCCAGGTGCTTAAGGAAGCGGCTCTGAAAGAGTGGGATTTTCTTCATGTCGCTGGTGCAAATCCAAAGCAAAAATACCCCTCCTCTTTATTTGCTGCTGCTCGAAGAAATCTTAAATTTCTTGTGGTGCAGGACCTTTTTCTTACAGAGACTGCAGCAGAGTCGGATGTTGTTTTGCCGGCACTTGCTTTTACAGAAAAAGGCGGCTCCTTTTTAAATATCGAGGGAAGAGAGCAGTTTCTTAGACCAGGCAAAGAGACTCTTCCAGGAGCTTTGTCCGATGGGGAGATTTTTATAGAAATCGCAAAAAGACTCGGAATAAAACTCTCGTGGGATGAGCCGAAACCTTATATACGCTCTGCCTCTTTTTCAGGTTCAAGGGGAGGAGAAGTTCCAAACATCGATGCCTCTAAACTCTACGCCAGTTTTACGCGCGAGCTTTTTGACCATGGTGTCCGGATGAAACATAATCCTCATGCTGTATGGCTTGCAAAAGAACCCTTTGTTAGGCTCCACCCGCAGGAAGGAAAAAAGCGCAAGCTTGCGGAAGGTGCAAAAGTGCAGATCCGCTCAAAAGAAGGGACTTGCGAAGCCAAGGTTGTTTTTGATTTGAAAGTTGCCCTCAGTACCGTGGTCGTCCCTACCGGTTTTTCGAAGGTGGCTGCCCATGAACTTGGAGAAAACCTCTGGAACGGAATGGAGATAGAGATTCATGCCATTTGAAATTTTGGAGACTTTGATTAAAGGAGCTTTTCTGGTTGCTGTCTTAATGGGAACTGGAGCCTATATGACTCTACTTGAACGAGTTTTGATGGCGCGGATGCAACTTCGTCTGGGGCCGAACCGAGTAGGACCACTTGGTCTCTTGCAGCCCATTGCGGATGGAATCAAGCTCATTGCAAAAGAGCGTTTTCAGCCAGACGGCGTTGAGGTTTTTACATATTGGTTTGCACCGGCGCTCTCTTTATTTCTTGCACTTTTCATCTTTGTTTTGATTCCGATGGGAGGAACATCTACCTTCTTTGGTATGACTTTTTCTTGGCAGATTGCAAATGTCAATGCGGGCCTTCTCTTTCTGCTTGCGATCTCCTCGCTTGCAGTCTATGGTGTAGTTTTGGCTGGTTGGGGATCAAATAACCGCTACTCGCTCCTTGGCGGTCTAAGGGGAACAGCCCAAATGATTAGTTACGAGATTCCAATGGGGCTCTCTCTCATCCCAATAGCGCTTTCAGCGGGATCGCTTGATCTTAATGAAATCATTGCTCAGCAAAAAGAGCATTGGTTTCTCTGGACGAATCCTCTTAGCTTTCTTCTCTATTTGATTACAGCCTTTGCAGAAACAAACCGCGCGCCTTTTGATTTACCAGAAGCTGAACAAGAGTTGACTGCCGGCTACCACACGGAATATGGGGGCTTAAAATTTTCGATGTTCTTTCTAGCCGAGTATGTCAACATCTTGGCTGTATCTTCTATTGCTGTGACCCTTTTTATGGGAGGATGGCAAGGACCAGGTGATATTCCGGTTCTTTGGTACGCACTGAAAGTATCACTTTTTGTCTTCTTTTTTATGTGGGTGCGGGCCACAATGCCGCGGTTTCGGTATGACCAGCTGATGAGTTTTGGTTGGAAGATCCTACTTCCCCTTGCCCTTTTTAACCTCATCGTAACTGCATTTTTCCAATTGGTGGTGTTATGAAGCAGAAATTGAAGGAGGTGTGGACCATGATTTGGGGGCTTTTTATCGTGTTAAAGCACATCTTTAGAAGGCCTGTTACCATCCGTTATCCAGAAGAGAAGAGAAAGCTCCCCCCTCGGTCAAGAGGCCGCCACTATTTAACAAAATGGGAAGATGGGAAAGAAAGGTGTGTCGGATGTGAGCTTTGTGCGATTGTCTGCCCCTCACAGGCCATCTATGTGAAGCCTGCTGAAAATAAGGCAGATGATGTTCACTCGCACGGGGAAAGATACGCAAAAGACTTCCAGATCAATATGCTGCGTTGTATTTACTGTGGTCTTTGCGAAGAGGCCTGTCCAACAGGTGCTATTATTCTCAGCAATGAGTATGAGCTTTCTGGATTAACGCGTGAGTCTCTTATTTATACAAAAGAGATGCTCACGGAAAAAAAACCAGGTGAATCGGGTCGCGACCCGAAGAGGGAGATTTAGTATGTGGCTTTCTTCTTTACTCATACTCTCTGCGCTTGGAGTGATTACAGCAAAAAAACCCGTCTATTCTAGCCTTTTCTTTTTGGTCACGCTTCTCTGCCTTGCTACAACATATTTACAGCTGAGTGCGGAATTTATTGCAATAATGCAGGTGTTTGTCTACGCAGGTGCGATCCTTGTAATCTTTATTTTCATTATGGTTCTCTTCCAAGATGCATATCTACAGATTGCAAGGGTTCCATCCGCCTGCTTTTGGCCCTTGATGGCGTTTGCGGGCTTGTTGTTTACTTTGACCGCGATTTTTTTGGCCCTGAAGATTGAGAAAGCTGCCCCTCCAACTGAAACGCTAGAGGCAGGCTATGGTTCTGCCTTTTCACTTGGAAGATTGTTGTACCTTGACTTTTTCTTTCCTTTCGAGGCGATCACAGTTTTATTTTTGATTGCCGTTGTTGGTGCTCTATACATCGGGAAAAAGGGGGACTCATGGACTTAGGTCTCATCATCTTTACAAGCCTTGCGATGTTCAGTATCGCCGTGCTAGGAGTGTTACTCAAGAGAAATATTCTGATCTTCTTTCTCTCGATCGAAATGATGCTAAACGCCGGAAACCTTCTCTTTGTGGCGTTTGCGCGTCATCATGGAAATGAAGTGGGTCTTGTCTGGGTGTTTTTTGTGCTCGTTGTCGCAGCAGCGGAGGCAGCCATTGGATTTGCTATCATCATCCATGCCTTTCGCTCAAAGAACATTGTAGATATTGATCGCTACCAGTCACTGAAAGGATAGATGTTATGGAACTCGTTATCTTACTTGCTCTACTTGCGCCCCTCTTTGGGTTTTTGGTTCTGCTTACAACCTGCGCAATCGTTCCTCGAGCTATTGCCTCACTTATTGGGTGCCTGACTTTGGTGTTTTCTTTTTGTTGTATTGTGGCCTCGGTCCTGGCTTTGCCAGCAGAGGGGGGGGGTATTACATATACGTACTTCTCCTGGATCCCTGTCCGGGGGATTGATGCCGATTTTGCTCTCCATGTGGATCATATTTCCCAGCTAATGGGGTTGATCATCACCGGAGTTGGTTCTTTGATCCACATTTATTCGATTGGCTATACGGACCACGAGAGGGATTACGCCAGGTTTTTTGCTTGTATGAACTTTTTCGTGTTTGCCATGCTTCTTCTTGTCCTTGCGGCCAATCTTACGCTTGTCTTCGTGGGTTGGGAAGGAGTGGGACTTGCTTCTTACTTGCTGATTGGGTTCTGGTATGAACGAGAGAGCGCTGCTGCTGCCGCTGTTAAAGCTTTTGTTGTGAACAGGGTAGGTGATCTCGGGTTTATCTTGGCGCTTCTTCTTACCTTTATTCTCTTTGGGACAAGTGATATCCAGACCATAAATCAACAGGTAAATGAGGGCATCCTAGCGGGGAGTGAGATGTTAACTTTTCTCACGTTGCTCTTTTTCGTTGGGGCCATCGGCAAGTCAGCGCAGATTCCGCTGCATGTGTGGCTTCCGGATGCGATGGAGGGGCCAACGCCTGTCTCAGCCCTCATCCATGCCGCTACGATGGTGACGGCAGGCGTGTATCTCTTGGTCAGGCTCCATCCGATTTTTCTAGCAGCACCAACGACGTTGGAGATTGTGGGTAGCGTGGGCGGGGCAACAGCTCTTTTTGCTGCCCTTTGCGCTATGCAGCAACCAGATCTGAAGCGCGTGCTTGCTTACTCCACCGTGAGCCAGCTTGGTTATATGTTTTTAGCGTGCGGTGTGGGTGCTTTTTATGCAGCTATGTTTCACTTAACAACCCACGCTTTTATGAAAGCCCTTCTCTTTCTGTCTGCCGGTAATATCATCCACATGATGCATGGAAAGACCCTCATGAAGGACATGGGCGGACTTGCTAAACCCTTTCCGAAAACAAACATCATGTTTTTGATTGGGGTCCTGGCCATGTCAGGCATCCCTCCTCTAGCTGCTTTCTTTAGTAAAGACTTGATTTTGGAGATGGAGTATGCTTCTGGTTTTATGGTTCTTTACACTGTAGGGCTATTAACCTCCTTACTGACAGCTTTTTATTTGACAAGAGCGTATTTCTTGACGTTTCAAGGGGATCTTCTTCCCCAAAATAAAGATCTAAAAGAGGCTCCTGCTGTGATGTGGATCCCGGTGTCTGTTCTTGCGATTTTTTCAGCCGCAGGTGGCTATCTTGGTTTTGCAACAGGTCGCAGGCCTATTCTTGAGAGTTTCTTAGAGGATGTGCGCATCAGCCCTACAGAAGATCGGCTAGCTTCCCATTTTGATCTAAACTTAGAGCTTTTTGTGGCGATATTTTGTGCCGTAGCAGGTGTTTTCTGTGCGGCTATAATGTATACTCGATATAAAGATACCCTTGGAAAAAGCCTTTCTTTTCTGGCTCAGTCATTTTACATCGATCAGATCTACGATGTGATTTTTGTCCGCTCCACTAGAAGTATGGCTGCTTTACTTGCTCGTTTTGTAGAACCACATGTGATTCAAGGCGCAGCGAGTGCGACTGTGAAAGCCGTAGATCTTTCTTCTCTTTTTTTACAGAAAGGGCAAAACGGAAAGGTGCGCTCTTATCTAGCATGGATGACACTTGGTGCATCTTTTATTATCATTTATTTAGCCCGCGGAGGGAACGCATGGTAGGTATTCTTTGGCTTTTTATTATCCCCCTTCTCAGCGCTTTTTTTCTTATACCCGTGCCTCTTAAAAGCGCTCCCTTGAAGGGTTTTGCGCTTTTGCTAAGCGTCATCCCACTTTTTCTCTTGCTGGCCCTGCAAGGAAATCTAGGTGTTATTGATCTTCCCTGGATCCCCACACTTTCGATCCGCTTTCATCTTGAATGCGATTCCCTTTCTCTTTTGTTTATCTATTTAACAGCTTTTGTAATACCAGCTTCTCTTCTGGCAGTAGATAGCCGCGCCCTCGCAAGGCCTCATGCCTTCTATGCGTTAGTGTTTGTATTGCAAAGTCTTCTATTTGGCTTTTTCTCAGCGCGAGATCTTGCTCTATTTACAATTTTTTGGGAGGCTGTGCTTCTGCCCCTTTTTTTTATCGTTCTTATTTGGGGAGGTGCTGCTGGACGAAGCGCTGCGATCAAGTTTATCCTCTACATGCTTTTTGGTTCAGTGTTACTTGTAGCAGGTGTGTTGGGCCTCTTTTTTACGGCATCCTCTTTCGATTTTGCAGAGATAGCAGGGGCAGCTTTGAGTATGCGCCATGCGCCCTATATAGCAGCCGTTTTCTTCTTTGCATTTGCTGTAAAAACCCCCCTTTTTCCCCTTCATGGATGGTTAAGAGATGCGTATGTAGAAGCTCCTCTTGCAGGGACGATCTTGCTCTCGGCTATTTTATCGAAGGCTGGAATTTACGGTTTTTTGCGGCTCGGAAGAGAATTTTTTCCACACGTGTTAAACAGCTGGGGGGGCTACCTTCTCCCGCTTGCGATAGCTGGCGTTCTTTATGGAGCATGTGTTGCTTGGATGCAAGCCGATTTTAAGACTCTTCTTGCCTATTCAAGCTTTAGCCACGTAAACTTCATTCTGGCGGGGATTTTTACAAAGAGTGACGTAGCTTATGCTGGCGCTGTCTTGCAATCGCTCAACCACGGTATTACCATCAGCGCCCTTTTTCTCTGTGCGGGTTGGCTCCAAGAGAGGGTAAGCTCATCGCCTCATGGGCTGTGCAACCACTTTCCTAGACTGTGCTGGCTGACATTGTTCTTTATTCTTTCATCGATTGCTTTGCCCGGGACAAATACTTTTGTGGGGGAACTTATGATTTTCTTTGGAATTTTCACGGGCGACCGTTTGGCGGCAGCGATCTTGGGGATCAGTGTGATCTTGTCGGCTCTTTATATGCTGCAGTTTATGCAAAGTGTGTATTTTGGTCCGGCAACCGAGGAGACGACGTCTTATAAAGATCTTTCTTATAAAGATCTGTTGAAGGCTCTTCCCTTTGCTGCCTTGATCTTATGGCTTGGCATTTATCCAGCACCCGTGATTAAACAATTACCAGTTGTGGAGGAAATACGCTTATGACAGCCTATGATCTTGTCTCTCTTGCTCCCCTTGTCATCCTTTTTTTCTCATCCCTCCTTCTGCTCCTCGTGCAGGATAGACATGCCTTCAGTGTGTCATTTGCAGCGATTATCTTGGCAGGGTTTTCCCTCTTTATTGCAACTCCAAGCCTGAATCCGCTTCTTTTGCCTTGGGTACGCTTTGATTTTTTGGCGCGCTTTTTTACCCTTTTCTTTCTCTCTGTTGCCTTTGCTGCCCTTCTCTTGGCAAGGTCATTTTTCCATCGGTTTAAAGCAGACACAACGTCTTACTTCTTTCTAATCACAGCCTCCACCTTTGGAGCCATTCTTGTAGGGATGGCCGCTGATTTTTTGGTGCTTTTCTTGGGGCTTGAGATCTTTTCGATCTCTCTTTATATCCTCTGCGCCTACATGAAGAGCTGGCTCGGAGCGAGTGAATCGGGAATTAAATATTTTATCATGGGCTCTTTTGCAACAGCGTTTCTTCTTTATGGGATTGCTCTTCTCTATGGAGCACTTGGCACAACTAATCTTGCCCTTGTGGCAGAAGGATATAAAGGGTTAGAGGGGACAGCCCTTACCCTCTTTTTTGCGGGCACAGGGTTGATTACTCTGGGGTTTGCCTTTAAGGCTGCTTTAGTTCCCTTTCAATTCTATGCGCCTGATGTATACGAAGGAGCTCCTATGCCGGTAACGGCCTATCTAGCTGTGGGGGGCAAGGGTGTTGCTTTTGCCTGTTTTACTGTTGTTTTTCTGCACTATCTGCCTGTCTTTGATCCCTTATGGAAAGAGGGGGTTTCATATAGTGCCTACCTTACACTTGTTTTTGCCAATCTTGTGGCAATACAGCAGCAGCAGTTCAGACGATTTTTTGCCTATTCGGGGATTGCGCATGCGGGCTTTCTCTTAATGCCATTTGTTGCCGGGACCCCCGAGGCGCAGTCAGCGGTTTTATTTTATCTTGTTATCTATGCTCTAGCAACCTTTGGCTCTTTTGCGGTCTTTCAGTCTCTCGACCAAGGAAAAGAAGGGGCCTTTTTGCGCTCGGCAACAGGTCTCTATCAGAGAGAACCTTTCTTGGCATGCGTCCTTGCCCTTTGTCTTTTGACTTTAGCCGGAATTCCTCCGACAGCTGGTTTTTTTGCGAAATTTTATGTGTTAAAGATTACATTTCATGCTGGATACTTCTTTCTTGGGTCTTTGGGGTTACTTGTTTCTCTTTTCTCCGCGTATTACTACGTAAGAATTGTAAGTTCTATTTTCTCTGATAAGCAAGTCGAGACGTCTCGAGTTGTAAGGCTCCGTGCAGCGGATGGACTTGCTCTTCTTGCCTTGGCAGGGCTTGTTGTACTAGCCTTTTATCCTGGCCCTTTGCTTCATGTTATCCAATGAACCGAACGCTTGAAGAAACATTCACTCAGCTTCTGAAAGAGGCTGAGAAAGGCCCCCTTTCTATAGAAGAAATTATTCGTCTTCTTTCAGGCCGTGGGCTTCCTATGATCTTGATTCTTTTCATCATTCCTTTCTGCCAACCCATCCAAATCCCCGGTCTCTCGACTCCATTTGGCTTTCTTGTAATTTTCATTGGACTCAGAATGGCCTTTGGGCATCATATCTTACTTCCTCAATTTATTCTGGCAAAGAAGGTGTCTCGCGATGTTCTTATCAAGGTTGTTCAGGCAGCTTCCTGGGTCAATCAGAAAGCCCAAAACTTTACCGCAATAAGGCTTGCGTATCTTTCCGAGAATCCTGTTGTTCACGTGTTGAATGGAGTTTTAATCGCGATCCTGGGAGTTGTGCTTGCTCTTCCGCTTCCCATACCTTTTAGTAATATGCTCGTTTCTTGGCCCATTTTGCTCATTAGTTTTGGAATGACAGAAGATGATGGGCTCTTTATTTGTTTGGGCTATCTTTTGATTGCTGTCTGTGTGGGTTTTTTTCTCGCGCTTTTTCTTCTTTTTCAGCACTACATTTAAATCTTCAATGAAAATCATCTGTGCTCTGCAACAAAATTATTTCGTTGGATATACAGTTTGGTAAGCGCTGTAAAACCCGCAATACCAGGGGGGAGCTTAGAGAGACTGTTGCCTTGAAGATCCAGAACAACAAGTGATGTGAGATTTGCAAACGTATTCGGTAGATCTTTGATATGATTGTTTTGCACGAAAAACCTCTTTAGTTGCAAAAGACTACCTATTCCACTCGGGAGACTAGAGAGCCTATTATTGTTTGCATTAAGCACTTCAAGAGAAGTCAATCCCCCGATTTCTTGGGGTAGCGAAGAGAGCGCGTTATGTGCGACTGAAAGTTGTTTGAGATCTTTAAGGTTTCCTATTTCGGGCGGAACCTTTTCGAGCTTATTGTGGGAAATGAGTAATATTTTTAGACGGCTTAGCTGAGCTATTGCATTTGGGACCGCCGTCAACGCATTTTCTGATAGGTTGAGGGAGGTTAGCGCTATCAGCTTTCCAAGTGTAGAAGGGAGGGTCGTCAAGTGGTTATTCGACACGCAAAGCCATCGAAGTTTTGTAATGTTTCCTAATTGAGCAGGAAGTTCTCTAAACATATTCCATCGAAGATCAAGCATCTTTAGGTTTGCAAGAGCGCCAACTTCTTTGGGACAGTCTTGGAGATTACATTTGCTGAGGTTTAACATACAAAGTGTTCTAAAACGATAGACTGTAGACAGGGATAATCGAATTATCTCAGGAGTCTGTCGGACTATTCGGAGCCCCCCCCATGCCAGTTTTGTGGTTATAAAATTTTCGTAGACTTTATCTAGAAGCAGGTCCCCAGCTAAGTATCTGAGGATTTTTATGCTAGGACCCAATTTGTCGCCTTCAAGAAGGGCGTAGACAGGCACATTCGGGGCATAGTGCGTAAATGAGGAGAGGGTGAAGGGAAAGTCGCTGAGATGATGTAGCGAGCGAAGTGAAAAGCTCTGTTGCACAACTCTTGCTGTTCTTGTAAGCTGCTTTAGAAAGAGAAAGCGTTGCTTTAATTTTTTCACGTCAACTGGCAAGCCTCGCTGCTTCCAGACGTGATCGCTATTGTCTATGATAGATCTAAAAAAGCGAGAGACCTGCCTTACCATCAAAAGGTCTCCTATAGATGAACGCTGAAAAATCATAAGCAGAAGTTCAACGGGGATTTTAGATAGACGATCTTGATCTGTACCAGTTTTACCTGTTTTTTGTATATGTTTATCCGGTGTAATAGTTTCCCATGCTAATGGGGCAAAGTGGTTTTTTCGGAATCTGTCTGTGTTCATTGTCTCGGGATTTTAGGAAAAAAGGTTATTCATTTCAAGTGTTTTCAGGGTAAGAAGACGTTTTTTAAATTGCATTAAAGGGTGGTTTTAAGGTATAGCATTTACGTATGCAACGCCTTCTTTTATTTTTTCTATGTACATTCTTTACCTTTGCGATGACAGAGGCGCGCCAGCAGACGCAGCTTTGGCAAAAGAGAAGTTATGAGCTGAATGATGAACCAATCGATGTTGTCATTCCTTGTTGTAGAAAGGATGCAGATCTGACTTTAGAGCCCTGTATTGAAGGGATAAAAAAATATTGTGCGAACGTCCGAAGAATCATTGTCGTTTCACCCAGCAGGTTTACAGAGAATGCGGAGTGGTTTGATGAAGCGGGATTCCCCTTTGCGAAAGACGACATGATCAAACTCGTTAACAAGAAAAACAAAAAAAAACCAACTGAGCAAAAAGTGGGCTGGTATTACCAGCAGCTTCTCAAGCTTTATGCCCCTCTAGTCATCCCTGAGATTTCATCCAATGTCTTAATATTAGATGCAGACACGATTTTTCTACATGATGTTCGGTTTCTTAATACAAACCATGGTGGCAACTATGCTACTGGAACTGAGTATGTAAGAGATTACTTTGACCACGCGGTTAAGCTTTTGCCTGGTTTTAAAAAAGTATTTCCCAACCATTCTGGCATTTGTCACCATATGCTTTTTCAAAGGTCTATAGTGCAAGATTTATTTGCACTCGTAGAGAAGACACATGGCTGCAGTTTTTTTGAAGCCTTTTGTAAATTTATCCCTAATTTGCATCCTTACCAGTATCACGCCTCAGAATATGAGCTTTATTTTAATTTTGCGTTTGCAAAAACTAATCAGGTGACCCTTCGTCCGCTTAAATGGTTGAACTCTCCTTATCTAGACGATATAGAGCGATACCGGAGGGAAGGTTATGCATATGTCTCTTGCCACGCTTGGTTGAGAAAAACGAAAGGTTTACAGTAAACATTGGTTTTTCTAAAATTCCTCGTTTTTTCGCGTTTTACGAGTGTATCATGACGATTATAGGTTTTTCAAAAACTGAGTTTAAAGGAAGTGTTACGCAGATCCCAAGTTTTTTTGGAACTTGCGATACTGTAAAGGCCAAGCCAGTTATAAGTTTTGAGTTTTTTGGTTGGAGCAGATCTGCCAATATGAGAGTAAACGAGCGTTCTCTCTACTTACATATTCCAAAGGACCTGTTTTCATCTTGCACAGGCCTCTTAAAAGAGTGGGTGCTTCCCTGGCTTTGGCAAACAGTCTATTTAGATCAGGGAGACAAAATAGCGCCAAGAAAAATTTTAGCCTACACAAGGTTGAGTGCTCCAGTTAATACTGATATTGCATTAGTTTTCGGCAAGTCGTTTCCCGTTGCAATCCTTATCGATCATGAAGCTTATGCCTCAGGTATAGGAATGGAATTCTTTCGTTTTCCTGAAAAAAATTTGCAGCAGCAGACCTTTAAAAACATATGGGGATCATTCTCTGTTAGTTCGGATAAGAAGTATTGCCACATCTACCGATCCCGCAGCCTATTTTCCCGCATTAAATACCTTTTTCTAAAGTGTCTTTCCTCTGCTTGGAAAGAGGTGACTATCAAAGCTGGCGCTGTTTCCGAGAAGATCTTGATCCAGAAAGAGGATAAAGATTTTATCAAAAGAGAGGCCAGAAAACTAAAGGATCGAGCCGTAGAATTATCGGACGATTGATTCTTGGTTGGCATTAGTATTCCCTCGTGTTATAGGGGGGGTATGAGTTGTTATTTTGACCCCTCCTTTTGGGAGCTGCTCTCTCAGACGAATGAAGCTCTCTTAATGCTCGACTATGATGGAACGCTTGCGCCTTTTCAGCTCGATCGCATGCAAGCTTTTCCTTATCCTGGTATTGAGGAGAAACTGGGAGCGATTGCTAAAGGGGAAAAGACTCGTATTGTGATCGTTACGGGCCGCGAAATTGAAACCCTTATTCCTCTTTTTCCTGCAGCTAAAGAACTTGAAGTTTGGGGTTGCCATGGCCTTGAAAAAAAAGAGAGGGGAAAAACTCGCATCAAACGCAAATCCTTGAAAGTAGAGGTAAAGAGGGTTCTTGAGCGAGCAGAGCAGCTCTTGCAAAGGCACCATTTGGGAGAGTACATGGAAAAAAAGCGAGGCTCGATCGGTGTGCACTGGAGGGGGAGAGAGAATTCTTTCGAATTAGAGGCGCGGGCTTGGGAGATTTTCTTGCCTTTTGCAGCAAAAGGCGGTGTCGAGGTTCTGCCTTTTGACCAAGGTCTTGAGCTTAAGAGTTCTTCGATGAATAAAGGGCATGTGGTAGAGGCGCTTCTAGAAGAGGTGGGGCCTTCTGTGCCTTGTGTGTATTTGGGAGATGACCTTACAGATGAATACGCCTTTAAAGCCTTGAAAGGCAGGGGGGCGTCTATTCTTGTTGCATCTGAAAAAAGGGAAACATCAGCAGATGTGTGGCTCAGGCCCCCCGAGGAGCTTTTTCATTTTTTTGATGCCTGGGGGGAGGCCTAATGGAGAGAAAAACATCTCGCCTTGTGGTTGTTTCGAACCGCCTACCCTTGATTCTGAAACCGGAAGCGAGAGGGTTTAAGAAGACGCATCCCGGCGCGGGGGGGCTTGTTACCGCACTCAATCCTATCATGAAACAAAATGGGGGAGCTTGGATTGGTTGGCCGGGATTGGCAGATGGACATGGGACTGCCAGGAATTTAGAGCCGATTGGTAAAGATGCTGGCTATACCCTTCACCCTGTGGCTCTGACAGAGGAGGAGAAAAAGGGGTATTACGACGGCTTTGCAAACGCAATTATCTGGCCTCTTTTTCATAGTTTTGAAACAAGATGTAATTTCAAATCAGAGTACTGGGATATCTATAAAAGGGTGAATCTGAAGTTTGCAGAAGAGGTCGCTGCGGTAACGACAGAGGATGATTATGTTTGGGTGCAAGATTACCATTTGATGGGAGTTGGGCATTACCTAAAGCGACAACTCCACGAAAAGAGAAAGCTTGGCTTTTTTCTTCATATTCCGTTTCCTCCTGCAGATGTCTTCTGTAAATTGCCGTGGAGGGCTGAAGTTTTGCAGGGGCTGCTCGAATATGATTTATTAGGGGTACAGACCATGAACGACTTTCGCAACCTCCTAGAGGCATTTAGAAGGGTGCAAAACAAGGGGGTCAAAATTACCGGAAAAGGAGCTCTTCGAGATCTTGTTTTCGACGACCGCACTGTGCGTGTAGGGGTGTTTCCGATTAGCATTGATTACAAGCATTTTGTCTCCCTATCTTCGTCTCCCGAAATGTCACTTCGCTCAGAGAGTTTTCAGGCGGAATTTCCGGGCCAGAAGATACTCCTCGGCGTAGATCGTTTGGATTACACAAAAGGGATTCCAGAGAGGATTGAAGCATACTGGGCGGCCTTGAAAAAACACCCTGAGATGCGAGGAAAGATTTGCTTTGTACAAGTGGTAGTTCCTAGTCGTAGTGGTGTGGAGGAGTATGAAAAAATAAAGCAACACGTTGAGCAGCTTGTGAGCCAGGTAAATGGAGAGTTAGGAGTACCAGGATGGACGCCGATTCACTACTTTTATAGGGCGCTTCCAAGAAGTCAGCTTGTTGCCTATTTGCGGGCAGCAGACATTGCGATTGTGACCCCTCTTCGCGACGGAATGAATCTGATTTCGAAGGAGTATTGCGCATGTAATCTGAAAAAGAATGGGGTCTTAATTCTCAGCGAATTTGCAGGGTCTGCTGCCGAGCTTAAGGTGGGAGCCCTTCTTGTGAACCCTTATGACTTAAAGGCGATGTCTGAGGCGATTTATAAGGCGTATAGAATGCCGCTTCATGAGAGGCAGAAAAGGATGGAGAAGTTGCAGGCCATTCTTTCGCATAATGACATCTACCATTGGCTTTCCTCTTTTATGGAAGGGGTGTACGCAGAGCAGCCTGACCTGGCGACCCACGTGGAGGAGCTTGTCCCTCGCATTGCTCCCTTGCATTTCGAACCCATCTGATCCCCTGTCTACAATGCCTTTATTTCGAAACTCAAGGGACCGCCAATTTTTGTTGCAAAATTGAGCGAAACCGGGTAACATCTTTCCCCAAGTACTTATAACTCAAGGGATTTTACATGTCTTTTTTTGTTACTATTGAAAAGTCAGTCCGTGGCCTTGTGCAGACCGTTTGTTCACAGATCGTTACACCTTCAAGGCAAATTTTAAAGCCCCAGGATCCCAAAACTTGGGAACTAGGGCAGTTTATCTTTCATGAAATTGGGAAATTGCGCCATCCTCAGCCCCCGCTTTCGGAAGGTGACGCTAGCGTGCTCCTTGCCTTTATGCAAACTCGGGCTTACAAAAAGCTTAGTTTTCAAACAAAAGATGACCATCAGGCAAGTTTTGAGATTTCGTTTGAAGGAACAAGGCCTATTTTGGACATCTATACAACAAGCTCTAAAACAACAAGTCAGGCCATTAAATTTATTGTCCAGGAATCCAAGGAATGCAGATCAGTTGGTGAGATTTATAAAAGGCCACGAGCTGAACAATCTCCTCTCGTACATGCTCTTTTCGGGGCTGATCGGATCCAAACGATACAGGTTACAAATGCCAAAACAAACACTATAAGTGTTTTCAGTCGAAATTTGCGCCCTACAAGGTTTGGTCCAAACGCTCTATAAAAAAAATGGTAAAAAGCAAAGTGCGCTTTTTACCATTTTGATTGTGCTTGGATACAAAGCAACCTGCTAATCCTTAGGGGCTAGCGTGGTTTGAATCTTTGCAGCAAACGTTGTGGTTGTTTTGCACAGTAATCGCGATTACGGCGAGCAGCGCAATAGCACCAAAAGCGAGAACAGGGGAAACGCTGAATGCGTTGCAGCAATCAGTATATCCACAAGTTTCTTCGCAACATGCTTTGCACTCTGCTGCATTCAAAACGTTAGCAGAGCTTGTCATCATAGCGACTGCTACTACTACTGCAGTCAATTTCTTCATCAGGTCCATAGAGATCCTCCATTCCTTTGTTTAGATGGGGTTAATTGTGCCGCTGATCTACGAGAAAAGCGGCGGTTTTTTGTAATTTTCTTCCTTTTTTACTCGTGGCTTCGAGTTGCGCACCCGCTTGGTCCACACTGACCGCCTGGACAACGTCCTTCTGGGCACTCCTCAAATAGGGCCATAACCATGAGCAGGCTAATAAACAACCCTCTCATCATCACTTTTTTCATAAATGTCCCCTTATTCTATTGTCAGTACCTTTTTAAGGTTTTGTCGCCAGTGGCGTAGGCCTCCTGGACAACACAGCCATAAAAACAATCTATATGACATACTTGGTCCTTTTTCTGCAAATTTTTTATTGCTCTAAAGCAATTTTTTTCAGATTTTAGGGTAAAATGAGCCTCATCCCGATAGCTAGATGTTCTTTTTCCCCAAGGAGCGCTTCGTTTGCCTTGTGAATCTCTTTCCACCTTGAAGGTGTACCGTAGATTTTTGAGGCAATGCTATAGAGGGTATCTCCCTTAGTGACTATATAATCCTTGTGTTCCGCTTTTTTTTTAGTTTCGGGGATTGTAATCAATTTTTTTAGAACAGCTTCCATCTGATTTTTTGGCAAAACTTCCGGGGTTTTTACTTCAATTGTGATCGTTGCCCACTCGGGCTCTTTTTCTAGCTTGTCATTAACCCTTGCATCCCGTATAGCTAGGTTTTTTTTGAGGGATGTAGGAGAGTTTGTTTCTCCCCAAAGAATAGGTTGCCAAATGATGAGGAGAAGGCTTATAGTATAAGCTATTTTCATACAAATCCTTTGCTTGATCTACCAAATGGTAGCTTATTCGATTGCAAAAAAAATCCCAATACAAAAATGGGTTCTTGACGAAGTAAAGAAAGGGAGCGCATGAGCGAAGAAAAAAAAGAGCAGACAAACAGACTGATCCATGAGAAGTCTCCTTATCTTCGTCAGCACGCCCATAACCCTGTAGACTGGTATCCCTGGGGTGAAGAGGCTTTCCGCAGGGCAAAAGAGGAGCAAAAACCCATATTTCTTTCCATTGGCTATGCGACGTGTCACTGGTGTCATGTGATGGAAAGAGAGTCTTTTGAGGACATTGAGATCGCAAAGCTTATGAACGATGTCTTTATTAACATTAAAGTAGACCGAGAGGAGCTTCCAGAGGTTGACAGTCTTTACATGGACTTTGCCCAGAGTATCATGACCGGAGCTGCTGGATGGCCTCTTAACCTGATTCTTACCCCCGAACTGGAGCCTTTTTTTGCGACGACGTACTTGCCGCCAATGAGCCGCCAGGGCATGGTAGGCCTACTCGATTTGATAGAGCGGATGCGGGACATGTGGCGTGGCAAAGAGCGAGGTAATTTAGAGGCGCAAGCGGCACGCTTTGTAGATGTTTTCTCTCAACATATCCAAGCTAAGGGAGAAGAGTTGCCCAAAAAAATCGTCGTGAACAATTCGGCTGAAGTGTTTTTCAAACTTGCAGACCCCATTTTTGGTGGTCTGAAAGGCACGCCGAAATTTCCGATTGGCTACCAAATCAGTTTCCTTTTGCGGTTCTCCTCTTTGAATCAGGATAGCAGGGCACTCTTTATTGTCGATAAAACATTGGATATGATGCAGCGCGGCGGCATTTTTGATCAGTTAGGCGGCGGTTTTTCAAGATACAGTGTGGATGAAAGGTGGCTTGTGCCCCATTTTGAAAAGATGCTGTATGACAATGCAATTTTAGCCCAAGGCTATCTAGAGGCATGGCAAGCGGAAAAGACACCTCGCTATGAGCAAGTTGCAAGGCTTGTGCTTGAGTATTTGCTCCGTGATATGTGCAGTAGTGAAGGTGGATTTTACTCGGCAGAGGATGCCGAGTCTGAGGGTAAGGAAGGTTTTTATTATACCTGGACTGTAGAAGAGATTGAAACGATCCTCTCGGCAGATGAGGCATCTCTATTTTGCCAATATTATGGCATCAGCCATAAGGGCAACTTTGAGGGTCGTTGCGTCTTGCATACCAAAGAATCTGCTAAAGATTTTGCGGCCTCCCAAGGGTTTTCTTATGATGAGTTTGCGGAAAAAATCGAAGAACTCCGGAAAATCGTCGAGACAGAAAGACGAAAGAGAAAGACTCCTTTTAAAGATGATAAAATCCTAACCTCATGGAACTCGCTTTTGATCCACTCTCTTGCGCTAGCTGGCCTTGCCTTGAATGAGAAGAGATATCTCAAGGCGGCAGAACAGTGCGCAACTTTTCTAAAGAAGCGCCTTTGGAAGGATGGTGTGCTTTATCATCGCTACTGTGATGGCTCCACAGATTTTAGAGGCAGTTTGGATGACTACGCCTTTTTAATCCGCGCCCTTCTCTCTCTTTTTGAAGCAAGACGTGGGGTTGAATGGCTTTCCTGGGCTATGGAGCTTGCAGACTGTGCTCAGGCTAATTTTAAAGAGGAGGCTGGGGCATTTTACCAATCAGATTTATCTGAACCTTTTCTGATCGTACGAAAATGTCAATTTTCAGATGGTGCCGAACCATCAGGCAATGGTGTCCATGCGGAAAACCTTCTCCGTCTCTATGAAATTACCGGAAATGACCACTATCTTAAGCAAGCAGAAGATGTCCTCAAGGCTGTTCGTCCTCATCTTGAAGCATATCCACCGGGTTATAGTTACCAAATGATGAATATTGAAAGGTATTATAGTCGTAGGACTCCTTTGCTTGTGATTGCCCTGAATGAAAAAAAAGAATTCGCGCAGGAAATTCAAAACTGGATTTTTGAGAAGTTTATCCCGTATAAGTCTGTGATATGGAGAGAAGAGGGAGATGAGCACCTTTTCTCTTTAGTCCCATATTGCAGGGAACAAAGGCCCCTGGATGGGAAAACAACCCTCTACCTTTGTATACAGGGGGTATGTAAGGAACCATTGAATGATCTAGATGACATTCGCAGAGCGATTGTACTGCTGTAACTTTTAAACGAGGGACTATGGATAAAGAAAAAGAGCTACACAGCATCCTGGAAACTAGTGACGTAGAAAAGATCCATCTTCTAGAGGATCAATTGCCTTTTTTTAACTTGTCTAAAAGCGAAAAGGAAGGGTTGGCTCTACTTTTCGTAAGGCGAGGAAGGCAAGAGCTTGCTCTAGGCGATGGAAACGCAGCAAAAAGCTTTTTGTTGGCAAATCAAGTTGCGCCCCATTCTACAACGGTTCTCTTGGCTGAGGCTCTGGCATACGGTTCTCAAAAATCGAACTTTCCTTTTTTGAGAAGATCGAGTGAAATTCTGGAAGGAATTCTTGCGATTGAACCTGAAAATGAAGAAGTCTGGCGCTTGTTGGGTGCTATTTTGACTGACATAGGCAAAAATTTTCATAAAAAGGAAGTGTTTTCGAAAGCTAACGAATGTTTCGAAAAAGCTCTTGCTTTCTCTCGAGATCGTGTAGCGGAAGAAAAGGCTATGCTCTTCCGTGATTGGGGACGGCTTTGGTTTTGTTCTGGGACTCAATCCGGAGAAGCTATGGATTATCGCGAGAGCATTCTGAACTTCAAGAAGGCAATACAAATGGGAGTTAAGGACAGGACTTTCTTAGAAGAGTATGCTGATGCGCTCTATGAGCTTGCTCTATTGACCGAGTCAGACTGTCTTATGCAAGAGGCCATTGGCATCTATGTTGAAATCATAGGGAACGACCCACGGTGCACTTCAATAAGCTACAAGATTGCGCTTGCCTATCGGCACCTTTACAAAAAAAGTGGGAACGAAAAGTTTTTTGTATGCGCTCAGCAAGCATTTGAAAATGCAACCGACTTTTACATTGAGGATGCCGGCTTTTGGCGTGCCTTTGGCGAGCTTCTTTTCGAGGCAGGAAGTGTTACAAATTCTATTCCCAGGCTTAGAGAAAGTTACTACAAATTTACCAAAGCTCTCTCCATAGAGCCTGAAAATAGTGCCATTTTGGCAAGTTATGGCCGGGCTCTTGTCAATGGTGGAAAACTTGAAGACAGCTTGGAGCTTTTGAAGCAAGGGGAGGCAAAACTTGTCCAAGCTCTTGAAATTATTCCTGAAGACCCTTTGATGTGGTACCTTTTTGGCACAGCTTTGATGGAGATTGGTAGGTATTTCTCGGATGTGCGTTATCTACAAAGAGCAATTGATAAATTCCATTTTGGCCTCTCTCTAAACAACCGGGTAGGGCTTCTTTGGTATGCATTGGCCTCAGCCCATACGACTTTAGGGGAAATCTTACAAGATCCCAAAGAGATTAAAAAGGCGATTTCGTACTTTGAGAAGACTGACGACTACATGGACCGCCTTCCCCCTTCGATTTTAAATGAGTGGGGAGTTGCCTTGATGAAGCTTGGTGAATTCACAGGCGGAAGGCAAAATGTGGAGTTGGCAGCAAAAAAATTTGAGGAGATTTTTGAGGGGCTAGGGCAAGGGGCAGCAGCTGAGCTTTACCCCAATCCAGACTGGTTCTTCCACTATGGGTGTACGCTCGATTATCTAGGCGATCTTTATGATGATCCGAAATATTACGAAAGGGCGCAGCAGGTCTTCCAACACACACTGAAGTTAGACCCGGACTATACCCCGGCACGCTATAACCTGGCGCTTTCATCGGCTCATATGGGAGAGCTTTTGCATGATCTTGATTCTTTCTTGCGAGCTATTGAGCATTTCCAGCTAGCTCTACTTTCTGATGCAGAGAACGAGATGCTCTGGAATGATTATGGCCTTTCAATACTCCAGCTTTCTCAGCTCATCGTAGATCCATTTAAGGCAGACACGGTAAAAAAATTGCAGGTACATGCAGAGGAGAAGTTTCTCCAGGCGGCCTCTCTCGGTTGTCAGTATGCCTTTTACAATTTAGCCTGCTTTTACTCTCTCACGGGAAACTTTACAGCATCCCTCCATTTCCTAGAGCGGGCAAAAGAGGTCAATGCAACACCTCCAGTCGATGACATTTTACATGACGAGTGGTTAGAAGCGGTGCGCGATACGCCAGGTTTCCGGGCCTTCATCGGCCGAATCGTCCAGAAGAAAGAAAGCGACTAGGCATGCCCTAATCTTTTACGGTTTGGAGGTAAACTTCCGTAATGCCCCAAGTGAAGGGCGCACGGAAGATGTGCATGAGCTGAAAGGGAGAGGTCTGGTTCAAGTCTTCGATGAGGGGATAGCTTACGGTGATGATTTTTGTGCCAGGAGGGAGCTTGGCAAGCTTTTCCTTCAAGAGGATCAGGTCTTCTTCGGGAAGACAGGTGGCATGAAGGTAGACAACCGTTGCCCCTGATAAATCACTTGTGATCATGTCTTCACACCTGAAGCTTACGTTTTGCAAGTGTAGTCTTTCTACTACTTGATTTGCGTTTTTTACAAACGTAGGCACAAATTCAATACCAACAACCTGGCAGCCAAGATACTCTGAAAGCCAAAAGCAAGCAAGACCGCGCCCCGAGCCCATTTCAAAAACCGTGTCCTCTTGAGTGATGCCGCAGTTGTTTGCGATTTTCTCCATGCTCGTCAGGGGAGTCTCGCCGTATGTGTAGATTTCTTTCTTATCTTGCTCTTGTAGAAACTTTCTGCTGACTCTGTAGGGATTGCAAAGAAGGTAGTGACTGCGGAGCAAAATGTCTGCTTTTCGAAACTTCGCATTGTGGTAGTAGCAGTAGATCACGCGGCACTGTTCAAGAAAGGAGCTGATGGTAAGTTTAAGATTGAGCTTTATAAGAGTAAAAATCTCATTCATAAGGGAAAGTAGGAGTTGACAAGGCTTGCTACAGAAAGGTACATCAGGGTCGAGAAGACGTCGTTAAAAGCTGTTACAATCGGTCCCGAGGCAACCGCTGGATCTATACGCATTTTTGCAAAGAAGAAGGGGGAAATAGAGCCAAGTAGTGTTGCTGTAAGGCATGCGCTTAAGAGTCCCGCGCTGACAACGGTTCCAACGGCAAGGGGATCGTGTCCTACGTTCTGCACGCCAAGGTAGCTTAAAAGAAAAACAATCGCGCCGCAAAGGACACCGAAGGAGAGCCCGATCATGAGTCCGATGACAAATTCCTTGGCGATCGCTTCCCATCTTGTGCTTTGGGAAATTTCCCCTGTCGAAATACCGCGCACAAGGAGTGTGGAAACCTGAATGCCAACATTGCCACTCATCCCGTTAATCAGCGGTACAAAAAAGGAAGCAAAGGCAAACCAGGCCATGTCCTTAAAGTAAGACATAAAGGTTGCCGTAGTCAAGCCTGCGCAAAGCGTGACAAAAAGCCAAGGTGTGCGCCATAGAAATCGCTTTACGGTAGGTTCGTGCTCGCTGATGTCTTCTCCAGTACCTGCGATATTAGCAATTGTTTCATCTGCTAAGTCTTTCATGGCTTCAACGGCATCTTCGTAGGCTATAACGCCTGCCAAGTGGTTATCGCTATCGACAACAGGAAGAGCTGGAATCTTATAGCGCTCCATCGTTTCAACGACCTCATCCCGCGAGGCGTCCGGTGTGACTTTGTGTAAAATCGGACCCATGACTTGGCGTATGGGGAGAAAGGGAGGATTTACAATCAGGTTCCGGATGGGGACAAAGCCAATCAGCTCTCTTTCATCATTAAGGACAAAAATCCAGTCTGTCATGTCGATGCCTGGGTTGTCTCGTATGTGTTTTGCTACCTCTGAGATCTTTCGATCCATCGGGAAGGCAAAAAATTCGTTTGTCATCATACGACCGGCCGTATGCACGGCGTGCTGTCTTAGTTCGATGATGCGTGCTGCTTTTTTTGGGCTTAGTTTTTCAAGAATCCCTTTTAGCTGCCTATCAGACATGTCGTCCAAAAGAGCTGCGGCTTCATCGGGCGGCATTCCCTCCAGGAGGGTGACGATCTCTTTATCACTGATCTGTCGAAAAATCGCGGCTCTAGTATTGCTCCCCGTATTAATCATAAAGATAATTTTAGCATTGAGATCGGGGAGATTTTCGTAGACAACGGCTCTTGCGCTACGGGGAAGACGTGTTACGGCGTGGGCAAGGTCAATAGGATCGTATTCGCTAGCAATCTTTGCCACATCATGAAGAAGGATTTGGGGGACTTGCTGCTCGAGAGCAACTTCGAAGAGCTCATCAAGGGTATCCATGATGTAGGCCGTAGGTGTGCTCAGCATGTCACCGGCAGTACCTGACTTTCCTTCCTCAAACGCCTCTTGCCCCTTCTCTTCCATAGGCAGAATCATACTCAATCTGAAGGTTTTGTGCAAAAATAAAAAGGCGCAAGGAGAGTATATCCTTGCGCCTTCTAGAAAACTACAGCAATTAACGAGCAATCGTAGAGATCAGATCAAGTCGCTGTCTTGCGATTTGTTCCAGTTTCTGAAGATCCGCGTCCGTTTTCTGTTTAAGGCTGCCTGCTTCTTGCGAGGCTTGATCTTTTTTTCCTTTTACAGAATCACCATCATAACGGGCTTTGTTTTTGTAGTACTCATCAGAGAAGCTGTTATATACGGTAGCAGCACCGTCAACACCTTGGGCGAATTGGGTCAAAGGTTTCATTGCAGTTCTCATGTTGAATATTGGATCAAAAACTTCGCGTGCTCTTTGCTCGTACGAAATCAAACCATTCCTTTCATAGAGATTTCTTAGCAAGCCATTGATTGCATTGGCTGCGTTCTCAGCTCTTGGACCCATAAAACCTGGAATGTAGGCGCCTAGCTGGTTGCTCACAATTGCTCCGCCCGTTGCTCCAAATGCAGCTGAGAAGATGTGCGTTGCAGCGCCAGCTCCTTGCAGCCATCTTGCCAAGGTCATTCCATACTGTGCTACTTCGAGCTTGTTTGCTTCTTCTTTTCGAAGATCAAGCTTACGCACGTTTTGCTTGTCATCGCTTGAAAGAAGTTGTCCGATTACGTACTGGTAGATCCTTGCGCGTCTTTCAATTTCTTCAATGTCCATCTCGCTCACATTGGACTCCTCGTACTGTTTGCTGTACACTTGCAGCATTCCTTCGAGGTAGTCTGGTGTCGGTGCAAGCATTTCGCTTGAGATTCCAGCTCTATCTATTGCCATAATATTCTCCTTTTATTTTGCAAAAATCTGGGAAATTGCATTGCCTTTCTTTCTTTCGTTTTCTCGCAACCATCTAAAGAATCGCTGAATTTGCGGAACTAGAGCGCTGATCTCTCCCTGATTTGATTTTAGTTTATCTGTTTGTTGTTCAATGCGGTGCTGGGTGCGAAGCGTTTCGCCTTGCGTTATGTTGTAGTTTTTTTCTGCCTGGTATTTTCCAAAACCTGTTAAACCCTGTCCAAACTGAGTAAGAGCAGAAAAGCTAGATTTGATCTTGTCACCAATGTCGGCAAAAAAAGCTCCTGCTCCCCCTGTCGTGAGCAAAATTCCAAGGCTTCCCGTAAGCAAGACAATCGGCATTATATCAAGACCTGTTTTTAGCGACTCTCTCCATTTGGGTTGTTGTCCAGGACCTCTTTGCCACTCTTCAAATTTTTGCCCAATCAGGCAAGCGGCGAGAACCACGTTCAGAGGGGTTGGGCTCATATAAACTCCGAGATAAGAAACAAGCTTCAATACGTCATGCCCTTTTGTCCAATTTTTCACCCACGACTGCTCTAGAAGCCTTTCGAGTTCGTTTTTCTTCAGCCTTCTTAAGCTAAGAAGCTTTTGCGTGCTCTCGGAGATTGTGTCTTTAGCTAGACTTGCTTGTGCTTTTCGACCTTCGATCTGTTCCATCATGACCTCTTGCAAAAAGGTGTCAAGATCGCTAATTTTCTCATCCCTTGCAAATTTTTCGAGAATCTTCTCAATCTGCTCGCAAATTTCAGCGGATTTTTGGAGATGTTTATCAATTTTTTCCTGCTGTGCCGCAGAAAGAGCCTCTACTTTTTCAGGGGTTTCTCGTCTCCAGAGGCTGGAAACAGAACTTCCCGTCCAAAAGTTTTGGTAGGAAGCGGGTGTGATCGCTTTCTTGCTATCCTCTTGCGCCTGCAGTGGAGAGAGATGTTTAATTTCGTTGAGAATGAGATCTGTTGCACTTTTAGTCATAAATCTTCTCCTTTATCTACCTGATACGCTTCTTGCCATGCCGGTAATGGCTTCATGAATAGTTTTAAAGATCATCCGGGAGACTTGATAAAGTTCGTGTCTTTCGTTGTTCAATTTACCTACTTCCTGCATATCAAGGTCGTTCTGTACGTTAAATGCGTCTGCTGTCATCCGGAGATTCTCTACCATCCTGTCCGCTTCGGGAGCTTGGTAGAGCATCGGCATCACAATTTTAAGATCTTCAGCAAGCCCTCTGACTCCTGCTTCAAAAAGCAGGTCTCCAAGTAAGGATCCCGGTTTTATATCATAATTTGGTTTTTCATCACCAAGTTCGTTGTTAATTTTTTCAAGAACCGCGACTTTTTCTGCTTTTTCTAAAAGTTCTGTTGTTTTGGTGAAGAGGGATTCTGTTTCTTGCTTTGTGTAGGTCCTTCCTTCCTCAAGTCCAAGTTCGTCGGCAACCCCTAGAGTTTTCAGCTTTTCTGTGATCTTTTCTAAACTTGAGTCTTTGCGGATTGTTAAACCTTCTCCAGCTATTGGTCTTTCGCCTCTGAGTTGTCTCAGCAATTTGACTAGTCCTTCAGTAGGTTTTTCGTTTTGTGCTTCGGAAGAGGCTTCTTTTTGCACCAGGCTTAGGATTTTGGGGTCTGCTTTTGAAAGTAAATCAGCTACCTTTTCGCGCATGGAGTTTGCAGTTTTTGCAGGTAACTCACCGACGTGCTTAGTTCCACTGTTTAAGGGGAGGTAGTCCCAGATGGAATAGGCGCCTGTTGCAACACCAATTTCTGTTTTAAGGCCGATCTTTTTTCCATGGGGACGTGTTTTGTCGTTATACAACTCTGCAAGAGCCTTTGCAAGAGCTGGCGATTTGCTAAGATCGAGGGAGCCATCGGCAGATTTAGCCATGTTGACAGCCTTCAAGATTTCGTGGAGTTGACGGACGTGCTCTTGCCTGATACGGAGGTTTTTGAAGGTGTCTTGTGTCTTTGTCCGAATAGAGTCTCCTACGTGATCCATCCACATCAGGGCGATCGATTGTAGGCTTTTGTCTTTATAGTCGAGAGCTGTCGGCAGAAGGGTAGTTTGTTCGGTTCCTGCCGCATGGATTACTGGGTCTGCATTGGACTGTGCCATTTTAGTGCCTCGTTAGTAATGGATTAAAACACAGTTGTGTTAAGATTAGATTAAAGTTTACCTCAAAACAAAATTATATGTCAAGTTATATGTTAATTTTTTTAAACTTTTTCTCTCTATTTGCGGGCTTGCTCCTTCCGCCTTCGGCTTGAGGTGCAAAAGAAGATAAAAAGACTAAAAAAGCCCTCTTTTAAGAAATCAAGGGGGTGCAGGATTTGTGAAAAAACCTTTGCACCCAAAAAAACTGAAAAGTCGGTTTCTGCCTGCGCCCTTCAGGCTTTCAATTTTTGCCCGTTTATTGGGGAGGGGTATTTTTACTGGTTTTTTTACCCTTAAGATCCTGACATGAGTCCCTTCAAATAATTACTTCCGCGAGCACCTGGAGGCCAATTCGATGGCATTGTGAATTAAAGAACGATCTGTTATAAGTTTTCTACATACGTATGACAAATGAATTCATTGAATCATCGCTCATCCAACAAGATGTTCGCTTTGAAGTACCCCTAAGACCACAATCCCTTTCCGACTTTTCGGGCCAAGAGGCCGTGCGCACACGTTTGGATATTATCATTACAGCCGCAAAAACACGTAGTGAACCCCTTTCCCATTGTCTCTTTAGCGGGCCTCCGGGACTTGGAAAAACAACTTTGGCGAACATTTTAGCAAGAGCCATGGGGACAAACCTTATTGTCACTTCAGGTCCCGTGCTTGAAAAAGCAGGCGATTTGGCTGGAGTGCTGACAAATTTGCAGGAAGGGGATATTCTCTTTATCGATGAAGTGCACCGTTTGCAAAGAAACGTGGAAGAATACCTTTATCCAGCAATGGAGGATTTTTCTTTGGATCTTATGATCGATAGTGGTCCTTCGGCTCGTTCGGTGAAAGTGAATTTGAAACCTTTTACCCTCGTGGGGGCAACAACACGCCTTGGGCTTTTGTCAAGTCCGCTACGGTCGAGGTTTGGATTTACAACGAGGCTCGATTATTACGAGCCAAAAGTCTTACAAGAGATTGTTGTGCGCAGTGGCCGGATTTTAAATGTGGAGATAGATAAAAGTGGTGCTCTCGAGATTGGAAAAAGATCACGAGGAACCCCAAGAATAGCTAACAACTTGCTGCGCTGGGTAAGAGATTTTGCAGAAACAAAAAAAATAGGCAAAGTAGACGCAGACGTTGTTCATCAGGCACTTGAAATGCTTTCGATAGATCGAGAAGGCCTAGATGAAATGGATAGAAAGATTTTAGAAGTAATCGTGGAGCACTACAACGGTGGACCTGTAGGATTGGAAACAATTGCTATTGCCGTCGGTGAGGAAGCTACCACTCTTGAAGAAGTACATGAACCCTATTTGATCATGAAAGGCTATTTGAAGCGTACCCCCAGAGGGAGGGTGGCAACCCACTTAGCCTATGAGCACTTAGGAAAACAAGAAGGAGTTATTGAACCATGAAAAAAATTGCCTTAACTCTACTCCTCGCAATGGGAGCTATGAGCTGCGCAGAAGCTACAATTTGGGATACCGTGACGAGTCTGTTTGGTGGCGGTGCAAAGAAAAATACGCCAACCATTAAAGTCTTGCTCGGACACGACTTGGATTACGCTAATCTTGAGGTAGCGGGCCGATACACGCTGTACGATCCCTACAAGAATTACCGTATTGGAACACGATTTATCGGCAAATCGTTGCCTATTGAATCAATGCTTGGCGGGCTGCGTTGGGGAGAAGAGTTTCCTGGAGTTTACCAGCTTAAAATTGTTCCAGACGATGCAAGTACGGTAACCCTTGTGGATGGAACCGAGTATAAAGGTGTGATCTATGTTTACGATATCGGCGGTGCGATCAGTATCGTAAACGAAGTTGATATCGAGGAATTTGTGACATCCGTTATGAATTGTCGCTGCGCTCGCCCCTACTCGCCAGAGACGCTCGCTGCAGTTGCTATTGCCTACAGAACGAATGCGTATTTCAAAGCTAAAAATACACAGAATCCCTACTGGCAAGTGGATGCAGCACAGGTGGGGTATCAAGGCGTAGCAACAAGTAAGAGAAATGACTCAGTAGCAGGAGCTGTTGCTGCAACGCAGTACATGGTCATGAGTCTTACAGGGATTTATGAGGCGCAGATCACCCCTTTCCAAGCCCCAGTTTTCTTCCAGGGAGACCTGGAAGCAGAGGAGGCTGTTTCACAGGCGTTATCTATCGATGAGGCTGAAAAGATGGCACAAGAAGGGCTCAACGCAGCTCGAATCTTAGCAAAAGCATTTCCTAAGTCAACGATTGAGCTAGGATATCCTACTGTCGAGAATGTAGCACGGAGCGTAGCTAAAGGACGAGTAGCAACAGACCGACCTTTGACTAGGTAACGCTTACTCGTTTATGAATCCCAAAAAGGGGGCGTGAGCACCCCCTTTTTTGTCTCTCTCTTACTATGTATAACCTTTCTGATTACTACTACGAGCTCCCCCCAGAGCAGATTGCTAAGTTTCCAGTAGAGCCTAGGGATCACTCACGACTTATGATTGTTGAGCGAAAAAACGGCCTAATTTCTGAGATTCCCTTTTTTGAACTAAAGAACCTGTTAAAGAACGGAGACAGCCTTATCCTGAATGACACGCAGGTTTTCCCATCGAGACTTGTGGGCAAAAAAGAGACAGGAGGTCATGCTGAAATTCTCCTGCTTAGACCGGTGCATGATTTTGTTTGGGAAGTTTTGGCAAAACCAGGTAGACGACTTCAAAAGGGGGCAAAAATCCACTTTGCAGAAGACTTTGCCTGCGAGGTGGTAGATACACTTCCTGGGGGTGAAAAACGCGTTAAATTTCACTTTCATGGGGATTTTGCAGCGCTCGTGGACCGTTATGGAAAGTTGCCGATTCCACCTTACATGCAACGCGAAGCTGAAGAAACCGACGCAGAAAATTATCAGACAGTTTATGCAAAGAAGAGGGGAGCGATCGCAGCTCCAACGGCAGGCTTACACTTTACAAAAGAGCTGCTTGCCAGCTTACAGGGTAAAGGAGTGGACATCCAGATGCTCACACTCCATGTAGGCATGGGGACATTTAAGCCAGTTTCTAGCGAGGATATCCGTGGGCACAGGATGCATGAAGAACATGTCATGATCAGCGAGGAAGCTGCCCGTGGAATTACTGCTGGAAAGAAAGGTGGGCGGCAGATCTGTGTCGGGACAACCTGCTGCAGGGCGCTAGAATCCGCCATGCAGAGATTTGGAAAAATTCAACCGGCACAATTTACAACAGATATTTTTATCTATCCAGGCTACGAATTCCGCTATGTTGAAGCTCTTCTTACTAATTTTCACCTACCGGGCTCTTCTCTACTTATGCTAGTTTCTGCATTTGCCGGGCATGATTTGATGAAGCAAGCGTACCGCAGGGCTATTAAGGAGCAATTTCGATTTTACTCTTATGGCGATGCTATGCTCATCATATAGAAGGAGTTGTGACTAAAGGTTTTTTTAATGGTCATCATTTGAAGTTGGAGGTATAATGATGGTAAGAAACCCATAGCTATAGGGGATGGTGAAAATCTAGTTGTAAACTAAAATTAAACCATTTAAGATGACTGTTAGTGATAAATTGTGGACGGATAAACATTCCAGGAGGTAAGAATGTCCTTTGAAAACGCCAAGGAAAACCTTAAAGAGTTCGGTAAAGAACTCGGACTTGAGGGCCTTGAATTCGACGAAAACAACACGTGTATCCTTGGGATCGATGATGAGTTTTCTCTTCACTTAACCTATGAACCAAACTCTAAGCGTCTTTACCTGTATTCGCCTCTTCTCGATGGCCTTCCAAAAGATGATAAAAACAAACTAAAGCTCTATGAAAAGCTGTTAGAAGGCTCCATGCTCGGCGGTCAGATGGCAGGCGGTGGTGTTGGGGTTGCTGTGAAAGAAGAGCTTATCCTGATGCATTGCACAATTGATATGGAGCATGCGGTTCCATCAGCTCTGCGTGCGTTTGCGCCTCTGTATGTAGAGACAGTGGAAAAATGGAGAAGGATCTGTGCAGACTTAGCAGAAGGGAGAACGCCTGACGCTAAAGACCTAGCACCAGTCGCAAGACCACAGCAACAAATGGGCGGCGGTCCTGGTGGGCCAGGCGGTCCGATGGGCATTCGCGCTTAATCTTTAAGCGTGTTTGACTTTTCTTTTTAATCGCAACACCATTTTTTGTGGAATAGCTTATGAATTTGATTGAGATCGCAGGTCACCTAGGTGACGAAGTAGAAACAAGAGTTGTTCCGAAAGGGCAAAAAGTGTCGACATTTCGCGTGGCGACAAATGTTCGCAGAGGCGGTAAGGATACGACAGTTTGGTACCGTGTGACCATCTGGGGAGACCGTTTCGACAAGATGCTGCCTTATCTGAAAAAGGGATCTGCGGTCATTGTTGTTGGCGAACTCGCTCCACCAACGATTTACAACGATCGCGAAGGCAATCCTAGAGTTTCTCTCGAGATCACAGCTGAGATCATTAGATTCAGCCCGTTTGGACGCTCAGACAGAACTCAAAACCAGGAAGGCAACAGCGATGAGTCTGCCGGAACCTCTTATGGGGCAAATTCAGGCGCAGCTCTTTCGATGGAAATGGATTTGCACGAGGAAGAGATTCCCTTCTAAGCTATCATGAAATTTGCAAGCGTTTCATCTCTTTCAGAGAGAAAGGACTCAGAGATTCTCGTTTTCCCCTTTTGGGAGGGCGGGAAGATTGCCACAGAGCACGAAGGGTATGAAGCCCACTTGCAAAAACCAATCGACGATGGAGATTTTAAAGGAAAAGAGGGGGAGATCCTCATTCTCTATGGGAAGTTCAGTCATGAGACCCGAATTGCTCTTGTTGGTTTAGGAAAGGAAAAAGAGATTACTGTAGAGGGGTTGCGAAGAAGCATAGCCCCTCTTGTCTACAACGCTCATTCAAAAAAAATTCGCAAGCTTACCTTGTGCATGCCTTCCTCCAGTCATTTAACTGAGGAAGAAACCCTACGCGGAATTGCAGAAGGCCTCATGCTCCCAAATTACGTATTTGAGAAGCTGAAGGCAAAAACACTTGAGCATAACAAGACGGTTCTTCTTGAGAGCGTTTGCTTTGTAGGCGTCTCAAAACAGTCTCTTGTAGTTGCAAAAAATGTCGCTTTGATTTGCGAGGGTGTCTACCTTGCGAGAGATCTTGTCAATGGCAATGCAGATGATGTAACACCCGAATATTTAGGCGATCTTGCAAAAGAACTTGCCAAGCAGCTACCTCAGGTCAAGGCAACCGTTTTAAATAAGGTTCAGATAGAAAAAGAGCAAATGGGCCTTCTTCTGGCTGTAAACCGTGGATCTGCGCTTGAACCCCGCCTGATTGTGATGGAGTACCAAGGCAATCCGAAGAGCAATGACTTGACAGTCCTTGTGGGAAAAGGTGTGACTTTTGACACGGGAGGCCTTAACTTAAAGCCCACCGGATCGATGGAGACAATGAAATATGACATGTCTGGTGCCGCCTGTGCTTTCGGAACCCTTTATGCTACAGCAAAGCTCAAGTTACCAGTCAATTTGACTATAGTTGTTCCTTCGACCGAAAATTGTATTGGAGGGAAAAGCTACAAGCCTGGCGATGTATATACAAGCTACCTCGGTAAAACGGTAGAAATTGGCAATACGGATGCCGAAGGAAGACTCATTTTAGCTGACGCTCTTGCTTACGCCTACGATAAATTCAAGCCAACACGTATGATTGACTTTGCAACACTCACGGGAACCATTGCTCTTGCTTTAGGTCCAGAAGCTTCTGGACTTTTCTGCAATAACGACAAACTAGCAGATCTTCTTTTGAAAGCAAGCGACAAAAGCTTTGAGAGGGTGTGGAGAATGCCACTTTTTAAAGAGCAGCGAGACCTACTGAAATCTGATATCGCTGACATGAAGAATGTAGGAGGAAAGAATGGCGGCGCAATTACGGCAGCCAAGTTTCTAGAAGATTTTGTGCATGGCGTACCCTGGGCCCATTTCGATATTGCAGGCAATGCCTATAATGAAAATAAAAGACGCTATGAACCTCAGTTTGGCATAGGACGAGGAGTTCGCTTGATGCTTGACTTTTTACAAGATCTACCTTAAAAGATATAACCATGAAGCTGCTGTTGTCAAAGCCACGCGGTTTTTGTGCCGGTGTGGAAAGGGCCATTCAGACTGTAGAACGTGCCCTCGCTCTCTTTGGAGCCCCTATCTATGTCAAACATGAAATTGTTCATAATAAGCATGTAGTGAACCGCCTCAAGGATTTGGGGGCAGTTTTTATCGAAGAGTTAGAAGATGTTCCTGTAGGAGCGCGGCTCATCTACTCAGCCCATGGTGTTTCACCGGTCATCCGTGACCAGGCGAAAAGTCGCAATCTGATCGAAATTGATGCCACCTGCGGTCTTGTAACAAGGGTGCATTCTGCTGTCAAGCGCTACGCGGCTCTTGGGTATCAGATCATTCTCATCGGGCACAAAAATCACGTAGAAGTGATCGGTACAAAAGGGGAGGCTCCCGATGTAACTTATGTTGTTGAATCTGTTGCAGATGTGGCTTTCCTTGGGTTTTCAAGCGAGGAAAAGCTCTTCTATATCACCCAAACAACACTTAGTTTAGATGATGTAAGAGAGATCACAGAAGCGCTCTTGATGAAATACCCAGCTATCGAAACGCTACCTAGCTCCTCCATTTGTTATGCTACAACAAACAGGCAAATGGCCCTTAGGGAGATCACAGGAGAAGCCGACCTTGTTCTTGTTGTGGGAGACCCTCGAAGCTCGAACTCAAACCGCCTTGTTGAAGTGGCTAGGGTGCGAGGCGTAGCCGCTTATCTGATCCAAGGTGAAGAGGAAATCCAGACCGCTTGGCTTTTTGGAGTGAAGACTATAGGCCTGACAGCAGGAGCCTCTACACCTGAGGAGGTTGTGCAGAAGTGCATCGGGCGTCTACAGCAGCTTGGGGTCAAAGAGGTTGAGGATGTTGTCTTCGTAGAAGAAGATGTCTTTTTCCAGCTTCCCAAAGCTGTTCTGCAGACGGGCTAACTTGTGATCAAATGGCTTGTTTCAGCTCTTGTACTCTGCACCGAATTGTCTGGGGCATGCTCTCTTCGACTAGGCTATCGACAAGACTCTTTAAGCTGGAATATCGCTGGTCCGAGAGACAATCCAAATGTACTTTCTGAGCTTACCTGGTCGCCTCTATGCATTCTGGAAGTTGGAGCAAAAACCCGCCTGGAAACGGACAGCAATCTATTTATGGTCTTAGATGCTTCCTACGGACGCATTGTGCAAGGATATGCCGAGGACGCAGACTACCATGCAAGTGATAGGATGCAGCTGTTTTCCTATTCCAAAAGCCGCTCTAATGGCGATGATGTGTACGACCTTAGTGGTTGTTTTGGCTTCTCACTAGATCTGCAGCTCGAATCGGCAGGATTTAAACCTCTTATAGGCTACTCTTTTTCAGCACAAAATGTCCTGATGGAAGATGGAATGCAGCTTATTGCAACCCCCCCCCTTTCAAGTGCAGACTTAGGTCCCATTAGAGGCCTGCACAATTTCTACCAAGCAAGATGGCATGGCCCGTGGGCTGGGTTTGAGGGCTTTTTTGTTCTTGATGCTTTTTCTTTTGTTTTTGGGTATGAGTGGCACTACACTCAGTACAAAGGGCAAGGCAAATGGAATCTCCGCTTGGATTTTGTGGGAAAATTTGAAGATACTGCGGTTGGTTTTGGACAGGTTGGCTATGTAGAGCTAGGATATTTTATCACACCTTTTTGGCACGCGTCTATCTTATGCAAATACTCCGATTTTGTGACAAATCGAGGGGTTCAAAAAACACAAGTATTAGCAGAAACAGTAGGTCTTGGGGGAAGGTTTCCCGTCACTGTGCAAGGGACGTTTAACAAAGCGTTATGGTCTTCTGTAAGAAGCCTTTTCCAGCTTGCTTTTTTCTACTAAAATCCGCCCCTAAACTCTTTTTTAACAGCAAAAAAAACCTTGCTGATTCGCTTGTTTTATGGTAAAATATCGGTTTCAACCACGAGGTGAAATCTTGGTCTGTAACCCGAGAGGCGACAGGGAAAAGCCAGCTCAAAAGATTGGCAATATACTGCCAAATTTCATGAGAAATTTGAGTCTTGTGCATAAAGGCAGGCCCGATTTGATTTTGGCAGCCTGGCCTCAAGTCATCGGTCCAAAGCTTGCGGGTATGACCGAGGCACTTAGGTTCCAAGAAGGGGTTTTAACCATAGCCGTCAAAAACTCAACATTGCACAGTCTGCTTAGCAGGCAAGAAAAAAAAAGGCTAATGCAAGCCCTAAAAGATAGGTTTCCACAGGCAGGTATTCGGGACTTACAGTTTCGGATTGGCTAGAGAGAGGATGTAAAGATATTATGGCAAATGACACGCTAGAGTCGGAAAAACCGCGAGGGTTAGACAGTTCTGCCCCTGCTGCTAAGGCATATGACGCCAGTGCGATTACAGTTCTTGAGGGTCTCCAAGCTGTACGAGAAAGACCGGGTATGTATGTTGGCGACACCGGGCTTAACGGGTTGCATCAACTTGTTTACGAACTTGTTGATAACTCGATCGATGAAGCGATGGCAGGCTACTGTACTACCATACATGTCACTCTTCATAAAGACGGCTCGGTAAGCGTTGAAGACAACGGTCGCGGCATCCCTATCCAAAAACACGACAAAGAGTCTATCAAGCAAGGGCGCGAGGTAACAGCTCTTGAGGTTGTGATGACGATCTTGCACGCCGGGGGAAAGTTTGACAAAAATACCTACAAAGTCTCAGGCGGGCTGCACGGCGTCGGAGTTTCATGCGTAAACGCACTGTCTCGCCTTTTGATTGTGCAAGTCTACAAGGACGAAAAAATCTACGAAATGTCCTTTGAAAAAGGAATACCAACTACAAAACTTCTCACATTAGGAGAGACAAAAAAGCGCGGAACAAAAGTCCTATTCTGGCCTGACGAGACGATCATGACCGAGCTTGTGTGTGACTTTTCTGTGCTCTCAAAGCGCCTTCGTGAACTCGCCTTCTTGAATAAAGGGGTAGAAATCTATCTACGCGATGAAAGGGACACAGAGAATGAAGATGAGCATTTCTGCTACTCAGGAGGACTTGTCTCCTTCGTAGAGTACCTAAATCAAAACAAAGCCCCTCTCTTTACACCCCCCATCTATTTTTGCGCTACCAAAGAAGGGGAAAGCGGACCTGTCGAATTCGAAGTTGCTATGCAGTGGAACGATGGCTATAACGAAAATATCTATTCCTACGTGAATAACATACATACGCACCATGGCGGCACTCACCTGACCGGATTTTCTACAGCGCTTACCCGTGTTCTCAATACGTTCATCAAAGAAAAAAAGATTTTGAAGAACGACAAGATCTCCTTAACAGGGGAAGATATGCGAGAAGGACTTACCGCAGTTATCGCTGCAAAAGTACCGAACCCACAGTTCGAAGGGCAGACAAAGCAGCGTCTTGGTAATAGCGATGTAGGCTCCATTGTCCAACAGATCGCAGGCGAAGAACTTTCCATTTTTCTTGGGGAAAACCCGGCAATAGCAAAAAAAATTGCCGAAAAATCAATTCTTGCAGCACAAGCAAGGGAAGCTGCACGTAAGGCGCGGGAACTCACCATTAGAAAATCAGCACTCGATAGTGCACGACTTCCTGGAAAACTTGCTGACTGCCAGGAGCGCGATGCAAGCAAGTGTGAAATCTACATTGTTGAGGGAGACTCTGCAGGTGGAAGCGCTAAAACAGGTCGCGATCGCAGATTCCAGGCGATTTTGCCGATACGAGGTAAGATTCTAAACGTTGAAAAAGCACGGTTGCAAAAAATTCTTCAAAACCAGGAGGTCGGTACGATGGTAGCGGCCCTTGGCTGCGGCATCGGATCAGAGGGGTTCAATCTTGAAAAGCTGCGTTATCATAAAATCATCATTATGACCGACGCCGACGTCGATGGATCACACATCCGCACCCTTTTACTGACGTTCTTCTATCGCCATATGCCAGACCTTGTAGAAAATGGGTTCATTTACCTAGCACAGCCGCCTCTTTACCGGGTGAAGCGTAAGAAATCGAGCAATTACATCCATTCTGAGAAAGAAATGTCGAAGTTTTTACTTGATCTAGGACTAAGCGAGCTTAAAATCTGTCTCAAAGGAAAACAAGAACCTTTGAGCAATGAAGAAGCCTCTGAAATGCTATCTCTGATTGCCGAAATTGAAGCATTTATCTCCAGAGTCGAAAGAAAAGGAATTACATTCAAAGAGTTTCTACGTTCGAAGAATGAATGTGATGCCTATCCACGCTACTTGATCCATGTCGAGGGAGCGAGTACCTTTGCTTACTCGGAAGAGGAGTTCAAGACACTTAAAGAAAAAGAGGAAGTCAATCAGAGAATCAGACATCAAGAGACCCTTAAAGCTATGCCCGAGTCTGAAATCACAGAGGACATGAAAATCTTCAGGCCAGGCCAGATTTCCTATACAGAACTTTTTGACCAGGAATATTTGAAAGAACTTGTCAAAAAAATGGGGACACTCGGGTTTACCCTAGAAAACTATGAGATACCAGATGGGGGTCTTGTGGAAATTTGCGAGGATGATGGAACAAAAACATCTTTCTTTACTCTTGCTGACATGGTGCACTTTATCCGGGAAAATGGGCGCAAAGGGATAGAAATCCAACGGTACAAGGGTCTTGGTGAGATGAACGCTGATCAGCTTTGGGAAACTACGATGGATCCTAAAGTAAGAACGCTCATCCGCGTGACACTTCCCGATGCGGTAGCCGCAGACCAGATGTTTACCATGCTTATGGGTGAAGAAGTCGGACCAAGGCGCAACTTCATTGAGCTGCATGCTCTCTCCGTCAAAAACTTAGACATTTAGAGGAAAAGCGATGTCGTATACTGAAAATGAAACCATTTTGCCACGTACCGTCGAAGATGAGATGAAGGACAGCTATCTTCGCTATTCGATGTCTGTAATTGTCTCTAGAGCTCTCCCTGATGTGCGCGATGGTCTAAAACCCTCCCAACGGAGAATCCTGTATGCGATGCGGCAGCTAAACCTCTCCCCAGGAGGAAAGCACCGTAAGTGTGCCAAGATTTCCGGGGACACCTCGGGTGACTACCATCCCCATGGAGAAACAGTAATCTATCCCACGCTTGTTAGGCTTGCGCAAGACTGGGTAATGCGTTACCGTCTCATTGATGGTCAAGGAAACTTTGGTTCGATTGACGGCGATCCACCAGCGGCAATGCGATACACCGAAGCAAGACTTACGCACGCTTCTATGCAGCTCATGGAAGACCTTGATAAAGACACGGTCGAACATGTTGCAAACTATGACGAAACCAAGAAAGAACCTGTTGTTTTTCCCGCCAAGTTCCCAAATCTTCTCTGTAACGGTTCTTCGGGGATCGCAGTTGGAATGGCAACGACCATCCCCCCCCATAACCTTTCAGAACTCATCGACGCTACAAAACTCTTGATCAATGACCCCCAAGCAAGCACTGAAGACATTATGAGGGTTATGCCAGCACCCGACTTTCCGACAGGAGGGATTATTTGCGGTTATAGGGGTATTCGCGAGGCATTTTTTACAGGGCGTGGAAAGCTTTTGCTCCGAGGTAAAATTGAAGTAGAGCCTCAGCCTAAAAAAGAGGATAGGGAACAGCTTGTTATTTCAGAAATCCCCTACAATATCGATAAGTCACGCCTTGTAAAACAGATTGGAGATCTAGTTAACGACAAAGTCATCCAAGGGGTATCCGATTTGCGGGACGAGTCAGATAAAGATGGATTGCGCGTGGTTGTAGAGCTTAAAAAAGGGGAGTCCTCAGACCTCGTTTTGAACCAACTTTATAAATATAGCGACCTTCAGGTGACAATTGGCTGCAATATGCTAGCCTTGGACCATGGCATGCCACGAATCATGAACGTCAAGCAGATGATCCAAGCATGGATTGATCACAGAATTGATGTTATCAGACGACGAACAAAGTTTGAATTGAAAAAGGCTGAGGCCAGAGCCCATGTACTAGAAGGGTTTTTAAAAGCCATTGATCATCTTGATGAAGTTGTACAGCTGATCAAAACCTCAGAAAGTCGGGAAGCTGCGCAAAAGTCTCTCCAGGCGAAGTTTAGCTTTACGGAAAGACAGGCAGCGGCGGTTCTAGAGCTTAGATTGTATCAACTCACAGGCCTAGAACGAGATAAGCTAACCCAAGAGTATCAAGATCTCGTGAAAAAGATCGAGTATTTGCAATCAGTGCTTGCAAGTGAATCGATGGTTCGGGACCTCATAAAAGAGGAGCTGGGGGAGATCCAAAGGGTCCACAAATCCGAGAGAAAAACCCAGATCATGCCTATGGAAGGGGAGATGAACATGGAAGACTTGATTGCAGAGCAAGAAGTGGTCATCACCGTCTCAGACGACGATTATGTCAAAAGAATGCCGATTGAAACCTTTAGGGAGCAAAGAAGAGGGGGTCAAGGCGTAAGTGGTTTTGATCTCAAGCGAGAAACAGATGCCATAAAGTCGATATTCGTAGCATCAACACATGACAACCTACTTGTCTTTACAAATATGGGACAATGTTACTGGTTAAAAGGGTGGCAGATCCCAGAAGCGGGTAGAAAGGCAAAAGGCAAGGCCCTCATCAACCTGATTGAAGACATTAGACCACAAGAGAGAATTGCAGCACTGCTTTGCGTCTCCAATTTTAATCCAGAAAGTTATGTAATCATGTCAACACGAAATGGTGTGATTAAGAAAACATCCCTCAGTGCCTTCAGCAATCCAAGAAAGAACGGGATACGGGCTATTGAAATCGATGAGGGTGATGAATTGATTGCGACAAAGGAAGTAAAAGAAAAACAGCAGGTAATGCTTTTTACAAGAGAGGGCAGTGCCGTGCGCTTTGACCAAGACCAAGTACGACCGATGGGACGTACCGCTCGCGGCGTTCGAGGTGTCAATCTGAAGGCAGAAGGGGACAGGGTCATTAGCTGTGAGGTCGTGGAAGGAAATCAAACAGTTCTTGTTGTGTGTGAAAACGGCTTTGGAAAACGAACCGCTGTAGAAGATTTCCGTCAGACAAACCGAGGGGGTGTTGGCGTGAGATCGATTGTCACAAGTGAGCGAAATGGCAAAGTGGTAGGGGCCCTCAAAGTCACGGACAAAGATGGCCTGATCATGATGTCCTCACTAGGACAAACCATCCGTATCGGCATGGAAGAGCTGCGTGTTCTTGGAAGAAATACACAAGGTGTGCGCCTTGCAAACTTGAAAGAAGGCGATGTTCTTGTGGCCGTACAGAAGATTGAAGGAGATGAGGAAGCTGCAACAGAAAACAACCCTGAATAAGGGTCTTTTCATCACCTTTGAGGGAGGCGAGGGCGCCGGGAAGAGTACAGCCATTCTGAGAGTGCGGGCAGAACTCGAGGGTAAGTATCCTGTTGTTTGCACGCGTGAGCCTGGAGGTACAATCCTCGGAGAAGAGATACGCGCGCTTCTTTTACAGCATCGAGGGCACATCATATCTCCTTGGACAGAACTCTGTTTAATATTAGCAGCTCGTGCGCAGCACATCCAAGAGAAGATTCTACCTGCATTGGAAAGACAGGAAATCGTTCTTTGTGACCGTTTTACTGATTCTACACTTGCCTATCAAGCGGGTGGCAGAAGTCTTCCCTTTGATCAAGTAGAAAAAATGAGTAGCATCATAGCGGATCGCGTAAAACCTGACTATACGTTTTACTTTGACCTTGATCCTCGTTTAGGTCTGCAGAGGATGAGTAGGCGAAATGGCCACCAGAATGACCGGATCGAATCTGAAGAGTTTGCCTTCCATGAAAGAGTAAGAGAGACTTTTCTTGCCATTGCAAAGAAAGAGCCAAACCGCATATGCGTAATTGATGCAACGTTAGACAGAGAAAGGGTATTTCAAACCATATGGTCACAGATACAATGTTTGCTGGAATCGTAGGAAATCAACAGGCTAAAAATTGGTTGGAGAGGGGGTTTACAAACAACTCGCTTGGGAACGTGCTGCTTTTTTCAGGGCCTGAAGGAATAGGGAAATCCCTTTTTGCAAAGGCACTTGCAAAAGTTGTTCTTAAAAAGGAGCCATCGGTTCATCACCCTGACTTTCATGAGTTCCATCCCATTGGAAAAACAGCGCGTCATACTGTTGAAGTCATGCGACATTTTACAGATCTTGTTTTTACGCCGCCCTATCAAGCTGAGAAGAAAGTGTTCATTCTATATGAGGCGGATAGAATGCTTGTTGAAAGTGGCAACACCCTTCTTAAAACCTTAGAAGAGCCGCTCTCAACAAGCCTTATCATTCTCCTTACCTCAGCTCTCGAAAATGTTCTTCCCACTCTTTTATCACGTGCCCGAAAAATCCATTTTGAGCCGATTCCAGAAAAAGAGCTAGAGGTCTTTTTAGAAGAGCAGAAAGGGTGTGATCCTACGGAAGCAAGAGCGCTAGCTAGAATTTCAGAAGGGTCATTGAAAAGAGCGCTCCGCCTTACAACAGCTGAGGGAAAACAAAGAAGAAAAAAGCTTTTTGATCTTCTTTCATCCCCTACTCTGGGTGTGTATGATGCCTTTCAAAAGAAGATCAAGGACATCTCTACATTGCCAGCGGAAGAGAATGACGAGGAAGAAAACCCGGCACTCTACTTTGAAGAGAACGCAGAGCAATTGCAGCAGGTCCTTTTTTGGTATAGAGATCTTCACTTATTGCAAGAAGGAGGAAACCCTGGTTTGCTCGTCAATATTGATTATGTAGAGGACTTGAAGGCGGCTGCCTTAGTAAAAAAAAACGCTACCTATCAGAAGGCAGAGGAAGCCGTGCAAAGGGCGCTAGATAGCCTGCAACGCTCTACTCCGATGTCTACCATACTGGAAACCCTACTGTTGACGCTTAGCCCAACATAGGGACTTGCTTGAGATGTCTTTCGTTGTAGATTGTGATGATCCGGTTCATTTCCTCTTTTTCCACGTTGGACATCAGTTCGGGGTGCTCAGCAAGATAAAGAACCACCATCATAAAGCTAGCTGGTCCAATCCCTACGAAAGCAGAGAGTGCTTCTGATAGCGTGGGCTCTCTGAGAAGGAGAGTGTTTGTTTCTGCGTCGAGAATAAGGCGTAGGTGACGAAATGGGTCTGCCTCGTCCCTGTGGCTAAGATAGTGGGTTACAACAGTAGGTGGACGACGAACCTCAGTTAAGAAGATCTGAGTGAAAATCTCTTGAACTTTAGCAGACATTCTCTGAATATAGGAGATAAGATGGTCTACTGAGGGGAACCAATTAAAACCTTGGAAAGGCAAACGACACTGAGGACAGCTGTTATTCTGAGCTAACCATCCGGCTATGCAGGCTTCATGAAACACGTGCTGGCAATTTCTGCCCACAACAGCTCCATTATCCGTTGTTTTCCATCGAGTTTTGTAGAGATGGTAGTTCTGCCTATAAGAACTTAATGCTGCTTTATCCCAGCAGATCGAGCAACTGGTATGATATCTTTCAATTGCCAAAATGGACTCCTGTGAAGAGAGACCACTTTATAATAAAGGCCAGTAGCACGCAACAAAAAAACGCTATCTAATTGGATGTTAGCCTGGTAAAAAATTTATTATGTTCTCATTGACCACATTTCGAGAATCTTTCAGTATGCGGAAAAAGGGAGAGTGAATATTTTTCTCTCTATTAAGGAAGGTATTTATGTTAAACAGGTTTTTAGTTGTTGGAGCCTTTGTTGCTTTGCCTTTTGCTGTTAGCGCTGCAAGCAATAAAGCACAGCAAGGTCCTTACGTAAAGCAAGATCATCCTGTCTCTTTGCAAGAGTATAAGCTTCAAGGAGATAGTTTTAGAAGAGCTGGCGATGAAAGGATCTTGAATGATATTCGCGCTCGTCTTAGCAAAGACGGCGTGACAAAGAATGGGGATAGAATTGAAGTGGTTATATCTAGCGGCAACGTGACTGTTCGTGGCCAAGTAGATAACGAAAAAGAAAAAGATCGTATCGTAGCTCAGATCCAGAAAGTTGATGGAGTAAAGAGAATCCGCACTGCGATTCATCTTACGAATTCTTTGGCCAAAAGAAATATGACAATCATTCCTGCGGCAGCTCACAACAACCCTGATCATACACTGAGAGAGAAAGTAGAAAGCGCCCTTAAGTCTGGCTGGTTTTCGAAAAAGCATGAACACGTACTTATCCATGTAAAAGATGGCGTAGTAAATGTGAGCGGTAAGGTTTCAAACGACAAAGAGAAACAAGAAGTTGAAAAAAGGATCAGCGGCATCGCTGGTGTCAAGAAAGTCAACAACCGTCTTGAACTCGAGCCAACCGTTTATACTCCCAAAGCAAAAAAATAGTCTAAGTACCGCCTCCTCTTCAGGAGGCGGTGAAATCTCTTCAAACACAGGCAGCGCTTATTGGTTTTCTATTCTTATTTTCCTAAGAGGTATAATCGTTTACTTTAAGTCCGCCTGAATATAGAATCTCTCTCTCTTATTCTATTCTACACCAATATGGATTATTTAAAAGCTGCCCGCAAAAACGAAAGTCTGACTCCTGTCGAGATTAAACCCTGCCAACCCTCTCTCTGCCAACCTCCAGAACTTGTTTTTCCAAATTTGCTAAAACAAGATTGTCTGCGCTCTAAATGGAGAAGGCTCGAAATTATTAACTCCTTCGGTCTTCTCGTAAAAAATGACTATGCGCTGCCCCCGATGTCGGCGCAAGACGTGCAGATTGTGGCGGGTTTTGTGAACAGTCACAAGGTTCATGTAGAGAGCCATGAAACCGAGATTTTTTGGTCCACAGTTTTATCCCTGCAGAATGTGATTTCTTGTTTAATTCCGTTAGCTCCCGAGGACAGGGGAGAAATTGCTCTTGTTGGCAGCGTTGTGAAACGGCTCATAAGTGGCTATATCCATAGAACAATGAGCAGCCTGGGTTTCATTACCCCTTCTGATCCACGCCTTCAAGAAGAACCAATCGGAGATGTGGATGTGAGGCTCTTTGTTCGCGGCGTCACGGAAAAAAAAGACCTTCGAAAACGCATTACTCCTCTATCGAAAGAACTCGAACGACGCATTCCACCCAATCTCGTTTCAAGGCATGTTGCTGATGAACTTGCAAAGAGATATCCACAAAAATACCCAGCAGGGATCCGAGACGATCAGATTGGACAAGCTATCGTTGGAAACACAGCCTTTCGTAAATTAAATACGGTTCAGGAATATCATCATAGCGGGAATTTAAAACAATTTTTCATGACTGTAACGCTTGGCAACGACAGAGACCCCCCACTGGATATAGTCATAGCAAATAAGCTGCAGGCCTTCTCTCTTTTCTATCTAGATGATTTGCGACTCGATATTGGCGATTTTTTGGCCTCAAATCCCTACTCAGCGGGTATCTTTTTGCGCAGTAGCACAGGACAACAGGGCATTCTCCAATCATTTGTAGACTATCTAACAAAGAGACTCAGAATAACCAACATAGATACATGCGATGCTATGGCCTTTTTTCGCTACCATCTAGCCGGGTGTAAGGGCTACTTGTATGACGATCCCGTTACAGTGGAAAGAGATCTTGTTCGAAAAGTGCAAGACTTGGATGAGATCGAGTTTGCAAACACGCTGCATCGAGCTGTCATGAACCATATGTCAAAACATCCGTTATCTACTCTTTTACTTACGCTCTGCTCTCTTTCCCAAACAGAAAAGTATGGCATCCAGCATTGCCAAGAGAAGATTTTAGGCAAGGTTCTCTCTTTCTCTCAGCACCTCCCTCAGGCTGGTTCCTCAGTGGAAGCTTTACTTTTCACAGCCCTCTTTACCAAAAAAATCTCTCCTCGGCGCATTATGGCAGCGCTACAGCTTTCCTCTTTTTTTCACCTGTTCACAAATGCCCAAGAACCCGGCAAGATCTGTGCTTTCCTTACGGAAAGTTCTGGTGTGCTTGCCTATCAAATGCAATTTGTCACAGGTCATACACTGGTTTTTCCTTATGAAATGGATCAAGACTGTTTGAGTTTGGCGCAAGACGAAGACCTAAAGCCCCTCTTAAGGGCCTGCCTGCCCAAAGCTCCCTATCCAGAGGCGGCCCAAAGACAAATAACGGCTTTTGAGCACAGTGTAAAAAATCCCAATTTTTCACACATGGCAAAAGCACTAACAAAATACGCGCCGCTTGCAGCTTTTCACTGTCTTCTATTGCATTCGAGTCGCTCCGAGACTGCTCTACTTGACCTGTTCTTCACACTGTGGGAAGAAGAGGATGGTGAGGGGCGGGGTCAGCTGATTTCTCAGTTAACAGAGTATTGTTCACAGAACCGACTGGAACCAAAATGGAGCCTGGCACCTACTCTGTCAGAAGAAGGCCTTCTACTTGAGATTGCAAAATCGGGGATAGAGAGTTTTCGTCACTACCTCTACCACCGTGTAAAAGATAAAAACTTCAGCCCCTTTTCCCGCGCATTATTTACTCAACTTCTTAAAGAAGACCACTCCCTTGCCATTCGCTTCCGGGTGTCTTTACAACAAAAGGAGGGATTTACAAAGGAAATCGCTCTTCAAACATTTTCTGAAATGGTTCCTATCGTATTGCAAAAGGATATTCATGGATTGCATCACGATTTGTTGCTTGCCCAAGGAGAAGAAGCTGCGCACCTTCTCTCTCTCGGCCAACAGGTGCCAACGTCGTTTTCTTCCCTTCTTGCCATGGAAAAACCAGGTAACCGAAAAATTCTTTCTATACTTCTATCGAAACAAGTGCGTTTTACAAAGTCGGAAAAACCCTTCTGTCAAGCCCTCTTAGATGAGCACATTGCAAAGCAAGATTGGTCTTTTGTGGTTAGTTTGCTTCCGCAGCTAGAACGATGTAACATTCGTCTTGAAGCTCCCAAAATGGATGGTTTTCTTTTAAAACAAGCCCATAAGGCAATACTCGATAAGGAAGATTCTCTTGCCTTGCATTTGCTTTGTCAACTTAACATTCTTTCCATGGAAGCGATCTCTCTTTTTGAACAGCTTTATAAAAGGAATGAATTGAAGGTGATCATCGCGCTTCTAGATTCAAATAATCGGGAGATGCAAAAGTTAGCTGTCGAGCTATGGAAAAGGCAAAAAGATGGGGCCGTCGCACGGGAACTGATTTCTCGTCTTCCCAAGGACTGGAAAGAAGAGCGCATGGCGATCTCTATTTCGCATGTACAGGAGACTAAGAAAGGAAAAAGATGTGATCCCGCAGCCATCAATATCTTAAGCGAACGACTACCAGAGAGAGGGGCTCTTCTTCTTGCAATCCTCAAAAACATCTCTGAAGCCGACCGGTTTCCTGAAGTGCACGCAGCACTTCGTGAGCTATCAGATATCGCGCTAGCGGCAGGGAACGAACCGCAGGCAGTCGCCTTCTGGAAGGCCGCAGCAGCTGCACACATAAGTGTTATTCCCTACATTACAAAGCAAGTTAAGCCAGATCTTACGTTTGTAAATCTCTTGTTGAACGAACATCTGTTAACACGCCTGCAAGCAATCGAAAATCTGAAGAAACACCTTCCGCCAACTGAAAAAGTTACGAAAAGACTGATTGAACTCGTCTTAGAGTTAGCAAAAGAACCAGCAGCGCAAAAGGTTTCCCTTGATAGGGAGGTGGACACTCACTGTAACGCCTATCTTTCTTCTTTGTTGAAACAAAGCAAGCTTGCAGAGGCAAATGAACTCTTGCTTGCCATGCGCACTCTTAAAGTAAGGGTTGCGCTTGTGGGTGGGAGTATCCTTGTCCCGTTTGTAAGAGCTTTTCCAGAATTTGCGCCGGAGCTTGCCCCTTTTCTACCAATAACTGAAGCTTTTCCTTATCTTTCAACTCAAGAAAAGACGAAAGCTCTTCTTGAACAAAAAGAGAGCGGGCTTGCATCCTATGCGCAAGAGGTTGCTGCCCAGCTTGTTTCTGAAAAACAGATGGCTTGTGCCTATAGGATACACAAAAAATACGGGATAAAGAACTCGGACGAACTTGAAAAAATTCTTCTTGCCCTATGTCAAAGCGACAGCAATCTTGTACTGACGATCATTTTGGACAAGTCATTTCTACAAGGAAGCCTTACTCAGAGCAGTTTTGTAAAAGTCCTTTCCGAGTTGCTTCTCTCTTGCAAAGATTATAAGGTTCTAGCCCAAGCACTAGATCTTTGGAACCCCCTGCTTCCTTCACTGAATCAAGAAATGCGCCTAAGCCTTAGCTTACGAATTTTAGCATCTGATAGTAAAGAAGGTTGTTTTTCTCTTAAGGTGAAATTGAAAGAGACCCTGCTCTTTTTTTCGCATCGACATATACCGCAGCCTATTGAGCAACAGTTTTTTCCTCTTGTAAACAATCTTTTAAAACAAATCTCAAAACAAGAAGTCAAGCAGCGTGGCTTCTATAAAAGGGAATTTATCGACGTTTGTGCAGCGATGAGCACAGTCTCTCATTTACCTATAGATTTCTTCCAAGCGGCAATGAGTTTAGTGCAAATGGATGAGGAAAACAGCAATACACTTTTACTGTTGCAGCTTCTAAAGCTTGCCTGCACCCAAAAGATCCAAGAAAACTTTACAACTGCTCAAAGAACCGAATGTGATCGCTATTTGTCCAGATTGGTAAAGACTCGCGACGATCCTGTCCGTAAATCACTTTTTACTCTCTTTGACGCGCAGAAAAATTGTGATTATAACCTTTTTAAATCAAAAAAAAACTACAGTCATAATCTTTTGGAGTTCCTTTCACAGCAGTATCTCCAAATCCTTGAACAGAAAAGTGTTAAGGCTGACACCCAGAACGCGCTTTTTAATCTTTTAGTTCGCAACTTAGAGTTACTTCTACTTCAACAAGAAAAGTGCAAAAAACTGTTCAAGTCCATCTATATGATCTTGTTCTATTCTACATTGTCCTCGGATCAAGGGGTAGTGTCAGCAATTTCCCAAAGCAGATCGCTTTATGTTCAATATCTAGAAGCTATTACGAACATGGGTTACAAATCGCCAAACAAGGAAAAGGAAGGGGCTACCTATCTCATCGAATTATTGTCTTGTTTCCTAGCTATGCTACAAGTAGAAAAAGTCCAAGAGAGAGAAGGTACAACAAGAGTCTTACAATTTATCAGTACGAGCCTCGATGATTGCGCCGACTTGATTGCGCTACATTTTCCCGTTGAAACAGAACAGGTTTTATATGGTTTCTTGATGACATGTTTGCGCTCTAAAACTGCAGCGTGGATCACTTATGGAAGCAGACTGATCGGTTATTTTGCCCTAAAAAAGTACATCAATAATCCTGTTCGCCTTCAAGCTTTATCCACTGAAGTTCAAGGTCTTCTAAGGTTTGTTGAAAACTCGCAAACCAAAAATTAATTCCCTTTTTTGAATGATGATTCGACTGAAGAATAGACTTCTTTCGAAACTAACACCCGTAGATGTTCACCTTCGGCCTCAGGGGTTTGTAACTAGAAAAACTTGATAGAATATTTCGTATTAGGAAGCGCTATAGAATCGTTGGAGAGGTGCGTCTGCTTTCAAAGAAGCGAGGTAAACCGGCATGCCGATGATTGGAAAAAGATCTATACACAAATGAATTAGAAAGCTGGTAATATGCCAAGGAGTCTCCCTCAATTTTTGCCAGAGGCAGAGGCATCGAAGCAGCTCTGGTTAAAAACCAGAGCAATGCAGACGGGCAAAACAAGATGCTAAAAGAAGAAAAACCAACTCATTTTGCAGAGGTTTTGAAAGAGTTTGGGATTGAGCTAATGTGCGCAAACAGTAAAGAAGTAAAAGCAAGACCCCCGGCAACCTAGGAAAAATCACCAGTGTAGGAGAAGGTTGTTATGAAAAAGTGATTTACTGAGGCCGCGCGCGCTCACCCGATGGGGGGAGATGGCTTGTTCTCTTGGAGGGGAGACCAAAAAAAGTGTTCTCTGGTTTGTAAAGAGAAAAAAAGGGAGAGGGAGAAGCTTCGGTCCCCTCCCCCTGCCCCGCTCTCCAAACAAAGGGGCACCCCTTTGCAAACTCAATACCTTGTCTAAAAATATCTGAACTAATTATGGCTTGCTCTGAAAAATTCTCCAGATCGATTTTCATCAGCAAGATGAACTATCTTCGCTCCGAATGCCATCCCTGCACCAAAGGCGGCGATTTCTGGAAAAATAAGACTTGTAGCCGTTGTAACAAGGGCAGCATCCTTCATTCCACCTTCTCCTACGATCCTTGCATCCCAATCAGAAACTTCTACGCAGTATGCTATTGCAGCAGCAAAGCCAAGGTAAAAACCAAGCACGTAGGCAGGCCCTGCTCTGAAGAGACAAAAAATCTGAGTAACAAGACAAAGAATTGGACCATAGTTAGTCAAGAACTCGTCTGCCTTCTTAACGCGTGTATTCGTACTGGATGTGATGTGTTTTTCATACTGTCTGTTGTAAGTAGATTTTAGCTGCTGATGTGTTATTTGGATAAATCCTGTGAATGAAGGATCTCCCATATTTATCTCCTTTTGTATACTAAATGTAAAAATTTATGAGGCTCATTAGACTGCAGAAATGTTAACTCAACATAAACTTTTTGTTAAGGAAACAACAAGATCATGCTCCATGCTCTATTTTTCGATGTAACCCAGCTCCTTCTTGCTCTATACACAAATTTTCCAGTTCAATTGTGCATATTTGCAGTATCGAGTATAGTCTCTCGCATGGCAAGCAATAGTTTTGGAACACACTTTAGAATTACAACATGGGGCGAGTCACATGGTAAAGCAATCGGAGTCGTGATCGACGGCTGTCCAGCAGGCCTTTGCCTCGTAGAACAAGATATCCAGACTGAGCTTAACAGAAGAGCGCCAAGTGTTCGGCTACATACATCACCTCGCAAAGAACCAGACGTTTGTGAAATCCTCTCGGGAGTATTTGAGGGAAAAACAACGGGAACCCCTATTTCTCTTCTCATTTGGAACCTGGATGCAAAAAGTGACGCTTACCAGCCACTCAAGGACCTTTATCGTCCTGGTCATGCAAACTATACCTACTTAGAAAAATACGGCGTGTTTGACTACAGAGGAGGAGGGAGGGCATCAGCTCGAGAAACAGCTTGTAGAGTTGCTGCTGGAGCTGTAGCTAAACAACTTCTTTGTCTTCATAAGATTCATGTTATGGGATACTTAAGGCAAGTCGGTAACTGCTCTATTGCTGTTACACCCGAGCAAAATGTGCGTCCTGTGATTGAAAATAGTCCTCTTTTTTGCCCTGAAATAGAAGTAGAAAAGAAGATGATTTCCCTTTTAGAGAAGGTCAAGGCTGAGGGCGATTCTCTAGGTGGAGTAGTTGAAGTCGTAGCCTTTGGTGTAAAGGCAGGTCTTGGCGATCCTATTTATGAAAAAATAGAAGCAAATCTTGCCAAAGCGCTTCTTTCTATCCCTGGAAGCCGAGGATTCGAGGTTGGCGAAGGATTTGGCGCCGCTGAACTAAAAGGGTCGTTACACAATGATCCTTTTGTGGTTGTTGATGGTATTGTAAAACCTGCTCGAAACTTAGCAGGGGGCATTTTGGGCGGGATTACCACGGGCCTTCCCCTCATTGTTAGGTGTGCATTCAAACCTACATCTAGTATCCGTAAAACACAAATGACAGCAACGTTACAAGGAGAGCCCGCTACTCTTGAGTTCAATGAAGGAGCGCGGCACGATCCGTGCATTGCGATCAGAGCTGTCCCTGTTGTAGAGGCCATGTGCTCCCTTGTGCTTGCGGATGCGCTTCTTGCCTCCCGCCTCTCACCTGCCCTATAATTTATACACACATATACACAAACATACTGGAAAGTTTGTTTCTGCCTGCGTCGGACAATTCCTCAATTTGTGCCGGTCTGCATTACTCTGGTATTTAACCAGAGCTGCTTCGACGCCGCTACCTCTTACAAAAATTGAGAGAGCTTCCTTGGCATATTACAACTTTCCCATTCATTTGTGTATATTCCTAGATTTTCTTGTTATTTGCGTATATTTAGCAGAAGGCTATGCATCAGAACGGCGGCAGCGACCGTTTCATACCCAGACTTGTGGATGCGATGTTTTGCCTGCTCTGTGGTATCGGTTGTCAACACTCCAAAGAGTATGGGGTAGTCATAGGCAAGCCCAAGCTTGCCAATCTGCTGAGCAACATGGGCACAGATGTAATCAAAATGGGACGTTTCACCCCGAATAACAGCCCCTAAGCAGACCGCCGCATTGTAGTGACCTGTGTCTAAAAGCTGTTTTGTCATAAAGGGAATTTCGAAAGCGCCGGGCACCCAAACAAGGTCATATTTGGAGACTTTAAAGTCATGACATGCCTGTTTTGCCTTCTCGGCAATAGGGAGGGTTACTTCTTCATTGAAGCGGCTAATGACAATGGCAAGTTTTAAGCCTGTCGTATCAGGATCCCCTTTGTACTCCATCTACTTTGTATAGGTCCCAGTAAGGGGGGAGAAAGTAATGGAATGTCCAAGCTTTTCTTTTTTTGTCTGAAGATAGGTATATTGATTTTCTGAACTAATTTCAGGAAGAAGAGGCACCTGTTCCTCAACCCTTACTTTATATTTGGCTAGGCTTGCGGACTTATCTGGATTATTGGTCAGAAGACGAACTGAAACAACACCCATATCCTTTAAAATCTGTGCAGCTATGGAGTACTCTCTTATGTCAACGGGGTGACCTAACTCTAGGTTAGCTTCGACGGTATCTAGCCCCTGATCTTGTAACTCATATGCCCTAAATTTTGCCGCAAGTCCAATGCCTCGCCCCTCGTGGCCTCTTAGATGGATCAGAATGCCTTCTTCTTCTTTTTGAATCAGTTCCATCGCAAGGGATTTTTGAAGTCCGCAGTCACAACGAAAGGAATCAAAGACATCCCCTGTAATACACTCACTATGAACTCTCACCAAAACGCCTTCTTTCCCTGCAACCTCTCCTTTAACTAGAGCGAGGTGCTCTAGGTTATTTAGTTTCGAGGTGTATACTATTCCTTGGAAAGAGCCGTGTTTTGTCGGAAGTCTAGCTGAAGAGACCCGTGTTACCTGGCTTTCGTTGGCTCTTCGGTATTCGATGATGTCTTGCACAGTAATAATAGGCAGCTGATGCTCTTTTGCAAATTTATGAAGATCAGGGCCACGCATCATGGATCCATCATCATTGACCAGTTCACAGAGAACGCCAGCGGGGTAAAGACCGCAGATTTTAGCCAGGTCCACTGCAGATTCTGTGTGTCCGGGACGAGCTAGAACGCCTCCCTCATTGTAAATAAGAGGGAAGATATGGCCAGGTCGTAGGAAATCGTCAGGTTTTGCCTTGGAATCGAGAAGAGATCGGATGGTAGCTGCTCGGTCTTCGGCAGAGACCCCCGTTGTTGTAGAATGGCGACAGTCAACAGGAACTGTAAAGCTTGTTTGCCCCTTCGCTGTGTTCTTTACTACCATGGGGGGGATGTCGAGCTCTCGAAGACGCTTGGCTTCCATGGGCACACAGATAATGCCGGTTGTATATCGGACCATAAAAGCAATGTCTGAGGGCGTAACTTTTTCAGCCGCAATCATTAAGTCGCCTTCATTTTCACGGTCCTGGTCATCACAGACGATGACGAATACCCCCTGGCTATAGGCCTTAAGTGCATCTTCGATCGAATCAAAGCTCATAATGTCACTACCCCTAATGCGTATTATTCAAGGGTACAGCTTCGCATCTTTTTGGGATATTCCACAACAAGTTTCTCAAGATATTTTGCAAGAATATCGGCTTCAATGTTCACCTTATCATGAACTCTTTTGAATTGAAGTGTCGTCATTTTAGCTGTATGGGGGATAATGGCAACTTTTAAAGTTGTATCCGAAACTTCAAAGGGAGTAAGGCTAATCCCATCGATAGCAAGGGAGCCCTTCTCAACAACGTATTTTAACAACGAATCCGGAAGGGCAATTTCTAAAACAAAACTATCGTCTTGAGCATTTTGCGTTTTCTGAATGATCTCTCCAACACCATCAACGTGACCGTGGACAATGTGCCCCCCCAATCTTTTATCCAAAGTAAGCGCCCTTTCAAGATTGACAAGGGAGCCTTCTCGAAGAGAAGAGAGGTTTGTTTTGCTTAAGGTCTCCTCAACTGCTTCCACAAAAAACACACCTTCTGATTTTGCGCAGGCGGTCAGACAGACCCCATTGACCGAGATAGAATCCCCAAGATTTAGATGAACAAGAAGGCTTGAGGCCTCAATACCGAAAGAAATTCCGCACGGGATCCGTCTCATGGCTAAAATGGTCCCCATTTCTTCAACTATGCCTGTAAACACTTAAAATTACCCTTCTTTCGGAGCTGTTTTGATATTGAAGAGGTTTAGAAACTTTTGAGCCCCTTTTTCAAGTAAGCTCTTGGAAAACTCGAGAGGACCGTTAGGAGTTTTTTGAGTGTCTGTTGCTGCATGATCCCCTTGGTCCCACGGAAGAGGGCTTGTCGTGGGAGCTGGAGCTCGCTTTTCCTGCAGGCTACCGCCCCCGAGAACATCAATCACTCCGCCTACGATGACTCCTTGTGGTCCTCCTTGTGTTTGAGCAAGAAGAGCGGTGATTTTTGTCATAGCTTTTGCTTTATCAATTTTTGCGCTTCCTGTTGGACCCTTTAAGGGGAGTTGAAGGATATAACTTTTCTCAAGCCCTGAGATGCCGAAGGCAAGATGGAGCGCTTCAGCAGAAAGGCCAAGTGTCATTTTTATCTTGCCGCGAGCCATATCGATATCTCCCCAGAGAGCAAGCGGATAGGAGTGGTTGATTAGAAAATCAACGCGCTCTGTGTGAATCAAACCTTCCTTTACACTAAAATAAAGAGGTGTAAACCAGACTGTAGGGTTTATCAGAGCATCTGCTTTAAGCAGCTGAAGGAGCTGAGAGAGTTGTCCATTGGCATGAAAGTGCATTTTTCCAAGATCAACAACAGCAGACTTGATTTTTACTTGAGATAAATCAAAAGGTGCAATCGGAAGAGAGAACCCCTCTCTTGCTATGTGGAGATAGATGGATGTCTCAGAACGGTTTGCAGAGGAGAGAATGGGAATAATGTCTTGCAGAATTGTAGCGCCAAGCGCTTCCGTTACGCTAAGCTCTGCTTCAAGAGGCTGCTCCAGGGTGAAAATCCCATTTCTGATGACTCCTTTACATGTCATGGCGCCAAGTTCCCCTTTTACCGCTACATCCAAATCCCCCTCCTTCTTGAAGAGATTTGCTGAAACGATCATATCTACATTTTCACCAAAGAGAGCTTTAAAACGGGAAAGCCAATAGGCATCAACCTGCCCATATTGTCCAAGAAACGAAGCAGGGATTTTTCTTGTTGTTGCCTCCAGAGAAATACTCATATTCTGAAGATCAAGCCCACCCTTTGGATCGAAAAGATCAGCCATCTTTCCAGAGAGTGCGAATTGATTTTTTTCTAAAGCTCCTTCTACAGGCTGTCCTAATAGAGTGAAAAACACTTTTTGTTTTGCATCAAAGAGGTCTATGGTGCCTTCAATTTTTGAGAACTCAAGTTTTTTTTCTGCTTCCGTCCGTGTGAAGGTCGGTCCTCTCATGTGTCCTTTTAACGAGAGCGAAAGATTGTTCCAGTCTGGTTTGCGCAGCTTGCCCTCAGAGCCAGATAGTGGGATTTCTAATTTTGAAGCATCGACTTCGAATTCTACCGGGCTGCTGAGAACAAAATTAGGTTTCTCTTTTTGTGCGTAGGCAAGCAAAAGCCTAGCCTGCTCTGGGGTAAGTGTGCCTATGATTTTGGTCGGTTCCTCCGGATGAGTGACAAGACGATTTTCGGCGAGGATGAGAGAAGTTTCCGCTTTAAATGCATCTGCCTCAACAGAGAGCTTGACAGCTCCATCCTTAAAGGTTTTCAAGAGGATGTTGATATCCTTACCCAGGAGGGGTTTTAAATTCGTTTGACCAGCAACCCCTTCTGCAATGAATACTGGAAGCCCCTTGCACGTAAGGCTGCCCTCAAAAACATGAACATCCGTGATCGATGCTTTCAGAGCCACAGTGCCATCTATGGCGTTGGGGGTGGAAATTGTGCTTTGCAGATTGAAAATCGCTTCTTGACTTGGGCAATTTAGCTTTAAATCAGCTTCTAGTTTGGCAAACGAAGCTTTTTCTCCGGTGACTTGGTCCACGATAGAGATTTCATCCGCTGTCAACTTTGCATCCAAGAGCACTTCTTGAAAGCTTTTTGCCCTCATGGGGAAGCTAATCCGATCTATGCGAAGGGCTAGAAGAGCCTCTTTTTCAAGTTGGAAAGGGTGATTTTTAAACGTCGAGAGTAAGTTCCACCTCTCCTGAGTCAGGTTCATATTCAGCAAGAGAGGTCTTGTAAGCATAAAAGGTTGATCGAGAACTTTTTCTCCGGCAAAAGAGAGATGTGCTCCTTCACCTTCTGCTGTCCCTTGAAGATTGTGGAAGGAGATAAGCCCTGATTCTGCAAGAGTCAATTCGCTGCTGACGGCAAAAGATCCCCTTTTGCCAACAAGCGCCTGTAGGAAAGAGTGTTCCATGGGGAAGAAAAGCTCGCCCGTGAGGAGAAGTTGCCCTTTTGCCAGGCTGGGTAAGAGGATTGCTGCTTCTACCTTCTGTAATGCAATTGAATCTTGCTTTGTGGAGAGGGTGAGCTGTTCTGCATTCAAGGTGGCCGCAATCTGCATCTTCGGAAAAAGTGGATCGCCTATTTTCCAACCCGGAAAAGAAAGCTCTTTTACTGTAAACTGAATCGGAGAAAAGGTTTCAAGCTCTAGACCATTTTCAAATCGCAAAGGAGCCCCATGAGAGTCGGCAATGAACATCCCAACAGCTGGCTGTTGCAAGAAGAGTCCACTTTCATCATATGCAAATTGGATATTGGGAAGGCGGATCGTGTCACTGCTTAAAGTAAAAGTCGCCTCAACCCGACCACTTGTCGCAACAGAGCTTAACTGCAAGTCTACATAGGAGCCAAAGGCTTGTCGGAGTTCACTCGGAACCGAAAAAAATTTTTCGAGGGCAGCCGATGGAATATGCATGCTCTCCAGAGAAAGAGCAGACCAAAGGGGAAGGTTCCCAAGAGAGCTATTGAAGTTTGAAAAAGGAAGCTTAGCTTCAAGTTTTAAATGGCTTGTCTGTTGTTTTGCTTGCGCTTCGCCATCTAGTTTGACAAGAAGCTCCTCTTTTGCCTCGACCTTGGAAACAGTTCCCTTAAGGCCTTTTATTGTGACCCTTCTTCCTTCCTTATCCATGTGCAAAAGGGTTCTTGAAAGAGTGAGATTTGCTAGGAAGGAGGCATTTGCAAGATGAAGCGCATTATCAACTATAGGAATACTTAGTTTCGTAAGAGAAAGTTCCACGCGGCTTCTCTCTTCTAAGGAAAGGGCCCACTCAGAAGGAATTTTTTTTTGAAGAAGTTCAAGAAGCTTAGGCTCAAGCTCAAGAGATATGTGGGCAGGTTCAAGCAAGGATATTTTTTTGCCTTGCACATGTGCTAGAAGTTTAGCGTCGAGCCCCTGGCTGCTCGCATCGATAACAAAGCTTACAGCTCCTTGCACAAAGTTTTTTTCGACTACGAGGTTTAGCCTTTCACCAAGAAGAGCTCGCACTATGCCTTGTCCACTTGGGTTTTGCAAAGCGAACAGGTGATCCAGGGCATCGACCGGCAAGTTCGAAATTTTTACTTTAACATAACCTTCACTCTCTTGTAAGAACTCGTTTTCGGTTAGAATCTTGCTTAAGGTTGTGAGGTCGGCCCCTTGAAGGTTACTTTGGATTGAAAACTCGCCGCCTAGATCGTGTTGCAATGCCTTCCCTTGGAGCTCGATCTTTAGAGGAGAGGAGCGAGAGGGAAGCGTCATTTCCGCAAAAACATCCGAAAGCTTTATTGCAGGTCCAGACTCACTTCCGGGTGCTTGGTTCAAAAGGGCTACGTGAAAATTCGTTACCCCAGCTCCATAAGGAATCACTTCTGCTTGTAAGTTTCTTACTAACAAGTGTTTAAGGTTTTCAGGGCAGAGTAGGATCTTCCAAAAGGGCTCTTCTGTTTGTACGGTATCTGCGGAGAGAATCTCCTGGTCTCTTTGATCAAGAACAGAAAGGCTGCCTAGTTTCTGCCCTGAAAACCAGGTGAAGTGTGCAGATTTCACAAAAACTTTTCCAGAAATACGCTTGTTGAAGGCTTCGAAAAGAAGATTTGTGCCCCACTCAGAGGAGAGAATTGTGGGCAGAAATGCGACAAGGGCAGAAAAAGCAACAACGGCGACCAAACTCAAGAATAAAGCAATTTTTCGGCCTTTGGTTGTCACAGAAAACTCTCCTAAAAACACCATTGTAAAGCAACTGTCGTTTTTTATCAAAGAATTTTGGATTTCTTCACGCTTTCTTAACAGCTTACAACTTTCTGTAGTTAAACAAGTTATATCTTTTTAGCTTAAATTATTTAAAGTTGCTATAAGAAAAATATATGACAAGAGAGACTCCCCCTCTATTGAGCGCTTCTTTTGTAGAAGAGCAATATGTGCGGTATTTAAAAAAGGATCAAACTTTAGATCCCTCTTGGAAATTATATTTTGAGAATTTTTCGGATTTCTCCCTAGAAAAACCAGCTCCTCTTGCGGGAGACGTCCGTGTGTTCAACCTGATCCAAGCCTACAGAACCTTCGGACACCTGGCCGCCTCGATTAATCCACTTGCTTCTCCCTCCCAAAGAACGCCAAGAGAGCTCCAGCTTGCAACCCACTATTTCAAAGAAGAGGAACTGACAAAAAAATTTCCTACCTTTTCCTTACTGCCTGAGCCCGAAGCTTCCTTAGAAAAAATACTTAGCGTTTTAAAAGCCATCTATTGTGACAAGATTGGCTATGAGTTCATGGGAACGGAAAATACTGAACTTCTTGGGTGGATCCAGAGGCATATAGAGCCTTTACAAGGAAAGATTTCTCTTCCACTGGAGCAAAAAAAATATACTCTCGAATACCTCAATCGCTCAGAACTACTAGAAACTTTCATCCATACGAAGTACCCCGGGCAAAAGCGTTTTTCTCTTGAGGGAGGGGAAAGCCTCATTCCAATGCTTGCCCTTATCATTGAAATAGCCTCTCGGCAAGAGGTATCAGAATTGATCATCGGGATGGCCCATCGGGGAAGATTGAATGTTCTTTGCAATATCTTGGACAAGTCGTACGAAGAAGTCTTTTCTGAATTTGAAGAAGGATATTTTCCAGAAACACTCGATACAAGCGGCGATGTGAAATACCATAAGGGATTTCGCAGCGTGATCACAACAAGAGCTGGTAAAAAAGTTAAACTTACAGTCGCTAACAACCCGAGCCACTTAGAGTCAGTTGATGCAGTCGTGGAGGGACAAACCTTTGCAAGGCAATTGCTCCACATGAGAGAGGGTGGTGCAAAAAAAGACGTGATCCCTTTGCTGATTCATGGGGACGCAGCTCTTGCGGGTCAAGGAGTTGTGTATGAAACACTTCAGATGATGAACTTAGGTGGCTATGCGACAGCGGGCACGTTGCATATTGTGATTAACAACCAGATCGGGTTTACAACAAGACCTTATGAGGGTAGATCTACCTACTACTGCACAGACGTCGCAAGAGCTTTTGGCGCGCCTGTCTTTCATGTTAATGGAGAGCATCCTGAAGAGTGTGTGTTTGTAGGCCTGCTTGCCTTGGAAATCCGGCAAAGATTTGGGTTAGATGTATTCATCGACCTGAATTGCTACCGAAAGTATGGCCACAACGAAGGGGATGAGCCTGCGTTTACACAACCAATTGAGTATCAAATTATTAAAAAAAAGCCGCCAGTCAGAGACCTCTACCTACAAAAACTGCAGCAGACTGAAACTTTTGATAGCTCCCTTGTAAAGGAATTTGAGGAAGATTTCAAAAGAGGACTGTCTATGGCGCTAGAAAAAGCGCGAAGCACCGCAAAAAAAACTTCAGGAAGCACGCTCCTTGATCCTTTTAAGAAGGTAAAAACTTCGGTACCAAAGGAAAAACTTTTGGATCTGAGTAAACGCCTGGCATCTGTTCCTCCAGGTTTTTCACTTCACAAAAAGATTGAAAGCTTGAATGTAGAGCGCGTGGATATGGCTGAAGGGAAGAGAGGGTTTGATTTTGGAGCTGCGGAAACCCTGGCTTATGCCACCCTTTTAAGTGAAGGAGTTGATATCCGTCTTGCAGGCCAAGACTCTTGTAGAGGGACCTTTAGCCACCGCCACGCCGTCTGGATGGACCAGTTAACAGAAGGACACCATATCCCTCTTAAGAACATTGGTGGTAGGCAGGGGGATTTTTCCATTTATAACTCTCCTCTTTCTGAATACGCAGCCCTTGGTTTCGAGTATGGGTATAGTTTAGGCCTGCCTGATGGACTCACGATTTGGGAAGCGCAGTTTGGAGACTTTTGCAATGGCGCTCAAATCATTATTGATCAGTACATTGCCACATCACAGCAAAAGTGGTCGCAGACAAGTGGAATTGTTCTTTTTCTTCCTCATGGCTACGAGGGGCAAGGACCCGAGCACTCCTCGTGCCGTCTAGAGCGTTTCTTAATCCTTGCGGGGAATCATAACATGCAGATTGTCTACCCTTCGCTTCCAGCACAACTCTTTCACCTTTTGCGAAGACAAGTGATGAGAAAACCAGAAACCCCTCTCATTATTCTCACTCCAAAAGCTCTCTTGCGCCATCCTGCTTGCACGTCTTCCTTGGACGATCTGGCTCAAGGTGAGTTTCATGAAATTTTAAAAGACCCTACAGAGCCACAAAATCCCAAAAGAGTTCTCTTCTGCACCGGACACGTGTATGTTGAGCTAGCTCCTCACAAATTACCTACCGACGCTCTTGTTCGTATCGAGCAGATCTACCCGCTTCACAAAGAGAGTCTATCAGCAGTCATTGAAAGCTACAAAGGTTTAGAAGAGGCCATTTGGGTGCAAGAAGAGCCAAAGAATATGGGCGCTTGGAGCTTTATTCACACGGAAATCCAGCAACTTTTACCGAAGGGAATGGAACTAAAATACATGGGAAGGCAAGTCTCAGCCTCTCCTGCTGTGGGCTCCTATGCACTGCATAAAAACGAGCATAAAGAGATCCTCCACACTTTATTCGGGAGCGTAAAATGAAAGAAGTCATAAAAGTGCCTAGAATGGGCGAATCGATTTCAGAAGCTACTGTAGGCGAGATTTTTTTGAAAGAAGCTGCTGCAGTGCATGCTGATGATGAAATTTTGGAGTTAGAAACAGATAAGGTTAACCAAGTAGTTTATGCTTCGAAAACAGGCATTTTACATCTTCTTGTCAAAAAAGGAGAAAAGGTTAGAGTAGATCAACCACTTGCAGAGATTCAAATTGGAGAAGTCTTAAGCAGATCTAAAGAGGAAATAAAGCTTGCCCCAGAACCTTCTAAGCCGCTCATCCTGTCTACAGATAAAATTCAATACTCAAAAGAGGATTTTGCTCATGAACTTCAGGCAAAAACATTGAAAGAACCTCTTCCGATTCCAAGCAAAGCAAAAGGAGGGGGGTCCACAAGACAAAAATTATCCCGCATCCGAAAAGTCATTGCGAATAGGCTACTTGAAGTGCAAGCACAAACGGCCATGTTGACTACCTTCAATGAAGTAGACATGACAGCCATCCTTGCTGCTAGAGATAAGCATAAGGAGAGGTTTCTTAAGCAAAATGGGGTAAAACTTGGATTTATGTCTTTTTTTATAAAAGCCTCCCTTTCTGCTCTCAAGGCGTATCCCCAGGTCAACAGCATGATTGAAGGGGACGATCTTGTTACATTCAACTATTTTGATATTGGTGTTGCTGTAGGCACTGAGAAAGGAGTTTTTGTCCCAGTGCTTCGTGGTTGTGATAAGATGAACTTTGCAACCATTGAGCACGCGATTGTAGAATTTTCAAAAAAAGCAAAAGATGGCTCCATTGCCCCGGATGATCTACAGGGGGGGACTTTTACGATTACAAATGGTGGTGTATACGGATCTCTCCTGTCAACTCCCTTTCTTAACCCACCGCAGAGTGCCATCCTTGGAATGCACAAGATCGAAAAACGGCCCGTTGTAGAAAATGATCAGATTGTTATACGCCCCATGATGTATCTAGCGCTTACTTATGATCACAGGGTCATCGATGGAAAAGAGGCAGTGACCTTCCTCGTCCACATCAAAGACCACTTAGAAGATCCCACGCGTCTTCTTTTGGAGGAGCCGCTTTGAAAGCTTTTGATCTTGTAGTCGTAGGTTCTGGGCCTGGGGGATACTTGGCAGCAAGTAGAGCTGCCCGGCTTGGTATGAAGGTTGCCTGCATTGAGAAAGAAAACACCCTTGGAGGGACTTGCTTAAATGTAGGTTGCATACCCTCAAAAGCCCTTCTTTCCTCCACAGAACTTCTCTCTTCCCTAAAGCATAAGGGAAATGTCAATGGCATTCAGGGAGAACTTCACGTTGACTTTGCTAAAATGATGAAAAGAAAAGAAGAAGTAGTAGCAGGACTTGTGAAGGGAGTGGAGCACGAGTTTAAGGCAGCAGGCGTTATTTGGATCAAAGGAGAGTGTCGTTTTACTTCTGAGACTACGGTCGCTGTTGGAAGCGAACACCTAACCTCAAAGTACTTTCTTCTTGCCAGTGGATCAGCTCCCTTGCCTCTTTCCTTTTTACCCTTTGATGAAAAGGTTGTGCTCTCCTCTACCGGCGCACTTGCTCTAAAAAGCGTTCCCGAAACTATGTTGATCATTGGCGCAGGGGCCATTGGTCTTGAAATAGGCTCTGTCTATAACCGACTTGGAACGAAAGTGCATGTAGTGGAGATGCTAGATCGCATTTGTCCTCTTATGGATGAGGCTGTTTCAAAATCACTGAGGACTATTTTGCAGAAGCAGGGACTTGTCTTTTCGTTATGTACTAAGGTAGAAAATGCAAAGCTTCAAACACAGGGTTTAACCCTTCATCTAGAAGGTAAAGAAACGCTCTATGGAGATGTTGTCCTTGTAGCCATTGGTAGGGCGCCTTATACCAAGAACCTGGGCCTTGAGAAAATTGGAGTTACCTTCACCCCAAGAGGTTTTATCGAAGTGGATTCTGATCTTCGAACAAAAGTCCCTACAATTTTTGCCGTAGGGGATGTGATTGGAGGCGCAATGCTCGCCCATAAGGCATACGCCGAAGGCGTAGCCGTGGTGGAGAAGCTGGCTGGAATCCCTTCCAGAGTGAATTATGCCGCCATCCCAAGTGTGATCTACACGTCACCTGAGGCCGTTTCTGTTGGGTTCACAGAAGAAGAAGCAAAAAAAGCAGGTTTTGCCCTTAAGATAGGCACATCCTACTTCCGTGGAAATCCAAGAGCTCGATGTTCAGGTGAGGAAGAGGGAATGTGCAAGGTCATTGGTGATGCAGCTACTGGTGTTCTTTTAGGTTTACATATGGTTGGTCCCTACGTTTCCGAAATGATAGGGGAAGGTGTGATCGCCATTGAGAAGAAGGTAACCTTAGCCGAAATAGCTCATGCTCCTCACACCCACCCCAACTACGCAGAGGTGATCAAGGAAGCCTGTCAGCTTGGATTTTAATAGCCGTGAGAAGTGCCACAACCGCAGGCTGATTTCACATTCGGATTGCTAATTTTGAAACCCCCACCGTTTAAGCCCTCCACAAAGTCAATCTCAATCCCGAGAAATCTTGGAACTAAGTACTTTTTGACGTGGATCTCCAGCCCCTGTGAGGGGAAAATGGTGTCATCAGCGCTCGCTTTTTCAGAGTAGGAGAGTTCATATTCAAATCCATTACAGCCTGCCATCTTTTCGCCAAGACGTAAGTGCCACCCTTTTTTTCCTTCTTCAGTAGCATATGCGGAAAAGCGCTCTGCGGCCGCCTGCGTCATACTGATCGTAGACATATCAACCTCTTCTTCTAGCAAAGCGTTTAGTTTCTTAATGAGCGCATTCATTTCAGGTTCAGTCTTGCCATGACTGAGCATGCCTACTTCGAGCGTTTCCCAGGTGGCTGCGTGGCAACCTACACAGTGAAGACCTGCGGCCGCAATTGCCTGTGTTAACTTTTCCGCTTTGTTAGGAAAGAGGGAAATGATCTCATCAATTGTCATGTCTTTATGAATTTTTGCCATAGTTCCTCTAGAAAGTAATAGTTATTGTGTTTCCCTTTAATCTGCACTGGCAGGCAAGTCGTTCTTTGCATGTATCGTCACCTAGAAAATCCATTTCTTCTTGGGTGGGTGGATTTAAGTTTTCCATCCCTTCGACCACCTCGATGACACACGTTCCGCATACCCCTTCCGTGCAGGCAAAGGGGACTCCCATTTCTTCACATGCTTCTGCGATTCTCTCGCCATCCTCAACATCTGCTTCTTCGTCATTATTTTCAAAAACTATCTTACCCACTCGAAACCTCAGCTTATTTGTGTATATTGTACAGTACTATTTGATATGAATCAAGGACTGCACAACAAGAATACGCAAAGACAGTACCACTCTATTTTTCATGTTGTTTTTTTGTCTCCCTATCCCCTATACTTCACTTATGCTTGAGAATGACAAAGAAAAATTTCGTTCGATTGTGATTTTTGGCCCACCAGGGTCCGGTAAGGGTACAGTCAGTGCTTTCTTGAGCGCCTTTGATGAGTTTTACCACCTTTCTTCAGGAGATATTTTCAGGGGCCTTTCTAAAGAGTCGCCGAATGGAAAGATCTTTTACCAATACGCAGGGAAAGGGGAGCTTGTTCCAGATGATGTTACAGTTACCATATGGCATAACTATGTTCAGGGCCTGATTGCAACGAACCGCTTCTTCCCCGAGAAGCAGCGTTTGCTGCTCGATGGAGTTCCTCGGACGGAACCCCAAGTGAAAGCGTTTACACCCTACATTCAAGTAGAGCGCATCATTGTTCTCGAAGTCAAAGACAAAGAGCAGCTCATTAAGCGCCTTCAGGCCAGGGCGTTCATTGAAAGGAGAATGGATGATATGGACCGCGCAGTCTTAGAGACGAGAATGCAAGTTTACGATTCGCAAACAGCTGCGGTTCTTAAACACTACCCAAAAGAAATCATCTCGCGGGTGAACGCATCACAATCTAAGCTAGAAGTTGTTCGCGATGTATTGAACGAGCTTATACAGAAATAAATAAACCAGAGACCATTTCTAGTCTCTGAATCATAGATTTAGATCTTTTGTGTTGACCAAACGTCAGTTGCTCCATCCGCTAGTGACAGTCTTACACCGTTTGCAAAATGTTCAGCTTTTGCGATCAGCGTCCTTAGTTCCAGGTCATTTCTGTAGTAAGGAGTGATCTTTTTTGCAAGTTCATCCCAACCTACAACTACTTTTACCTTTCCTTTTTTGACAAGAAAAGCGCCTTCAGGTGTAGAACCAAAAAACCTGGCAACCATTCCTAATGGGGACCCATAGAAATCGATCGCATCATTTTTGTAGGAAAGAAAAACTGCTGATACAGCATTTCGAACAGCTTTTGTTTCCGAGTCTGAGACAAAGCTTTTAATCCAAGACCAAAAACGGCCAACGATGTTCAAAGAGGAGCGGACGGTCAGATTCCCTCTGCGATCGACAGTTAGCAATCTTGGATTGGATTTATAGAGCAGTTCAGCAAATTGTGTTCTTTGCTGTGGGGTGAGCGGGAGCTGTGGGTTTGCCATGATTACCTCCTTATTGTTGTCTGTTCGCAGATATTATGGATTATTTTCATTTAGGATGCATTAAGATTCGAACAAAAGCAAGGGCAAGTCTAAAGTAAAGATTGACCCCCATGAGCTAGAGATTTTGAACTGTATTAGCCCTAAATATTTTCGTCTATTGATGTCTCTTTATGGTCAGCTAATCCGAGCGGGAGAGGGGAGGGCTATATTCCACAAACTTAGCGCTTAAGCGCAAGCGACCAGTAATAGAGGGTATGCTCTGAATCTTGAAAATCTCCCACGTTCAGCCAAGGAACTGTAAAAAAAAGACATTCTTTCTTTTGAAATCCAAGGGCTTGCCAAAAAAGATCGTTACCGACGTAACCTGCAGGAGGTGCCACAGCTACTTTTTCTGCGTCAATTTCGGCAAACCAGATTAGGGAATAGCTTTCGAAATTATTCACTCTCTCTTCAAAATCATGATAGAGACGTGTGCCAATCCCCATCCCTCGAAAGGCAGAGTCGATAACCAATTCACCTAAATAAAAAGAAGAGGGGATCTCGCTTGGTATAAGTGATTTGATATACCCCCCCGTTTTTTCCGCCATCGGCTTGCCAAGGGCTGCTCCAATTAGCCTAGAACCGTCAAAGGCAAGCGCTGCGATCCCTTTCTCTGATCCAGCATAACCCGCAAGATACGTTGCATATTCATCTTGTTCACTATTCCCATCATACAAATAAGGATACTCGCTATACACGCTGGTACAAAGTGTAACAATCTGGTTTACAAAAGGAAATATCTCTTCACCTTGTTTTGTCTCGTAGAGGATCTCTCCTCCAAAAAAAGATTGAGCGACAACAAGCTGAAATATAAGAATGACTTTTTTCATAGGTTACCTTCCTGTTCTCAACGACTGACCTAAGGTCGACTCAAGAGTCAGGGTTGACAAAATGGCAAAGAACCCAAGAATCGCACCTTTAAACTCTTCAAAATGCTCGTAATATGTGTTGTAAATCACCCGTTCCTTCATCCACCTTTACTCAATTTCCCCGATTCGAACAAAAGCAAACTAAGAGCTTGGCTCAAAAGCCTTCTTGTCATTAGAAACTCCCCAAGCGAGGATAAGACCTCCTAAAATAAAGGGAATGCTTAACCACTGACCTGTGCTAAGCCAGCTTGTCTCAAGAAAACCGTGCTGAGAGGACTTTACAAATTCAGCAAAGAATCGGCTAAGGAAAATAAGAACAAAGAAAATGCCGGTCAGTCTTCCAGCCACCATGTTTTTCCCTTTTGTCTGCCAAAGGTAGAGAAGAAGAAAAAAGGTGGCAAGGTAAGCAAATCCCTCGTACAACTGGACAGGGTGACGGGGGACCACCAAACTTCTATCTGCAGGATTTTCAAAGATGACTGCCCAAGGAAGGGTTGTAGGCATACCCAAGATTTCTTGATTAAAAAAATTACCAACACGTATGCAGAAAGCAACAAGTGCTGTTGGTACTACAATCAAATCAAGAATCCTAAAAAATGTAAAAGTAGGCACTTGTGATTTTACCCAACGGGTGATCAAATAAAGAGACAAAATCACGCCAACAGCACCTCCATGACTGGCAAGGCCTCCTTCCCAGATTTTTAAAATATCGAGGGGATGGTTAAAATAGTAGTCTTGCCCATAGAAAAAAACATACCCGAGGCGTGAGCCAATGATCGTTCCAGCAACGATATACCAACAAAGCCTGTCGGCAATCCGTGTAGCTAGGTTGGCTGGATCTTTTATTGTGCCCTCCTCTTGAAAAAAACGAGTCAACATTTTAATGACAAGCAAATAGCCCATTAAAAAACCAAGAGCAAAGAAAAAGCCATAAAAGACAACTGGTCTCTCAACAAAGGGTATCGTAAAAATTTCTCTAGGCGGATTCCAACGTACAAAGGCAAGCAGGCTCATGATCTACACTTTAGCATAAAAGGAAAAAAAGGTCTTACCTTTTTTTTTGAGCATCAATTTCTTTTTTTGTCTGAATCCTGCCATAAAAGGGTATGAGATTTAAAGCAGCCTGCTTCAGATGGATTCTTACCTCTGCAGGTGAAAGAAGCGAAGAGTGGTCGACCTTCTTAATATGAAGGTGCATTGCGACAAGAGCCAAATGGCGAGCAGCAAGACGATAGCTAGAAATAAAAGTAATTGTATTGCCGGGCAACTCACAATTGATGACCTCAATCTTCTTGCTGTTCCAATAGAGATCACAGCAAGCAATCACCTCGCCAACGATAGGCAAGCTTTCCGCTGCGCCTATCCAAAGATGCCACCGAACGTGACTTCGTGCCAAAGCCGACAGCCCTATAGCTTTTTGCAGAGCCATACACTGGAGTGCAAGGGCTAGGTGTTTTTTACTAAGTTGAGCTCCGAGAGATTGATGCGGCGTAGAGGCTTTTATTGAAAAATCCATGCAACACATTGTACGTGATCATAGTAAAGAAAGCGTAAAGACAAAAAAAAACCCTTACCTATCTTACTAGGTAAGGGTTTTTGGGGTTCGGAGCAGAGGGATTTGAACCCCCGACCTACTGCTCCCAAAGCAGCCGCGCTAGCCAAGCTGCGCTATGCTCCGAAAAGATAACGAAAGTGTAGCATATCGCTGATTATTCTACAATTTGTTATGGATACTTCTTAAAATTGTCGAAATTTCCTTGTTCCCCCCCTCTATTTCCTCCTTCACAATCTTGATGCTAGACATCACTGTGGAGTGGTCGCGACTGAAAAGATCGCCTATTTTCATGAAGGGAAGACGTAGTACATCGCGACAAAGGTACATCGCAATTTGCCTGGGAATGGTGCATTCTTTCTTTTGTGTTTTTCCAGTAAGCTCTTCTATCTTCATCCCAAATTTTTCTGAAACGGTTAGCAGAATCTTCTCTGGGTTAATGCGGCTCTTTTCCTCTTCTAGAATCAGATCAGAAAGCATCTCACGCGCGGCTTGTGGAGATGTGGGAGTAGGTTTTGCTTCTGTACGTAGCACTAAAGCTTCTACTGCCTTAACCAGAGATTTTGTCGAGCTAGTAAATGTATCTTGCAAATAGGCGCATACTTTCTCATTCAGGTGCAGTTGAAAGTGTTGGCACTTATTCTCCAGCATCGTTGCCTGTTCACTTTTTGACAAAAGCTCAACACTAAGAACAATACCCCACTCAAAGCGGCTCACAAGCCGCGGTTCTATATCCTTCAATTCTCTCGGGGCAACGTCTGCTGCCATGACAATCTGCTTTCCTGCAAGATGAAGTTCATTGAAGGTGTGAAAAAGTTCTTCTTGCGTTGCCTTCTTACCACTAAAACTTTGTACATTATCTAGAAGAAGTACATCCACGTTTCTATAGATTTTTCGAAACTCCTTCATCGAGCTTGACCGGATGGCTTTTACCACGTGATCTGTAAATGTCTCCGATCTACAATAGAGAACGTGAAGTCCCTGATTTTTAAGCGCATGCGCGATAGCTATGAGAAGGTGGGTCTTACCAGTTCCTACAGGACCATGGATATAAATGGGATTAAAGGCACCAAGCTCTGATCCTGATGTTTTTTCTGCTACGAGTTGATAGATAAGGCGATGGACAAGAAGGTTTTTTTCTGAGAGCACAAATTGTTCTAAGGTAAAACTAGGGTCCAGAGAGTCTATTCTCCAATCTGGTTCTTCTTTTTTCCATTCTCGAGCTGGTTGTTTTCTTTCAGAGGGAAAAGAAAGGTGGACCCTAATGGGGCGTCCGTTGTTGTTGCAGAATTTCTTGCCAAGCTTGGGCCGGATATGCTCTTCAAACCAAAGAGCAAAAAGGGCATCACTTGCTTCTAAGTAGAGATTAGCAGCGTCATATTTCTTGACTTTCAACGGCTGCAACCATTTAGCAACCGTCTCCGCACCTATCTGACGAGCCTGTTCTTTCAGGAATTCTTCCCAAAGCCTCATAAACTAGAACTTCTTGTTTCACTTTCAAAATTTCATTATCAGTTTTAACTAATATTTATACTAGCGAAACTTTTTCGGGCTTGTTTCTAGCTTGGACTCCTTCTTCTTTTGATTCTGTTTCTGCATAAACCATTGCTGCGCGACGCCGAGAAGTGACGAAGAGAGCCAGTAGATGTTTAACCCTGAGGGGAAGCTATAGAATATCAGAAGCATCATAGCAGGCATCATCATGTTCATAGACTTCATCTGCTTTTGTTGCTCTGTCATTTTCGATTCATCTTTAATCGAAGGTTGCATGAGCCACTGCTGGAAATACATTGCTGCGCCAAGCAGAACAGGTAGAAGGTGAAACTCGGTGCCGATAAAGAAGAGAGGATAACTCCAAGAAAACAGCACATCAGGGGCTGCAAGATCATCGATCCATCCTGGGATAAACGAGGCCCCCCTGAGCTCAAAGTTTGTCTTCAGAAGATCAAACATCCCTAAAAGAAAGGGGATCTGAATAATGAAGGGGACAAAAAGAGAGAGGGGATTGTAACCTTTTTCCTTGTAGAGGTTTAGAATCTCCAGTTGCATCTTCTGGGGGTCTTTTTTGTATCTTTCACGAATCGCATGTTCAAAAGGTTGAATCTCTTGCGATTTGAGAACAGAACGTGTACTCCATGCGTTTAGCGGGTAGAGAATCAATCGAAGCACGACAGTGAGAAGAATAATCGAAAGTCCCCATGAATTGGTAATCGCATGAAGAAACGTCATCACCATGAGCATCAAAGCGGCAAAAGGTCCCGCAATGAAGGTGTACCAAGCATGGAAGCTTCGGCACGCAGTATAGTCTGGTGTCATCTTTGTAAGAGGATCGGTAAATGTCTGATCCACAGCGGTTAATACTCTTTCAGAGAAGGGACCTGCGAACACCCTAAACTTCATCGATCCGCCGGTTGTTTTTAAAGGCAATTGGATCGTATAGCCTGGCAAATCTTTAGCTACAAACCTTTGGTATTTCTGGTCAATGTCTACTAGTCGTGAAGGGACTGTTTCGCCAGAGACAAATTCCGATCGATACCCCGGGGCAATTTCCGTAAGCGGGTCTAGAATGACCCCGAAAAAGCCGTTCGTATTGGCCACCCAATCAGGATAGCTAGATGTTGTAATAAAGTTGTCTTTTGGCAGAGAAAGACTTTCTACCTCACTCTTATTGCCGCGCACGGTGCGCACCTTAAGTTCAGGTGAACTTCTGCCAGAAACCATTTCCACTTCAGGGACACCTGTGGTTAGCCAAAGACCCCGTCCATCTCCCATGACAGCAATTTCAAAGTCGAAAGTGTAGGGGACTGTGCCCTTTTCTGATTTCAGAGAGTATGTCTTGCGGATACGCCTATACCCTTGCGAGGCCTCTAGAACAAGCTTATCTTTTTCGAACGACTTTACACTAAAGTTAAGAAGGGAAAGTTCGGGGTATTCAGAAACAAGGTTCAGCGCATAGTATTTCGGAGGAATTGTAAAGACCTGTTTTCCATCATAGAGATTACGTCGAAGCAGGGGTAAATATCCGCCTAGGACACCTTCATTATGGTAGATGCCATCAGCTGTCCAGTACCCTCTTGCAGGAAATCTGGCATTCTCAGGATGTTGTTCTACCATCAAACGGTCAAATTCAATCGGCTTTACAACGCTCTCTTCGTTTTTTTCTGTTTCAAAAGGAAGGTTGATCTCTGCAACAGCCCCACCTTGACTGGAGATGACAAGCTGAACAAACTCATTTTCCAGCACGTAGTACTTAATCTCTGCAGGGGCTAAGCTGATTTTTTCCTGGACGCCGCCCGTTTGGAATTCTGTAAGGAGGCTAAGAGGAACCCATGTCTGTGAGGAGGCTTCATAAATAGCAACCGGCAAAAACTCTCCGCCTTCTCTTTGGAGGGCCACTTTGTTTTCTTGTCCACGATCCAAAGCGCTCTCTTTAGTACCTAGAAGGGCTAGCTGCTCTGTTAGCGTGGAAATCTTCCCCTTGCTATAGTCGCCGGGTTCAACTGTAGGAGGATTGGAAAGGGTAATAATCTGAAGCTCTCTTGGGTCCTTGCCAAGGTCTTGACCTGTGGAGAACTTTGCATCTGGTCCTTTTTTATAAAGGGCGGCTTTCTTTTCGGCAAAAAGCTCGTAGGCTCCGTCTGCGAAAACTTTTTTCAAATATGGCTTGTCCGTCAGCACCAAAAGAGTCCCTTGCTGCACTACAGCCATGGCAAAAAACTTCTTATGGCCCTCATCTTCAAAGACGGGCACGATGGGCATCTCACTTAAGGGAATTGATTTGGCTATCAAGTCTGATTCTAAACTCGCTTGCTTTTTGGCAAGGAAGACTTTTTGTTTTTCTTTCCACTCAGCAAGTCTCTCTTGCTCTTGATGGGAAAAAAAGAGGTTCACAACCACGAAAGCGGCTGCGATAATAGCGAAAAATGCGATTTGCCGTTTATCCATAGGAGTATAGTGTAGCAGATACGGTTATAAAGTGCAAATTCCAATTGCACGCAAATGAGTTCTCTTGTAACTTGTCTTACTATGGAAGGACAAATCGGAGATTACACGCTCGTTAAAAAAATTGGGGCGGGCTCGCTTGGAATAACTTATGTCGCCGAGCACAAGTATTTCAAAAAGCAATATGCACTTAAAATACTCTCAGAGGAACTTTCTCAGAACCGCCCGTTCATGCAGCGTTTCGAAGATGAGATTTCTCATCTAGCAACACTAGACCATCCCAACATCGTCAAAATCCACAATATTTCCTATGTAGACGGCAAGTATTTTATTGTGTCGGATTGCATTGTGGATGAATGGGGAGAAACAACAAATCTAGCGAAATGGTTTGCTGCCAAAAACAAGCAAGTTAGCGAAACAGAGCTTCTCTCTGTGCTCAAACAAGTCGGTGATGCGCTTGACTATATGCATAGCAAAAAGATTGTGCACAGATCCCTTAAGTTAAACAATATTCTGGAAGGCAAAGGAGGGCGTTTTTACATCTCCGACTGCGGACTTGCTCGGCTCATTGGCGTATCTTCTGTATTGACGCGCACATTCCGTGTTGTTGCTGACTCGGTAGGTCTAGACCCTACCTTTGAGCAAGAGTATCCAACAACACCGATTGATGGGAAAAAACTTCTTCCTGTTCACAACTCATTCCTTCAGAACTTTGCCTTTCTTGCCCCAGAGCAAAAGAGAATTGAAAAGATCGCAAACATCGATTTTAGAGCCGATGTCTATGCATATGGAATTTTAGGATATTATCTTCTCCTTGGGGAGTACCCAGAAGGTTATTTCCCTATGCCAGGGAAAAAGTGGGAAGCGTTGATTAAAAGCTGTCTGAGCACGTCTCCAGAAACTAGACCAACCTCTCTAAAAGAAGCCCTGGCTCTGCTTGATGTCCCAGCTCTACAATCCTCTTCTTCCTCTGAAGGAGGTCTTCGTCCCCTCATCCAAAGCTCCAAGCTTAAAAGGCCAGATGTGGACGCAGATCCAGCCCAAGCCCTTATTGTGGACAGCACGGTAAAACTCTATACCCCCGAAAGAGGTGATCACCGCCTGATCGAACCGATCCAAACAGACATGGTGGTCATTAAAGGAGGCGTTTTCGCACGGGGGAGCAATAATGGTAGTCGCGATGAAATGCCCTTTCACCAAGTGCTTGTCAAAAGCTTTGCCATAGATGTCCACCCGGTTACAAATGAACAGTTTGTCCTTTTTTTGGAGGCAATGGGCGGAGAGAAGGACAGCAATCACAATGACCTAATACGCCTCAAGGACGCCCGTATCAAACGTGCTGCAGGTAAGCTCTCCATTGAGTCAGGTTACGCCAAACACCCTGTGGTCGGTGTTACCTGGTATGGAGCTACAGCCTACGCAACATGGGTAGGGAAAAGACTTCCTTTTGAGGCAGAATGGGAAATTGCCGCTAAAGCAGGCAATCCGGGAGCGATTTATCCCTTTGGAGATGAGATAGATAAGACAAAAGCAAACTATTTTAGTTCCGATACAACCGCTGTGATGAGCTACCCGCCAAATCCTATCGGTCTCTACGACCTCGCCGGGAACGTCTATGAGTGGTGTAATGATTGGTATAGTTACAATTTCTATGAGACGTCTATCGTCGAGCCCGAATACCCCAAGGGGCCTCTGCAGGGAGTATACCGCGTATTACGAGGTGGTTGCTGGAAGAGCCTTAAAGAAGACCTTCGCTGTGCGCATCGCAATCGGAACAATCCAGGTACAGTAAATAGCACCTATGGTTTTCGCTGTGCTACCGATGTAAGCTAATCCCACGCTCCTTTGACCAGTGTATGGCATGAAAATTGCTGCTCCTCTCACGTAGCACTTTAAGCACGGGGGTAGCCATGAACAAAAAAGCAAGTCCACCTAAGAAAAAGCCCATTCTTAAACCGGTACGTGTACGAACGGCCCTTGGTCAACAGAAAAAGGAGACCAAAAAAGCTAAACAATAATGCCCCATTCCTCTAGAATGCAAGGGATATGAGTAAGACAGTTGCCATTATACAAGCACGAATGGGCTCTAAGCGTCTGCCTGCAAAAGTGCTCAAACCTGTGCTTGGCAAGCCCCTTCTTTCCTATCTACTCGAGCGTCTAAAAAAATGCAAAACCCTGGATTCCATGGGTGTTGCTACTACAACTCATTTCGAAGATAATGCGATTGCAACCTTCTGCCTTGAAAATAAAATCCCTTTCATAAGAGGCTCTGCTGAGGACGTGCTCGCTCGCTATGTACAAGCAGCAAAAGAATGGCAAGCGGGCACCATTGTACGGATCACAGCAGATTGTCCTCTTACAGACCCTGTCATTGTTGATGAAGTGATTTCCCTCTACAACAGATCGCATGTTGACTACGTTTCGAATCTTCATCCGCGCACCTTTCCAAGGGGGCTTGATGTAGAAGTTTTTTCAAATAAAACCCTTATGGAGATGTCGCAAAGGGGAATTCGGAAAGAGGACAGGGAACATGTAACCTATTATTTAAGAACACATCTAGAAGAATTTCTTACAACTAACTATGCCGAGCCAGTAGATGAATCACGCCACAGATGGACAGTAGACACCGAAAACGACTTCCTATTAATCAAAAAAATCTTAGAAACGCTCTTTCCGATAAAGCCCGACTTTAGAATGAAAGATGTTTTAGAACTGTTTAAAAAAGATCCTTCTCTTTTTGCAATCAATACACATGTAGAGCAGAGGAACCCAAATCTGTGAAATACGATAATGTCAGTGGCTTTACAAAACACATAGAAGCCTCCGCACAAAAACACCTCTCTGCTGTCTATCTCATCATCCATAAAGAAGAGGGGACACGAAAAACGCTGCTCCAAACAACCCTACATTTCTGTCCTAAACCCCACATCACTTTCTCCTGTGATTCTTGCGACCCCAGAACTCTCCTTCTCGAACTACAAACAGGCTCTCTTTTCTCTCCTCAGAAATCAATTGTTCTCCACCAGATCGAAAAAGCCAAAAAAGCACAAGAAGTCCTGTTGGACTTTTTAAAAAGACCCCAGCCTTCCATCTATCTTGTGCTAGAAACTGGTTCTCTTTCACCCACATCCCCCTTGTACAAAGAAATAGAAAAAATCGGCGTTATTTTTGATGGCTCGAAAGAAAAGGCGTGGATGAAAGAAAAGGCTCTCGTCGAGTGGGTCAAACAAGAGGTGCAAAAACGAGGAAAGAAGATCAACGATCAGGTTGCAGCTGATTTTATCAGACAAATCGGCAGAGAAATGGCTGTCGTCCCCTCAGAACTTGATAAGCTTTGTCTCTACATCGGCAAACAAGTAGAAATTACAGGCAAAGACATAGCAGCCATTTGTATAAAAGCTTCCCACGAAACCATCTGGCAGCTCGGTGATGCGATTTTTGCAAGAGACCGAAAGGGAGCGCTTGCAGCACTTTCTAGCTTACTTGCACAAGAGGAGTCCGTCCCACTTGTGCTCATCAAGCAGATCCGATCGCAAATGGAGACAAAATTCCAAGTTGCCTCTATGCTGGCAGAAGGCCGCACGCCGGGGGAGATCACAGAGCACTACCCCTATATGCAAGGGCAAATTCTTGGCCGCAATATTTCACAAGCCCAAACCTTTGGTTTACAAAGTTTAAAGCAAGCCCTCATCTTGCTCGACGAAACAGAATTCCAGTTAAAAAACGCAAAAACAGACCCCAAATTCCTCATAGAAATCACAACGGTAAAACTCACCTATGTCTAAAAAAGGATCCCTTCTCTTACTTCCTAATTTATTAGGAAACTTTCCTCACCATGAAACCTTCCTCCCTAAAAGTGTTGATAAGGCAGTCGCCTTATGTGATGGCTTATTTGCTGAAAGTGAAGCAGAAGGAAGGCGCTATTTAAGCAGATTCGAAACAAAAGCTCCCGCCAGGGAGATTCCGATTGCTGTCTTTGATCATAAAACAAAAGACACCGATATCCCTTTTCTGATGGAGCCTCTCGTAGAGGGCAAGACATGGGGGTTAGTGGTCGATGCTGGTCTTCCTTGCATTTCTGATCCTGGACACAAACTTGTACAGAGAGCGCGGGATCTTGGCATCACAGTGAAGGCTTTTGTTGGGCCTTCTTCTTTACTTCTTGCCTTAATGCTTTCAGGGCTGCCAGGAAGCAGATTTTCTTTTCATGGATATCTACCCAAAGAGCAGAGAGAACGAGCAGAAGTAATCAAGCGGCTACAAATACAGTCTCGCTCTGAAAACATGACGCAACTTTTCATTGAAACTCCCTATCGCAATAGCGCACTTCTTCACACTCTTCTTGAAACCCTTGCCGATGAAGTAACCCTCTCTGTAGCCTGGGATCTAACACTTCCCACCCAAGGAATCGTTACCCAAAAGGTCGCAATTTGGAAAAAAACCGATCTTCCCAACCTCGAGAAAAAGCCTGCCGTATTTCTTTTTGCAAGCTGACCCTAGCAAAAAAAAACGCATTATGGGATGGTGGGATTAAGGGGATTTAAATGCAAGGATTTATCTTTCTTGAGTTCAAGCACTACATTGAGCAAAAACACGGGATACCCAGTTGGGATGAGATTGTAACTGCATCAGGTATCCCAAAGAAAACATACCATACATTTGTCAACTACTCTTATAGCGATCTTGTAAAGCTTATCGATGCTGTTGCTGCGAAAGAAAAGAAGACGTATAGAGACGTGCTTGAGGACTATGGTAAGTATATCATGCCCAAGATCTGGCGGATCTCAAATCGCCTTATTCCAAAAAAATGGGACCTCATGGACCTTCTTGAAAATACCAATCACATCTTCGACAGGGTGATGGTAAATGCTATCTCTGGGCAACGAGCGCCCACCATGCGCTGCGAACGAAGGGGACCTACGCAGATTACCATTTTTTATCAGTCATATCGAAAAATGTGCGCCTTTGGGATTGGAATGGTAAAATGTTTGGGAGACCTCTACGGCTGCAATGTCCGCGTCGAAGAACCGACTTGTATGCTAAGAGGCGATAAGCAATGTGAAATTATCTTCCACATCACCAAGAAAATTGGCAGGCCGGACCATGGTGGTGACATGCAAAGTCAGATCAATTCCGAAGCAACCAAGTCATAAATGCTATACTACGTCGATTCAAGGTACGAGAGAAGGTAGATAATCTTGTTTTCTTCGTAGGCCAAAGGATATAAAAGCCTTTCTTTAGCGAACATAGTGAATTTTTCCTTGTCAAAGTTCGGAAGCGCACGCAAAGCTTCTAAGTTTCCTGTTTTTTCTGGCTCTTTTATGGCATTTTTTAAAACACTTGCATTGTTCTGTCCTATGCCCAATTTTTCAGCATCTTGTGCCAAGAGATAGTCTTCAGGCGACTCACTTGTCATTGTCATTATCGATTCTTGCAGTTCTTCTGGATATTTGTTCACCCCTGTTTTTAATTCATTAAAAGCGTCTTTATTAAAATTACCCTTTGTCTTCAAATCCGTAACATAGGTCGTATTGGGTGCTATTAATACACGCTCCAAATCTTCTTGTTTGACCCCCAAAAGCTGTGCCATTTCCTCGCTATGCGTTTTAATTAGAAGCACACGTAACGCCTCTTTCGCGTTATATTGCTCGTAACCCTTGGTACGAGCGATGACAGCCTTCAATTCTTTGATACAGTCTTCTTTCTTAAATGATGGCGTCTGCATCAAAAGTCTCACAGTATAATCCATTGGTGCGTCTAGGGCTCTTTTCAGGTTTTTTGAATAATCAGTTGTTGCTTCTGTCGCTCGTCTGAAAAAGGAGAAAAACCTACTGGCTTTTGATGAAGTTTTCTCTGTTGTAGCCTTGGCTAAATCCCCCCCCTGTTGTAGCCTTTGCTAAAGCGCTCTGTACAAAACTTGTTGCACGATTTTTTGCGATTCTTCCCCGTAGGCCCAATGAAGCCTCCTTGAACTTGTCATTTACCGCATTTAATGCTTGCTGCCGGTCTTGTGCGGTTCCTCCCTGTTTCGAAATATTTGCATAGATTTGTGCTGCAGTATATTCTTTTGTTTCTATTTTAAGTTTTGGTTCTTGAAAAAACCCCTTCTTTTTTTCAATTGAGGCATCCCCAATTTGGGTTTGAAATTCACCAGGTGTTAGTCCTAAGGGAAAATCATTCATGCTCTGCTCCTTCCTCTTAATAGGGAGTATAACAAAATAATTTTAACAATGAAAGCTATGCAATAAACTCGTTGACAGTCAGAGTGTTGAAGTGAAACAGCGCGTTTTTATCAGATCAATTCCGCAGCTACAAAGTCATACGTGATCATCCCTTGTTCAGTCAAGAAGATCTGCCCTTCATCCTCTCTGAGAAGACCTTGCTCCATCAGCTTTCGCATTTCTGGATAAAGCGGCAAAAACTTTTCCTTGCTAGCTCCCCGCATAAGGCGAAGCTCTAAAACAAGCAATTCTCGCCGCTTTTTTTCCTCAGATAGCTCTTCTTCAAAATCAACGGGGGCCTTGCCAGAGTCAAGCAAACTGCAGTATTGAGAAAGATCTGCAATATTACGAAATCTTTTTCCGCCCCAATAACTAAAAGCAGAAGGACCCAAACCAAGAAAGGGACGCGCAGTCCAATAGCCGGTATTATGTTTTGAAATCTTTTCATCTCTTGCAAAGGCTGAGATTTCATAGCGTTTAAAGCCATATTCTTCGAGCATACCCGCTGCATAGAACATGTTTTTACTTACCTCTTCACAGGGAACTTTTTTCTCCAAATGCTTTCTTACGCGGTCAAAGGGTGTTCCGGGTTCAATTGTCAGATTATAAAGAGAGACGTGTGTAATAGGAAGAAGCGCTGCCTTCCCAAGAGTTTCTTCCCAAACTTCCATCGTCTGATTGGGAATATCATACATAAAATCGCAGGAAATATTTTCAAAACCTACATCTCTTGCGATTGAGACGGCTTGGACTGCCTTTTCTGCGGTATGGGTCCTGCCAAGTCTTTGCAGGAGATGGTTATCGAGTGATTGGACGCCAATACTTAACCTATTAATCCCAAGTTTCTTATAATCTTTAAGCGATTCCAGCGTTAGATCATCAGGATTTCCTTCGAGTGTAATCTCACACTCTTCAGTCCACGGAAGAAGATTCAATATCTTTTCGATACGGTGCGGCCCAAACAATGAAGGCGTGCCTCCACCGAAATAAATCGAAACAACCCCCTGCGTAAGGAGAGGGGATTTTTGCTCCCATTCTTTTTTTAACGCGTCTAATAGTAAATCTTTTTGAGATTCATCATCTTTAATCACATAAAAATGACAATAGGGACACTTTTTTTGGCAAAAAGGGATGTGAAAGTAGAGGCTCTCACCATTCATCTGCATCGGGATCGCGGATGCCACCGCGACCGCCTCGACGCCATCTGTTCCTGTCGCTAAAGTAGGATTCTTCTTCTTCATCTTCTGGGTTGATCTCTTCATCCTCTTGCTCTGTAGAACGTTCAACGGTCGCCGTATGTTCGGTAGTTTCATCTGCACCAGATTCTGTATCATAACCGATCTCAGTGACGCCGGAAGCAGTCTCTGCAACTTCGATGTCTGGAATAGAAGGCATTTCCGTATATCCGCCCTTGGCTTGAGATCGCTTAGGTGCTACATACTCTTCTGTTTCTCCACTTTCTTTTAAAAATTGGAGTCGGTCTTTCTCTTCTTCTATCTTACTTTTAATAGCCTCAATTTCTTCTTTGTGCTTTTCGATGTCTTTTTTGGGCACGAGGCCAAGCTTTAACCATTGCTGCAAGTCGTTGTGCTCTTCCTCTAACTTTTTCAATCGTTCGCTTTTGTAATGCCTCATAAACTCTCTTAGTTGATCTCGTTTAGATGCCCGATTTCATCCCCTACGGACGGGAAGAGGATAATCTTCTTAGGTGATTTTGTTCAATACAATTTTCTATTTTTAAAATTCAAGATATTTTTTTACATTCTTTGTACAGTTCGAGAGCAGCTCTTGCTTGCTCTGCGTGATCCACGATGGGGCGTGGATAGGAGGAAGTATTCCAAGACTGCTTCCCATGGCCCAAAGAATGGATTGTTTTAGAATCTAGTTCTCTTAGTTCTGGGACCCAGTTCTTAATATAGAGACAATCTGGATCAAACTTCTTTGCTTGGGCTTGGGGGTTGAAAACACGGAAATAGGGCGCTGCGTCACACCCTGTTCCCGCAACCCATTGCCAATTTCCATTATTTACGGCAGGGTCATAATCAAGAAGATTTTTTGCAAAATACTCTTCACCCCATCTCCAATCAATATGAAGGTCTTTGACAAGAAAGCTTGCTGCAATCATCCGTACTCGTCCATGCATATAACCTGTTGCATTAAGCTGCCGCATTCCGGCATCCACAATCGGAAATCCCGTTTGTCCTTTGCACCAAAGCTCAAAAAATCTTTTATTGCCCTCCCAAGCAATTTGGTTGTATTGTTTGTGGAAAGCTCCTTTAAATACGGCGGGAAAGTAATAGGCAATGGAAGTAAAAAAATCTCTCCAGTATAAGGCACGGATGAGCTCATGATCCGCTCCTAATTTTGCTACAATCGCATGATATACTTCCCGTACTGAACAGGTGGTAAATTTAAGATGGGGGGAGAGGTGGGTTGTTGCATCCAAGGCGGGAAAATCTCTTTGCCCTGCGTAATGGGAAAAAAGTGGGAGCTTTTGCAAGATTTGCTCGGCTGCTCTTCTTCCCCCTTTTGCCTGCCGCTCTCTCTTTGGCAGCAAGGTGTGGTAGAGCTTCTTATCTTGGGCAAATGAGATAGGCTGGCTATAAAAATGACCTGCGCTTTCCCGTTTGGGGGTTTCGACTTCAAGCTTTAGGGCATTTCTATAGAAAGGTGTAAATATGGTGTAGGGCTTACCATCTGCTTTAAGCGTCTCTTCTGGAGGATGGAGTAAAAGGTCATTTAGCGAATGAAAGAGAGCGCCCTGCTTTTCACATACCGCCTGAATTTTTTCATCTCTCTTTATGCTATAAGGGGTATAATCACGGTTGACAACCACAGAATCTACTTGCAACTTTTCGATACATTCAGAAACAACATCTTCCCCCTTGCCATAGAAAAGGTAGAGTTCTCCCCCCCTCTCTTTTAACTGTCCCTGCAGATCTTCTAAGGACTCGATCATGAATTGCAGTGAACGATCACCCCTGTAAGGATTATTTTCGATCTGTTCTGGGGTAAAAATGAAAATAGGGATCACATCGCGTGCGTTCTTAAGGGCAAACAAAAGACCCGTGTTGTCCTCAAGACGCAAGTCTCGCCGAAAAATAAAAAGAGCTCGCCTCATCATGGAAATAGTTATCACAGAGGCCAATTATTTATGCAAGAAAGAGGAAGACCAACTAGTCAAATCGTGGCTTTGTGTAGTGAATTGTTGTTTCATTACCAAATATTTCTCTGCACAGCGCGAGCATTTGCTTATCTTCCGATCCCAGGCGATCGAACGTACTTCTGCCAACAAGAAGCGACCCAGAGTCTTCAATTCCGTTTGCTTCAAAATAAAACCTGACAAACTCAGCAAAATACTCAAAATGGTTGCTAGCTGCGTAAGCACCGTTTGAATATTTCCAATCGCCCTGTCGCTTGTCAGCAAACTTTGCTTCAATTCGTTCTACTTTACTCGTGTAAATTTTCTTGAACTTCTGGTCCATTGAAGAAGGAAGAGCCATATTATGGATAAGATGCGCAAGCTCATGTACCACCGTACTAGACCCAGCAGCAGCGCCCCTGCCCGTCTTAGAGGGTAGCCCAGTAAGATTCTCCTCTGTCACGAGAGTAAGCCCCGTAACGAGATCGTGCATCCCTCCAACCTCTGGCCTGTAAACAGGACAATTCCAAGATCCAATCCGTTCTTTACAATAACCATATAACGTTTCATCCTTAGGAACGATGATCACCTGAGCATCCGATTCCAAAAGCTTCAAGCTGATATCTTTTCTTTGCTCGAGCATTTTTGAAAGGATCCTAAGGAGCTCTCCTTGAGCCCGGATGCTCCTCTTCCTATCAAACCACTTTGGCCTCTGGAGAAGAGTTGTTGATGTGACCAAAGCAAGCGTTTTTCGATCCAACCCATGAGCAAAGGCTTGGAAGAGAGCCTCTCTATTTTTTTGTAGTAACGAAACTACATCTGGGTGTGTGAAAACAAGACGTTCTAGCTCCTCACCGAGCATCCTCAGGAGATCTTTGTTTGTATATCTTGTTGCAAAACGATGGTCTGCGAATCGATACAACCTGTCACGTATCTCTTCAAATGCAAATAGATCTTTAGTAAGGCCACCCTGTATACCATGTAACTGCAAAATTTTCTCTACCTTAGACAAGGGAGAATCGGGCCCCCATGCAATCGTCTTCCACTCGCCCGATTCTGCCCACTGCTTGAGTAAACCTTGGATGAACTGCTTTTGAGGTGTGTCTTTATAGAAATCCAATTGAACTTGAATGCGCTCGCTTGCATACTTGTGAGCACGAGGATCGTTCTGCATCGCCACCGCAACAACTTCATCATCATCTTGCAATCTTTTGCTTGCAAAGTAAAGAGACGATCCTAGAAACGCCATGGCTACTAAGGCTATTTCCTTATCATCACGAAAGGAAACTGACTCAGTGTGCCCCACCTTCAAATAAGTGCCATCGAGAAGAGGATGCACAAATGAACTGGAAAGTTTGTTTCTGCCTGCGTCGGACAATCCCTCAATTTTTGCCCGTCTGCATCGCTTTCGTTTTTAAAGAGAGCTGCTTCGACGCCTCTACTGCTTACAAAAATTGAGAGTGCCTCCTTGACATATTACCAACTTTCCAATTCATTTGTGTATATTGTCATGAAAAAAACTCCGATGCAAACAATTTTGGAGTCACAACATCATGCAAAAGAAAAATGTTAGGTGAATACGACCTTAATGCCTTCAGTCCCCTTTCGCCTTAAAGTAAGCGCAAAGACAAGTAAGACATCAAACCCTACAAATAGAAAATAATACAAATTCCCGCCCGTCCCAAAACCATAACTATGCAATCCTGTCCCAAGAATAAAATTTACCCCATACCATGTGAAAAGACAGCAGTGCATGCCCAGGATAGCACCCACGGTAAAGCCACGTGATCCGATAAGGCAAAACTTCTGGCCGTGGATCACAAACGCATAAATGCAGCAAGAGATAAACGCCCAAGATTCCTTAGGGTCCCAGTCCCAAAACCGCCCCCAGCTTTCTGCCGCCCAAACACCTCCCAAAATCGTCCCGAGAATCAACATGCAGACCCCGAGGTAGACAAGCCTTTGTAATACTGAAAAACCAACGGGTCGAAAAAGATAAACATGAGCCAAAGCTCCGGCAAGCAGTAAAACGCCGTAACTTGCGACAATAAGCATGACATGAATTGTCAGCCAAAACTGTGAATCTAAGACAGCCTGCACAGCTCCGAGCCCCTTATCAAGAGAAGAGATCTCGGCTAGAAAAAGCAGAAGAAAGGCCACCGAAGCTGCAACTCGACATCTGTTTTGTACAAAACCAAGAAGTGAAATAATCCAAGGAACGTAAAGAAGGGTCTCGTACATGTTAGAGACGGGGGGGCGCCATAAAATATAAGCTCGGCTTAAAAGAAGAATTGTATGGAGAGCAAACGAGGGAGCAAAAAAGAGACGTGTTTTCGCAAGAAAGGCTACTACATACAGAAACAGAAGAAGCGGCATCCATGGAAAGGTAGTAAAGACCATCTCTACTGAAAGCTGGGCTTTAGTAGGATAGAAAAGGGTCTTTGTTGCCGTTTGAAGCAGCGGTTTACCGGCACAAGCTGCATAGCTTTTCTCAAGCAGCACCCCCAGCTCGTGTAAACGACCTTCCTGGTAGAGGTTCTGCAGCTGCACAAACTCTTGCTGCGAATAGGGAGTAAAATTGGCAGTTGTTTTTGAGAGCGTATTCAGAGGACGAAAAAGACCTGGCTCCAACTTATCAGGAAGCACAAGTGAGTCGAGGGTAAGTTTGTGGATGGGAAGAGGGTGTATTCTCCCCTGAGAAAGAGCTGGAACAAAGGCTCCAAGCAGAGAAGAAAAGCAGAAAAAGAAAAAAAGAAAACAGGAATAGATCACTCTTTTCTCCGAAACGATGGCAAAAACAACAGGATGGCCCCACAAAGTAAGCAAGCTGCCCCTGGATAGGTGAGAGTATACTTTGCAGGATCTTTATTGACAACAATCTGCACCCTTTGCACTTTGCCTGCATTGCCTGGAGCAATACTGGACAAGTAGAATCGGTAGCCAGAGAGCTCTAAAACATGATTCATACTCAGCGTTTTTTCGACCACAGTCCCATTCTGGTGTGTAGCCAACACATCACATTCATAACTTAAGGCCTGGTCTGTCCCTGGATAGCAAATTTTTCTTGCTTGTCTTAGCCGGATACGATAGGGGATCTTTTCTCGTGCGTGTTGAAAGCGCACAAGGTATTGCCCTTTAAGAACTGGCCAAAAAAGACCCGTGTTCTTAGCGAGCGGAAGATCTATCACCTCTTTTGTATTACCCTGCAAAAAGGCGACTTTCAAAAGAGGTGTATTCTCCTCTAGTTTTTGCAAAGGTGGCAAAGCCTTGCATGTCCGCACAAGGGGGGAGAAGAGCGTAATTTCCTGTTTCACTTCTTTAGAAAAAACCGTTTCAAGATTGAGAGAAAACAGTCTAAAATACAGAGCAAGAAGCCTTCCTTTCTCCTCAATCGTCTCTCTTGCTTCCTCTGTCGGGATGCGGGAAAGAAGCCTTTCTAAACATGGAGTGAGCTCCCCTTGCAGGAAAGCAAAAAGTGTTTTTTCAAATGGAACGCCTGCCTGATTCGCTTGCTCCTTAAAATAGAGAAGGGGAGGGGGCAAGGGATCAATGAGTGAATAGTCTTTTAAGAAGGCAACCTTTGCAAAAGCTGCATACCCTTTGAATCCCTCCTCATATTCTAAAATCCCTCTTAACTCATGAGGAGGGAACTCTTCCATCGTTTCCCTGCCCCATTCGTCTTGGAAAAAAAGATAGACACTACCTGAGGGCTCTTGAATGAAGGCAAGAATGGCTCCTTGCTTTGATCTTAGCTCATCTAGCGTGCTTTTCAAATGATCCGTTCTCAATGCGTAGAGGGAGCAAAGCTTATCACTGTCTGAAAAAATCCTCTTCTCTAGGCAAGAATCCAAGGGTAGTGGAGCAAGCCCTGCTAAGCGCAAATGCTCGCCCTGAATCCAGCTCGCAAAATGCTCTCGGCCATGTGGATAGAGCTCTATTGGGATAACCTGCAGTTCTGGAAAAGGTGCAGCTCCACTTCCAAGACACAGCTGGGCCCTTTCTATCCCAAGCTCTGTTTTCTTTTGCACTTCAATCGCAAGGCTGCCTGGCAAAATCACTTCGTCTGACCCACTTCCTTCTAGAAGAATCATGTGCCCTTGCAGACCAAAAAACGACTTTACCATCACACCACCAAGAAGCATAAGCAGGCCAATGTGAGTCATAATAAAGGGGATATGCCCACGTCTAAAGGGGTAGCGCCTTAGGGTGGAGAGCAAAATATTGACAAAGAAAAAAAAGAGAAGAGACTTGAAGAGGGGAGAGCTAAATGAAATTTGCTCGGCAAACCTATGGGAATCAGTTTTTGCCTCCACTACGGTTCCTATAACCACAAAAAGAGTTGTTACAGCTAAAAGAAACAGGGTAAAGTGGATACTTCCAAGAAAGTGGAAAACCTTTTTCATGGCCTTGTAGGCAGCTCCTCAATCAGTTCAAAACTATCCGCAAACAACTCAATCATAGATTTGTGCTGTTCAATTAAGTCAGGTGGTCCCTTGGCCTTAATCGTGTAATCAGAGCGCATCTGACGAAAGTGGCGCATCTCTTCTTCTGTACCTGCAAGTTGTAGATTTTGAAAATGTTCTGGGGCAAGCTGCATCGCCCACCCAAGAACCGCAGAACAGTTGTTATCAGACCTTCTAACAGCACACAATGCAAGACCTGCAAAACCTCCATGAGCTTGTGGTTTCAGCACTTCCTCTTCACCATTCAACTGTCTTTTCCATCGCTCTATCTGCGCCTCAGGGGGTATGCGTTTTTCTAATGCATCTGCAGGAAAGTTGTGCACGGTCACAACAATGTTACCGTCGATGCTATATTCAACAAGAGGGCGCGTAGTGTCAGCAACGCTTTCCGTGGAATCCTTTCTTATCCAGTCTTTTGGCACTTTTGCGCGGTAAAGAGGGTAGCGTACAACTCTATCCAAGCCCTGACCTTCATCTCTACCGCAGATAACCTGCCAAGCCAGCCCATCTTCAGAGTAAGCGCAACCAAAGATAAGAAAAAAAAGAGTAAAAATAGCATACATCAGAGGGGAACTGTAAACCCTTTCTTTCTTTTTTTCAACGTAACTCTTTCTCTTTTATGATGATTTATCAGACCTTTCGCTTTAAACCTCTCAATTTCAAAAAAAAACTAATCTTACGTTATAATGTATACGAAATTGCAAAAAAATTTCGGGAGGCATATGGGCGCAAGCAAGCTAGAGGGGATCCCTAAGTTAGTTGATTTTAAAAAGGCGTTGGAAACGGTTGCAACACCAGTTACTTCAAAAAGCGGCGGCCGGAAATTTAAAATACAAGGTCAAGAGTGCTCTCTTTTAGAAATCATACAAAAGTTCGAAGAGCTCTCAAAGACGGCGCAACCTCAGGATCGTGGCGATTTGCAAAACATCCTGAATAAGATCAAAGAATTAGAAAAACAGAAGGTGTCGTTGTCCTTAGGAGCCGCTGTTGCCTCATTCTTCTCACAAAAGATATGCGCAAAATCACTGGCGAGGATTCAAAATCAGCATCATCTAGTCACTATAGAAAGCTTGGGGCTAGATCTCTATGATACTTCAGAGCAAGCAAACATTCTAAAATTTTTCGAAAATACGAATGATTGCACTCCTCTTATTCCCATTGTGACATCGACAACGCATGGCTCCTCCAGAACTAGATTGATTAAAGAGCAGGTAGAAAAAAATTTAAAAGATAAAGATTTACTGAAATCTTTCATAGAGCAGCTAGAAGCGGCAAAAAACGGAGCGCAACAAAACCCTCAGCAAAAGATCTGATAATAAATGTTATGTTGCAAACAAGGTTTTTTTTGGTTTTAGACTGGTTCACACATTTGATTTCAAATCAACTGTTTTCAAAAACAAAGAAATTTGATACGATGCTATATATTGCAAACTAGAAATTTATTAATTAAAGGTTTTATTTTATGATGAACAATCATTTGGCAAAAGCAAGCAGCTCATCTTCTAGCAGCTCATCTTCTAGCAGCTCATCTTCTACACGTTTAATAACACCTGTGCCGATTGCAGCCAAATTACACAACTACAACGATGTGTATTTGATTAGATCGCCTTCTGTTGCTGCTTCGATGTCCAAAAATGGTCTGCTAACGCTTATCCGTATTACAAAAACTCTTTTTTCAGAAAAAGCACAAGCTAGGATGGATCCTGAATCTATCCGTGCTTCTCTCTCTTGCCTTGATGATTTTGATTACTCACCTCTTGGTGTTGAGTCTTCTGCAATCGACATCTACCAAGACCCCAAAAAACCACAGATGTGTAAGGCAACAAAAATGACAAATGTCGAATTTGTCAAAAATTTTTGTATGACTCCCACAGCCATGCTCAAACATGCTGAACAGGATTTACAAGACAAACCTCTTGCGAATCCTACTGTCACACTAAGTAAAAAATCTTCTACTCGGTTTCAAGCGGTTGGATCTTTCAACCCCCGAGAAATAAATCAGTTTAAAGGCGAGTCTCTTAGTGATTTCCTTGCGAAAGAAAGTGCCCTCTCATTTGCAAAAGAAAAAATTGAAAAAATGATCGAAATCTATGAAAAGGAACTAGCGAATTTGCTCAAAGACAAACCAATTTTGCCAGAAGAAAAGCTTTTTATGGGGCTGAAAGTCATAACCTATCATCTGGAACAATCTTCAGAAAAAGAAAAGAAAAGAGACGAAACATGCTTAATGAGATTCTACAACTTAATCGACAAGATTGAATTTCAACTCCGCTACAAACAACCAATAGACAAACTAAATACAGAAACGCTAGCGCAAATTTCAAGATTTATTCATGAGGAAATCAATCTTTTTACCCCTAAAACCCCTTTTTTTGAAAAAATCTTTGGTGTGCTTGGTCTCATGACATCGGTTATTCAAATTGAACAAGATACAATGGGCACCGAGAACTATCTTACCCAAATCAAACAGTTTTTGGATAAGGCTTTAAACTCACCATTCAAGGATCAATTAAATTGTCTTCTACCAAAAAAGAAAGCGAAAGAAATTGCCAACAAAAACTTAAAACTTAGATCTTCTCTTCTCCTGTCTCAATTTAAAACAAAAACAGAAATAAGCAAAGAACTTATTAACGAACTAAAGCGAATTGATAACGCTTTCCAAGAAAACAACTGGCTACAGGCAAACGCTCTTCTTTGTAACGTTTTACAAACACCTATTTTCGAGACGTGCAATTTTGAAATTGAAAGCAACTTCATTATCGGAAAATTGGCCTCTTCTATATTGAGCTTAGCCGATTTCTTTCATGATGTTGTGGCGCGCTCTGTCGAATATCGTTGGATCAACTTTATTGCAATGAAAGCGTGTTCAGAATACCTGATGCAAGAAAATATCCCGCTAAAAAAGGGCGAGCTAAATCCATTTAACCAATGGGTAGAAGCTGCAGCTACTGCTGGGTGGCCCGAACTTCGTGAAGGAAGCCAAAATTTAAATCTCAAAATAAAACAACTCATTGATATAAAAGAAAGTTTCGAAACAGCAAATAAGTCTCGAATAAAAGAATGGATTAAAAATATAGAATCAAATGAATTAAACAGTTTTGAATACGCCACTTTTTGCAACGAAGTAGAGCTAACTCTTGGTCAAATTCGAGTTGTTCTTTTAGAAATCTCTACTGAAATCCAAATCCTACAAACTTCTATCTCTCTTGTAGGTCACGTAAAAGACATTCCACAAATTGCACCCAATCAGCTTGCTAAACAACTTAATCTCTTAAATGAACGGATTACCAACTCCTGCTTTCCCTTTATTTATTTCCTACAAAATTTTGCAAACTTGATGGAAAAACAAGAAAATACTCCGAAAGTAAGCGTTATCCCACTTTTTGAAACTGATACTACAAAACTTCTTTGCCAACACGAGGCTCTCTCGGGAACAGAAGAAGTTTCAGAAATAAGAATTGAGATGGATGATAGCCAGGTAGAACCGGCGCCCATTCCAAGCTCTTCTGAAAGCAGGCCAGATTCTCTCCAAGCTAAGTCCCGTGATCAGGAGCTAGAAGAAGATCTAGCAACTATCTTCAACACGAAAAATCGTCGAAAAATTCTCGAACAACTTCACGTTTTTTTCAGAAAGCAAAAGGTCGAGGTTCAATTGGAGTCAGGCAAGGGCAGCCACATAAAATTATATATAGGAAAGAAGCCCATCATTATCCCCCATAGCCGAGAACTTAAGGTTGGCACTGCAGGGTCCATACAATCAGACATTTTAAACGAACTGCGTAAACTTGTCTAAGTAAAGATGTTCCTCTAGATCGATCTACTCATCTCCTCTCTCGGAGCCGTTGGATGAAAACTTTTGGACCGCTGTGTATAGAATACTATTCATTTAGTATAAAGGAAAAATTACTCAAAATTTGGAGCCCATCAATAAGGTTTCTGTAGAACTTGTCACGACAGCAAGCCTGCTCCCAGGCGGCTCAGCCTCCCAATATGTCATCAATTCTTACGCTGATGATTGGCTAGGGAGAACCCTTGCAAATAATCCGAACGTTCAAAGGGGTACAATTAGCACGGAACTGAGCCAACTAGTAAGGGAATGGAACGAAACACCTGTAGACCAAAGAGGAGAACAGAGGCTCGACCTTGGACAAAGAGACTATTCAACTTCCGAAAGCGATATTGACTTAACGGCTGCCGAAACAGTGTTTAAAAACGTGCTTATCAACTCCATGTTTCACCCCAAATCGCCGGCATCAATCCCCTTGGGGACCTTGCAGATATTTCAGACAAGCGCAAAAAGAACAAAGCTAAAAAAACGTTAGGCCGGAGAATTTGGAAAAATCAAGTAGCCACCCGGATTATCCACGAACCTATCTCAATACAATTTCTTTCGCAAAGTCTTGTTCTTTTCCTTGCTATGAGATAGTAATTGGACTAGAGGGTTTCAATGGATTGGCTAGTCGGATTCAAAAACTTTTTGTGGGGCACACAGGGCGGCCAACCAAACCAAGCAAAAACCAAAACGTCAACAAAGAAACATGCTGCGTTTACAGCAAAGATCGCCTCCGTTTTTGGCACTCTTAAAACTTGGCTTAAGCGAGAGACAGAAAACACGAACCCAAAACCAAACCTACAAAACCGAGTCTCAATAAGTAACACTAAAACGTCACCTTTACCCTCTACAGAGATTACGCCTAAAACAAGAGGGCTGCAAAAACTCAAAGAGCTATTTGGCCCAAATGTTAGGTTCGTAGAACGAGACGATGGTTACGTACTTCTCGAACCAGGGGGCGGATCGTGCATGTTTCACTCTGTTGCAGATGCTCTTAGAACCGTCAATCCCGATCGTCTGCCACAGGAGGTGCAAAAGTTGCTTGAGAAGAAGGATAAAAACAATTTGACCTCGCTACTGCGTTCTGAAGCAGTCAGCTATATCAAAAGGAACAAAAACAATGAGGACTTGGCTATCCAAGTCCAGGTAGCTATCGATGACTACAACAACGTATATCCAGCACGAAAGATTGAGACTATTGATGACTATCTAGAAAATGCAGCAAAGAAGGACTTTTTTGCAAGTGGAGCAGAACTTTTAGGGCTAGCACACTATTTAGGGCTAAACATCGAAGTGCGGGTAGAAGAAAGCTATAATCAGAGAATCCCAGATGAGCAAAAAGACGCCGATATCATTCTTGTATTACATGGGCAACATTACGATGCCCTCATCCCAAAGGTCCCATCTGGAGACCTTGCTAATCCTTAGAATGATGATTTTTCTACTTTTCTTCGAGATGAAAGCCGTGAAAAAATCGATGCACAACCGGAGCAAAGACAATTGCGATCGTTACAAGAAATAGAATCCCACTAAAAAGTGCATAACTACCTGCAAAGATCTTCCCTGCTTCTGTTTGCAGTGTCTGGACAGGTCCCATGCCTGATAAAATCATAGCCGCATTGAGATACGCATCCACCCAACTCATCTCTTCAAAATAGCGGTAACCAAACATCCCCCCTAAAAGCGAAAAAAAGATAATGCTGGCCCCAATAGCCATATTACGCGTGATACGCCTAAAAAAAACACCTTTGGTCCAGCCGTAATACTGCATGACGCCATCATGGCGGGACAAAGGAAATTTTGCAAGGCTCAGGAAATGGCTAGTCAAGGCGAACTGTCAGACAGGTCGACAGTGTCAGGTAAAGTCTTGGCTCGGACACCTAGTTCTCTATTCACTCCCGGTTCGCTGTTATCCCTCATCTTTTTTCCTTCTTCTTTTTGCTCTTGCAAGGTCGCCCTGTGATTCCAAGAACTTCTGAGTGACTTTCTGTTCATAATCAGGATCCAGATCTTTCTGTATTTTCACCTCTCGCTTATTTCTTACAATTTCCCCTGTTTTTAACATGTCATCTAAGTTTTCATCAATAAGTTGACCTGTTCCATCTAAAGCTTTCTTGCTTTCCAAGAGCATTTCTGTTACTCGATCTTGTCTGTGCATTTTGTAGAGATGATATTCTTTGTCACCGAGACGCTCTTTCAGATAACCTGCAAAAGATTTGTAGACACAGATACCCTTATTTTGAGGCTTGCGTACTCCTAATCCTCCAAATTGAGCCTGATTGTCTGCCGTTACACGAACACCTTTTAAAGTCGAAATCTGCGCATAGACCAAATCCATGGGATTACGTTCATTTGGGTCTATATTACCTATGTTAAAATCCATCAATTGAGTCCAAAATTGTTCGGTAAAGTCCTCTTCTTGAATAGCAGCAATTTTGTAATCGTAATAATGATTATTAGATTTTTTTTCATGATGCGGTGCGATACCCTCGCCTGTATTAATTACAGTGAAACTAAATTCACCACCACTTTCCTTTTTGACAAGATACATCACCGCATGCCCTCCCATTGGTGACCCAGAAAAACCCCCAGGAATAGCAAGATGTTCACCAGGTTTCATCTGTTTAAGACGATCAAAAATTAATTTGGCAGGATTCTTGTTACTCCCCATCCTCTCTGCCAACGTGCTGGCAAAAGAAACCTCTTCGCGAATTTGTTGATATTTTTCAGATTTTTCAATATCAGTCTGTTTTTTTTGATATTGTTCTATCATCTTACATTCTAAAGGCAAAATTTTATTAAAAGTCATTCCTTCTAATTTTTCAGTTTCTTTCATTAGAGAACTGTTTAAAACAACACCATAATAATCTTGTTGTTTTTTTAGATATTTCATCGAAGTCTGTTGTAACAAGGAATCAATCTGTTCGCGACGAGTTGTAAGTCTATTACCAATCAGGTCCTCTTTGCTTTTATGTACTTTTTTGGCTAATTCCTCAATCGCTTTAGAACATTCGGTGTATTGAGAGACCATCTTATCGAGAGGCTCCCCTCGAGGTTTTTCTACGTCATCCATGATTATACGCGCCAATGCCTTAGCCCTATCCAGTTCTGTAGTTGTAAGAGATGTCAAAAATGAACTCTTTCCAGGGTTGAGCTCTCGTTCTATGTTACGCAAGCTCTTTCCTTCTGATAAACCGCTTAAAACGAAAGAAGATGGCGATACTTCGTTAGCACTTGGTTCCATGACCCAATTATATCAAATAAATAATTTTAAAAACACTGCAACAAAAAGTCTTTTGGACATCAACCACCAGGAAGAAACTTACAAAACCACTTAAAACAGAAGGTGATAGGTGTCTGATCTCGGAAAAAAGAAGAGAGCTAAGCAACTTCTTCACGAAAAAAGCAGCTTTCTCTACACTCCGGCTAGCGGACAAAATGACCGGAGTCAGGTAAGCATGCAGATTGAATTTCTATTAGGAGGTATCCTTACGCTTTTTTTACTCCTCTATCTTGTTTATGCCCTCATCTATCCGGAGAAGTTTTAGCCTATGCCTATTGGTGATGTTTCTCTTCTCTTTATTTTCTTTACCCTCCTATTCCTTCTTATACCCATAATCGGCAATCAAATCAGCGACATCTACTTTGGGAAACAGACACCCCTCCACCCTCTCTTCGGATGGTTAGAGCGAACAAGTTATGCTATTGCTAAAATTTCGCCTGAAAAGGAAATGACCTGGATTGAGTATGGAAAGGCCCTAGTTGCTTTCAATGCCATAGGCCTTCTGTTCCTCTTCTTCATTCAAATCGGACAGTTCCTTCTGCCTCTTAATCCCGAAAAATTTCCCGGTATACGTTGGGACACAGCACTCAATACGGCTATTAGCTTTACCACAAATACGAACTGGCAATCCTATGCGGGAGAAACCTCGCTTAGTTATTTTACTCAAATGGTAGGTCTCACAGTGCAAAACTTTCTGAGTGCAGCTACCGGCCTTTGCGCCCTACTAGTACTCACACGCGGTATCATCTATAAAACTTCAAACACAGTGGGAAATTTCTGGGCAGATCTTGTCAAAGGAGTGGTCTATCTTCTGCTGCCCCTAGCAATCATCTTATCGCTGATTCTGATCAGCGAAGGGGTCATACAGACTTTTTCTCCTTATGTTGAGCTCACAACCTTAGAAAACACAAAACAGACAATCCCTTTAGGTCCTGTTGCCTCCCAAGTTGCCATCAAGCAGCTTGGCACAAATGGTGGAGGCTTCTTTAACACAAATAGCGCTCACCCTTTTGAAAACCCAACCTTTTTTACCAATTTTCTAGAACAGCTTGCCATCCTTTTGATTCCTGCTTCCTGCGTTTATGCCTATGGAAAGACAGTTGGATCTATCAAACACGCGTGGATTCTTACCTTCGTCATGTTCTTTCTAACCCTTGCAGGCCTTGCCATTTCCTTCTTCTCTGAGTGGTGGATGCATCCTCATTTTGAAGGAGTCGAAACAAGATTTGGTCTCGGAAAAACCTTGCTTTGGTCTGTAACCACAACAGCAAGCGCAAACGGTTCGGTAAATGGAATGCTCTCCTCTCTTTCCCCTCTTACCGGAGGTGTTGCCTTACTAAACATGATGCTCGGCGAGTGTTTATTCGGGGGCGCTGGCGTTGGACTTTGTAGCATGATCATGTATATCTTTCTTACTGTTTTTCTTTCTGGCCTTATGGTAGGAAGAACCCCTGAGTACATGGGGAAAAAGATCGAAAAGGAAGAGATGCGCTATGTTATGCTTGCCATCCTTTTGCCTCCAGCAATGATTCTTATCGGTACAAGCTTCTCTTGCCTTCTCAGCGGCCCCTTATCGAGCATCAGCAATAAAGGCCCTCACGGCCTTACAGAGATTGCATATGCTATATCTTCTGCAGCAGCAAACAATGGAAGCGGTTTTGCAAGCTTACAAGCCGATACTCCCTACTTCAATCTTCTTCTTGGAGCAATTATGATTCTAGGTCGGGTGTCCATTGTCTTGCCAAGCCTTGCAATAGGAGGCTTTCTCGCCAAGAAAAAAGCCATTCCCCCCTCCATCGGCACCTTTTCAACGAGCACCCCTCTCTTCGTGGGCCTACTCACTGCAATCATCCTTCTTGTAGGAGCTCTTACCTTTCTGCCACTTCTTTCGCTTGGACCTATTGTTGAACATCTCTTAATGATCGAGGGAAAGACATTTTGAAAACAACTCATGAACCTCTCCTCACAAAGAAAATGCTTCAAGACGCCTTGAAGAATGCTCTTGGCATGTTTCGTCCAGCTGTGCAGCTCAAAAATCCGGTAATGTTTGTTACCTACATTGGAGCTATTTTAACCTCCTTTTGCGTAGTAAAAAATGGGGTACATCATCCCACCTTTCTCTTTGAACTCCAGCTTGCGCTTTGGCTTTGGTTCACTGTTTTTTTTGCAAACTTTGCAGAAGCTATCGCAGAAAGCCGAGGCAAAGCACAAGCAGCCGGTCTTAAAGAGACAAAGGTGATGGCCTACGCCAGGCTGCTTGTAGAAGGAGTAGAGAAAAAAACACCCTCTGATTCCCTAAAAAAAGGAGATATTATCCTCTGCAAAGCTGGAGATATCATACCTGCAGACGGAGAGGTAATTGAAGGGGTAGCAACGGTGGACGAGTCTGCCATCACAGGGGAATCGGCGCCCGTCATTCGAGAAAGCGGAGGAGACTTAAGCGCTGTAACAGCAGGCACTAAAATAATAAGCGATGCGCTCCAAATTAAAGTCACATCCGAAGCAGGCAACAGCTTTCTAGATAAAATGATTAAACTCATTGAGGGTGCAAAAAGGCAAAAAACACCAAGTGAAGTCGCTCTCAATGTTGTGCTCGCCGGGCTTACTCTTATGTTTTTACTCACAACAACAAGTCTAAAAGCTTTTACAGAGTATAGCGCAGGAGCAGGAGGAGAAGCGGCTGCAGCAAAAGTATCGGTCCCGATTTTGGCATCTCTTCTCGTTTGCCTTATTCCCACAACCATTAGTGCTCTACTTGGTGCCGTAGGGATTGCAGGCATGGATAGACTTGTCTTACGAAACGTCATTGCAAAAAGCGGCCGTGCGGTTGAGGCCGCAGGCGACATCGATCTTTTAATCCTTGATAAAACAGGTACGATCACAATTGGCAACCGTATGGCTACAAGATTTGTCCCTGCAGCGGGCGTGTCTGAAAGAGAGCTTGTTACGGTCGCCCAACTCGCCTCTCTCTCGGATGAAACTCCTGAGGGAAGGTCTATTGTCGTCCTTGCGAAAAGTGAATTTGGCATGCGCGCAGAATCGCTTCAAACTGTCAACTCTCTCTTTGTCCCCTTTTCAGCTGCCACAAGAATGAGCGGCGTTGACTTCAAAGACGAGGAAGGAAAAGTTGTGCGTTCAATTAGAAAGGGGTCTGTTGATAGTGTCCGTGCCTATGTCGAACGTCTGGGCGGAGTCTTTCCTGAGCAATTAAATCATGCCATCCAAAACGTAGGTAAGCAAGGGGGTACGCCACTGCTTGTTTCCGATAACACAAAAATCATGGGGATCGTTGAGCTAAAAGACATAATCAAAGGAGGAATCAAAGAGAAATTTTCTGATCTTCGGAAGATGGGGATCCGTACGGTGATGATCACAGGCGATAACCCATTGACAGCCGCTGCCATTGCCGCCGAATCTGGTGTTGATGACTATATCGCAGAAGCAACTCCTGAAATCAAGCTTGCCCTCATCCGTAAAGCCCAGGAAAATGGACGGCTTGTAGCCATGACAGGCGATGGCACAAACGATGCACCAGCGCTTGCGCAAGCAGACGTCGCTGTTGCTATGAATGCAGGAACGCAGGCTTCTCGAGAGGCTGGGAACATGGTTGATCTGGATAACAATCCCGCTAAACTCATTGATATTGTCGAAATAGGAAAGCAGATGCTCATGACAAGGGGGGCTCTTACAACCTTCAGCATTGCCAATGACGTTGCAAAGTATTTTGCCATTCTCCCCGCGATATTCGGGATGTTATACAAGGATGGAGCGGGACATGGGCCTCTTGCCCACTTTAATCTTTTAGGTCTTCACTCAGAGCAAAGCGCTATCTTAAGCGCTGTAATCTTTAACGCCATGATCATTGTAATGCTCATTCCTCTTGCCCTGCGTGGAGTGCAGTATAGGCCAGAATCAGCCGATGAACTACTTAGACGAAATGTGCTTATTTATGGACTCGGAGGTGTTATAGCTCCCTTCGTTGGGATCAAATGTATTGATCTGCTGATCTCAGCTTTGGGGGCGGCCCTATGAAAACCTTTTGGAGTGCCCTTCGCCTCTTCTTATGGATGACGCTTCTTACAGGATTTGCCTACCCCCTTCTCATCACAGCAATAGCGCGCCTTACCATGCATGATGAGTCTACAGGGAACTTTATTTCCCACGAAGGGAGAAGTATAGGCTCTCTTCTCATTGGACAACCCTTTGAGAAGGAAACCTTTTTCTGGGGACGTCCCTCCTTTGTCAACTACAACCCTCTACCCTCTAGCGGCAGCAACCTCGGGCCGACAAGTGCAAAGTTGAAGAAAGTGATTGAGGAGAGAAAAAAGAAACTCTCTGACATCTATGGGACTCTTGAGATTCCAGAAGAGCTCCTAACGTGCTCAGCAAGCGGTCTTGACCCCCACATTAGCCTGCGAGCGGCTAGGTTTCAGATCGAACGAGTATCCAAAGCGAGGGGTCTTAGCAAAGAGTTTCTAGAGCAGCTGATACAAAAACATGTGCAAGGACCTGTCCTTTTAGCTGAGCCCTATGTCAACGTACTAAAGCTCAACCTTGAACTAGAAAAAAAGCGAGAAGACCATGGAAGATGAACGTCTACGTCCTGAAGATTTCCTAGAAGCGGTAAAGCAAGAGAAGAAAACAGATGGTAGAGGGAAACTTAAAATCTTTCTCGGTCTTGCTCCCGGTGTGGGAAAAACCTATACAATGCTTTCCGAAGCACACGAACGGCAAGCTGAAGGTACGTATGTTTTGGTTGGAAACGTGGAGACACATGGCAGGGAGGAGACCGCTCTTCTTCTCGAGGGGCTCGAGGTCCTGCCAAGAAAGATCATGACCTACAGGGACAAGCAATTTGCCGAACTTGATCTCGACGCTGTTTTGAAACTGCACCCCCAGCTTGTCATTATCGATGAACTAGCCCACATGAACATCCCCGGTTCCAGGCACCCCAAAAGGTGGCAAGACGTAATGGAAATTTTAGAGAACGGGATTGATGTCTACACGACCTTAAATGTGCAACATATTGAAAGCTTAAACGACGTTGTGAAAAATATTACCGATGTGGCCGTCCGAGAGACTGTGCCCGACTTGATCATTGAAGGGGCATCTTCGATACGTCTTATTGACCTCTCTCCGGAAGAGCTTCTTGTGCGCCTCAAGGAGGGTAAAGTTTATCTTGGAGAGCAGCCCCAGATCGCAGCCTTAAACTTTTTCCAAGTAGACAAGCTCACAGCTCTTCGAGAGATCGTGCTCCGGTATACTGCAGAAAGGGTCGACCATGACCTCAAAGGACTTTCGTTTCAAACAGATCGGGGGTTCACCTGGAAGCCGCGAGAAAAATTCATGGTGGCAGTAACATCTGCGCTTACATCACAAAAACTCATCCGAACGGCCCGAAGACTTGCCTCTCGCATCAACGCTCCCTGGATTGTTCTTTACGTGGATACCGGGCGCGAGCTGGACGACGAGGAAAACAAACAGCTTCTTCGCAACTTGGCCTTGGCACGCAATTTGGGAGCAGAAGTCCTAACTACCAATGATCCCGATGTGGCCAATGGAATCGAACGGGTTGCAAAACAAAGAGGAGTGACACAAATTGTTCTTGGAAGAAGCCCTGCCAGGACATTCTTTGGCATCTTCCAGCCTATCACTTTGGTCGATAAGCTGGCCTTGATCTGCAAAGATATTGACTTACACGTCATTCGTAAAGAAGGCCTTCTTTCAACCCACCAGGGTAAAAAGCTGATCGGAAAAACAGCACGAAATGGCCTTCCTTCTTACTTTTTTGTTGCCCTCATCATCCTCATCCTCACAGCAGCCAACTGGGTTGCTCTGCCTTTGGTTGGGTATAAGGTAGTTGGCGTGATCTATCTTATTGGTATTATTTGCATGAGCTTATTCTTCCGGAAAGGGCCTATTCTTGTTGGCGCTCTCCTTTCTGGTTTTGCATGGGTGTTCTTTTTTATCCCGCCGATCGGAAGACTGCTTATAGATTCGTACGAAGATCGGGCCATTTTAGCCCTCTATTTTGTTTCTGCAATTGCCACGGGCATACTCGCAGACAGGGCAAGGGCACACCAACAAATGCTTGCCAAAAGAGAGGAATCTGCCCAGGCACTCTATGATATTGTGCGCTTTATTGCCACGCTTCCTGGGAAAACAGAGCTCTTTAAAATGGTGAAGGAAAGCCTGGAAAAACAGATCAAAGGGTCGTTTGAGATTGTAGAAAAAAAAGCAAACGGTGAGCTCAATTTCAATCCAGAAAGCACCTTGCTGACGAGTGAAAAGGAGAAAAACGCGGCTATTTGGGCCTTTGAAAATGAAAAAGAGGCAGGATGGTCTACAGATTCTCTCCCGGCTTCTCAAAACCTCTATATCCCCCTCATGGGGTTTCACGAAGCGGATGGACTTCTTATCTACCAGCCTGTAGGAGATAGGCCTCTGACTCCAGAGCAGACAAACTTTCTCTATACCGTTTGTCAACAGCTAGCCACGTACCTTGAAAGGTCATTGACGGAAGAAAAGGAGAGGGAGAATGAACAAGTTAAACAGGTGGAGAAATTCTACAAGACAATTCTCGAACGAGTTTCCCACATGTTCTCTCCTTCCCTAGAAATCATCCAAAGGGCAACAAAGGACATTCATGTAAAGGCAAAATCTTTAGATGCAAAGCTTGATATTACAGGCAGCTTAAAAGCCATTCAAAATGCTTCGGAAGGTCTGCTAAAAATCCTTGGCAACATCCTTGCTATGGCGCAGCTAAGCGAGGGTCTTATTCCTCTTAATAAGAAACAGCAGAACATGAAGGAACTTGTGCAAGAGTGCTGCGAAAATGTGAGAAAATCAAATCATACGCATACAATTGAAGAGCTTTATGATGAGAACATTCCCTTGATCGCTGTCGACTTTTACCTTATTGAGATGGTCCTTTTTAACCTGATCTATAATGCTATTGAAAATTCACCTCCTACCACAAAGGTACTCGTGGAAGTGAGACTGGCTGCCGATTTTCTTAGACTTTCTGTAGCAGGGGCAGAGATCCCTCTCTCTGCGGAAGACGCAAAGCTTATCTACGAAAAGTTCTTTAGGCTACCAGAAAGTGTAGCACCGGACATTGGCCTGGGCCTTGCGATTGCAAAAACCATTGTCGAGGTGCACGATGGATATCTGCGTGCCGAGCTAGATGAGCGCTCCACCATGAAGTTCTCCCTCTTCCTCCCCCTCACCCCCTAACATTTGCAATTCACGCCAGGCTTAGGGTTTTGCAATTCTACCAAAAGAATTGCAAAACCCTAAGCCTGGCGTGAATTGCAAAAAGTCAAGAAACGTTGCTTCGAATGAAGAGATTGCCTAACATTGAGACATGAAAATTGCACTGATTGGATATGGAAAAATGGGACAGATGGTGGAAAAAATTGCCCTAAAGCAAGGACACTCCATCACAGAAGAAGCAAAAGCCGATGTGCTCATCGAATTTACCTGCCCTGAGAACGCTGTGGAAAATGTCCGCAAACTCGCCCCACTCAAAAAACCAATCGTTGTCGGGACAACCGGATGGTATGATGACCTAGAAGAAGTTCGCTCCCTCGTCCAAAAGCATCAAATAGGCCTTCTGTATGGTCCTAACTTCTCCATTGGTATCCAGATCATGAAAAATATCCTTGCTCAAACAGGAAAGATCATGAACAACTTCACACAATACGATGTCGCAGAGATCGACTTACACCACAGCGAAAAAAAAGATAGCCCTTCCGGAACAGCGCTTGAGCTTGCAAACATCTTGAAAAAGAACATGCCCCGTTTAAATGATGTCCCTATCTCCTCCCTTCGCTGTGGAAGCATTCCAGGAACTCACACCTTTCTCTTTGATTCTAAGTATGATACGATTTCGATCACGCATGAGGCAAGAAGTAGAGAAGGTTTTGCAGAAGGCGCCCTCTTTGCTGCCAACTGGCTTTTGAAAAAGCAAGGAATATACACTTTTAGTGAGTGTATGGAGGAGGCTTTGCGATGGAGAAAATAGCTGTTGGCATTTTAGGGGCAACAGGAAAAGTCGGGCAGCAGTATTTGCACCTACTTGCGAATCACCCTTGGTTTGAAGTGAAATTTCTTGCCGCTTCCGAAAAGTCATCTGGGAAAAAAGTCGGAGAACACATCGTTCACCGGGTTGAAGACATAGAAAAAGCAAAAAAAAGCTGTAGACTTATTTTTTCAGCGATCTCTGATGAGGCCGCCAAAGAGATTGAGGAGCTCTATGCACAGCAAGGACTTGGTGTCATTTCCAACGGTTCTGCTCACAGGTTTACCCCGGATGTTCCTATGATCATCCCCGAGGTGAACGGGAATCATGCCAAAATTATCCCTCTACAACAAAAAAATCGAGGCTGGAAAAACGGTTTTATTGTGACCAAGCCAAACTGCTCCCTGCAGGGCGCAATCCTCCCTCTTTACCCGCTGCATCAAAAATTTGGCTTAAAACGCCTTTTTGTAACGACATTTCAGGCTGTAAGCGGAGCTGGCTATCCCGGTGTCCCTTCCCTTGATATCCTCGACAACGTGATCCCCTACATTGCAAAAGAAGAGGAAAAGACAGAGAAGGAATCACTTAAAATTTTAGGCAGTGTGGAGGGGAGTAAAATTAAGCATGCAACCGGTATTGTCATTGCAGCACACTGCAACAGAGTAGCTGTACTCGACGGGCATATGGCTTGCCTTTCAGCCGACTTTGCAAAAAGGCCAACCCGAGAAGAAATACTGCACCTTTGGGAAAGCTTCCCAGGACTTTGTCTACCCTCTGCACCAGAACATCCTATTGTCTATAGACCAGAAGAGAACAGACCCCAGCCAAGGCTGGACCGCAGTGCTGGCAACGGAATGACCGTTTCTGTAGGCAGGCTGCGAGAATGTCCCCTTCTCTCCTACAGGTTCGTCACACTTTCTCATAACACCATCAGAGGCGCTGCAGGAGGCGGCCTTTTAACTGCAGAGCTGCTCTTGAAACAAGGATACCTCTCATGAAACGAAATGCAAACATAGCACAACTACAAAGCAACTACCTTTTCCCAGAAATCGCCTCGAGAAAGCAGCAGTTTTTAAAAACGCATCCCGAGGCCATGGTAATTAGCCTTGGCATTGGTGATACTACTGAGCCTATTCCTGAGGTGATTACCTGCGCCTTAGCACAAGAAGCTACAGCTCTTAGCACAACCGAAGGTTACACTGGCTATGGCCCTCACGCTGGCATTGAACCACTCCGTAAAGAGATTGCTGAAAAGATCTATCATAGACGCATCAAGCCAAATGAAGTGTTTGTTTCAGATGGGGCCAAGTGTGACATCGGGCGTTTGCAAACCCTCTTCGGTAGCGGCCTTAGGATTGCTGTGCAAGATCCTGCCTATCCCGTCTATGTGGATGGGAGTTTGATCCTGGGCGCTAAAGAAATCATCTACCTTCCTTGCACACCAGAAAACCAGTTTTTTCCAGATCTTGATGGAGTGCCCAAAGTAGATCTTATCTATTTCTGCTCCCCCAACAATCCAACAGGGGCCGTTGCGACACGCGAGCAACTCGAAAAGCTTGTACAATTTGCCACAAAGCAAAAGGCTTTTATCATCTACGACTCCGCATATGCAAGCTATATCCAAGACCCATTGCTTCCTAAATCGATCTATGAAATCGAAGGTGCAAAAAAAGTTGCCATTGAGGTGAATTCTTTTTCAAAGCTAGCTGGCTTTACAGGAGTTCGCCTTGGATGGACAATTGTCCCTGAGGAGCTTATGTACGAGGATGGCGCCTCAGCTCAGGCCGATTGGAACCGCCTTGTCTCCACAATCTTTAACGGCGCCTCAAACATTGCACAGAAAGGAGGTCTCGCTGCCCTTTCCGTCGAAGGATTGAAAAAAATTGGATCTGTTACAAAGTACTATCTCGAAAACAGCAACATCTTACGGGAAACGCTCGAAAAACTAGGTTACAAAGTATATGGAAGTGGTCATGCCCCCTACCTTTGGGTACGCATTTCTGGACAAAAGTCGTGGGACGCATTCCAGATGCTTCTTGAAAAGTACCATATTGTGACAACACCGGGAGCCGGTTTTGGCCCCGCGGGCGAAGGTTACCTTCGTTTTACAGCCTTTGGCCACAGGGATACGATCCTAGAGGCGGTAAACCGCCTCCTCCCTAAAATGCAAAAGTGAATAGGCATGATAAAAATTAATTTTTTTTATGTCAGGAGAGAGTCCCGTTTCTTCATAGAGCTCGCGAAAAGCAGCTTCCTTCAATGTTTCATAAGGCTCCACTTTGCCAGCAGGCATAGTATAGGTCCCAGGAAAATCAATGGTCTTACTCCGTCTTAGCATAAGGACCTCATCCTCCCACTCACAGAGGCAACCCACTACATCTACTTCGGTTTTGAACCCATGAGGCTTACTTTTAAAAACTTGTGTTTCCTGCATAGAATGTCAGTATACCACAATATAAACCCGCTAGCTAGAAAAAACGGTGTGACTCTTCGCAGATACCCCTACTACTTCTTTGAAGAAGTGCGAGGCACAGGCCTCATCAATTCTAATATGCCTGTAGATCCCTTTGGGCCAGGAGGATATGATCCTTGCTTACTAGGAATCTCTTGCGCCTCTTTTTTTGTCGGCTTTTTGGGCGAATTGGAATGCATCGGCTCTTCTGTAGCCTTCTCCTCGGCATAAAATTGGGTTCTTGGCTTTGCGATTTCTCGATTTACGGTGTGACTTGCAGGCATCCGGATAGCAAGGGGACGCAAAATTTTTGCCTCCTCTGGGTGAGGCTCTACTTTTTGTCTGATGGCCGCTGCTTGCTTGGGATCGGCAGGCATAATGGGATCTCCACGCAAGAACATCAAGATCTTGGAAGCATGGGTCATGCCATTCGGAGTGATAAAGAAAGGCGGGGGCACTCTTGAAACAAGATTACAGAAAGCATCAAGAGGGGGAGAAATCTGCTGGCTGATCTGCTCTGTTACCCAGAGCGGCTGAGGAAAACCTGGATGACTATACCACCAATACAGACCCCATTGATCATGCCAGGTTAGTGACCACCAAGAGGCCCAGTACCACCAGGTGGGAACGAAGGCAAAATCATGCCAAAACTCACGGCTAAAATGAAAGCTGTGCTGGAATAACGTAATGTAGTTTGGACAGGTTGGAAAAAGTCTGCGCAAAATCGAATCGGGCTCAAGCGTGATCGAGGGATTTACAACATAGCCCATTCTTTTCGAAGGTTCAATAAAAAGAGGGCTATAGGCAACGCCCCGATCCACAAGAGGATAATCCCAATAGGGGGGGATGAAAATATATCCACCAGGCCGCCACACATAGGTTGCAGGGATATACACCCAGTCTCTATCGAATGCTTGTAAGCTGCCTTTAACCCAGCTATATCTCCCTTGAAGTGGGGAGTACTCCCAAAAACCAGGAGCCCAAAACTCCTGATTGGTTTCTGACTGAGCAACCTTCTCATCTAGAGGGTCTGGAGGTGGCAAGTCTGTATAGCTTAGTTTTTCTGGTACAGATTTGTACCAAAAGCCGCGGATCCACACATGCCCCACCTCTGATTGGTCCCAAAAACCAGATATCCAATTCATTCCCGGAGGGGGCTTTCTCCACACGCCTGTTACCCATATAAAATCCTCTATCTGGTTGTCCCAACCCCAATAACCCGGTATCCAAACAAGGCCTATCGCAGGAGCAGAAGGAGGATTTTCCTGCAGAGTTTTGGGGGGGAGAAAGGAAACGGCTTCAAGAATAGGAGAGCCCATGATGGGTGTCACAAAAGCTTCATGCAGAGGTCCTGCGTCTGCAGCCTTAAGCTCACCTGCCTGCAAACTTCCAAGAGAAGAAAACAAAGCCAGGCTCCACAAAAAAAACAAACCTCGCCTCACCACCGATACCCCTATTAACACCTTCTCTGTAGCAGATTTCAAGAATTCGCCCAACTCTTTTTAATGTTATGTGTGTATATAGCACTTTTTTTCTTCGACAACTTTATTTGCCCTTAACGATAATGTGTAATGATTGAGGCTTGACGCAAATAAAGTGTTACCCTATATTTTTTTAAAGTCACAAGGAGTTTACATGCTAAAAGCCATAAAAAACATATTCCGCTCATCTGACCTTATCGGAGCTTCGCTTACAAAACCTCTGATAAGCTATCGCTATGCACAGAACAATTATACAAGAAACATTGTAGGCCCCTTGAACTCTCAAATTACAAGATGTGTACTACGCATCGCGAATTTTATCGAGTCCCTTTTTCTCTACACCTTCTTCGGGGGTCTCGCTACAATTGGGATGCCTCTAAAGCTTCTAGATGTTTCCCGCACCTATTTCCACAATGCGAGGGTAAAAAATGAAGCCGAGGCTATTTGCAACAACCTGCAACACGCTGAGCTTAAGGCAAATCCTAATTTCGCGTTAAGCCTTCTACCTAATAGCACCTTCGTCATCACGGAAAAAAACAAGCAGGCCCAGCTAGAAGCAATTCAGTCAAGAATCGACGATGTTACTTCGGCCTATTATAAAGTCTACCTTACAGAAAAACATGTACCAAACCCAAGCTGGTTTGCGTGGCCCGGGTCAAAATGTGTCCAAATTGAGCTCAACTGCGCCTCCTAAAGTATGCCGAAAAAACCAGGAAGCCTTATAGGCGCAACATTGCTTATCGCAGGTACTTGCATAGGAGCAGGCATGCTAGCCATGCCTGTTTCCATGAGCCACCTCGGTTTTCCACCCTCGCTTGGTTTGTTTCTCCTCGTTTGGGCAGTCATGGCTATCACCGGGCTGTTGCTTTTTGAAGTGATTCTCTGGGCAAAGCCAGATGCCAATATCATCAGCATGACAATGATGACCGTGGGACCTACGGCTGTCGCTTTTAGCTGGTTTGCTTACCTCTACCTTTTTTACTCTCTCATCATCGCCTATGTCGGTGCAAGCGGCAATCTTTTGTCAGAGGCACTTGAGGGCTATATTCCTGAATGGTCTGCTCCTATCATCTTTCTTGCTCTCTTTGGCCCCTGTCTTTACCTAGGAGCAAAAGTTGTGGGACAGGTCAACAAGGTTTTAGTCGCCCTGCTTCTGCTTTCCTATTTTTTCTTTGTTGTCTTTGGTTTGCCGAAAATTCAGCTTGAGTATCTTGCTGTAAACCACTGGAAAGGTCTTCTCCTGCCGCTGCCGATCATCATTGGGGCTTTTGGGTTTCAAGGAACTGTGCCAAGTCTTGCTCACTATCTTCAGAGAGATGTCAAAAAAACAAGAATTGCGATCATTTTAGGAAGCTTTATCCCCCTTTTGGTGTACACCGTTTGGCAAGCCCTAATCATGGGCATTGTCCCGCCGGATGCTCTTGCAGAAAAGCTACCAAAAGGAAAGCTTGTGATTTCGCTTTTCAAGCAGCTCCTTGATATGCCAGTAGTCTATCTTATGGGGCAGATTTTCACTTTTTGCGCCATTACTACCTCCTTTCTTGGTGTAGGCCTTGGCCTCTTTGATTTTCTTGCTGATGGACTACAGGTTAAAAAGGATAGTAAAGGCAAAATCTTTCTTTCAGCCATTATGTTTATCCCTCCACTTGCTATCTACTTCTACGATACGGACATCTTCCTCAAAGCCCTCCAATATGGAGCAGGCCTTGGATGTACGTTGCTGCTCATCCTCTTACCTGTGCTCATGGTGTGGCACGGCCGCTACCTGAAAAAGCTTGAATCTCCCTACAAAGTGTTTGGTGGAAAACCACTTCTTGTAGCGCTCATCTTTTTTGTTCTCGTCGAGTTTAGTGTGGAAATTTTTCTAATCTTCCGGTGATGCCAGCCCTATGAAAGCTCTTTTTACCTTGCTGTTTTTTTCTTTACACCTTATCGGTTATGAATATCAGGTGGCCATTTGCTCCTTTTTTAAAAATGAAGCCCCTTATTTGAAAGAATGGATCGACTTCCACCGCGCTGTTGGAGTAGAACATTTTTTTCTCTATAACCATGAATCTACAGATTCACCTTTAGACGTGCTTCAGCCCTATATTGATGCTGGCATTGTTGAAGTAACCAACTGGAAAACCAAAAGCTGGCGTTTTGGCCAAGTCGATGCTTTTGATGCCTGTCTTGCTAAGACAAGAAAGAGTGTCAAGTGGCTTGCTCTGCTTGATTGTGACGAGTTTCTTTTTCCCTTACAAGCTAACTCTTTACAAGAGTTTCTTGTGGACTATGAAAACTTTGGAGGGGTAGCTGTCAACTGGCAAATGTATGGAACTTCTTTTATCAAAGAAATTCCGTCAGGCGAAACCTTTCTTGATAAGCTTATTTTAAAGGCCCCCCGTTTCTATTCAGAAAATCACTACATTAAGAGCATCGTACGACCAGAGCGTGTAAGTAGAAATAGGGGCCCGCACTGTTTTTACTATCTGAATGGCTTCTTTGCAGTAGATACCAATAAAAGAAAAGTGGACGGAATGCGCAATGCATTAGTCCCTATTGATAAGATTCGGATCAATCATTACTGGACTCGAGATGAGAAGTATGCCTATACAGCAAAGCTGGAGCGCAGACGCCAGTGGGATTCCCTTTCCAGGCAAAAGATGAAAACCAAAATCGATAAGTTTCTATCCGAGGCTAATAAGGAAGAAGACACTTCCATTTTTCGCTTCTTCCCTTTGATGCAATCCCAAAATGAGAACTGTGTCAAATAATCGGAGGCTCTTAAACAAGCTCAACAGCGCGGGAAAGATTTTTCTGTGTTCCAAAAAGAACCACCACATCCCCCACCTCAAGTATGGTCTCAGAGTTTACATCTGAGACAATCTCATCGCCTCTCTTAATCAGAAGTACAGTCAAACCAAAATCTTTTCGAAGAGAACTCTCCGATAGTTTCCGTCCTGCCAGTCTCGAATCCTTTGATATGCGGTAGGTGTCAATCTCAATTTCTGCAAGATGTAGCCTGATATCTGTAATACGATTGTATCCCTCCAGCTGACCTCGCAGTGTCTTTGACCTCTCTTCCCGAATTGATGCAATAAACTGCTCCACTTCGGATTTGGCCACCAGATACTTTTGTAAGATGCGAACAAAAACCTCTATAGAGGACTCAAATTCATCCGTAATAACTTCATCAGCGCCAAAAACATAAAACTTTTTTGCATCCCGAAAGCTCTTCGTGCGGACGACGATATAAATGCCTGGCCTTGCTTTACGCACCATCTGTACAAGATGTTCTACTGCCTTCGGATCATCAATTACAATCGCAATCGCCCTTGCCTTGTCGATATTTGCGTGCTCTAAAACAGAAGCCCTTGTAGCATCCCCGAAAAAGATAGGATGGTGCGCTTTTTCACTCGCTACAATATCAGGATTAATCTCAATAATCACATAAGGAATCTTTGTGACTTGACAGGCGCGTGCTATATTTTTACCCGAAATGCCGAATCCTATCACGATCACGTGGTCTGATAAAGTGTTTGTCTTTGATTCTGGTGCTTTTGTTCCCGCTTTCACCCTTTCTGGAAGGGGAAGCTTAAGTAAACAGCTCGCGACCCAAGGAGCAATTTCCATAATATAAGGGGTCAGTGCCATGGTTATTAAAGAAACAGCGATAAAGAGATGGTAATAATACTCAGAGCCAAGACCGAGGATAAACCCAGATTTAGCGAGAACGAAGCTAAATTCACCAATTTGGCTAATCGATAGCCCGGTTAAAATCACAGTTCTTAAAGGAAAGCCGAAAAGATGAACTACAAACCCTGCAACGACTGACTTCAATAAAAGCACGCCGCAAACTGCCCCCAAAATGATGTGTGGGTAAGCGAACAGAAAATCAACATTGAGAAGCATCCCGATGGAGACAAAGAAGAAGCTTGTAAAAATGGTTTGGAACGGAAGGATATCGCCAATAGCTTGGTGCCTATATTCCGTATCAGAGAGGATGAGGCCCGCAAGGAAGGCGCCAAGAGAAAGGGAAAGGCCAACGGAGGCAGCAAGAGAGGTCACAATAAGGCATACCGCAAGGACAGACAAAAGAAAAAGCTCACGGCTTCTAGTCTTTGCAATAATGTGAAGGATTTTTGGCACAAAGATGGTCGCAGCTGTTAAAGTGATTGCAAGAATCGCAACCGCCTTGCCAAGAAGAAAAAACACAGATTCATCACCTGTTTGAACCCCAGCTAAGAGGGGAACAAGAAGCATCATTGGGATCACAAGAAGATCTTGAAAAACTAATATGGCAATCGCAAGTCTTCCTTGAGGTGAGTTGCTCTCCCGCTTCTCCTCAAAAACCTTTAGTACAATGGCTGTGCTACTCAAGGAAAGCAAGCAACCAAGAAAGACTGCCTCTCCAGCTGGCCTCCCTAAAGCCTCTGCAAAGGCAAAGGCTCCAAGACCGGTCAGGAATACCTGAAGCCCCCCCCCGAAAAATAGCACCCTCTTCATTTCAAACATGCTTTTCAAGGAAAACTCCATCCCGATTGTAAAAAGAAGAAGGATAACCCCAATATCTGCCAAAAGGTCCACCTCATGCAATCCACTCACAAGCTTTAACCCTTCTGGCCCAGCAATCACACCTGTCAGCATAAAACCAACAAGGCTTGGGATTTTTACCCTATGGCAAAGCAAAAGCACAAATATGGATAAGGAAAAGATGATCAGGATGTCTTTTAAAAGAGGGAATTCCACTACTACTTTCTCCTTTTTTTCGTAGCCAAGGGGGACTTTGGCGACAACTCCTTCTTTTCTGGCAGCAAAGCATCTGCAACCGCTGTAATCGCACGGGTGTAAGGGGCAAAGTTTGTGCGAAAATCTTCTGGAGAAAAAGTAAGCGCGATATCAGGTGTAACCCCTAGATTCTCGATCACTTTTTCCCCGTGCCTTTCTGCAATCGCAGAAGTATAGGTAAAACCAGCGATCCCAAAACGATTGGGATAGTAAGCAACCGAGACTACACCACCTGCCCCTGCAGTACAACTGCCAATTAAGGTTGCCCTCTTGTTGTCTTGGAGAATGGCTGGAAAAAAATCACCACCTGAAAAATCAAGTTCGTTAATCAAGACCAAAAGAGGTTTTGTGTAGCGGACATTCTCATGGGGCTGAATCGTTTCTAATCCATAGTAATGGACAGGCTCTGTAATGCCACGTCCCGACTTCCACTCCTGAAGAATAAAATTGGCAAAACTCTCAATTCCTTCTGCCGTTTTTTTATTCATGGGGATCCCAAACCAGTTTTCACCCAATATCTCTTTTGCCTTTACGTCATCTGTAACCTCACTCATCTCTTGCAAGATCGCATGAGCCATGGCAATATCTTCTGTTGTGAGGGAAATCCGCCAGCGTGGCAGATGAAGGGGCTGATCTGTAAGTAGAGAGAGGATGGCATAACAATACATTAAAATGCCCCCTGTATTATTCAACTGATCTATAATCAGACCCTCACTCTCTTTCTGGAACTTCTCGATAACTTTAACGAGCTCTTCGAATTGAATGTTGTCTCCTAGATAATGAGCAAGCCGCAGATACCCGAGTATTCTTCCCTTTTCCGTTTCGAATAGATAGGCCTGAAAGGGGTTTCCCTCCTCAGTTTCCCAAAGAACTTTGCCAAGTCGAGGGAAGAATCCCTTCTTTTGCCCTAGCGCCATGGCGTGCGTTTCTTGAGAACTCGACGCACAAGGCAATATCGGAGTGTACATTGATTTGGAAAAAAACGCCTTGAAGGGGGGGGGTGCCGAAAGGCAGCATTTGGCAAGGGAGCGCGCTTCTCTTTCAATTTCAAAAATCTTCTCCTGGGTGTTTGTCCATTGGATGGCGCACCGTTTCACACCGCCTGTCTCAAAGCTACGCCAGGAGAGCATCACAGACCCCTTGGGGACTTCTGTCCCCACTGCCCTTGCTCTTTTTGTTAAACAAAGCTCTGCCATTCTCTCTTCTGTGGGGCTGTAAGGTGCTGCATAGAGCTCTCTTCGCATACCATCTAACACATCTTGAACTGGTTTATCATCGAAGGTGAGAATTTCATCACCTACCTTAATTCCCCAAACCTCATCTAAAACCGCAGCAACATAATATCTCCTGTCTATCCCATAGATACGGAAAGGTAGAGTTGCGGTTTCTGTTGAAAAAAAACTGATCCCAACATGCAGATCCTTGGCTGAGGCAAAAAAATCCCGGAGCACATTTTGGAACTTCTTCACTGTCATCGGACTTGTGTTTTGTACAATTTTTCTCCCCTTTTGCATCTGTTCCTGCAAATCCCAACCACAAAAACCCTTTTTCCAGGCTGCCGGTGCGTATTTTACCGTGAAGGTTTCTTCAATAAAATCAAGTTGATTTAACATTCTTTTTTTTAGGGAAGATTCACTCTCGGCAAAAGAAGGCGGTGTGCAGGCAAGTGCAAAAAGAAGCAAAAAAGAGGTTGTCCGTATGCGTGTACCCATCATGCTTGTATAACATGAAGAATGATAAAGTTAATGTCAATTCCGCTTGCGGATTTTCTTGCCCTTTCGTCATAATACCGTTCATGAAACTATCCTCTATCGTTCTTTTAGTGGCAGGATGCCTCCTATTTCTTGGTGGTCTCTTTGGGTTCCTTAAGACAGGGAGCTTTATGTCTCTCTCGTCTGGGGTCGTCTGTGGGCTTGTAAGCCTTGTGGTCTACTTTGCCTTAGAAAAATGGTCTGGCAAAAAAAAGATAGGTGCCTATTGGCTAGCTATCGCCTTCTATGGTCTTCTAGCCACCCTTTTTCTCTTTAGATTTGTGATGAGTGGAAAAGTGATGCCTGCAGGCATTGTGCTTATTCTCTCTCTTGTTACCCTTTTCACCCTTCTCAAAGAAAGAGAGAAAGTGTGCTCGTAAGAGACGAAATGGACTCTTTCTATATGGAAAGAGCGCTTCTTCTTGGTGAAAAGGGGCGTCTTACCACGCCACCCAATCCTTGGGTAGGATCGGTGATCGTCAAAGACGGGAAAATCATTGGTGAGGGATTTCATAAAAAAGCAGGAGATCTCCATGCAGAAGTCATTGCATTAAACAGTGCGGGTAGTAGTGCCGAGAATGCCACACTCTACTGCACACTTGAGCCATGTAGTCATGTCGGCAGGCAACCGCCTTGCATTGAAGCCATCATCCGGAGTAAAATCGCAAGATGCGTAATCGGTATAGAAGATCCAGATCCCCTTGTGCAAAACAAGGGTGTCTTAGCGCTAAGAAAGTCGGGCATCCAAGTAGACATTGGACAACATCAAGAAAAGGTTGCCCTCTCTCTTAAGCCCTACCTCCACCACCGAAGAACAAATCTTCCCTATACCATCCTCAAAGCAGGAATCAGCATGGATGGAAAGCTTGCCTATAAAGACGGCACATCCAAGTGGATCACCTCAAAAGAAGCACGCGCGAATGCGCATCTTTTACGAGCCGAATCACAAGCCATTCTGATTGGCAGCGGAACGGCAATCAAAGATAAACCCCAGTTAACAGCGCGTGATGTGGTTGCAGAGGGCGCCAAGAACCCGGTTCGAGTACTTCTGGATAGCCGTGGAACGGTACCCTACGACTCCCCTCTCTTTGACCAGACAGAGGCAAAAACGTTAGTATTGACGACGGAAAAGTGTCCAAAAGAATACCGCTTGTGCCTCGAAGAGAAAAAGGTAGAAACGATTACCCTCCCGCCAGGAAAAAATGGTTTGGGAGTAGATCTAAAAGAAGCCATGAAACTCCTTGGGAAAAGAGGTTTTCTCCAACTTGTGGTCGAAGGTGGTCCCCAGATTCATACGGCCTTTCTAGAAGCAGGTCTTGCTAACCAGATCACCCTTTACGTTGGACCACGCCTTCTTGGTGCCACCGGAAAGTCTTTTTTTACTGAGGAAAAATCTCCGCATGGCCTGCAGGAAAAAGAACCCTTCAGTCTGCTTCATACACAGACTTTTGGAAACTCCGTCAGAATCGACTACGAGATTATACACAAATAAGCTGAAAAGTTGGGAATATGCCAAGGAGGCGCTCTCAATTTTTGCAAGCTTAGCGTCGCCGAAGAAGCTAAGGTTAAAAACCTTAGCAATGCAGGCGGGCAAAAATTGAGAGCTAGGCCGACGCAGGCAGAAACCAACTTTTCAGCTTATTTGTGTATATCTCTGGTATGTGCCCATAAGTTCCGCTTCAGCAAGGATGTGTCCCTTGATTGCCGACTGAAGCTCTCCTTTCGTTGATCCCTTCTTTAGGCTGAGAGTGCAATCAAGGGCGTAAAGCTTAAAAAAATACCGATGCTCGGGACCAGGGGGCGGCATTGGCCCATCATACTTTTCATTCCCAAAGTGATTCTTCCCTTGAGACTCAAGTTTTACCCCTTCGGCAAGGGAGGTGGTTTTCCCGGGAATATTCCAAGCAATCCAATGGTCAAAGGTGCCCATCGGAGCATCAGGATCATCAACAATCAGCGCAAAACTTACCGTCGCAGTGGGCGCTTTTTCAATTTGAAGAGGTGGCGAGAAGTTTTCCCCCTCACAGCTATACTTCTTAGGAATACGTTTTTTTTGCTCAAAAGCCTTTGACAAAAGTTTCATCGCCCTCTTGCTCCCCCACCTTCTGATTTTTCAACCTGAGTCACTTTTCGTTTTGTTTTGGAGGCATTAATTTTTTGTACGAAATGATCTAGCTCTCTCCAAAGAAGGCTTGTATTTCTTAGTCTTGCATTGTTGTCAATTTGCCTTTTGAGCTGTTCATCTGTTAGAAGTCTTGTAACAGCCTCAAGCGTCTTCTCCTCAAGTCCTTCATTAACTGGCATATTGACTCTTGGCTTCAACTTTTTAGTCGATTCCTCCTGATGACTTCGGATCAATTTAATGACGGTTTCTAACTCGTGCTCTGTAATACTGGCAGGTTCTGTTCTAAAATGCTGGACCTGTGTGTGTAACTTTGAGAGCAGCTCGTTTATTCCCATGACAATTCCTCCTCGGTATTAACCAGATTTAAGGAATCTGAATGAAACTTGTCAAGGATTGTGTAAACTACTTATGGTAAAAGGGAAAAATAAACCCCACCTTGTTACAGGCAGGGTTTATCTGAAAAAAAGTCACAAGAACTAGAAAGGATTCTAGCTATTTTGAAAACCAAAATAGACACCTGCAACCACACATACTGCTAACGCTCCCAGCCAGTAGCATAATTCTTTTTTCTGAGCACGGTCGCCACTTGTAGCCACCACTGTAACCCTAGTCATCTCAACAGAGTCCTTTTGAATCTCTTCGACAGGCTGCGGAACTGCTTGTACTTGAGAAAAAGGGGCATTTTGCACTACGGGTAACGCTGATGTTTCTAGCACTACCTTGCGACCCTCTAGATTTTTCGGAGCGTTTCTAGGCTCTTTTAGGCCTTCTGCTATTTTGAAAGGTGTTGGTTGGACAGCGCCAGCTTGTGTGCTAGTTTGCATAATAAGTTCCTCCTAATTGTATATAATTTAAACGACAGCTAAGCATGTTAACGCCACTATAAATTACAATCAACTAAAGAGAAAATTATAAAAAACCAGGGGTAAGCCTAAGGGCTAGACCCAAATGAATTCAAACGTCGGCAAAAGGATAGCGCAAAAAGGCAGCCCCTAGCCGATGTATCCCTTACTAAGAAGGGAGGACAATGTTCAAGAGGCGGTTAGGCACGAAAATGGCCTTAGGGTGCGTTTGGCTGCCTAAGAAACGCGACACGTTCTCATTCTGCAGAGCAAGCCCCATCACCTCATCCTCTGTCATATCCTTATTGCAGGTAATTTTAGCACGCACGCGGCCATTTACCTGCACCACAATCGTGACATTCTCCTCAACTAGATACCTCGGATCAGCTTTTGGAAAGGGTTCGTGCGCAATGCTTCCCTTATTCCCAAACATCTCCCAGATCTCTTCACAGATATGAGGAGCTAGTGGACTTAAGGCAAGCGTTGCCATCTTGAGAACGCTTTTTGGGTATGCCTCTAACTTTGAAAAGGCATTGATAAATTCCATTAGCTTGGCTATGGCTGTATTGAACTGCATGGCCTCTAAGTCTCTTGCAATTCCATCAACAAGCTTATGCCCTAGCCTAAGCGCTTCTTCCGATTCTGTTTCAGTCACCTTTTCACTCGTCATCAAATCAAAAAAGCGGTCCAAAAAGCGTCTACAACCAGAAACAGCCTCAGAATTCCACACCTTTTCTTTTTCAAGAGGACCCATAAACATCGAATAGAGACGCAGCGAGTCGGCTCCTAAATCTTCTAAAATTTCATCTGGTGAGACACCATTGAGTTTCGACTTAGACATTTTTTCATACTGACTACGGAGCTTTTCCTTGGTTGCTCGTAGAAAGTACTCCTCTCCTACCTTTTCCACATCCTCGGGAGCTACATAACCGCCGCCCTCTTTTTGATAAGCTCTTGCAATAATGAGGCCTTGGTTACGCAGCTTTTGGAACGGCTCATTTGTGCTTACAAGACCTGCGTCAAACAGAACTTTATGCCAAAACCTAGCATAGAGCAGGTGAAGCACAGCATGCTCAACCCCGCCCACGTACAGATCGACAGGCATCCAGTATTTTTCAATCTCGTTTGCAAAGGCTTCTTTGTCATTGTGTGGGTCGCAAAAACGAAGGTAATACCAGCAAGAACCCGCCCATTGTGGCATGGTATCCGTTTCCCGCTTAGCCTTTTTCCCTGTCACAGGGTCTATTACATTCACCCAATTTGTGACTTTGGCAAGTGGGCTCTTTCCATCCCCGGAGGGTTTATAATCGGAAATATCAGGGGGACAAAGCGGAAGTTCATCCAAGTTAAGGGTTCTTGTTGTTCCGTCTTCTAGAAAAAGAAGAGGAAAGGGCTCGCCCCAATATCTTTGGCGAGAAAAGAGCCAATCGCGCAGTTTGTAATGGACCGAAGCTTCCCCTTTTCCCGATTTCTCAAGCCATAGGATGATGTTTTTCTTAGCTTCTTCAGTAGTTAAGCTATTAAGAGAATGGTCCCCGTAGCTACTGTTGATAGCGAGACCATCCCCCACCCAGTTAAGCTCACCCTTTAGAATTTTTGCTCTTTCTTCCGGCGAAACACGCTCTTCTGGATCGACAACTGGAATAATTTTTAGGCCAAACTTCTCTGCAAAAACAAAGTCCCGCTCATCCCCAGCAGGCACCCCCATGACAGCGCCAGTGCCATACCCAAGTAGCACGTAGTCTGCAATCCAGATCGGGATCTTTTGTTCGTTTACAGGATTGATCGCATACGCGCCGGTAAAGACACCCGTTTTATGATCGGGTTGCTCCATTCGATCGATATCACTTCGGGAAGCTGCCTCTTTTCTATACGCCTGTACCTGATCAAGATATGTTTCTTTTGTAATTTTATCCACTAGCGGATGCTCAGGTGCAAGAACCATAAAGGTTACCCCGTAAAGGGTATCAGGACGTGTTGTAAAAACCGTGATCTCGTCTTTAATTCCTTCAATCCCAAAGTGGACAGAAGCCCCAGAGCTTTTCCCTATCCAGTTGATCTGAAGCTTTTTTAAGCTCTCTGGCCAATCGACTGTATCCAAATCCTGAATCAAACGGTCTGCATAGGCCGTAATTTTCAGCATCCACTGCTTAAGAGGGCGCCTTTCAATCGGATATCCCCCTTCCTTGGCTTTTCCATTCTCAACCTCTTCATTGGCAAGAACAGTTCCAAGTTCGGGGCAATAATTCACAAGCATTTCTTTTTGGTAGGCAAGCCCCTTTTCATAAAGCTTCAGGAAAATCCACTGGGTCCATTTATAGTAGGAGGGATCACTTGTCTTGATTTCCCTGTTCCAATCATAGCAGTAGCCAAGAGCCATGAGCTGTCTGCGGAAGTTGGCAATATTTTTTTCTGTAGTATCTGCAGGATGGGAACCTGTTCGAACTGCATATTGCTCTGCTTGGAGGCCAAAACTATCCCAACCCATCGGGTGCAGCACGTTCACTCCTTGCATCCTTAAGTAGCGAGAATAGATGTCGGTTGCCGTGTACCCAACGAGGTGTCCCACATGAAGGCCTGCCCCAGAAGGATAGGGAAACATATCCAAAACGTAAAATTTTTTCTTTGTCTTATCGGTTTCGGAGCGGAAGGTCTGCTCTTTTTTCCAATACTTTTGCCACTTGGGCTCAATTTTTTTATGGTGATATCGTGTCATGGCTCTATGCTTTTAAAGTCAGATTTGATAGTATACGTTACTAGATGGCAAAAAAAAAGAGAACAAAAAAAAGCGAAAGCCAGAATACCAAGATGTGCGTTACTGGGATTCTGCGTGGCCATCCCAAGGGCTTTGGTTTCGTGGAAGTAATGAAACCGAAAAGTTTTCCTCAGGACGTCTTTATTCCCAAAAGATTTATGCAGAACGCAGTCGATGGTGACACCGTTGAGGTGCTCATTACCGGGATGGAAGGAAAAGGTCCCGAAGGCTCGATTGCCTCCATAGTTGCTCGTGGCAAAAAACATCTTACAGGCATCCTCTCCAAAAGGGGCATCCATGGTGACTTTCTGGCCTTTATCCCCATGCTCGGAGCCAAAAAGCCAGTCGTAGTCTTGCCCAAACCCGGTATGCGTCTAAAAGTAGGCGACAGAGTTGTCTTGGACGTACAAGAATGGGGAGATCGGCATGAAGAGATCCAAGCGGAAGTCACTCACGTCATCGGACACATCTCGGATCCTCGTGCTGATATCCCTGCTGCCATCGAAGAATATGGCCTAAGATCTGAATTTCCTCTCCACGTTTTAGAAGAGATAGCCTCCATTCCTTTAGAAATTCCTAGTGAAGAAATCAAAAAAAGAGAAGACGTCAGAAAACAAGAGTGCTTTACAATTGACCCCGACACAGCCAAAGACTTCGATGATGCCCTCACTATATCGAAAGATGAGAAAACGGGAATCTACTCACTCGGCGTTCACATTGCCGACGTCTCTTACTATGTAAAGCCGGGCACATCTATTGATGAAGAGGCAAAACTTCGTTGCAATTCTACCTACTTCCCAGGAAAATGCCTTCCCATGCTTCCTCCTACCTTATCGGAAAACCTCTGCAGCCTAAAACCAAAAGAGGACAGGTTGACAGCGTCAGTCTTTATGGAGTTTGCAAAAGACGGGACGATGACAAGCGTACGATTTGCAAGAACCATCATCAGAAGTGCGCACCGATTTACCTACAAGGAAGCCAAAGAAGTACTGGATGGAAAAAAAAGAAATAAACATAAAAAGGCCCTTTTGCTCATGGTGGAGCTTTGCGCTCTGCTCAAAAAGAAACGCTATGAACGGGGAAGCATCGAGTTTTCCCTTCCCGAAATCGTTGTAAAACTTGATGTCGAGGGAAACCCGATAGAAACTGAGACCATTTACTACGACATCACCCACCAAATGGTGGAAGAATTTATGCTAAAAGCGAACGAAATGGTAGCAACACACCTCGACCAAAAAGGCATCGGCACGACCTATCGGGTTCACGATCAACCAGACCAGGATGACATCGATGAATTTGTACGTATTGCCGCTATTTTCGGCTACAAGCTTCCCGCAAAACCAACAACAGCAGAGCTTCAAAAACTCTTTGATGTTGCGCTAGAGACGCAATATGGTCATTATCTTGCTGCAAGCTACATCAAATGTATGAAAATGGCAATCTACTCGCCCCAAAATATCGGTCACTACGGACTCGGCCTTACTCACTATTGCCATTTTACAAGCCCCATCCGCCGCTATGTCGATCTTGTCGTGCACAGGCTTCTCTTCAACGAACAGGGGGAAGATGATGATCTTGAGCTCATTGCCAACCGATGTTCTGAAAGGGAAAGAAATAGCGCCAAAGCAGAGAGCTCTGTTACTGTAACCAAAAAGTTAAGATTCATCGAGAAAAACAAGAAAGAAGACCCTGAACATGAATACGAAGCGATCGTAACTCGCCTTAAACCTTTTGGCATCTACTTTGAGCTAGTTGAGCTATTCTTAGAAGGATTTGTCCGCCTTTCCGATATGAATGAAGACTATTATGAATACGATGAGAAAAAGGACAAGCTGCGTGGCTTGCGCACCAAGGTCATGTTTACAAGAGGGCAAAGGATACGAGTGCGCCTTAAATGCGTAGACCTTATCACTTCAGAAAGCAGCTGGGAAATTTTGAAGATAGAGGGAAAGAAATAGCATGAAGCGTTTTTTTATCACTGGATTGATCACTCTGCTTCCAATTACTCTTACGATACTCATCGTTACGTTTATCTTCAACCTCCTCACAGAGCCATTTATCAATGTTTTGCAAAGAATCCTGGAAGTCCTAGGGCTATTCCAGCAAGAGTCGTTTGTCTCAAAACACGCACAGCTGATCAAATTTATAAGCCGTCTTGTAATTCTCGCACTACTTTTCTTTACGACTGTCCTGCTTGGTTTTATCGCCCGTTGGTTTTTCATTCACTACCTGATACGTGCCGGAGAAGTTATACTTCATCAAATTCCATTTATTAACTCCATCTACAAAACGTCAAAAGATGTGATTCAGACGATTTTTACAAGCGACACGAAAGCCTTTAAACAAGTTGTGCTCGTTCCCTTCCCTAACCCCGACTCACTTAGCATTGGCCTTCTGACCCTGGAAACAGTTCCTGGACTCCCTGACTCTTCTGGCAAAGAACGGGCTGCCGTTTTTGTTCCCACGACACCAAATCCGACCTCTGGATTTTTTATGCTCTTCAATAAAGAAGACATTAAGTATCTCGACATGAAGATTGATGACGCGTTAAAATATGTGATCTCGTGTGGTGTCATCGAAGCTAATTTCTATAAAAAACACCCGCCGGAAGGGGAATCTACATGAAAAAGCATTTTGTAACAGGTCTTGCGATTCTTCTGCCTGCAACCATCACATTTTTGATCGTGCTCTTTCTGTTTAATTTGCTTACAAAACCGTTTGTTGGATTTGTGAGCCATTTGCTCAACTCCTCCCACCTTCTCCATAAGCCCTTTTTCTTCCTTTCGGGAGACCAAGTGCTCATGTATAGCAGCCAACTGCTCTCCTTTGTGACCATCACAGCCTTGATTTTTATCTTAGGCGCAACAACGCAGTTCTTTTTTGTCCGCGGGGTGCTCTCTTTAAGTGACTATATCTTCCATCGAATCCCTTTCGTAAACAAGATCTATAAAGCCATCCAAGATGTGGTGCAGACTCTTTTTGGAAAAGAACACGATGAATTTGCAAGTGTTGTACTTGCCCCCTTCCCCAACAACAAAACAATGAGCATCGGCTTTGTCACAAGAGCCTCCATGATGCCTGGTGAGGATGGCACGAACCGTGCTTTTGTCTCTGTCTTTATTCCAGGAACACCGAATCCAACGATTGGCTTTTTAATCTTATTTGATAAAAAGTCTTTGATCTTTTTAGATATGACAGTCGAAGAGGCACTTAAGACGGTTGTCTCATGCGGAATAATGCTTTCACGATTTTCTCCCTCGCAGCGTTCCTAGCGCGAAAAAGATACGGTTGAAACTTTTTCCAAAGGGAAAATAAAAACGCAGCGATCATCAAGAGGCACGCTTTCAGCGCCGTTAGAAAGACTTGAAGGATAGACAGAACGATCTTTGAAAAACTTCTCCCTAGATGTTTTCCTTTTGAAGCAAGATATTTCCCGGCGGCATCAGCTTTCCCCTTGAGCCAGCTTAGCCCCTTCTTTACTTTGTTTCGCACCACCTCAAGTTTCTGCCTTAGGGAAAGTTCATTTTTCAAAGTAGTTTTCTGCCAAAACTGGAAATAAGGTGCGATTGCTGGCATGATAACTTCTTGCGTAAAGGTAAGAAGAGCCGCTTTTGCAACTCGCACTCCCTCTCTTGTTTCTACCTGGATCTGTTTCAGTTTTTCTAGGCTTGTCCGCCTTACAGATGCGATTTTTTCTCGGGCCTTCTCCACCCCTTTTTTTAAAGGAGCTACTACTTTTTGCCGCAGAGGGACAACAACGATCTGAACACATTCTCTGAGGGGAGCTTCTATTTTAGTCTGATAAAATTCTCCCACCTTAACAACTACAGGGAAAACAAACTGCTCCACCCGTTTAACAAGAAAACTTGTGCCTTCAGCAGTTTTAACAAGAACCTCTCCTATAACGGCTTTTATGAGCCTAGCTTTCGCTTGAAGAAATGCTTTCGCACTTAAGACTGATCCGGCACCCAAAAGCCTGGCTCGAAGTTTTTTTCCAGGAGATGCAAACTTAATGCCTCTGCTCTCTAAAGATTTCCGTAGGCGCATGCGCATATTAAGTTTCACGACTTTTTTAGGCTTCTTTGCCTTAGGTGGAAGGGGCTTTATTACTTGTTCTGGGAGAGACTCCTTCTTCTCTCCGTGATTCACGGCTTCTTTTTTGACGGATTCCTTCTTCATTTCGGCGGCTTCTTCAGCTTTCTGCCAGAACTTTAATTTTCTTAAATATCCCACAAGAGAGTTCTTTTTAGACTCCTGAGCAAGAATGTTGCCGCTCAAGTCGTCTACCCTAGAGATGGAGATGCGGTCCTGGCTATAGAAGGAATTTCTTGTCCGACCGGAACTATTGGGGGCAGATTGCGCCCCACTAGCCGAACCTGTAGCCCCTGCATGGTAGTTATTATACTGTTCTGAATTATAAGCCATAGTTAAACCAACAAAACAAAATGCAATGGTAGCACGTATTTTGTTTAAATAAAAGATAAATTTAACGCCAACCACACAAATTTAAAAAAGTAAATTTGGACCGAGGCAAAAGCTCCGGGGATAAAGGGAAAAAAATTCTTGCTAGGATATGGCCCTTTTCGTATAATTCCCCTTTAATTTCACACTCAATTTAAGGTTTATCCATGACTCGAGTAAGCAAGCAAGAGGAAAGGCGCGCGACCAGTCCTCGTAGAACAAAGAAACCGGTAAAGAAAACGGGATCTAAAAAGGACAATCTCCCTATGGGCTTCAAACCACATGAAAATGCGGTACCCCAGGAGCTGGCAAATTCCTTTTTTGTTCCTAAAATTAAGAACAAGAGCAAATAAGGAGAACATTCCCCATGTCAAGACATCCTAGTTTCGGAAAAGCAGTGAAAAGCGGGAAACAGCGAAACGTTCTCAAGAGATTTGAGCGAGTTGATGTTCTCAAGCAACTCGGCCGATGGAAGAAAGAAGACAACAAGAAAGTCACAGGTCTTCCTAAGACTCCCATCCTGTAACTGTGATCGTTCATATATACGATGAGCAAAACGACCTCAGCATTCCTGAAACCCTCATAAAGAAACTGACCCTGGAGGTCATTACACACGAGGGCTGGGATTGTGACGAGGTCGCTTTGCATTTTGTCTCAGCTGAAGAAATCTGCAGGCTACACAGCGAATATTTTGGAGATCCTTCGCTCACAGATTGCATCACTTTTCCTCTGGCAAAAGGCCCTGGCCCTCACCTGCTAGGTGATGTTTTTGTTTGTCCAAAAAAGGCAATCGAATTTGCAACAGAAACAGGCGGTAACCCGACCTACGAAGTCATCCTCTACGTTGTACACTGTCTTCTTCATCTGATGGGTTATGATGACATAGAAGAAAGCGATATCGCAAGGATGCGAGACTCCGAGCAGCGTCACATGAACAACCTCCAATCTAAAAACCTCCTCCCCAAATACTAACAAAAGAAGTTTTTGGGTACGAAAATGGAAAAAAATGTTATAAATCAAGACTTATGCGTTTCGCCTTATGGACACCCCTTCTTACCTTCATCCTTGTGGGAAACTTTGTCCTTGCCTTTCTTGCAGGTTCGCTAAAAGGGGTCAACAAAAAAGCCGCACAGAGACACGTCTTGGCCCACCCACCCCTTTTTTTCTACCTCCCGATCCACAAGGCCCTTTTTGGCAGAACAGATATCGAAACCCTCTATTTTAGCACAATCTACGCCCTCAATCTCACGCGCTTTTTCTACGGTGCTTTGTGTACCCTTTTTCTGTTTGAATCACTCCCTGAGCTAACCTACCCCTTGCTTTCCGGACTTCTTGCGTTCTTTCTGCTCTTTTCCGCTCTATTTGTGACCGGAGAAATCCTTCCTCGAATCGCAGCACAAAGCCATAATCCTCCCCTGCTCAAATTTCGCGATTTCTTCGCCTCTTGTTTTTTACTTGTAATCCTCCCCTTTTCCCTTCCCTTTTTTAAACTGTTCCCAACCAAGCGAGCAAAAAAACTCTACGAACCTCAAGAGCCTGCAAAACAAGAGATGATAGACATTATCCGAGAAGCCAATGTCTCTGGTGGTCTCGACCCCGATGAAAAAAAGCTCATTGAATCTGTCGTTTCATTTCGTGATCACATCGTACGAGATGTGATGGTTCCCCGGATTGATCTTCAATCCTTCCCCAAAACAACAACCATCCAGAAAGCCGCAAAACAACTGAAGGAGACAGGCTATAGCAGAGCTCCTGTTTATGACGAAGACTTGGACAATGTAATCGGCATCCTACTCTACAAGGATCTTCTCGACAAGTACATGGAAGCATCTGCAAAACAAGACCCAAGCCTCCTCAAAGAAACAATTGAGTCAATTGTTCGCCCCGCTCTTTACGCCCCAGAAACAAAAAAAGTTTCCCACTTAATGCAAGAACTTCGAAATAAACAACTACATCTTGCTATCATCGTAGATGAATACGGAGCTACAGAGGGAATTGTCACCCTAGAAGATATTCTAGAAGAGATCGTTGGTGAAATAGAAGATGAATACGACGAAGAAGAAGTTACCTTCACCGCTCTCTCCGATGGATGGATTGCAGACGCGCGGATGACCATCGCGGAGGCTGAGGAAAAGCTACATATTACAATCCCTCAGGAGGAGAACTACGATACGATTGGAGGTTACATCTTCCATAGGTCAGGGGGCATTCCCACAAAGGGATTTCATATCCGCACGGACCTCTTCGATCTCGAAGTAATCTCCTCTGATGAACGAAGGATCAAAAAAGTCCGAATCAAGCCTATACGGAAAAAGGAGAAAAAGAACGGAGAAGAGGGAGCTCATGACTGAAGAACTTATGTTTGCTGCAGTACTTACCTTGTCTGGTTTTGGCATGGGCGCCCTTTCTTTCTGGTTTTATCATAAAATGAAATTCGGCGACTTCAAGAAACTTGCAGAAGAGATCGTACGGAAATCAGAGCAAGAAGCTCAAGCCATCCGTGAAAAAACAGATCTACAGCTCAAGCAAAGGCAACTGGAAAAAGAGCTGGAGATGGAAGAGACATGGGGGCAAGAACGAAAAAAACTTGGAAGAGAAGAAGAAAGGCTCAAAAGGCGAGAAGATAAACTAGAAACGCGGCTTCTGACCCTAGAAAAAAAAGAAAGCGAAAGCGCCAAACGAGAAGCACAGATGCAGCAGCTCCTCAAAGAATTCGATAAAGAGAAACAAAAAACCCTTTCTCTCAAAGCCCTGTTCCAACAAAACCTAGAAAAGCTATCAGGCTTAACCCAATCGGAAGCAAAAGACTTGTTGCTTCACGAAATCCGTGATGAGGTGAGGGGAGAGTCAGCAAACTTCATCCGAAAAAGCAAACTGGAAGCAGAAGAGATCGCCAACAAAAGAGCCCAAAACATCATTGCCGGAGCCATTAACCGTCTGTCGGTCTCTTGTGTCTCTGAAGCCACTATTACAACTGTATCGATCCAAAACGATGAATTAAAGGGGAGAATCATCGGGCGTGAAGGAAGGAATATTCGCTGCTTTGAGATGGCAACTGGGGTCAATGTCCTCATCGATGATACCCCAGGCGTTGTGATTCTTTCTGGATTTGATCCGGTGCGCAAAGAAATTGCAAAAATTGCCCTCACCGATCTCATCGCCGACGGAAGAATCCACCCCACCACAATTGAGGAGGCAGTAGAGCGCGCAAAAATTGAAGTACAAGATCAGATTAAAGAATTTGGAGAGGACGCCGCGCTAAGGCTTGGTGTCATCAGTCTCCATCCTGAGCTCATTACATTGCTTGGAAAGCTTCACTTTTGCTTTAGCTTTGGGCAGAATGTCTTAAACCATTCCATTGAAGTGTCAAGGCTTCTTGGCCTCATGGCAACAGAGCTTGGTTTAGATGTGCGTCTAGCTAAACGAATTGGTCTCCTCCATGACATAGGAAAAGCTGCAGCTCATGAAATGGATGGCACGCATGCACTTATTGGACACGATCTTGCACTTAAATTTGGCGAAAGCAAAGAGGTTGCTAATGGGATCGGCTGTCATCATGGAGAAATAGATGCAACAACAATCGAGGCAAGCCTCTGCAGTGCAGCCGATGCGATTTCTGCCTCCAGACCAGGAGCGCGTATCGAATCAGTCGATGAATACATCAAAAGACTCAAGAGGCTAGAGGAACTTGCCTATGAATTCCCAGGCGTTGACAAAGTATATGCGTTGCAAGCAGGCAGGGAAGTTCGCGTGATCGTCTTACCTGAAATGATCGATGACGAAGGGGTTGTCACACTCGCACGTGACCTTACAAAAAGGGTAGAACAAGATCTAAAATACCCGGGGAAAATCAAAGTAACCGTGATCCGAGAAAAGCGTATCGTTGAATATGCTAGTTGAAAAAGAATCAACGAATCGGGCAAAATATACACAAACAAAATAAGAGGGAAGGAATGCGGCGATCTATTAGTTATGTGGAACCAAATATTATTCTTGCAGGCGAGACGGGCACTTGGAAATTTATCTTTTCACCAGCAGCAACTCTAAAAAAGGGGGCCAAACTAAAATTTGACCTAAGCAGCAAGGGCCGCTATACTGACTGGCAGCTTCCAGAAACCGACCATGCACAGAGCGACAACTGCATCACAGCAATTATGGAGAACGGAAAGATCCTTCCGGCCAAAGAGATTCCTTTACCAGGCAACGTGTGCCCTCAGTATGAATTTACCCTGCCTGCAGAACTAGAAGCAGGAGAGCAGTTCACCATCCAGATCGGGACGCCACCCGGCAAAAAAACGAAGAAGGCAGGCGGTAATATGTCGCAACAAAATGCGCAAAGACGACGTCCCTTCTACCTTTTTATTGACCCTACAGGCAAAGGAAACTACGAGGAACCCGAACTCTTCACCATGGACATCCGCGGCAACGAACTTAAAAACATTAGTATTATTACCCCTTCCTACGTCATCAAAAACAAAAGATTTGATGTAATCCTTCGTTTTGAAGATGAGTATGGAAACCTCACTAACCACGCTCCAGAAGACACTCTGATCGAGCTTAGTTACGAAAACCTCCGCGAGAACCTGAAGTGGAAACTCTTTGTTCCTGAAACAGGCTTTATCTCCCTCCCCAATCTCTACTTTAATGAAGAAGGATTCTATACCATCACTCTAAAGAATTTAAAGACAGGCGAGGAATTTAAGTCCGCCCCCATCCGCTGCTTCAATGAGGGGCAAGAACTGCTGCTTTGGGGACAGCTGCACGGCGAGTCGGAAAGATATGATTCAGGAGACAATATTGAATCTTGCCTACGCTATTTTAGAGATGATAAAGCTTACAACTTTTACGGTATATCTTCGCCAGAAGATGCAGATGAAACATCAAACGAACAGTGGAAACTAATCAGCCAAAATGTCGTCGACTTTAATGAAGAAGACCGCTTCACCACCTTCCTTGGCTTTCAGTGGACTGGAGAGAGACAAACCGAAGGAGTGCGTCTTTTTGTCTATCCCAAAGATGGAAAGCCCATTCTGCGAAAAAAAGATGCAAAAAACAGCTCTCTCAAAAAGATTTACAAAGGTCATGCACCTAAAGACTTTATTTCCATACCTTGCTGGACCATGGCAAAGGGCGCTGAATACGATTTTTCGAATTTCGATCCAGAATTCGAAAGGGTTGTGGAAATCTACAACTCTTGGGGCTGTTCTGAAACAACAGCCAAAGAGGGCAACCCAATCCCAATCGAGGGCCCCGGCAAAACCGGCGTGAAAGAAACCGGAGAAGGGTCCATCATCAAAGCCCTTATGCAAAACAACCGCTTTGGCTTTGTAGCTGGTGGTCTTGACGATAGAGGTATCTATCAAGAACTCTATGATAACGAGCAGCAGCAGTACCCTGCAGGGCTAACTGCCATCGTGAGCAAAGAACATACAAGGCAGACGCTTTTTGACGCCCTCTACAACAGATCCTGCTATGCCACAACTGGCAAGCAAATCATTGTAGGTCTTTCTATCGCAGGAGTACCAATGGGAGGGCAAACAAGCACGGCCGAGAAACCGGGGCTTTCTGTAAACCGTCACATTGCCGGTTTTGTAGCAGGCACCTGTGGTCTCCATACGATTGAAATCATCAGAAACGGCGAGGTGATCCATACGATCGAGCCTTCAGGCTACCATCATACTTTTACCTTTGATGACCTTGTCCCACTATCTTCGATTGCGATTAAGCCCAAGGATAAGAACCTCCCATTTGCCTTTTATTATCTCAGGATTATGCAAGAAGATGGGCATATGGCATGGAGCTCCCCCATATGGGTGGATGACTCACCACCAGAGGCAGTCAAACAGCTTCGCAAAGTGCAAAAAGCCCAAATTGTAAAGAAAGAGCTCTCCAAACCATTAGCCGATGAGGAGGAGGAGGAAGAGGAGGAGTTCTCTAAATTGGATGAAGAGTACTCTGAATTTGAAGATTAGAAAATACCTTCTCTTTTTTTTTTATCGATCTCCGCACTCTTAGTTGGACAGGACTTCTTCTCGACTTTTGATGTGCTTGTGTTGGAAACCAAGCACATCGAAATCCCGGGTCTTCCTACCATGAATCCATCTATTATAGAAGTGGGAGATCGCTATCTTCTTGCCTTCCGTGTTCCCCGCTCCAAAAACGTAAGTGAAATCGGAGCTGTGTATCTAGACAAAACTTTTCGGGTTGAAGGACATGCAGTGCTTCTTACTCTCAGGACGGAGACAGGGAACACTTGTATGAGTGCAGAAGACCCACGCCTTGTCCGCGTGGGCAAGAAAATTTATCTCCTCTTCAACGCCGAGCCAAGAGCGTCTCAGGGCAAAGGGGTTCTAAGGCGGATGTATCTTGCAGAAATTCAGGCAGACCAAAATGCCATTTACGCAAAGACAGCGCTTCAGTTAAAAGACAGGCAAACAAGCGACAAAGAGCTAAGAGAAAAAAACTGGGTTCCCTTTTGCTATGATAACACGCTTCTTCTTGCCTACCAGATCAACCCGCACAGGATCATCAAACCAAACCTCATGTCTGGTGTGTGTCAGACTGTTTACAATACACGGCGCAAGATTGAGTGGAACTACAGCACTCCTGGGGCCCTCTTTCCCCTAAGAGGAGGCTCGCCGGGCGTGCGGGTAGATGGACAGTATCTTGCCTTTTTCCACTCTGCGGAATGGAACGCTTCACCTTTATCAAGAGGAACAAAAAATCATCATTACTACACAGGCGCCTACACCTTTTCCGCCTCTCCACCCTTTTCAGTTCAGAAAATAAGTCCTCGACCTTTTCGTGGAAACGGTTTTTACCAAAAAACCTCAGACGGTAATGGTAAGGTGGTGACCTATCCAGGAGGTTTTATTGTAGATGGGAAATTCATCTATCTTGCCTATGGTCTGAATGATGAATCGCTTTGCATAGCAAAGCTCGAAAAAAATCAGCTCTTCAAAAGCTTGCAACAGCTTTCTCCTCAGTGAAACTCCCCCATTTATCGTTGAAATATTTATACCCAAATGATATAGCCGGGTTTACTGCGGGAAGTTATATTGATGTTCCTATTATTTGTTTGTGTGCTGTTTGTGTGCCTTCAAACCTATTGTCTTTTTCTTTCGCAAGCTACTCATCCCAAGTACCTCTTTGATAAACAGCAGATACGCTACCAAGTAGTGGCTAAAAATCCCCATGGAAAAAAAACATTAAACTGGTTGTTTATTCCTGGAGGTCCTGGCAGTGACTCTGCTTCTTTACTAGATCTTGTCCAAATGCTCGAACTTCCCGGCACTATATGGCTCATCGATTTTCCAGGAAATGGCAGCAATACCGAGGGAATCTCTTCGGAGTATGATTACAATGAATGGTTCAATCTAATGATTCCGATGGTAACACGTTTTGAAAACCCTGTGCTTGTAGGATTTTCTTTTGGGGGAATCCTCTCTCTCTTAACCCCGGAATTGGAGGACCATTTAGCCGGATTTGTGGCTTTGAACTCAACGCCGAAGTTATGGCTTAAGGCTGCTGCACAATGCGCGAAAAAATACAATTTACCTGATTTTAGCCAACAAATGCAAACCTTCATCAAACAGCCCTCGCAAGAAACATGTAATAAATTTCGAGATGTCTCTCTTCCTTATTATTTCTATAAGAAGGGCTCACTAAAGAAAGGGGAGGAATTGTTTCTTTCCATTCCTTTTGCTTTTAAGCCGGCATATTGGGGCTTGGAGAAACTTGTTGCCTGCAACTACTCTGCAACATGGATTCCAAAAAAAGTTCCAACTCTGATTTTAGGTAGTGAATTCGATTGGATGACTCCTTTTGAGCTTTTCAAAAATGATACGCGCTTTTTGCGAGAAAATATTGAATTTTGTGAAATCAAAGAGGCCGGACACTTTAGTTGGATAGATAATCCATCTGAGATCAAGGCTGTTTTTGAAAGATTTGCAGCACGATTAAAACAGTAGCAAAACAACCTGTAGTGTTATCCAGAAGAACTCTTGATGAGATTCTAAGGTTTTGTTACCCTAACCTTTTATCGTTAAATGCGAGGGGTAATGCCAACTGTTTTTTTAAGAGAAATCGCGGATAAAGTGGAAAAAGGGCATAGGCTTACTTATGAAGAGGGCGTCCTTCTCTTTAGATCAGAACACAAAGAAGCCGTCAAAGCTCTTGCGAATAGGGCAAGGGAGAAAAAAGTTGGAAACGATGTTCTCTACGCAACGACGCTATTCATCCACCCCACAAACCTCTGTGAGCTCTCCTGCCCTTTTTGTTCCTATTATGCGAAACCCGGCTCAAAAAGCGCCTGGTTCATGACGCCAGAGCAAATTGAAGAAAAAACCAAAAGCTACCTTTCTTATGACCTCAACGAAATTCACTTTGTAGGTGGCCTTTGGCGCGAATGTGACCTTCCTTACTACAAGGAAGCCTTTACAAGGGTCAAAAATTTAGACGCAGACCTTCACATCAAAGCTCTTACAGCTGTTGAATACGACTTTCTTGCGAAGCATCACAAAATGACACTAGAAGAGGTTTTTGAGGAAATGATGAGTTATGGCCTAGGCTCGCTTCCGGGAGGAGGAGCAGAGGTATTCAATGAATCGATCCGTAAAAAGTTAGCCCCCCAAAAAATCACGTCTGATGAATTTTTAGATGTGCATAGACGCGCGCATAAAATGGGTCTTCCATCCAATATTACCATGCTCTTTGGATCGATTGAAGAGGAAGAACACCTTGTAGAACACCTTTGCAAAGTCCGAGAGCTCCAAGATGAAACAGGTGGCTTTCAGACCTTCGTCCCCTTAAAGTATCACGTCGAGAATAATGCGCTCGGCAAGCGCTCAGGAAGACTTAAACCTAAAGACATTGAAATGGTCTATGCTGTTTCTCGTCTCATGCTTGACAACGTGCCTCACCTAAAAGTCCTTTGGAACTATGTGGGTATTGATGAGGCTCTCAAGGTGCTCGATTGCGGAGCGAGCGACCTAGCCTCAACTGCCACAGATGAAAAGATCATCATCATGGCAGGAGGCATCCAGGTCAAAATGACAGGTGAGACCATGGCCTCTTTGATCACCCAAAAAAATCGCACACCGCGAAAGATCCACTCCGGGCAAAAGGCCCTGCAGACATGTTAAAAATTGGCAGGATCGGCTACATCAACACTGTCCCTCTGTTTTCTTATCTAAACGAAACAAGGTACGAGCTGATCTCGGCACCCCCCACAAAACTTAATGAGATGCTACTTCAGGGAAAGATTGATATATCCCTTGTAAGCACGGCTGTTTTCCTAGAGAATGAAGAGCACTACACACGCATCACGAATCTTTGTATTGCAAGCTATGAAGAGATACAAAGCGTTTGTCTCTACTACAAGGGGACGCTGCAAGAGCTGACCTACAAAACAATTGCACTTACAAGTGAAAGCGCAAGCGCTGCCCAGTTGCTCAAAGTTCTCTGTCGCCATTTCTGGAAAATCACCCCCCTTTTTACCCCTCTTCAGGGTATGATGGAACAGCAAGACGCTTTCCTTTTAATCGGAGACTTTTGCCTAAGAAACAAAAGCATTCCCGGCTTTCAAAAGCTTGATCTTGGATCTGCCTGGTATCATGCTACAGGCCTTCCCTTCACATTTGCTGTGTTTGCTGCGCATAAAAACAGCTTCCAAAACAAAAGAGAAGAGATAGAACATTTTACAAAGGCGATCACTGATAGTTATGAAGCTGGAAAAAAAGACTCTGAGCATCTTTTGGAAATGGGCCTTAAATCTGGCGTCCTTGAAAAAAAGATGCTCCGTTCGTATTTCAACTGCTTACATTTTGAGTTTGACGCTGAGGAAGCCAGAGGAGTTCAGAGATTCCATGAGTTATGTAAAAGAGAAACCTGAAACGATTCGCTCCCTCTTTGATGCGATCGCAAGCCACTACACAAGAGGGAATTTTTTTCTCTCCTTTGGGCTGTACCGCTTTTGGAACTATGCGCTTATTAAGGATCTACCTCCCTCTGAGCGCTACCTTGACCTTTGCTGCGGAACAGGCGATATTGCGCTTCTCTACCACAAAAAAGCAAAAGAGTGCCACCTGCTCGACTTTAGCAAGAACATGCTTGAAATCGCAAAAAAACGAGCTCCTGCCACCTTTTATTTTTATGAGGCTGATGCACGCAACATCCCCTTGGAAGACAAAACAATCGATCTGATCACAGTAGCCTATGGCATTCGAAATATTCCTCATTTTGAGGATGCCATACAAGAGGCTTTCCGTGTGCTTAAGCCGGGCGGAACCTTGGCAATATTGGAGCTAACCAAGCCAGAAAATCGTTTTTTTCGCTCCCTTCACTCGCTTTTCTTAAAGACCTATGTCCCACTTGCTGGAAAACTCATCACAAAAAACAAGAAGGCCTATGAGTACTTAGCAGACAGCATCAAAACGTTCATCCCTCCAGTCCAAATCCAAACAGCGCTTCAAAAGTCAGGTTTTGAGAATGTAAAAAACCGCTCCCTAACCTTTGGCACGGCGACCCTCTTCTTTGCCACCAAACCTTCATGCATAGATGTCGTGGGTGATGGCATGGACAAGCTGGTCTACTAGAGTTTCTTGATCCACATCATCAACACTTACAGTCAGGTCAGAAAGGGAGGCGTAAATCCCCTCACGGGTCTTATAAACCCCCTCCAAAGCAAGCTCAGGAAGGTCTGGATCTAGAAACACAGGCAGAGCCTCCCCTGTTATCGTTCTCTCTTTCAAACCCTTTAGGGAAATCTTCAGGTATACAAAAAATCCGCGTCTTTTCAAAATACGCACACACTCATCAGTCAGCACTGTACCCCCACCTGACGCAATCACGGCCCCCTCTACCTGGCCAAGCGTATAGACTGCCTTTTTCTCCATCTGGCGAAAGCGTTCTCTTCCCTCTCTTTGGTAAATTTCAGCTGGAGATAAAAGCTCATCACTATAGAGCTTTGAAATCAGTTGATCGATATCCACAAAAGGACGATGCAGCCGCTCGGCCACTTTTGCGCCAATGGTTGTTTTTCCACACTTCTTAAACCCGATGAATACTATGTTCACAAACATTAGCTCCTATTTCTTGAAACTCTTTTACAAATCCAGGATAGGTCTTCTCCATGCAGCCTGCCCTCTCAATCACGGTCTCCCCAGGACTTGCTAGGGCTGCAACAGCAAGTGAAAGTGCTACACGGTGGTCGAGGTGACTATCTAAGTGCGCACCTCGTAGAGCCCCCTGTTGTATAAGCAGACCATCCTCCATCTCTATCACCCTACCTCCCATCTTTTTTAGCTCCTCTGCCATGCATTTTAACCGATCACACTCCTTAAATCGAGCGATGCGGCAATTTTGGATCTTCGTTTCCCCAGAAGCAAAGGTACCAAGCACGGCAAGGAGGGGAACTGCGTCAATCATTGCATTGCAGTCAAGGGTAATCCCCTGAAGTCTGGCTCCTCTGTGTACCCATAGAGATCCAGATGCCTCATCGATCTCTAGATTTGCTCCCATTCTTTTTAACAAAAACAGAATTTCCTTGTCTCCTTGGGGCTGCTTAAAGTCAAGTCCTTGTACCGTAAGAGTGCCGCCCGTAAGGATCGCTGCAGCTACAGGATAGCTAATGGTGCTAAAGTCTCCTGGCACAACATAGTGAAAACCCTTGTAGATTACCTTTCCAGGCACAGAAAAAAAATGATACCCCTCTCTTGTATAAGAAATGCCAAGGCGGTCAAACCAAGAAAGAGTGAGGTCCACCCACGGCTTTTCCCCTGGATTTTCCACTGTAATCTCGGTCTTTCCTTCCAGGAAAACGGAAGCAATCAGAAGGGCAGATACGGGCTGAGAATCTTCGCCAAGCAGTTTTACGCTTCCTGCATGCAAAGGGCCTTTTACTCTTAAAGGCCTTTGTTGAATGCGTGCTCCTAAAGAAGTAAGAGCTTCGATAAGGGGCGCAATCGGGCGTCTTGTGAGGATGGATTCATCTCCCGTCATCGTTACTTCTCTCTCTCCTAAGGCAGAGAGGGCAAGACCGAAGCGATAGACAAGTCCTGAATTACCAGCATCGAGCGCGGCATGGCTGCAAATCCGCCCTCCCACCCCCTGCACAGAGACCTCACGACCCGACCTTTCAATTACAGCGCCAAAGGCACGGCATGCTCGTATTGCTGCCTCTACATCTGGGGAATCTAACAAGTTTGTCAAAAGAGACGTTCCCTCTGCAAGCGATGCAAAAAAAAGAGCCCGAATCGACTCTGACTTCGAGGGCCTGGGGAAAAGTGTACCTGTAAGAGTGCTCCGCTCAAGTCTTAGACGCATTTCCAAACTTCTTGCTGCAAAACTGCCTGGGCTTTAAAGATATCGATTCCAGATAAAGTCCTACAACCTTTTTCTTCTGCTTGCTCTAAAAACTGGGTTTTCACGGCAGAAGAAACAGCATCGACTACAATCATGTTTGAAGCAAAGTCCTCTGCTTGAAGTAGACTTTCTCTTCGGAACATCCCAGAAGAAGTAGCTTGAATAATCACATCAAAACCTGCAGGATTAAGCTCCATTTGCAGAGAGCAATCAAGAGCTCTTGCAGCAAGGTGTGCCCTTTCTGCAGTTCTATTCCAAATAGAAATCAAAGCCCCTTCTTGCTTGCAAGCATAGCTTACCGCTCTTCCAAAACCCCCAGCCCCGAGAACAAGGACTTTTTTTCCTAAAAGTTCATACCCAGGAAAGGCTGCGTGGAACGCTTTGAGAAGACCACGTCCGTCGGTATTGAAGCCAAGCAGCTTATTCTCTACGATATGCACTGTGTTTACAGCACCAATGCTCGCAGACTCAGTGTCAACTCGATCCATGTAGCGAATCACTTCCTCCTTCAAGGGCATCGTAACACTAAGACCCTTAAAGCCAAGCTGGACAAGGACGGGCAGCGTAGAAGGCAAATCTCTTGTTCCTACCTGCAAGGGCAGATAAACGGCATTGATTCCCTTCTGCACAAAATGGCCATTGTGGTAGGTGGCACCCCGACTCTGGACCACAGGATCACCAAGAAGCGCAAAAAGTTGGGCTCCCTTTTTTCTGCCTGAGAGATAAATTGCAACTTCGGCCACTGTTGGTTGACCGGGCGCGCTCATTGTATGAGCGTCTAAACACGCCATAGACCAGGGAGAGCCCAGAAGCGGCGCCAAAATACGGGATGCCTGCCCCTTATTTCCCATGCAAAACCCTATGACCGAATCCCCCTCCCTATTCTTCTTAAGCACAAACGAAGACATCCTAAGGCCGTCTTCTGTTTTATTAGCAAAGGTGGATAGCTTGTAGATAGCAGCTTTTTTTCCTCGCATGCTCCGGTAAACCGCTTCAAGATCACTTGGTGTGCGTTCAAAGTTATGGTACGAGAGAATCCACTTCACATCCCCACCCCGACTGACCAGGTCTTGATAAACTTCATCAGGTATTGTCCAATTCACGTCAATGTAGTCGGGCTTTGCTTTAAAAAGACTCTCAATCACATGACGAAGCTTTGAAAAGTCTTGATCTCCCTTCTCTTCTCGATACGTAAAAAGAACAGAGCAGGTAGCAAGATTTCGCAGTTCCGTGATCTGCTGGGGGTCTTTTGCCTGGAAAAGATCGAGGCGAAATTCAACAATATTGGCTGATTTAATGGCTTCTAAAAGCTGCGATCTTGCCTCCTGGAGGGAGGGGCCGACAATCGGAACACAAAGGGATAAATCACTGTTCATCGAGGGCCAGAGAGCAACTTAAAGGACTGAATAAAATACTCATACTCTTTTTGATCAAACTTTGCCCCTTTAGCTACAAAAGAGAGGATGTAAAGTGTATTGCCATCTACAAAAGTCTTGCTTTCGATGTTAACATCTTGGTTACTGATTACAAAATCAAGCGAATCGTGGTTTAAGAACTTACTTTTGCCCTGTGAGACGAGTTTGCTATTCTGATTTGCATTTAGCATTTCATTGAGTACAGATTCCAAAAGTGTATAGGACGAGGTCGTTTCCAGGCCACCTGGATAACTAATCAGGCTGATCATAAGAGTTGTTCCATCTTCTTTTTCGGCCACAAACATATCGTACTTACGAAGGTTCTTACTTTCCACATCCCCGCGGGACTCTGAAGCATGTTGGGGCACGTAAGGCAGACTTACACTAAAGCGTCCTAAGGGATCTTTAAATTCCCTCCAGCTCTCAAAGGGAGCTTGTGTAAGTGTTGTCTCTAATTTCATAGGGAGTGCTTTATAGCTGTTTTCTGATTGCTTGAGCGCGATAAATGCACCAAGTAAAACAGCAACAACCACGAGAACGGATAAAATCTTTGCCATCAAAAAACCTTCACTAGACTTTGTTTACCGGACAATACATGGAACGAAACTTTTTGTCAAAATGGGAACGCTCTACACAAAAAGCTAAAAAGACAGCATGGGAAGGCAATTATACAACAGCAAGCCACTCGCTCCTGCACAGCCGGCGCTACAGCCCTGTTGATTAAAGACCATCACAAGCAAGTTAACATGGAGGAGGCTATAGAAGAAACTTAGGGAATAAGGATGATATGGCTTATGATTTTAAAAAAGCAGGCCTTACTGTTACAGTTTCAAAACCCACGAATTTAGCAGAACTTAAGGCTCGTATTGACAAGCGCGCTCAGCCATTGTGAGCCTATCAGGTGCAATCGGAAGTCATGTAGTCGTTGTCGATGATGTGAATCTAGAAGAGGGATCTGTAAGAATCCGAGACCCTTACCATGGCTGGGAAATTACAGTGACAGAAGACTCTTTCCTGAAGGAGTGGAGTGATTTTACTCGCTCTAACGATAGTATCCTTCAAATCAAAGAAAAGGATGCGTAAGGGGAAGTAAAATGGATGGGTAATGCTCCCCCTTGCCCCTCCTTGATTGCTGTACAAATCCCTCTTTCTCGTTGACTTTTTTGGCAGGCCCTGCTTTGCTCTCTATCATGAAAATGGGCGTTCTCTTTACATTTATGCTTTGCCTTATAACAGCTTGTCATGAGCCCGTTCCCCCAAAAAAGGGGATACGGATACAGCTTGCACATGACCCCGCTACCCTCGACCCTCGGTCTACGCGCAGTCTTGATACCGTCACAATTTTAAGAGCTCTCTATGAGGGGCTCATGAAAACGGGAAAAGAGGGGGAATTTGTCCCTGCGCTTGCCGAAGAAGTACACGTATCTGAAGATGGAAAAACCTATACGTATGTTCTTCGGGAGGCACAATGGTCAAATGGAGAAAAAGTTAGGGCGACGGATTTTAAAAACGCATGGCTTGCACAAATCGATCCCAAAGACCCGAAATCAAATGCAAGCCTTTTCTATCCTATTGTAGGTGCCAAAGCGTTTAGAGACGGCACCTGCCCAATGGAAGAGGTTGGGATTTCTACTCCGACGGAAAATACACTTGTTGTGCAACTTGCCTGGCCTACCCCCTACTTTAACCATCTTGTCGCTTCTTTTCCATTTTTCCCTTACCGAGAAGGCGCTTGGAATGGTCCTTTCACTTTAAGGGAGTGGAAGCATAGCGACCATATCCTCCTCGAAAGAAATCTGGCGTATTGGGACGCCCCCTCAGTCCAACTTGATACAGTAGAAATTGTAATTATCGATGAACAAACTGCGATCAGTCTCTTTGAAACAGGGGAACTCGACTGGATCGGCTCGCCTATGGGCACTCTCCCGCAGGATTCTATTGAACCACTCAAAAAAGAAGGGATCCTTGGCATTAAAGAGGGCGCCGGAACAAATTTTCTTCGAGTGAACACTACCTGCAGTGCACTAAGCGATCCAAAAATTCGACAAGCTCTCAGCCTGGCCATTGATAGGGAAGCGATCACAACCCACATTACTCAAGGAGGTCAAACCCCCGCCACTCATATCGTGCCCCCCTCCTTCCTAACAATAGAAGAACCTGTCTATCAAGAAATTGCATCTGGATTAGTTCCTGCTCGACTTGTTTATACCTTCTCAAGCAACGACAGAAATCGAAAAGTAGCCGCTGCCCTGCAACAGCAATGGAAGAAACGCCTTGGGATTGAGCTCCTCTTAGAACCACTTGAGCACAAAGTGTTCTTCGATCGAATTTCAAAGGGTGACTACCAAATTGCCATGGGCTCTTGGTTTGCTGACTTTTTAGACCCCATCAGTTTCCTCGAGGTTTTTAAATACAAAAGCAATGGCACAAATAATACAGGGTGGGAAAACCAAAACTATGTTTCCCTTCTCGAAAGCTCTCAAAAAGAGTTGAATCCCGAAAAAAGAGCTGTCCTCTTACGAGAAGCTGCGAACATCTTACTTATGGACACACCAGCCATTCCGATGTACCACTCGGCATTTAACTTTGTCAAAAACCCAAAGCTTGAAGGCATAATCTTCTCGGGGCTCGGATACTTAGACCTAAAAGAGGCGCGGCTTGTTCCTTAAAAAAGTTTTTTCTTTCCTTTTGCTTCTATCCCTATTGTCTTGTTACAACGGGGATCAGCAATCCAAGAAACCGGGAATTTTCCGGGTCAACCTCCACTCGGAACCCCCAAGTCTTGATCCCAGAATCCCAGCTGATTTCCCCTCCTTTCTTGTGATAGGAATGCTTTTTGAAGGTCTATTCGGAAGAGACAGAAAAGGGGGGGTTGTCCCCGCGATTGCAGAGAAGTATGAAATTTCCGAGGACAAAAAAACCTACACCTTTCACTTAAGAAACGCGCACTGGTCAGACGAAAAGCCTGTGACAGCAAATGACTTTGCCGCATCGTTTCGCTTTATCCTAGACCCCACAAGTCCTGCCGAATTTGCCAACATGCTTTACATCCTGAAAAATGCCAAATTAGCCAAAATGGGCAAAGTTTCTTTAGATGACGTGGGTATTCAGGTAAAGGATGACAAAACGCTTGTGCTCACGCTCGAGCACCCCGCTCCCTACTTTCTCGAACTGCTTACGTTGGGCTGCTTCTGCCCGACACCTCAACATATTGTAAAAGATCACCTGAATTGGGCAGATGATGCCGGCCCAAACTATGTTTCGAATGGTCCTTTTGCCCTAAAAAGTTGGAAACACAGTAACCTTATCGTCCTCGAAAAAAACAAGAATTATTGGGATGAGAAAAACGTTCGCCTTAAAGGCGCTGAAATTTTCATGATTGAGGACGGCTCTACGGAGCTTGCAATGTTTGAGGAAGGCGATCTTGATTGGGCAGGACTTCCCTTTTCTCACATTCCTATAGATGCCCTTGCTGCACTAAAAAAAATGGCCATCTTGCATAGCGAGCCAAGAACAGCTCTCGAATTTTATCAATTCAACACTGAGAGGCCCCCTTTCTCAAATGAAAAGATCCGTAGGGCATTTAGCCTGGCTATAAATCGCAGGAAAATTACCGAAAATATTTTGCAAAATGGCTCGATCCCGGCACTTCAAATCATACCTCCCGCGCTTGGCTTTACCGATACCCCCCTCTTTACCGATGATGACACAAAAGAGGCAAAAAAAATTTTTGAAAATGGATTAAAAGAGCTTGGCCTTACTAGAAAAACCTTTCCACCCGTATCCTTAGTCTATAATTCCATAAGTACGCACAGCAAAGTCGCGCAAGCAGTGCAACAGCAATGGAAAGAGGTACTCGGCATCCAGGTTGGGCTCGACAACCAAGAGTGGAAAGTGTATTTGGATAGGCTCCTCTCTCGCGACTTTTCGATAGCTCGCCTTGGTTTAGCCTCTACCTACCCCGATCCCGCAAGCATGCTTAGCTTCTACAAGGATAAAAACGAGCCTCTCAACCATACAGGGTGGGAAGATTCCCACTTTAGAAATCTTTTAGAGAAAGCGGAATTTGAAACCGATGAGAAGTTAAGGCTTGCCATGTTGAAAGAGGCGGAAATTATCCTCATTCAAGGGATGCCCATCGCTCCTCTCTTCTTTTCATCTACCGTGTATCTTCAAAATCCCAGACTCAAAGATGTAGTCCTTGCTCCATCCGGTTATGCCGATCTTAAGTGGGCTTATTTTGATGAGTAACTTTTTTGAAACTCTGCATGCGGTAGAGATGGATTGGATCTATGCTATCCAAAGCGCGCGGGCTCCCCTTCTCGATAGTGTTTTCAGCGCCCTAAATTTGGTAGATACGCCACAGTTTGCCTTGCTGCTGATCCCCTTGATCTGGTATGGCGTCAGCCAAAAAGCAGGGGCACGGCTCTGCTACATCTTGGCGATCAATGGTGTTCTTAACTGGACACTCAAGCACCTCATCATGCAGCCTCGTCCTATAGCCTTCGATCCAAACGTACCGCTCGTTCTTCTCAAAAGCCCCTTCGGTATGCCAAGCGGTGGCGCTCAAAGCGCCGTTCTTTACGCTTTTCTTATTGCTTGCGCCCTTCAGAATTTCTGGGGTTATTTTGCAGCCATCAACATTTTTTTCTGGCTTTCTTTCTCCCGCGTCTATTTGGGCTTGCATTTTCCAACAGACATCGTTGGGGGATGGATTGCAGGTCTCTTTCTTGTCGCCACCTACTTTTTCTTGTTTCCAAAAGTCGAAGATTATCTTTCGAAGCAATCTCTAGAAAAGCAGCTTAGTATTGGCCTTTTCATACCGTTTTTTTCCTTGCTTATCCCCCTGCCCTTCGATGGCACCCGCATCTACGCCATTGCTGCCTTCTGCATATCGATTGCTCTTGGGCTGTACCTATGCTCCAAGACCAATCTCTTGCTTCCAGCACAAACTTCCCTAGGCAGACGCCTTCTGCGTATCTCTATTCCGCTCATGGGCACCTTTGCCCTCACGCAACTTCCCTTGCCCCTTGTCTATCTAGAGATGCTAGAAGGCCTCTGGATCAGCTATTTTGCCACCCGTATCTTGAAGGCGCTTTCGCTTTAAATGCACTTTTCCTTGCCAATTTTAACGCAGGGTATCACGAAAGGCAAGCTTGCGTTCTATATCACTTAAGGAAATCACGAAGTGTCGCACAAGCGAATGTCTTTCATACGAGAGGAAATAAAGATGTAGATAGTTTGGATCTTCAACATCCAAATGCATCACAGGGCCTTCAATCCCAATGGCATGGTGGTTGATAAAACGTCCTTTACTATCTAACAGAAGGCAATAGTAGGGGCTATCCTGCGGCTGATTCAACTGAAGTTGTTCATACATCTGGTAGTAGGGTGGCACGGAAATCCCCATCGGCATGTAGAACCCTTTGGGATAGTGGTCCATGCTCAGTGCGGGAAGCATCTGAAGAGAAACCCCCCCTACAATAAATCGAACTTCTTTTCCATCCTTACCCATAAAAATAAGTTCAATTTCATCAAGAAGGTGTGAACTGCCTGGAGATTTGATTTTCCTCAAGGTCACCTTCTCCAAGCGGGCGAACCTCTCGAGGTCACTGCTACGTGGATTTAAAGCATTATACCGACCTGGGGCTTCAAACGTGGCAAATTCCACTTTCTTTTTTTCTCCACAAAAATCACCCCAACAGCGCACCCCTTTGGCATTCAACATCCGTGCCTTTTTTACCTGCTCACCCCGAGCAATCACTTTTTCCTGTGCGTTGTAAGAAGCATATAACTCTCTTTGTCCGAGCACCTTGCGCAGTTTTGAAAGGTTTACAGGTGTTCCTGTAGGATCTAGCCAATATTCAAGGCGAAGCCAGTGCTTCCAGTACGATGTACGGTTGTATTCTTCAAAGATCCTCTTATAATGGCCAAGAGGAAGACGAAACCACCCATGATAATAGAGCGCTTTTTTTCCCCTTTCATTCGTAAAAAGCTGCACCTCCCAAAGCCCTGCATTGAGCTCATTCTTAACAAGCTCTGGACTATTCAAGGCCTGCTTTTCAAAGCCATCACCACCTGAGACTTCAATAAAGGGTGAGTCTCTTCGAAATGCGATCTGCTGCCGGTTCCACTGCCTTTCAATATAGGTAATCTTGCGCAGTTCAGGATCATCTTTAACCCACTTAGGTTCAATAGGAAGGAAAAGACGAAGGTCCACATTTTTAAATGATACTGTCGCGACATTAGGGTCCATCGACTCAAAAATAAAATCGAAATGAAACGGATCCTTTTTAACAAGGCGAAGGTATCTACTACTATACCGGTCGTAATGAATACTTCGATCAGCGGGATCTTCGAGATACTCTGTCGCACGCACCTCTTCGACTGGGATAATCATCGTATCCGAAACCCGATATTTAGAGAAAAAGGCCGAGCCCCCTACCACAAAAGCAAGAAAGGCGCCCATGATGATTCCGAGTTGTATCCTTCCCATAAGCGCACATTGGCGAACTGAAAAAAAGATTTCAATATGGATTTTTTTACTGATGAAAAAAAAGGTAGAAATATTACAAAATGAGCGGGTTATGAGTTTTTATCTGAAAAAGTTAGCCTCCATGCTCTTTTCCCTGTGGGTTATTATCACATTCACCTTTTTCCTGATGAAGGAAATTCCAGGCGACCCCTTTGCCCAGGAACAAACGATCCCTGCAGAAATTCTAACAAGTTTAAAGGCGCATTACGGGCTAAACGATCCGTGGTATATACAGTATCTCCGCTACTTAAAAGCGGTTGCTACTTGGGACCTCGGACCTTCCTTCAAATATAAGGGGCGCACAGTTAATATGATCATTAAAGAGGGCTTTCCCGTCTCCTTTGCACTTGGCATGCAATCCCTCATTTTCTCCTTAGCTCTTGGAGTCCTTTTGGGATCACTGGCTGCTTTTCGACAAAACAAGTGGCAAGATTATATGGCCATGCTACTGGCTACGATTGGCATATCCATTCCAAGCTTCATCCTGGCCACCCTCTTGCAATACCTCTTTGCTGTAAAACTTGCCCTTCTTCCCGTGGCAAGGTGGGGCACCTTTAGTCACTCGATCCTGCCCACACTTGCCCTTTCTGCCCTTCCAACCGCATTCATTGCCAGGCTCACCCGTGCAAACCTCCTCGAAGTTCTGCAGCAAGACTACATTAAAACAGCAAGATCCAAAGGCCTTTGCGAGACTCGCGTAGCGCTCTTCCACTGCCTGCGTAACGGCTGCCTGCCGGTGCTTTCCTATTTGGGGCAGCTTGCCGCCAATATTTTGGTGGGGAGTTTTGTCATAGAAAAGATTTTTGGCATACCTGGTCTTGGACAGTGGTTTGTGACAAGTGTAACAAACCGCGACTACACAATCATTATGGGATTGACAGTCTTCTACAGTGCTCTTCTTCTCTTCGCCGTGTTCCTGCAAGAACTTGCCTTAAGCTATATAGATCCCAGAATCAAAATGCAGGAGGATACATGAATCCATTTGATCGCCTCCTACCCCCACAAGAGACAGAAAAGACCTCGGGGCGTCACCTTCCTTTTTGGAAAGATGTCCTTCAGCGCCTTCGTCAAAATCGTCCTGCCATAGCAGGGCTCTACTTTCTGATCGCTCTTTTCTTCTGCAGCTGGCTTGGACCAAAGATCAGTGGCTATACCTACTATGAAAATCACCTCGAGCAAAAAAATCAGCCGCCTTCTGCAACTTTTTGGTTTGGCTCAGATGAACTGGGACGTGATATTTTTACACGGATTTGGTATGGTGGGAGGATTTCTCTTTTTGTAGGCATTTCTGCAGCTCTTATCGACCTTGTAGTGGGTGTTGTCTACGGAGGCATCGCTGCGTACTTTGGAGGTAAAACCGATGAAATTCTCATGCGGATTGCTGATATCCTCTTTAGCCTTCCCTACCTGATTGTAGTGATTCTCTTAATGTGCATCCTTGGCTCCGGCCTTTTGCCAATTATCTGCGCTCTTACGATCATTGGCTGGATCACGATGGCACGTATTGTGAGGGCAGAAACCTTAAGATTAAAAGAGCAAGACTATGTCCTTGCTGCCAAGGTGCTAGGAGCTTCCCCCCAACGGATACTCTTTCGTCATATTATCCCCAACGCCTTCGGACCCATCCTTGTCACCATGACCCTCACCATCCCTTCTGCGATCTTTGCAGAGGCGTTTTTAAGCTTCCTTGGCCTTGGCGTCCAGATTCCCATGGCCAGCTGGGGTACAATGGCAAATGACGGGCTTCCGGCCATGAAATATTACCCTTGGCGCCTGTTTTTCCCAGCCCTTTTTATTAGCTCTACCATGCTTTCGTTAAACTTGCTAGGAGATGGTCTTCGGGATGCGCTCGATCCGAGGCTAAAAAAATGAGCTTACTCGAAATTAAAAATCTACACATCAGCTTGCACGGGACAGAAATCATCGACGGGATCAACATGTCTATCAGGGCAGGGGAGATCGTTGCTCTGGTGGGAGAGTCTGGTTCTGGCAAAAGCATATCGATGCAAGCGCCCTTAGGGCTCATCCCGGCAAATCTATCAGGATCTTTTACCTACCAGGGGGTAGAACTTCTTGGAAAATCAAGAAAAGAACTCTCCTCGATCCTAGGGTGCGAAATTAGTTTTATCTTTCAAGACCCACTTACATCCCTTAACCCCACGATGCGTATTGGTAAGCAAATCATCGAGGGAGGCGGCATTACAAAGGAAGAAGCGTGCGCACTTCTTGAAAAAGTTGGTATTGACAAGCCAGTAGAAAGATATGAACAGTATCCCTTTGAACTAAGCGGTGGAATGCGCCAGAGGGTAATGATTGCAATTGCCTTAGCAAGAAAGCCAAATCTCCTCATTGCAGATGAGCCCACAACTGCCCTTGATGTATGCGTACAGGCTCAAATCCTTACCCTTCTACGAAATCTGCAGGAAGAGAAAAAAATGGCACTTCTTTTGATTACACATGATTTTGGGATTGTAAGTGAGTTTTGCGAAAGGGTTTATGTGATGTATGCCGGAAAAATTGTGGAATCTGGCACAAAAAGTGCTATCTTACAGGGTCCAAAGCACCCCTACACAAAAGCACTTTTGCAGGCAGTCCCCCGCCTTCACCAAAAAAAAGGGGAAAGACTCTATACAATTCCAGGAAGACCTCCCGAACCTGAGCTAAGAGCGTCTGGCTGCCCCTTTTGGCCAAGATGCCCTTACGCCATGCAGATTTGCACACAGTCACCTCCTGAGATCAATCTCGGCAGTAGCCAGAAGGCTGCCTGCTGGCTGCATGATGAAAGCTATCTAAGGATCAGGCCATGCCCATTCTGACACTTGATAAAGCGACAAAGCAATACGGCTCGCATGTTGCCGTAGACGCTGTTTCTCTTAGCGTAGAAGAGGGTGAGTCTTTTGGTCTAGTGGGCGAAAGCGGCTCTGGAAAAACAACCCTTGCCAAAATGATAGTCCGCCTGCTTCAACCTACCTCTGGCACTATTGCCTTACATGCATCTGCCTTGTCTGCCCAAATGATTTTTCAAGACCCGTTTTCCTCACTTAACCCCCGCATGACGGTCGAGGAGATTATCAGTGAGGGGCCATTTGTACAGGGAAAACTATTTTCTCGAGCGCAAGCAGGAAGGCTCTTAGATCTTGTAGGACTACTGCCAACCCACCTCTCACGTTATCCCCATGAATTTAGCGGCGGACAAAGGCAAAGGATTGGGATTGCAAGAGCTCTCTCCGTAGACCCAAAGCTCATTGTACTCGATGAACCTGTTTCTGCACTCGACGTGTCAATCCGTGCGCAGATCCTAAACTTGCTTCAGGATTTAAAAAAAGAACTTCAACTTACCTACTTTTTAATCTCGCATGACTTGCTTGTTGTTCGTTACCTCGCTGACCGGATTGGGGTCATGCAAAAGGGAAAGCTTGTAGAAATTCACACCACGGAAGCCCTCTTCGAAAAACCAGAGCATCCCTACACCAAACAGCTCTTGGCCTCTCTTGCCTGCCTGGCTTAAAAAAATGATTTTTTTGCAAGTGTAGCGGGGCCAAAACAGCTCTGGGTAAAAACCAAAGCGATGCAGGCGACCAGAAATTGAAAGCCTGAAAGGCTGAGGCAGAAACCGACTTTTCAGTTTCTTAGGGTGGAATGCTGATTAATCAACAACCAATTGCTTTAAAATGTTTTGATAATAAGGGTCCGCGCCTATAGAGCTCCCGTAATCTCCCAACCTGTTATATAATTCCCTTGAAAGGCTTATATTGAAGTCGCTAATGTTGGTACAAAGAATCTCGTAGGCAAGGCCCCACTCTCCATGGGTTGCCAAAAGAGTAATATCGTCCACACGCTCCTTTGGTAATCGATCTTTAAAATCTTTCAACATATCCAATATTTTTTTTCTTCGAAAGATAAATGCTCCACATCCCACCTACTTTTTGATAGGGAACGCTGTAATGATCCCATCGCCACTTGGTTCCAATATTACCTTTATCAAAACACCCTCTTGCTCCTATAACTTTACCAGGTCTTTAATACAAGTTTTTTATAAACACTTGTGATCAAGCAAGTTCAATCGAAGCCAAAGCACTTATGAAGCAAATACAAACAATGATTTATCTGTACAATCTCACTCCCTAACAGGCCCATAAGAGGCGCATGCATGACCGTTCCAAAAAGCTCCGTAGCGATCACCTAAAGAGTAATGCCAATGCTCAAAAACATAATTTGTCAAGCCGGCCTTAGTAGCAGCAATAAAACAAAGCAACCTGTTTGCCTTTTGCTCTGTTGACAGTTCCTCGTAAAATGAGGGCGCATTTTCCGAAGCGCCCCAAATAACCCCAAAACCACCAACATCCAAGAACGTTCTTGTTTTATTGTCGTAAAGACGGATATCTACTGCCGCTCCCGTTGAGTGCACAGGAATGTTATTTTTTACAGGCGAAACCCACTTAGCCGTGGCGAACTCCACATCTTCTTCCAACATTTGTGGATTTGCTTGCCGTATTTCGCTCATCTTTGCTTCAAACAACTGAGATTGCGTTTCCACATCACGAAGCGCCTCAAATACTTTAATTTCCAACTGTCCACTAACATAGCCAAAAGAGGGAGCCAGCCGATCAAGTTCCTCGACCATCCCTTTAAGGGCTAAAAACACTCCCTGTCTCATTTTGCATGCATTGGGTAGCCCAGAACTAAACTCTGGGCTCTCAAAAGGTCGGCTCGGCTCAGGAAGCATTGAAATACGTGCGCAAGCTTGCATTCTCAAATTCACACAAACTTCAGTGTTCTCGAGTATGGGTATGGACTTGATCAAATCATCACTGATCTTTGGTGCATCACCCTCTTTGTAAGCCCTCATTTGCCTTTCCAATAACGTGGGAAGCTGTCCTAACCTACTTCTGTAAGCATAAAGAAGATCTTCCCATGATGCTTTGAGGCCCAAATGTTGATAAAACAAAATTCTAGCCTCGAGAGGGGCTTTGCATGTCTGAATAGCCGTAGTCCACATGTTGAGATACTCTAGCAAAAGAGATAATAAGCAGCAAGAGGATGCATGGAAGCAGGAAGCCCAAAGAGACACCGAACGAGTCTCAAATTCAAGCTACTTGTCTACGAAACCTGACTACCGCCTTTGTCTGAGAAGCACTAAGTGCTGTCAGGATGCCACCAAAACCTAAGAACCAAGGGATGATGGCAGGACTTGCTGTATAGAGCATGGGCGAGAGCGCCATCAGTGAATAGGTCAAATTATAGCAAAGGCCAACTCCCGTAAATCGCACATGTGTGGGGAAGGAGGATGCTAGAGAGGGAAGAAGGCTTGCCGAAGCAAAGGCAATCATTGTCTGACAAAGCAGTACAAAGGTGAGGACATGCCCTGCCTTCAAAAGCATAAAGAGAAAGGGCACAAGCACAGTGAAAGCAATAGATACTGTCTGCAGCACTCTCTCGAAGCCAAAGTGATCTGCCACCTTGCCTGCCAGCGGCAAACAAAACGCAGACCAAAGCATTCCCATTGTCATTGCAAAATAGACATTTTGCGAGGAAGATACATAGGCAGGCAAGTAAAGCGTAAAGATCACAAGCGAAGAAGCTAAGAGAGTTCTTCCCATCCCTAAGATTATGCTTAGCTTATGCTCTTTAAGAAGCTGAGAAACCGGGCCAAAAAAACCGCTGTGCTGGGGTTTAAACTCAGGTGTTTCTTCCAAGCGACTGCGGATAAAGTAGCTTGCAATTGCAAGCACTCCCCCGATTACAAAAGGAAGCCTCCACCCAAACGCAAGCATCTCTTCTCTTGTGAAAAAAAAGGTGTGCATAAAAAGGACCAAGGAACCGAGAGCAGACCCTATGCCAACGCTTGATACCACAAAACCGCAGTCCCTTCCTTGCCCCTTCTTTTCAGCAAACTCGCAAACAACCGTAATAGCACAAGGAAGCTCCGCCCCAAAAGAAACGCCTTGTAAGAGGCGAAAGAAAAGAAGTAAAAGCGGAGCCACTATTGGAAACGAGTTACTTGTGGGAATCAGGCCAATGGCAAGTGTAGAAAGGGCCATCAAAAGCATAACAGAGACAAACGTTTTTTTTCTCCCCCACACGTCCCCAACCATTCCAAAGAAAAGCCCCCCAAGAGGCCTTGTAAAGTATCCAACAGCGAAAACAGCAAACGCCTTTACTGTCGCCACCCAAGGTGCTGATCCTGCAAAAAAAAGGGGGCCGAGGTATTCTGCCATCATGCCATAAATTACAAAATCGTAGTATTCAAGACCTGCGCCGAGGCTTGCCAAGAACGTAGGATTCGAGGGTTTTCTACTCATGCTTTTTTTCCAAGGCTAACGTAAGAGGGGGTATAAAATTATGATAGGAGACAGCAGGGGGATACAAATAGTTATCCTCATACATCCAATCTTGCCGGCTTTGTTTAAAATGGACAAAGGGGGCACCCTCCAAATCCACAAGCGCCTTCTTGACAACAGGAATATTCTTTCCTTTACGCACTTCCATCCCCATGAGACTCACAAGGGGCACGCCGCATGGCTCCCATTTTTCTGGAGGCAGCTCTAAATTTCTTAAGGCACACATGCACCCTGTCTTACGGCTATTCAAAAGGCCCGCTGCCACATATCCCAAGGCGTAGCAATAAGCCGCATCAAACTGAGAAGGATTACAAGATCTTCCCTCATAGCCCAAAAAGACAGGTTGGTAGTTAAACTTGCCCTTAAAATCTTTTCGTTTGGCAAGCTCCTGCTCGACAAGAGCCCCCAGAAGTCGTTCTGTTTCAATTTTCGAGACCTGCACGTTTCCATGCGGGTCTAAATCGTTTACTAGCTGCTCCTGAATTTTTGGAGGGAAGGAAGTAAAGTTTTCGGGGGGCAAGAACTCAAGCAAGCCTTCTGGGATAAGGACAACACCAAAATTTTTTTGAGACTCCGCACGTTTGCAAACCATGTCGGCAAGTTCTCTAACAATGTCCTGCAGGCTTTTTTTGTTCTCTTTGACCTCTTCGCTAATGACAGTGTAGTTCGGATGTGTCTGCAAAGCGCATTCTAGGGCAATATGGGAGGCACTTCTTCCCATAAGCTTGATAAAAAAATAGTATTTTCCCTGTGAAAGCGCATCGCGCATCAGGCTGCCAATGGTGTACGCGTACGTTTTTGATGCTGTATCAAATCCAAAGGGCACGTCCACGAAGCTATTTTTTACATCGCCGTCAATCGTTTTGGGAACCCCTACGACAGTACAATCGACACTCCTATCTAAAAAGCGCTCTGCCAGAATAGCTGCGTTTGTATTTGTGTCATCCCCTCCAATCAAAACAAGCCCATCTATCTTCAGCTTTCGTATAGTGTTTTCAGCCTGTTGGAGCTGCTCTTCTGTCTCAATCTTTGTCCGGCCTGATCCAAGCAGATCAAATCCTCCTTGGTTGCGGTAAGGCTCTAGGTTTTCCTGGGTGAGTTCGACGGTACGACCATCAAGGATGCCGCTCGGTCCCCCAAGAAAGCCTATGAGACGACTGCTTGGATGCATTTTTTTGAGGGCATCAAAGAGGCCCGTGACCACATTATGCCCCCCTGGGGCTTGTCCGCCGGAAAAAACAACACCAACAAGCAGAGGAACCGGTCTTGCTTGGGCTTGTTTTTGGAAAGTCAAAACTGGTGAGGCTGCAGTATGGGGAAAGCGAGAAGAAATCTCTTGCGACAGTTTTGCAGGAAGGGTATTTACAGGCCCTGGTGCTGCCTTGTTGATCTTTTCGAAAATTTTTGGAAGATGCATAGCATGCGTGTGTTAGGATAAGGTTTTAGCAAACCATTTTGCAGTCTCTTGCACAATGGTATCTCGCTCCTGCACATCACAGTAATAATGATCTGTGTTTGGCAAGCGTATGAGCTTAGTTTCAGCCTTCGCAGATTTTCTTGCAAGCTCGTATTTCTCTGTCTGCGCAAAATGCACAGTCTTGTCTTTTTCGCCGTGGACAAGAAGAAGAGGAACATGACTTAAAGACTGAATGTCCTTATCCATCTGGAGGGAGAAAAACTCCTTCAGGAAAACAAAATTCGACCTGTGTCCTTTCACGACAGGCGCCCCGCCCCCTTTAAGATCTACGTTTGGATTTTGGATATGATTCTGTAGGTCTTCTTTCCATTGATCCGAGTCAAAAATGGGAGACCACAAGGCTAAACTTTTGGTATTTCTGAGAAGTTTTGAAGTAAGAACAGCGATCACACTGCCAAGAGACCTACCTAAGAGACCGATTTTTGTAGGGTCAACTTTCGGGTGGTTTCCTAAAAATTCCAGCATGCGGACGGTATCTTCGATCTCTCTTGAGATCGTCATCGCTTGGAAATCCCCCTCACTATCGCCTGAACCACGGCAGTCAAAACGAAGAGCGACAATGCCCGCCTTGCTGAGTTGTTCAGCCAAGAGAACAAACATCCTCTGGCTTCCAATTTTCGTACCGGCATAACCGTGACAAAAGAGCACTGCAGGCGCTTTTTGCGTCTGTTGCGGGAGATGAATCATGCCAAATATCTTCTCTCCGTTTACGTCTAGTTCAACATGCTCGCGAACTTCTAACTTTTGCTGTGTCATGCCTCTCATCGTTAAGCCCCATTCAATCAACTATACCTTAGTTGTAATGGTTCAAGATTATGGATGCAATAGATAAGTCTCTAGAATCCTAACATATTGGCAGGGAATTCGTTAGGACATGTGTAGCGGTAGTCGGATTCGAACCAACGACCAACGGATTATGATTCCGTTGCTCTAACCACTGAGCTATACCGCTAAAATAGCGGGGGAAGGATTCGAACCTCCGGCCTTCGGGTTATGAGCCCGACGAGCTAACCCCTGCTCCACCCCGCGTTATCTTCATTTAATGCAGTAACAGTAACATGCCCTGTCTTTTACCTCAACTCTTTTCTTGCATTGTGTAAGCCCAAAGTAGAAATGTCACCTTAGCTAGGCTAATTGGCCTAGGAGATGCTAACTTGGAGGAAACAATACACATGACGATAAAAAGCTATTGAATCCCAAAGAAGCCAATGAAGAGAAGGGTCTTTTCTTAAAATGTAAGGGCCAAGACATAACCCGGACAATTGTGGCAAATTAGTCTTTTAGAAAAGAAGATAAGGCCGCGATGCTCAGCCGAGCTGCCAGTACGCAGCAGGCATAGGCTTGAGCAAGCGGCCTAGCAAAAGCAAGAAAATGATCCCGCCTTGGCTAAAACATCTAATCTTTTAGCAATCCACAAACTCTAGATTATACCTTCCTGGATTATCCCACACTTGCTTCAGCACAAGATTAGGGTGGTATTCTTTCAATTTTTGTGCAATGTAATTTCGCATGCCATACAGCTGATTATTTTTGGAGTGGTAACCCACCCCTGCAATGATGGAATAGAGGGGTTTTTTCCCCTTTCTCTTCCATATCCATAATATGATTTCGCACAACTAAATAAGCTGTACCATACGTCAAGCTATGTAAATCAATCAGTTTTCCCTTCCCAATAGGATGGACAGAAGGAGCAACATGTTCTTTGTAAATTGCTTGCGCCTCATCTACCTGCTTAAGATCAATAAAAACATTCACCAAGGACCGATAAATCTCAATGCATGACGCTACCCCTAGCTTTGTTGCAAGCTCTGGCACCTTCTTTAATTGTTCCTTATTCTTTGTTTTCACGAAAATACCCATAAAATTCGTAAAAATAGTAGGGTCTGGTTTCATTCCCACTTTAGGCATCCCTGTTTCAATTACCTCTAGTGCGGCCTTTTCGTTACCCGTTGCCGCAAATACGCCGAGCAACGTGCTGAAAAGTAATCAGGTTTGGTTTTAGGCCCACGTCAGGCATCATTACGTCAATTATGTCTAATGCTTTTTTTTCAGCACCTGCTTTCACACAGCACTTGAGGATGAGCGTGAACGTAAAATGATCTGGGGAAACACCTTTTCCTATTATAGGGAATAAGACTTGATTTTATTTGTTTCTCGTATGATGGTTGAACAATTTCTCTAGAACCCAACTTTGCACTTCCTGCTCCCCTGTAACCCCTATAGTGGTGAGAGCTTCCTTGCTGAAAATTCGATTGGCGTGACCGACTTGTTTGGTTCTTCACCCCCACTTGGTCTACTACTATCTCTTTCTGGCTGCTCTAAATCTACCTTTTTTTCTTGTGTGTGAGACCACCGTTCTTGGCGTGGATTGCCTGGTCGAGAAACAGAGAGCTCTTGGGGGGCGTGGTTTCGGGGCTCTTGAAAAAAATGTCTTCCTAAATTTTGCGTTGTTTCGACTACTTCCAGTTTGCTTTTCTCTGAGGAAGGAGGCACACTAGGCCGAAGCGAGTTACTTTTCGATCCTGCTGACGATTTAGAAACAGGGTTAGGAAATGACACAAAAAAATCCTTTATGCAATTTGTTTTGTTTCTACTTGCGATAGAGAAAACAAAAAAAATTAATTGAAATTTATTTTTACATGCCCCGCTTTTTTGGACATGAACCTATCTGGATAAAATTGATTCTTGGGAAATTGAGGTGGTGTGCTTTGGTTGGACAAGATTCAGCGAAATTTCACCCCTCTCTTTGTAAATTCTTACTCAAGTCTCGTAGAGAAGGTTTCTTTTAGGCTAACCCAAGTTATACCCAAATGAACTGAAAAGCTGGGAATATGACAAGGAGGATCTCTCAATTTTGCAAGCAGAAGCGGCGACAAAGCAGCTCTGGTTAAAAACCAGAGCGATGCAGGCGGGCAAAAATTGAGAGCTTGTCCGACGCAGGAAAAAACCAGGTTTTCAGTTCATTTGGGTATACGTTTCGATGTACACTGAACGAAGAGTTCTTTCGTGTTCAGGTACGGGGGTATCCAGGTATTTTAGTAAAATCAAAGTCAGCAATTCGGTTAGAAGTAACACAACGCAGTGTCTCATCAAAAATGAACGCGTGGTATACGTCGAGAAGGTTTACGTTAAAGGTAAAAAAACCTATTTCTTCGAGGGTTTGGGCTTGCAAGAGCAACAGGTTAGTTGTAGGATAACTATTTAGCGCTACTAGAACCACACTTTGATTTACAAACATCTTCGCTGCACCGATTGAATCTGTAAAAGGACTGCTGGTTTCTCGCTCCATCATCATTGTAGAAAGGTTGTGTCTGCTAAGGGCACACCCTCTACCTCTATAATACCCGTTGCGGCTAGACTCGGCATCATAAAAGGACCCGTCATGTTCTTTTTCGTCCAACGTATAAAGAAAGTTCCCAAGGATAGTGAAAGCTTTGATGTGTGAACCTATTTGTGCCTCCTCTGCACATGTTTTAAGGTTGCAAATACGAAGAGGACCAGAGTCTGTACGCATGAAAAGCTTACCATTAACGACTTGTAATTCACGGATTGAATATCTTGTTTCTGTATTTTCTATGACGAGGTTCTTCTTTTCTGCAAGAGACAAACTGCTAACCGATCCAGCTTCTTGCACGTTCCCACTTCCCCAGTATAAAGTAGTATCCGCAAAACAAAATGAGTTACACGAGGAGCTGTTTAAGTCGATCTCCCACTTCTGTTTTAATACGCCCTCTCGTGTGAATGAAAACAGCTCTATACTACCTGGATCTCTGTAACCTATACACAAAGTTGTTCCTAGAGCGGCAAGGCACTGAATTTTTTTTTCTCTTTCTGGAATTTTCAAGTAACATTCGTCAGTTTTTAAATCTCTCATTTCAATGTTCTGCTTTTTATAGGAGAGCAGAAGAGTAGAAGGAGAGAAAATGGTATTACAAACAGAAGCAAAAGCTATCTCATTTTCAAGAGACTTCAAGCTGAGCTGAATAGTTTTTCCCTGCAATGCTCTTATTTTCATGATAGTTCGCTCTGGGTCTTTTGAGGAGTAAAAAGCAGGATAGAGTTCAGAGAGCTGTTTGTGATAGACTGGAGTGATGACTGCACGAAACAACCTGCATACCCCCTTGCTGCGTGCAAGACTTTTAAGATCTAGGAATCCAAAAATCAATTCCATTATTTCAACAGGAAATGGCTGTTTGGAAATAGGCTGCCGAGAGGGCGGTGTTCCTTGAACCGGGTCAACGGCATGTGCAAATTTTCTAAGAGGGCTTGGTTGCATAGTTTATTTCCTTTGCATTATTTACAAGATTATACTTTTATTTTTTTAATGAATTGTATTCGATACAAATCATTTTGTACACAAAAAAAACGGTAAATGTGCACCTCCCGCCTTCGGCGCAAGGTAAAAAAGAAGGAGGAGGGGGCTAAAAGCTCATCGCTCCAGAAATCAAGGCAGGTTGGCTCTGTCAATAAAAACATCCAATTGCTTCCTGTATACACAAACGAACTGGAAAGTTTGTTTCTCCCTGCGTCGGACAATCCCTCACTTTTTGCCCGTCTGCATCGCTCTGGTTTTTAACCAGAGCCGCTTCGACGCCTCTACCGCTGGCACAAATTGAGAGCGCCTCCTTGGCATATTACCAACTTCCAATTCATTTGTGTATAACAAGACCTGGAAAGAATTTGCTAACAAACATAAAAAAATCTATATACTTTTGTTGTATTTGACAGAAGTGTTAACAGCAGATAAAATGGAACAAGAAGAATAAAGTTTTCTTTGTCACCGAAAACAAAACGATTAGCGAAAAAACAAGAGAATTTCACGCCGAAATTAATAATTTATTACACACAAACTCAATAATTGACGTTTGCGCAAAACCAACAATAATTAATAATAGATGCGATTGTTTTAAATAAAAAAAAGGAAAACCAATGAAAACTAACGGACCAAGTAGAAACACCTTACATTTTAACCCCATTTCTGGAGCCTCGAGTTCTTTAAGCACTAAAAGCTCTCCCCCTCACGAGAGACAGAAAGAAGAGCTTTTTCCCTTGCAAAATCTTCCTATCGAAATAATTGATCTGACTACCAAATATTTAAAAATTGGTGATCTCTTTAATTTGTCGTCTGCATCAAAAACCTTTCATGATATGATCTTTCACGATTTGAATATTTGGAAAAGTAGAACAAACTTCTCGTTTCGAAATCGAACTGAACTTTACGCCTTTTTAGATCTCTTGTTTCGTGTCGGAAAAAGCGCCAATCGAAGCTTTTCTATTCGTAACCTTTACCACCTAAATGATTTTAATATTTCTCTCGATTGCATTCCGAGATTTGCACACCTACTTCCGATAAAAGTTACAGATTTATTACGCAACAGCCCAAAAGAAACTTGGGAAAGCTTTCTGCAGCAGGCAAAGGGCAAAAGAGCCAAAGACACTCAAAAAAATATTATAGCAGAGTTAAAGCAAGACGACTCCGCAACATCGCCTATAACATGTCTAAAAGACGCAATTTATTTAAGCCTAGATGCATCTGCACCACTTGATTTGTTCAGGCAAGAGAACTGTACTTCGCTCAAATGCATAGATTTGTTCGGTGATACACTTCTCTCCAATAGAGGGGAACTTCTAAACCGTGTTGCAACACTACAGTCGCTCGAGCATCTAAGCATAAGAGCAACCAATGTCGAATTCCTTCCAGGGGAAATTGGCAACCTTTCCTCGCTCGTAACCTTTAACCTATGGGGAAAAGCGCTCACAGCCCTTCCAACGCAAATAGGCAACCTTTCCTCACTCGTGACCCTTGACCTAGGACGAAATCGTCTCACAGCCCTTCCACCGGAAATAGGCAAGCTTTCCTCACTCCAAACCCTTTTCCTAATAAGAAATCGTCTGACAGCCATTCCACGGGAAATTGGCAACCTTTCCTCACTCAAAAGCCTTGGACTAG